>CAVIJI010000006.1:30699-81034 GCA_963642885.1 bacterium
CATATAGATCACGGCAAGTCGACACTTGCCGACAGAATACTCGAGTTTTCGAATACGGTGGAAGCGAGAGACATGGAGGAGCAATTGCTCGACAACATGGACCTCGAGCGTGAGAGAGGCATTACAATCAAAGCCCGCGCGGTAAGGATAGACTACACTGCACCCGACGGCGAAAAATACGCTTTGAATATGATTGACACCCCCGGACACGTCGACTTCAACTATGAGGTATCGCGTTCGCTTAACGCATGCGAGGGTGCGCTTTTGGTGGTTGATGCCACACAGGGAATCGAGGCTCAGACACTTGCTAACGCATATCTTGCGGTTGACGCCAACCTCGAGATAGTTCCTGTAATAAACAAAATCGATTTGCCGTCCGCTATGCCCGATAAATGCAAAGCCGAAATAGAAGATGTTATCGGAATACCCGCGGAAAACTGCCCCGTAGTATCGGCTAAAACAGGTCTGAACATTGCCGATGTAATGGCGGCTATAATAAGTGATATTCCGAGTCCCGAAGGAGACGAGAGTGCTCCGCTCAAGGCATTGATTTTCGATTCGGTGTACAACAGTTATCTCGGTGTCGTGGTATATATCCGTATTGTAGACGGTACGCTGAAAACGGGCGAAAAAATCAAGCTGATGAGCACAGGCGCTGAATTCGATGTAGTGGAAGTAGGTGTAATGGATCCGTTCGGCTTGAGACCTACGGGAGAACTTTCGGCAGGCGAGGTAGGATATTTTACGGCTTCTATTAAAAATGTCGGAGACACGCGTGTCGGCGATACCGTGACACATTCCGAACAGCCCGCGGACGAACCTCTTCCCGGATTCAAAAAGGTGCAATCGATGGTATATGCCGGAATATATCCCGCCGACGGAGCCAAGTACAACGAAACCAAAGATGCACTCGAAAAGCTGCAGCTTAATGACGCGGCGTTTACCTTCGAACCCGAAACCTCGATAGCCCTCGGATTCGGTTTCCGCTGCGGCTTTTTGGGACTGCTTCACATGGAAATAATAGAGGAAAGACTCGAGAGAGAGTTTAACCTTGACCTTATCACAACCGCTCCGAGTGTTATTTACGAAATCAAAAAGAGAAACGGAGAGGTTATATACATAGATAACCCGACCAACTATCCCGCCCCCGATGAGATAGAGACGGCATACGAGCCGATAGTTGCGGCATCCATAATTACGCCCACCGAGTATGTAGGCGGTATCATGGATTTGTGTCAGGATCGCCGCGGAACATTTATCGATATGAAGTATATCGATACCGAAAGAGTCGAGCTTCATTACAAATTGCCCCTTAACGAGATAATATACGATTTCTTCGATGCATTGAAATCGAGAAGCCGCGGATATGCCTCTCTCGATTACGAGCTTGAAGGTTATGAGCAGTCCGAACTCGTAAAGCTGGATTTCCTGCTCAATGGAGACATGGTGGATGCGCTTACGTTTATAGTACACGCGGATAAGGCATATGCGAGAGCACGCAAGATAGCGGAAAAGCTTAAGGATAATATCCCGCGTCAGCTCTTCGAGGTACCGATTCAGGCTGCCATAGGTTCGAAAATCATTGCGAGAGAAACCGTTAAGGCTCTGCGTAAGGATGTGCTTGCTAAGTGCTACGGCGGTGATATTACAAGAAAGAAAAAGCTTCTCGAAAAACAGAAGGAAGGCAAGAAGAAGATGCGTCAGTTGGGTACGGTTCAGGTGTCTCCCGAGGCATTTATGGCTGTGCTCAAGCTTGATGACGAGAATTGATTACGGAAGGCATGATATGAGCTTTACATACGGAGATAAAAAAAGGCTTGGTATTTACATACACATTCCGTTTTGTATATCGAAGTGTGCTTATTGTGATTTTAATTCCGCTCCACCCTCATCAGATGAAATCGTAACACGCTATATCGACACATTGATAGCGCATATAGAGAGCTATAAGACCGCCGCCGCTCCATATGAACCCGATTCGGTTTTCATAGGAGGCGGTACACCCACATCGATTCCGCCGTCGGATTTGTACCGACTTATAAAAGCGATAAAGCGGAACTTTAATCTGACTAAGCACGCGGAATTTACGATAGAGGCAAATCCCGCAACTGTTTCATATGCGGAGCTGCTGAAGCTTCACCGTATGGGTGTAAATCGTTTGAGTATGGGCCTGCAAAGTGCGGATGACAATGAACTGAAGGCCCTGTCGAGAAGGCATACACGCCGTGATTTCGTACGTTCATACAGAATGGCGAGAGACGCGAAATTCGACAATATAAACGTAGATTTGATGTTCGGAATACCGTATCAGACACCGCAGTCTCTCTCGAAAAGTATCAGATTCACGGCATCACTGAAGCCGGACCATATATCATTGTATGATTTGAAAATAGAACCGGGAACGGCATTTTATAAGAATTATGACAGTATATCGCCTTTTTTGCCGGGAGAAGATACTGAAGCGGATATGTACCTTAATTCGATACATCAATTACGGGAATACGGATATCTGCAATATGAAATATCGAACTTTGCCAGCCCGGGACATATGTGTGTGCATAACTTAAAATATTGGAACTGTGATGAATATTTGGGATTCGGTGTATCGGCGCATTCGTACTTCAACGGCTTGCGTTTTTCGTTTACTCCGGATATCGAAAAATATATGAAAGCGGTTAACGTCAAGGATTCGAAAATACGAATTACCGATGAATGCGAGCAGATAGAAGAGCGTGAGCGAATGGGAGAATACGTTATGCTTCGCTTCAGGCTGGTTGCGGGAGTTGACTCACGTGATTTCATGCAGCGTTTCGGACATTCGTTTGATGCTATGTACGGTGAAAAATGCGATAAATTCATTAAGAACGGCTACATGACGTTCAGAAGGGGAGTATATTCGCTGACGCCTGCGGGAATGTTTATTTCAAACTATATATTATCCGATATTCTCGAGTTTGAGGATTTCGGTAAATGCATTTTCAGCTGAAGTATAAGGAGAATAACATGAAAAAGGCTGTTTTTATCGGCTCATCCGGTTCGGTAAACGATGTTTATTCGACTGAGGTGATGCGGGAACTTCATTCGGAGCTCGAATTCGAAACAGATCATGTGATAGCCAAAAACGAACTTGATGCATACAAGGATGTGCTTTCGGGAGCGGATTATATCTTCTCGACATGGGGGATGCCTCACTTCACACGCGATGAAATCAACGAATATTTACCTAATGTAAAAGCGGTGTTTTACGGTGCAGGCTCGGTACAGGGCTTTGCAAGAGAATTCCTCGAGGAAGGAAAAGCCGTTTTCAGCGCATGGGCCGCAAACGGAGTCCCTGTAGCTGAATTTACATTTGCTCAGATTATCCTGGCGTCAAAGGGTTATTACAACAGATATCACCGTACGGCTGAAGGCTCGGAATGGAGCGGCAGAAAAATAGGCGGCTATACGGGTGTTTACGAAATTAAGGTAGGCATTCTCGGCGCGGGAATGATAGGCAAGATGGTAATCGAGCGACTTAAAACACTCGATAAGGTTGAAATTCTGGTATTCGACCCGTTTCTTTCGGATGAAGCTGCCGAAGGCCTCGGCGTAAAGAAATGCTCACTTGAAACGATTTTCGAGCAATGCGATGTAATTTCCAATCACCTTGCGAATAACAGCGAAACCGTCGGTATAATCAATAAGAATCATTTTTCGAGAATGAAATCACATGCTTCTTTTATTAACACGGGAAGAGGTGCACAGGTTGTCGAAGAGGATATGGTCGAAGCACTCAGACGGAATAAAACGATATCGGCAGTTTTGGATGTTACATACCCCGAACCGCCCGAACAGGACAGTCCGTTGTATACACTCGACAATGTATTTTTAACACCGCATATTGCAGGCTCTCTCGGCAACGAGGTTCATCGTATGGGGGAATACATGCTTGACGAATTCAGAAAATACGACCGCGGAGAAGCGGTGCGCTATTCGGTCACGCTTGAAATGTTGAAAACAATGGCATAGATAAAAGAGGCACGGATTCGGTTAAATCCGTGCCTCTTTATGATCATTAATCGGTAAGACCCAAGTCCCAAAGCAGTCTTCCGAGTACGTATTTGTCTCGTATATCACGCGCTAACAATACCGCGGTATCAACGTCGTCGTCACTTAAGCCGATTTCCGAAAACTCGGTCGGAAGACCTATGCTTTTCATCAATTTTTCAAGCTCATCGGCTTCCGGCATACTTTTTACTGCATCGAGAATTTCCTCGCGTTTTAAAGCGATTGTCATAATTCTTTCTTTGTGCTTTACCGCGGAATACTTGCCCTCTTTGGCTTCGAGTGCAATCATTGTTTCCGCGCCTTGACCGAGTTTTTCTCTCATATAGGCAAAATGTCCCTCGAGATCGTAGCTTTCCGCGTGCTTTACGGCTTTTTCGATATCTATCGGCTGTGACAAAACACCGGCGAGCTTCTCATACATGCGTATTGTGTGCAATGTAGCTATGCCGCATTCTATTCCGTGGTAGTCATGCGGAGTACAGAATTCGAGTGCACGCATGTCGATTATATGCGAAATGTAATGCTCCATGCCAGATGCGGGTCTGCTGAGTCCGGCCCAGTTCATCATGATTCCACCCAAAGTAAGCCCTTCCATTACGGATGAAACGGCATTTTCTTCACGATTGACCGCGGCGTGAGCGTTGGTAATGCATTTGTCGAGTGCTGTGCGCATCGTATCCGCAACCTTTGCGCAATAATATTCGCCGAGCAGTATATTCGCTATTTTCCATTCTGCAAGACTTACATATTTCGCCAGCATATCACCTATACCCGAGCGAATGTTGTGTATCGGAGCGGACGCGAGAATTTCCGTGTCACCTATAACGCAGTCGGGACACGCGGATTTCAGCGAAACCTTTAATCCCGAGCGGTCAACCGATGACGTTGCGGATGCGAAGCCGTCCATTGACGGAGCGGTAGCCACTATTGCCATATGGACCCTTTTTGTCATCGCAAGTATTTTACATGTGTCATTGATGACGCCGCCGCCGACTCCGATTATGAAATCAACGTCACGCTCGCAGTACATCACCGCATCTCCCACTGTTTTTTCGTCGGGAGAGGGCTCCAATGAATTGATAATGTGAAGAACAGGCTCGATGTTGTTTTCGCGAAGCAGTGAGACAACCCTTTCACCCGCAGCCGCATACGTATTTATATCACACAGTACATACGGTTTGACAGAGTCGTATTTTTTTACGATATCGGGGAGATTAACGAGAGCTCCTTTTCCGATAAAACAATCGGAAACCACGGAGTCATGCTTTCTGCCGCATATCGGGCAAATAAACGATTCGGTAAAATTCATATAGTCACCTTTTAATAAAATATCATTTATATTATAGCATGAAAAAGGCCGCGAAAAACAACCGAATCGATTTTTTTCGAAAAAAACACGGTTTTTATCCTGTCATGAAAGAATACGTGTAATCGCCAATGTAAAATAGATGTATATATGTTGAATTCAAACGTGTGATTTGGTATAATTAAAGCGGTGCCGCGGCACTGTTTTAAAAATAATATATGGGTGGTGGATATATGAATGATTATCAAAACGATTTACATTTTCTCGAGGTTCTCGCACGAAATTACCCTACAATCGAATCCGCCGCATCAGAAGTTATAAATCTATGTGCGGAACGAAGTCTTCCAAAGGGAACGGAATATTTCTTCAGCGATCTTCACGGTGAGTATGAGTCGTTTCTCCGACTTATTCGCTCTGCGTCGGGTATGATAAAATCAAAGATAGACTTGATTTTCGAAAAAAGCATATCGTCAACCGAACGCAGAAAACTGGCAGAGCTTATATATTATCCCGAACGGGAAATCAAAAAGCTCAGGCTTGAAGATGCTTTGAATGACGAATGGTATAGCATTGTAATATACAGACTCATTCTGGTTTGCGAATCTGTTTCGGCTAAATACACACGTTCCGAGGTAAGGAAAAAAATGCCTCAGAGCTTCGCGTATATTCTCGATGAGCTTCTTAATGTTACGGAGGATATAAATCGTGAATATTATTACTCCGAGATAATATCCGCTATTCTCGAAACGGGTATAGCAGATGATTTTATCATTGCCATGTGCTCTCTCATAAGAAGCCTTACGATAAACCGGCTTCATATAATCGGAGATATTTTCGATCGCGGTCCGAGAGCAGACAAAATTATGGATGAGCTTATAACGTTTAAGCATATAGATATTCAGTGGGGAAATCATGATATCAGCTGGATGGGAGCCGTTGCGGGAAACACAGCACTTATAGCGAATGTCATAAGAATCGCACTGGGTTACAATAGCTTTGACGTTCTCGAGGACGGATACGGCTTGAACCTTCGTCCTTTGTCGGTATTTGCCGCAGAAGTGTATCGTGACGACCCGTGTACGTATTTTTATCCGCATACGCTTGACGATGTTGTATATGATACTATAGAGCACTCTCTTACAGCGAAAATGCATAAGGCTATTGCCGTGATACAGTTCAAGCTCGAAGGGCAGCTTATTAAGAAGCATCCCGAATACGGTATGGAATCAAGGAGCTTCTTCGAAAAGGTTGATTTCGGACGTGGTGTAATTACAATAGACGGAAATGAATATGAGCTTCGCGATAAGCTTTTCCCGACAGTTGATCCGAGCGATCCGCTTAGATTGAGCAGGGAAGAGAGCGAGCTTATAAGAATTCTCGGCAGCTCGTTCCAACATTCCGCGAGACTGCAGAGTCATATAAAGTTTATATATGATCACGGCGGAATGTACAGAAGGATTAACGGTAATTTGCTCTATCACGGCTGTATTCCGTTGACCGAAGAAGGAAAATTCAGAGATATAGCACTTCCGTTCGCCGATTGTGAGGGAAAGCTGTTCCACGGTAAGGCGCTTCTCGACAGGATAGATCAGGAGGTACGGCGCGCTTTCTTCTCACCGTACGGTACGGCAGAACAGGAGGAAGCATGTGATTATATGTGGTATCTGTGGTGCGGAGCCGATTCTCCACTGTACGGCAAGGATAAAATGGCGTTTTTCGAAAGAACATTTTTGGGAAAGGATGCGGCGGAGCTGTGCGCCGAGCATTACGAACCGTACTACAGTAAAAACAATGATTCTTCGGTTTGCGAGATGATACTCGAGGAATTCGGGCTCGATAAGCGTAGAGGACATATTATAAACGGTCATGTTCCCGTGCTGAGATGTGACGGCGAAAGCCCGATTAAAGCAGGCGGAAAGCTGTTTGTAATAGACGGCGGAATATCAAAGGCATATCGCCTTAAAACCGGAATCGCGGGATATACGCTTATATACGACAGCCATTCACTGCGTCTTGCCGAGCATAAGCCGTATGATGAGAATAACGCCGATATCACGCCGAAGGTAAGCGTAGTCGAAAAGATGGAGCACCGTGTCAACATTGCCGATATCGATTACGGCGAGGAACTCATGGTGCGTATAAACGACCTGAGAAGCTTAATTGCGGCATACCGCAGCGGTAAAATAAGGGTAAAGGAATAAGCTTGATAAGAAAATAAATTGAACATAAAA
Source organism: bacterium (assembly GCA_963642885.1). Lineage (GTDB taxonomy): Bacteria > Bacillota > Clostridia > Oscillospirales > CAG-272 > UMGS1696. The sequence goes on from CAVIJI010000006.1 coordinate 38,284, forward strand.
AACGCACATCACATTTCGGTGAACCGAGCTGTGATGTGCGTTTTACTTTTTGCGTTATGATTTTATTTTCCGCCGAGAGCTTCTTTAAGCGTTCTCCAACCGAGCATGGCGCATTTTACTCTTGCGGGCATATGTGAGATATCACGCAGTGCCGAGGCTTCTTCGAGTGATTCGATTTCATCTTCGTCAGCCTCTCCGCGTATCATTTTCATGAATGTTTCGCCTGTTTTGAGTGCATCTTCCTTTTTCATGCCGATTATCATTCCGAGCATTATATCGGCTGATGCCTGAGATATGGCGCATCCGTCTCCGACAAAAGCACCGTCGACTATTTCGTCGCCTTCAACCTTCAGTTTAAGCTGAATATTGTCTCCACAGCTCGGATTTACTCCGTCAAGCACAATGTCCGCATCCGGAAGATCATGCTTGAATTCGGGATGCATGTTGTGCTCTGTCAGTATTTCATTATAAAAGCTTCTATTTTCCATATCCCATACGCTCCCTGATGCTCGACAAACTGTCAATGAATTTATCCGCATCGTCATTAGTGTTATAAAAAGCAAAGCTTGCTCTGACTGTCGCGCGGAAGCCGAGATGCTCGAGAAGAGGCTGCGCACAGTGATGACCGGCACGTATCGCGATGTTGTCGGATGCGAATATTTCACTTACATCATGCGGATGTACGTCGTCGAGTGTGAATGTGATTATGCCGTTATGTTCCTCCGCTTTATCGGAGCCTATTATATGTACGTGCGGTGTTTCCCTCATTTTATTAAATGCGTATGAGGACACCTCAAGCTCGAGCTTGTGTATTGTGTCGAATCCTATGGAATTAATGTAATTCACAGCCGCCTTAAGGCCTGCCGCACCTGAGGCATTTACCGTTCCCGCTTCGAATTTATGCGGAAGCTCCGCATAAACGGCACCCGTACGGGATACCGTTTCTATCATCTCGCCGCCCGAGAGAAACGGAGGCATATCGTCGAGCAGCTCTCGGCGACCGTAGAGAACACCGATGCCCATGGGGCCGTAGAGCTTATGACCGGAGAACGCGAAAAAATCCGCTCCCAGATCACGTACGTTTACCGGAATATGAGGAGTGCTTTGCGCACCGTCAACGACAAGCACCGCACCATTTTTGTGAGCGAGAGAAGCAATCTCTTTTATCGGATTGATTCTGCCGAGAATGTTCGATACCTGAGCTATCGCAACGATTTTTGTCTTGTCCGTGATAAGGCTTTCTACCTTGTTCAGGTCGATTGAGCCGTCTTTTTCGCACTCTATAAATTTTAATACCGCTTTTTTCGTACGACATACCATCTGCCACGGGAGAAGATTGCTGTGATGTTCGGTAATCGATACAAGAACCTCGTCTCCTTCGTTCACATGCGTAAGTCCGTAGCTGTACGCTATCAGATTGAGGCTCTCCGTAGTGTTTCGTGTGAAAATAATTTCATCGGATGACGATGCGCCTATGAAAGCTTTTATCGCACGTCTTGCACTCTCAAGCTCCTCGGTTGCCTCTACACTGAGGGAATAAATCCCTCTCAGCGGATTGGCATTGTGATAGACGTAAAAATTGTTTTCCGCGTCCAGCACGGCCTTCGGCCTTTGCGCCGTAGCGGCATTGTCGAGATATACGATATCCACATTGGAGAAAAGCGGAAAATCTGATTTGTAATTATTCATTTTCCTCTTCTCCTTCGAATTGCGGATTCAGCTGTCTCACGAGAGCGCTTTCAACTGCCTGTTCGAATTCATCCTCTTGTGGCAGTCTTGCGATTCTCTCGACGGAGGCACGTGCCATAATATCGGAAGCGTGTTCCTTGTCTATGCCGCGGCTTTCGAAATAAAACAGAGTAGCGTCGTCGAGTTCTCCTATTGTGGCACCGTGAGAGCCTTCAACGTTTTCTTCCGCACAGAGAATCAAAGGAACGGTTTTGTTGACAACATCGTCACCGAGCATAAGTACGGTTTCGTTTTCCGCACCTACGGAATCGGACGAGCCGTTCTTGAAGTCGATTGTACCGCGGAAAATCTTTTCGGCGGAATCCATGAGCGCACCGTTTGCCTTGATTTCACTCTTTGTTGTTTTTCCGTAGTGATCGACTGTGAGATTAATGTCGATTTTTTGACTGTTCATTCCGAGATAACCGTAATCGGCTTCGAGCACGGATGAATCTCCGTTTAACAATACGTTTGTATCCGTATATATGTCTCCGTCACCGAGAACAGCGGATATGAGCGAGAATTTAGCGGCTTTCGAGCAGACCGCATTTGTTTTGTGGAGAAGAAGTGCTCCCGACGACGGATTGAGAAGCTGAATAAGCTTTACATGTGCTCCGTCGGATATCTCGAAATCAAGCTCAGATGATGAGGCCTTGTCGCCCGAAACAAGCTCTATTACAACAACCGAACTGTTCTCGGCGGCGGAAATCGTTATTTTTTTCGATGAATAGTCATTTTCGGCACATATATTCAGCTTTATGGGAGAATCGGCTTCGGTGTAATGCTCTTCGACTGCGGATACCGACGTATCCCATTCGACGGAGGCTGAGTTTACACGAAGAAAATTCCATGTCGGGGTGGGGAGTTTATTTATCTGTATAGTTTCTTTCATATATCAGTTCACCAAATCAGCCGATGCTGCCTTTCATCTCGAGTCTGATCAGATTGTTCATCTCGACTGCGTATTCAACGGGAAGCTCCTTTGAAACATTGTCCGCAAATCCGCTGACGATGAGTGCGCGGGCATCCTCCTCGGACATTCCGCGGCTCATAAGATAGAATACGGCATCGGAGCTGATGGAGCCTATTTTTGCCTCGTGTCCGACAGCGGCGTCCTTTGTGCGGATATCCATAGCCGGAATTGTGTCGGAACGTGATTCGGAGTCGAGCATAAGAGATTGACATGATACGGAGGATTTCGCTCCGGTCGCACCTTTTTGTACGACAACACTGCTTCTGAATGTGCTCACGCCGCCGCTTTTGCTTATGGAGCGTGTGTTCATGAAGGAGCTTGTGTTTTTGCCGATGTGTACAACCTTAGCTCCCGTATCAAGATCCTGTCCCTTGCCCGCGAATGTAACGCCTGTGAATTCGGACTTGGAATTATCACCCTTAAGAACACTCATGGGATACAGACATCCCGTATGTGAGCCGAACGAGCCCGATATCCACTCGATGGTTCCGCCTTCCTCTACAAGAGCACGCTTCGTGTTTAAGTTATACATGTTTTTAGACCAGTTTTCTATTGTGGAATAACGAAGCTTTGCGTTCTTCTTTATGTAAAGCTCAACACAGCCCGCGTGGAGATTGGCTACATTGTATTTCGGTGCGGAGCAGCCTTCTATAAAGTGGAGACTTGCGCCTTCGTCGACTATAATAAGTGTATGCTCGAACTGACCCGCACCCTTGGCGTTCAGTCTGAAGTAAGATTGAAGCGGGATAGAAAGGTGAACACCCTTCGGAACATAAACGAACGAGCCTCCCGACCATACCGCACCGTGAAGCGCGGCGAATTTATGGTCATGCGGAGTAACGAGCTTCATAAAGTATTTGTGCACCATATCGGCGTACTCGCCTTTAAGAGCACTTTCCATATCGGTGTATACCACACCCTCTGCCGCAACCTCTTCCTTTACATTATGATATACAAGCTCGGAGTCGTATTGCGCGCCGACACCCGCAAGGGATTTTCTTTCGGCTTCGGGAATGCCCAAACGTTCGAAGGTATCCTTTATATCCTCGGGAACGTCTTTCCAGTCGTTTTTCATGTTGGTTTTGGGACGTACGTATGTGGCGATATGTGCCATGTCGAGTCCTTCAATGGACGGGCCCCAATTCGGAATAGGAGTCTCGTTATATATCTGCAATGACTGAAGACGGAATTGCTGCATCCATACGGGATCGTCTTTTTCCTTTGACAGCTTATCGATTATCTCGGGAGTAAGACCTTCCTCCATACGGTAGTCATCGTTTTCCTCATCGGTAATATCGTAAATGCTGCGGTCTATATCGGCAACCTGGCTTTTTTCTTTCATTCGTTTCTCCCAAATCAGTTATCGGCACGGATGCTTCCGAATCCGTTTTCGTTGATCATATCTACAAGCTCTTCTCCGCCGTTCTTTACTATGACGCCGTTTTCCATTACATGAGCGGAATCGACGGTAAGGGCTTCGAGAATACGTGTGCTGTGAGTTATTATCAAAAGTGAGCCGTGAACTCTTTCCCTGAAGAGCTGAACTCCGTTTGATACGGTGCGAACCGCATCAACGTCGAGACCGGAGTCTGTTTCGTCGAGTATTGCCAATTTCGGCTCAAGCATCAGCATCTGAAGTATTTCGGCTTTCTTTTTCTCACCGCCTGAAAAACCTACGTTGAGATCACGCTCCGCGTATGATTCGTCCATTTGAAGGAGTTTCATGGTTTCGCCGAGCTTTTTCTTGAATTCCCAGAGACGAATTCTTTTGCCTGTTTTCTGCTCGAGCGATGAACGTATGAATGCGCTCAGAGTGACACCGGGAACCTCAAGCGGATTCTGGAATGACAGAAAAATTCCTTTTTTTGCACGTTCGTTTACGGCTAAATCGTTGATTCTTTCACCGTCGAAAATAATATCACCTGCCGTTACCGTGTATGCGGGATTTCCCGTGATGGCATATCCGAGAGTGGATTTGCCCGTTCCGTTCGGACCCATGAGTACGTGAGTTTCGTCTTCACCGACCGAAAGATCGACTCCGTGAAGTATTTCCTTTTCCCCTGCGTTTACATACAGTTTTTTTATTTCAAGCAATGTTTTGTTTTTCATTGAATAGTCAAAATTCCTTTCGAATATTTACGTGCGGATTTTCACAACTCCGCCCTCGGCGATTGAGCCGCATTTAAGAGTACTGTCTTTTTCATCAAGCAAGTCCTGAAGAGTATAGCTGTTGACATATGCGTTTATGTGATCCTCAAGGCCTTTCCAGAATGCCATTGTGTTGCAGCAGCAGCTTCCGCCGCATTTGTTTCCGTCTTTTGTGAGACAGGATACCGGTGCAAGCTCTCCTTCGGCCGCTTCCAGAATTTCTCCGATTTTATACTCTCTCGGGGGCTTCAAAAGCTTATAACCGCCCGTTTTCCCGAGCGCGCTTTCGACAAGATTGCTTTTACAGAGTGCGGTCATAATACTTTCCAGATACTTTCTCGAGATTTCCTGTCTGGCCGCTATATCACCCAATCTGATATATCCCTCACCGTGCTGTTCGGCCATGTCAAGCATGACGCGAAGAGCGTACCGGCCTTTTGACGATATCATCACCGCGAACACCCCCTTTTAACTCCTATGCTTTCAATAGGTATTATACCTTTTTATTCCTATAATGTCAATGGGAATTAAACGCAATAATCTACAGAAAAAGAAGCATAAATGTCGGATATATGTTATATTGTCACATATACACGAAAGCTCCCCGCGTTCGGAAACACGGGGAGCTTAAAAAACGATTTTCGGGGGATAAATCTTATTTTACATTGTATCCGACAGCGCCTCTTATGCCGTTTTTCTCGCCGTCGGCAGCTTGGAGAACAAGACGCATCTCGTGCTCGGTTGGCTTGTTTATTTCGAACGAAGCGTTAAGCGGGCCGTTTATGTTTTCCTTATCGGCGATGAGAGTTCCGTCGACGTACAACAGCAAACGCCGTGCCGTTACCTGTTTAAACAATAACGTACATATATTTTCGGCATTCGGATTTTGTGTGGGGGAAACCTTGAATTTCGCACGGAAAAGCTTGTATCCGTTTGTGAAGCCGGGTTTTATTTCCCAGTCGATAAACGATATCGGTTCAAGCGAATTCATGTCGCTGTCGGCGAATTCTCTGAGTGCATCGGGCATATCGGCATATGTTTCGGCTGATACCGTTACACCCTCGATGTTTCTGTCGGCACATTCGTAAATATAATCAACCTTTGAGGGGATTATTTCAAACACCGTTTCGGATGTCTCGAGTCCTTCGCCCGAGGCACGGAATACGAGCGATTTTGCGTCGGGCTTTGTCTGGATTATAGCCTGGCAGTGGCCTGCGTAAAGACTGCGTTTCGGTTCGTGGTCGGATTCGAGACAATTCGGGTCGCCGTTTCCGACACCGAGAAGAACGCCGTCGCCTATAATTTCAAACGAAAGCATGTTGTCCGCCGTTTCGCAGATTAATCCGTTCTCATCCGCAAGCGAGAAATTGATTACGGTTGCGTCCTCTCCGTTGCCGTACAAGGTTGATTTATAAGCCTCGGCGATGATTTTACGAGGCTTGCCCGAGGTTTTTCTTTCACAATGTGCCACTTCTTTTCCGTTTATATAGCCTATGGCGGATAATGTACCCGCACTGAATTTTACAGACCATTCCGCGGGAGCACAGCAATCCGATTTCTTTCTGCCGAGCGAGACACCGTTTAAGAACAGCTCGACCTCATCGCAGTTTGAAGCGGTCATCACACGCACGTCATCGCCGTCATTCCAGTTCCAGTGCGGAAGAACATATACCATGGGTTCGTCCGTGAAGCAAGCACGGTTCTGATAAAAGCTGTCCTTTGCGAAACCGCAGGTATCCATGATTCCGAACTGAGTACCGATTGACGGCCACTCGAAGGGAGTAGGCTCACCGCGGTAATCGAAGCCCGTCCAAATGAAAATACCGCCGAACCAGTCGTGCTCTCTCGTGAAGCGCCATGTATCCTTGATGCGCTGACCCCATCCCGCCGCTTCTTCGTCATAGCCTGCGAGAACGTGAGCATCATTGTCACTCTTATAACAACCTCTTGTGGCAAAGGCGGAGTTGTTTTCCGAGCCGAAAACGGCATTCTGCGGGTAACGACGTCTGTACTCGAGAACACCGCCGGGTACACCGTAGTTTATTCCCGTAGCATCCATGAATTTAGCCGCGCCGTCTTCATCGTTGTAGCCGCCGTTCATCGCACCCGTAATTATACGTGAATCGTCAAGGCGCAATACGGCTTGTTTCATGCGGCGGAATATCTGACCGCCTTCCTTTGTACCCTGCATGGGTTCTTCGTTGAACATTGACCACATTACAACCGACGGATGGTTTCTGTCACGTTTTACCATGGTTTCAACATGGCGGATAACCTCTGGACGTGATTCGAATCGGCGGTTTTCATCCATTACGAGCAGGCCGAGTCTATCGCATGCGTCCAGGATTTCCTTTGCCGGCATATTGTGAGAGCAACGGTAAGCGTTTGTTCCGAGATCCTTAAGACGTTTGATACGGTAATACTGTATGGAGTCCGGTACGGCGACTCCGACTCCCGCATGGTCTTGGTGGTTGCAGGTGCCCTTGAGCTTAATCGGTCTGCCGTTGAGGAAAAATCCCTTGTCGGGGTCGGCAGTGAAGGTTCTGAAACCGAAGGTCGTTTCCTCTTCGTCGGTTTCGCAGTCCGATATAAGCGAGAAGCGTGCGGTGTAAAGCTCGGGGTCGTCTACATCCCATCTTGCGGGATCCGTAATTATAAGAGTATGACGAGCTGTTGCCTTTCCGTCGGCGGGACAGGTGAACTGTTCGCTTTCGCCCACGGCTACCGTGTCGCCGTTATACATAAGCTCCGTGCGGATGCGGAACGACTTATCACAGTATGAATTGTTCTCTGCCGTTGCCTCGCAGATGACTCTCCAGTCGTTTTCGCTTTCCTCGATAAGCTCGGGCTTTGCGAATATGCTGTCATGCTCGATATGGAACGGTTCCTTGACTATAAGCTTCACATGACGGTATATGCCTGCGCCTTCATACCACCATCCCTCGGTAGTCAGGCCGTCTATATATACCGCAATGACATTGGTTCTGTCACCGAAGAACGCGCGGTCTGTTACGTCAATGTCAAGCGGAGCATACGCCGAGAAGGAGCGTCCGACAAGTGAGCCGTTGAAATAGATGCGTGCGGTAACCGCTATACCCTCGAATGATAAAAGTATGTGCTTTCCGTCGTATTCACGCGGAAGCTTGAATGATTTACGATACCATGCGTTGTGTCTTCTTTTGTATCCGTGGGAAATCAGGTTTTCGGGTGCGAATTCGGTTTCCGTAAGATAGTCGTGCGGGATGTTTACCACCCTCCATGAGCTGTCATCAAGTGCGCGAGAGGGAATTCCGCGTTCCTGACCCGCCTTCGATGAATTATACGAGTCCGAATGTGTCTTTGCGGCTTCCGTTTCTCCCTCGCCGGGGAGAAAACGCCATTCTTTGTCGAGAAGAAAAACTTTTCTCATACACATTATCCTTTCTTTGCTTTTGTGTGCGATATTATTATATACTGATTATATCATACCGATGATTTTGTGTCAAGATGACAAAATACGGGCAACAATCCTACTTTTGTACAGCAACGTTCCGCTATACTCTTGACTTTTTTTGCGAATATGTGTAAAATAGTAGAGTGATTATGTATATTGGGGAGGTGTTCGCATGACAGACGAAAGACTTTATCTTGATTATATGAACGGTGCGGAAGAAGCGGCAAGCGTGCTGGTCGAAAAATACGGCGACAGTCTGACGCTGTTTATTTGCGGATACATCCGGGACGAACATGACGCGGAGGATTTGATGATAGAAGCGTTTGCGAGGATGTTTGTTCGGCTCAGACCGATATCCGAGCAAAACGAAGGCAGCTTTAAGGCGTATCTCTTCAAAGTAGGAAGAAACCTTGCGCTCAGACATATGGGAAAGCACAGCTTGCCGTTTATCGGCTTCGACGATATAGAATTCGAGCCTTACGAGGCTGAACATGCGGAGCTGTCGGTTATACAGGATGAAAAGAACAATGAGCTGTATTCGGCTCTGATGAAGCTGAAAACCGAATACAGGGAAGCGCTGTATCTTGTGTATATAAACGAAATGAATTACGCGGATGCCGCAAAGGTACTCGGCAAAAGCGAAAAGCAGATTACCAATCTCATCTATCGCGGTAAGCAGAGTCTTCGTGCGATACTCGAAAAGAAAGGATATACATATGAGGACCAATGAAGAACGTCTCTGTGAGATTAATAAGAGAAAAAACATGCTTATAATAATAAAAGGCGAAAGGCGCAGAATGGCTCTCAAAGCGGCCGCGGCACTGGTCAGCGTTTGTCTTGTCATCTTTATCGGTACTTATATCTGCTCCCTTGATGTGTCATACGGCGACATACAGTGCGGCGGAACAGGATCGGCGAGTATAATCGTCGACGGCGGCAGAGCGGGATATGTAATTGTCGGAGTGATTTGCTTTTTACTCGGAGTATTTATGACATTTTTAATGCATAAGCTGCATGATATAAACAAAAAGGGTGACAAATGAGCTTCGAACTTATAGAAAGTATTTTCCAGACGGTTATACTGTTCGCAATGACAGTTTCCGCTTTTGTAATGTCACTGATTAAAAAAAGCCGTGCCGTTATGCTGCTCTCTCTCGGTTACGGCGGCTTTTTGGCGGGCATCCTGTTTTATTCTCTGCATATATACATACTCGGATATACACCGAAGATATTCTACGTAGCGGAAATATCATGGCTTGCCGCATATCTGTTTATTTTTTCGACACTTTATCTGAGATTTCTGAAATACGCGAAGCCCCGCTTCGAGCTTAAGCAGGCCGTCATTTCATTCATTCCCGCACTGGTATCGTTTGCGTTCAAGATGTTCGGCCCGTCATATATTACCGCGGGAGCTTTTTCCGTTTTGGCGGGATTGATTACGTATTACTCGCTGTGCGGTATCAAAGCAAAAGGGCGAAAAAACAGCCGTACCGAGACTATGCTCGTCGTCTGCATTGTGTTGCAGCTTATGCTGTACATAGTGTCGGGATTCATGGTTGACGAAACGGTGTTTAATCCGTATTATGCCGTTGATATGACGTTTACGGTGTGCCTTGCGCTTCTTCTCCCTATAATATGTAAAGAGGAAAACCATATATGACGTATGTCGAAAATATATATATATGTATTGTACTGCCGCTTTTTGTGTCGCTGTTGTTTTTGAAGGGAAAGGCACGCGAGTGTACATTGTTTGTCGCGATCGGTATGTCGATGTGCTATCTCAGCGCGTATGTCAACAGCTTTTTTACCGCATACTATATGACCGATGCCGTGACGGCGGCAATTGAAATCTCTCCCGTGTGCGAGGAGATAATGAAGCTGATTCCGCTCCTGATATTTATTGAGATATTCGAACCAGAAAAGAGCGATATATCCACCGCAGCCGTTGCGATTGCCGTGGGCTTTGCGACATTCGAGAATGTATGCTTTCTCAGCGAAAACGGCGCCGAGGATTTCCTCTATATGTTCGCGAGAGGCATATCCGCAGGCGCGCTTCATGTCCTGTGCGGCGCGGTTATGGGGTACGGTATCGCCTATGTATTCAAATTCAAGTGGCTTATGCTGACAGGCTGCGTGGGCATACTCGGCTTGTCGGTTGTGCTCCACGCACTGTATAATCTGATGATAACGGCGGACGGGGCAATGCGCGGTGCGGGATATGTATTTCCGTCACTGCTGATAGTATTGTTTTACTGCACGAAGGGTTACATCGAAAAAAACAGATTATTCGAAAAATTACAATAATAAAACAGCTTATTTCGCGGGTATATCACGTGGAATAAGCTGTTTTTATGATTTTTTTGATAAAAATATAAAAAAATATGAAAAAAGGTGAGAGTTTTTTACTTTTTCCGTATTATATATATTAAATCCTAATTTGATATCGTGGTTAATTCGAAGTGAAGGAGGAGAATCTATTGAAGCGCAGATATACCGTGTCCGAGCGGGTTTCGGCTGTCCAAACAAAGACCGCGCAGTATCGCGTAAAACTCGACAGAAAAATAGCGAGAATGTTGAGTGCTGTGTGTGTTATGCTTTTGTTCGGCCTTGTCAGCATTGTATTTACGGCGGATACATCCGCCACGACCGCAATACTCGGCGGCTGCAGTTCGGTATTATTGTACGGTTCGAACGGAAAATACGCGGTTGTGGGCATTCTTTCGTTTGTAATCGGAACGCTTTTGGCGCTGACCGCGCTCAAACTCGGAAAAAGGAAGATTTAAGACACTTTTTGATTTTAAACGCAGGAGGGTGAAAATGTTATTAAGAAAGAGTCGGAATTCATTCAAAAGAATAATTTCGATGATACTTACTCTTTGTATGGTTATGTCCCTGTTCCCGCTGTCGGTATTCGCGTCCGAAGCCGATGAGGTTGAAGCAGAGGCAGAAGCCGCATGGAAAAGAATGCTTGAAATAGGGCTTGTCGATGAGAACGGAGAGCTTATAGAGGATACCTCTTTCGTCCTCGCCGACGGAAGAGAAGCATATTCGATAGATGAGTTTCTCGAAATGATAGACGAGGAGGATACCGACCCCGATATGACGGTAACCGTATGGGGAAGCGGCTCCGTTGCCACTATTCAGGAAATAGTGTACGCCTTGTCAATCGAATATGAAATGCAGGACATAACCGCATCACTACAGTATATTTCCGAAAACGGTACGAATGATGCAAATGGTGCGGACGAAACAAACGATACGGCGGATACGGGTTCGATTCCGCGTCTTGTGGTTTCAAGTGTCGTAGGAGACGCATATTTTCAGGTAAATTTCGAGCTTCAGGATGAGGAAGGAAACCCCATAGAAGCGGACGAGGATATTACCTTTGACGTCGGTATGTTCGGCGACATTGACGACTGGTTCACGGAGGAGTTGTCGGTCGGAAGAAATACAGGCATTACCTTCGGCGATACGGTAGGCATCAATAAATATGTTTCGCGTACTATCGCAACAGGTAAGAGCTCTGTCGATATTTATTACAATACAAACCGTCTCGAGACGGACATGGAGAACATATACCGTACTGCCGGTGAGCCGAATTCGTCGAGACCGGATTTTTGGGCAGGCTATCTTCCGTTTATAGTTCAGATAAAGAATCTGCGCGGAGCCGTAATCGAGAACAACGGTATTTGGACCGACGCGGCGGCGGTTAAGCTGTCGTATGAGAGAAAAGAAACGGTTGATAATTTTTTTTACACTGGCGGAGCCAACGGTACTACTACAATCGACTCGACAGCACTTACGGCGATAAACCAAATATCGGATATAACATACACTAAGGCATTTGTGTATGACTTTTCCGTAGATGACTTAAAATTAACCGACGCGGAAAAAAGAAAACTGCGTTTGTTATATGAAAACGGCGCATGTGATACAATCACAACAAACTTAACAATCACAGGAAACGCTGATTATAATAAATCTGATATAATTTCAGCATCGAATACTTCCTTATATGTGAAATTGTCGGATGAAAATTGGTATCCTGCCGACGTAGAAAGTCGTGTTTATTCGGAGTGCAATTACGATAACTCGAGAGGTTTTAACCATACACTGTACAAAACCACTTTTGGCTTCAAACTGCCGTACACTGCGGTGTATGCGAATACCGAAGTTCAGATAAATACTACTGTCGACCAAATTGCATTTGTCGTTGTTGAGAATACTGACAACGATGGAAGTTACAATAACCTATATTTCAGTGTCTCTGATGCCTCCACCGTTATAATGAAATACCCGATTGGTTATTCCGCACCTACCGTAGAGAGCGTGAGTGTAGTCGGTAATCAGACTGAATTTTATGTGGGACAGTATGTACCGATACTCGTGGAGTTCTCCGCGCCTGTTATGACAGGTGATGGCAGCAACACTGCCAGAGTAGAGCTTGTGCTGTCCGACGGAACAACACTGACAGAGGTTGACACGGACAGTGAGGGCTGCACCGTTATCCATGACGGTACAGCAGGTGCGACCGTATCCGCAAGCCGTTTGTTCCTGTACGAGGTTAAAGCGGTAGATAATACGGAAATTACGGTAAGCGGCATCAACGGTGGCAAAGGTGTGACCGATTCTTTCGGTAATGTAATAGTAGAGAACATAACCTTCGATACACCGATAACGCTGTCCGCTCATCTTAACACTACCTTACCCGAGCACAGCATAAACAGTGTCGAGGTAACGGCGGGAACATTCGATGAGCATAACGGAGACGAGTATATTACATACACCGTATCCGCGTCTACCGAACAGACCGACACCGCATACAAGCAGCTTTGGAGCAATTACGATCCCGATACATGCGGATACAAGGTTATCGCGGTATTCGACGGTGACTATTCATCGTCTGCCGCTATCGCTCCCATAGTTCTTACAATCGAGGGTGATGACGGTGTGCTCACGGGAAGCGTAAATCTGCCGAAGGTTTACGCCGACGATGAAAACGCGGATCTGACACACAGCGTACAGCTTTATGTTGTGCGTAACGGCGTGTATGTTCCCGTCAACGCGTACACCTCGTTCACCGAGAGAGAAGTGGTAAAGGCTCCCGATGACGCGTATACACTGTCTGCCGAAAAAGAGCCGCTTTATATAACTGACGCAGCGGCTTATTACCTTACGGTGGATAAGAATACAACGAAATCGTGGACGTACGACGGAGATGACGACTACGAGCTTGTTCTCGACAGAGATGATGTCATTTCCCTGAACTACAACAAGACCACAAAGAAATACGCGATGATTACCTTGGGCGTGGGTGAGGTTAATATACACGCAGTAGCTAAAAACGGAAGCGGAGACGAGAACAACAGCAACACATGCTCCAATACCCTTAAGGTTACCGTTCTCTCGGGCTCTACTCCGGCGATTGTTTTCCCGACAAACGCGAATACATATACAACCCGTTCGGGTGACGACTGCACTCTCATGTTCGCAAGCAATCTGAGTGCAATGGACGGCGACGGAGATTATGTAAACAAGAATATCGAGGTAAAGCTCACGGAAAAGGGAAGCGGAAATACGGTATGGAGTACGACAATAGACCGTTATTCGACATCGATTACCGTTCCCGGTGAATACCTTACGACAATTTCAACAGACGGTGAACCTACATACACAGTAGAGCTGAAGACTACTGCATCGGACGGCGATATTTCCACAATGGGATATATTGTTGTTCTTCCTCAGCCCGCATACGTAACACTCAACATTGAAGGAACAACATTCGTTTCCGGCAAGAGTATTAATATCGGCTGGACAGTTGAACAGCTCTTAGACGGTACAACGGAGCTCCGTATCGAAAAAGACGGCGTTGTACTCGACAAAAAAGAATATACAGGCGCTCCCGCAGACGGAAAATATACGGGAGAACTGAATTTCACATTCGATACATCAGACTCTCTCAAGGAAAACTACCTTGTTATAGCACGCGCGAGAAACAACGGTGACGACGCATGGAGTACGGACTCCAGAATCGTTACCATATACAAGAGCGGTGCGCTTGAAATCGAAATCGACGGAGAAAAGGTTGACTCTTACACTCTTAAGAATGTAGTAGGCTCGAGCACAACAACGACATCCCCGACGATAACGAATACCTCCGGTGAGACCATATCAGGTCTTGACAATGCCGCGAAGATAGCGGCTCTCAGAAGCGAACTCGGACTTCTCGAATCCATAAGCATTAATAAATCCGATTACGCATGGGGAAGCCGTTCCGACCGTATCAAATGGTCTGCCGACGCGGACATAGACGAACTCAGACAGATTCTGACACTTAACTACAGACAGGGAAGCGTTTACGAACCTCTTGAGAATTTCTCATACCTCGCATACATTCCCGAAGCTGTGCTTATGCTTTGCGGACTTAACGAAGGTACCGCTACGGTTACCGCACAGCATAATTCGGTTGACGAGCTCGTCGATACCGTTGAGGTAAGTGTCGAAAAGCTCAAAAACAAGCTGTATCTGTTCAGCTTCACTCCTGCGGTGGAAACAAAGCTCACATACACAGACGGTGAAGGAAACGTTCAAAACGTTAAAACAAATACAGACGGCTCACTCGCACTGTATGAGCCGAACGGAATCGCATCCGAGATAAACTGCTATTCCGAATATGAGGGAGAGAAGTATCTCGGAACAATAAGCAAGGAATCGTTAAAGAGCGGAGAAGGCAACGGTACTAAGGGCGAGCTCTATCCGATGAATTCCGTATCACTCAGAAAAGCGGCTGTTGCGGAGCTCGTATTCACAAAGCCCGACGGAACACCTTATGTAGGCAGCGTTACGCTGCGCGGCGGTGTATATCGTAACCTTCCTTACGCGGAAAAACGCGATGACGCATACTGCGAGGGAGCAATGTTCTCTTTCGTATACGATGAGCCTGTGTCATTGAACGGCAAAAACGATATGACATACACTACCGACTCGAACGGTAAGCTGACTGTATACATGGATATAACCCAGTTTACAACGGAAACCGATCCCGAGCCGATAGAACTGCATGAGGATATTCAGTATATCTTCGAAATCCGTGTCGACGGATATTATCCCGACATTGTGACAATAGATTCCAACCTTACGGTTAAGGATGTCATGAGAAAGGGTGAAAACCGTGTATCTCTGAAGAAAGCCGAAAACACCGAGATTTTCGTTGCTTTCCAGACGGTTGACTACGGCACGGGCAGAGATATTCAGATAACGGACAGCACATCCCGTATAGGTCCCAACGCAACATATCCTACGGCTGAACTCGAAACAACCGTAATGCTTTGGGGCGTGGACACAACAGGCTGTGACTATGATGTTACACTGAGACAGCAGAATGAGCACAAGGAATTCAGAAATCAGGTGGTAATAGGAACGGATGAGGCAACATATCCCTTCTCATCGATAAAGCTGGTCAAAAATATCACGTTACTGGATGAAAACTCATTCGAAGATTTCAGCGACAGTACAATTAAGTCGGAATACAAAATTTACGATAAGAATAAGAAGGGCGTCGGCTGTATTATTTCTCTCCGTCCGAAGGTAGTTAACCTTCTTAATGAAGAAAAAATACAGGACAGCGACAATCTTCTCAGTCTTATGTCGAGAATATCACTGTTCGGTTCCGTAAACGGTGCCGAAAGCTCGAATAGTATTCTCAAAAAAGCCGGAGACAAGATAATAGACAAGGCACTCGAATTCGCTACGAATTTAGGTTCGGCGGCGGGACTTGTTAAGTGCGTACTGACTCCTACGGAAGATCCCACAAGATTTACGGGATATTTCTGGACAGGTATGAACACTCTTAAGATGGATGATCTCGAGTATGATACCAACGGAGTAAGTGTCGAGCCTAACTTCCTTGACGCTCAGGTAAACGATACATTCTCCATCAGCGATTTCAAGAGCATGGCCGACGGTTCATACTTCGATGATAAGTCTTCTCTTTGGGGCGCTGTAGCGAACGGTGTAATAGGACTTCCCGTGAGCCTTGCTCTCGAAGGATGGTTCTCAACCGATATCAGATACAATCTCGATAAAGGCGAATGGGAAGTTCTCATGACAGGCGGCGGCTTCACCGCAGGCGCAGAGCTTCAGTTCGAAAAAGCGAAGGATATAATAGTCGGCCCCGGTATACCGGTTACATTCAGCGTAAAGCTTCGCGGCGGTGTTGTGGTTGACTTTAAGACCGCTATCAGATACGCTCAGGAGCTCGGCGAAGGATGGGATGACGAGAAGGCAAGTACGGTAAACGATTACCTCACAGCCCTCAGAATCAACGCGTATATCGAGCTGTTCGGCGGTCTCGGATGGGGCAAAAAGATTGTATGCAAAATCGGAGCCTTCGGAACACTTGAGATAGACAATGAAAACAGATTCCTTACAAAGAACTACCTGAAGTCCGAAAGCCTTAAGGGACAGTACCTGAGCCTGAACGGTGAAGTAGGTATAAAGGTTGCTCTCGGTATAGGTCCCATAGAGGTTGAAGTAACAATTGCATCTGTCGGAGTCGGAAAAGGCTGGACATTCAACGATTGGGATGAAATCGACGAATACTGGTACGGCTCCGATGAAGATGACGACTCAAATGCTATGGCACTCACCATGGCAGTAAGCAGTGACCCCGGATATGTTGTTTTGGAAAACAATATACAGCTGCAGAGCAGAGAATATCTGGCAAACGACCGTGAGGAGAACTTCTCCGATATGTCGTACAATACATACGGCTTGATGAGAGCTATGAATAATTCCTTCGATGAGGAAAACAAGCTCGATAATCTTGTCGTAAACGCATATCCTTACTCTAATCCGATGATAACCGATGATGCTCAGATTATGGTATTCCTCAGTGATATGAGCAGTACGGATATCGAGGATGTGACACCCGTATACGCTGTTAAAGCGGGAGACGGATATTCCGAGCCGATGGTAATCGAGGACGCGGAAACAAGCGACTTCCCCGGATACGGCGACTATACAATGGATTTCGACGGTACATGCGAATCCGCGTCGGCAGTATGGCTCAGACAGTCGGCATCCCTCGGACTTAAAGCGGGCACATCGATTACCTCCGAGCAGCAATATGCGCTTCTCAACGGTAATGAGGTAATGGCCGCTATATGGGACGGCGAAAGCTGGAAGACAACAAGACTTACGGAAAATTCTCTCAGAGAAGATAACCCCGTAACCGCGATTGCAGGGGACAATGCGATTGTGCTGTGGCAGCAGATACAGACAGGCGAACAAATCGGCGAGACGGTAAATGATTCCATTCTCTATAAGATATACAAGAACGGAACATGGAGCAAGACATACACCCTCTACGGCGGTGAAGTAGGAGATGTACTTGACATTGACGCGAAAATGCTTGACAACGGAACAGCGGCAGTTGCATACTCCGTTTCCATGGGAAGCACATCGGATGACAGTGAAGTATACTATTCCATAGTAGATACGACAGCCGCAGATCCTACCGAAAACGTAAAAACAGTGCGTGTATCGGAAAACAGTGCCGAAGACGGCAAGCCTTCGCTCACAAAGACAAAGCTCGAAGAAAAAGACGTATTCGTTTTGGCATGGCATAAGCACAGCGACGAGTCCGGCGTCGAGCTCCATGATATAGGCTTCCTTGTATTCGATGAAAACGGAACTCCCGAAAGCGATATTCCCGATTCATTGTCGTCAACGGTAAGCATATCCAATTTCGACGGCTTGTTTGACCTTACGGACGGTGCGGAAGACTTAACGGATGTATCGGTTGTATGGAACGATAAGAAAGCCGGAGACAACGAAAACGATATCATGAAAGCCGTTAAACTCGGATTGTATGACGGTGTATACGCATTCTCAGCGGCTATCGAGGCTGCGGTGATGCCCGATAATACAGGCATAGAGAACATAAGCTCATCGGCTGCGGACGGTAAAATAACGGCTGTCATGTCGGCTGATGAACTTCTCGACACAAGAACCACAAAAGAGTACGAGCTTATTATCGACGGTGAAACCGTTTCGTACACTCTGGATGTGCCCGACAGCAGAACATTGCTCTGCAACAGTGTTTCGTATTATTCCGATGATATCGAAGTAAGCGACATTATGGTTGACTTCAGTACACTGAATACAAACACACCTACTCCCATATCGTTTACGATAACGAATAAGGGTATTAATGTTCTTACTGCGGTAGAAATAGAGATCGACGGAACAGAGGCCGAGTTTGAATGCAGATTAATGCCCGGTGAATACAAGACCTTCAGCACAGTTTACACAACGGGTGACGAAATCGATAATGTCGAATATATCTGTACGGGTGAATTCGATACCGGCTCAACTGCGGAAGCCGAGGGAGAGGTTTACCTCGATTATCCCGACGTCGGAATCAACGGTATTACTCTCACAAAGCAAAGCGACAGAGTAAGAGATATATCGATAGGTCTCTATAACCAGTCGGCATCCACTCTTACAAAGCAGGGAAGATATGTACGGTACGGTATTTACTCCGACAGCGAATGCGAAGAGCCGATAGACGGTAAATACTTTGCAGACGGTACCGCCGGTGAAGGCTACACCGTAGATATCACATCAAAGGATGATCTTAAAGCCATCGATGAAGGTATACTCTCTGTCGGAAGCGAGTTTGCAATAGGCGACTATGTAAACGACCTCGGCTTAACCGAAATCCCGAACGGCGGAGTTAATATTTTCGTGAAAGCCGAAATCATCGAAAACGATGTTGTACTTCCCGAATCAGACAAAATCAACAACAATGCACGCAAGTGCTACGAGAGCCTTCTTGATATCCGCGGAGAAACAATAAGCGCAGACACGTACATGAGACAGGGTACGGACGGAACAAGTGTTGATGTAGTTCTTTCCAACAACTCACTTGAACCTGTCAGCGGCGGTAATATCATAGTTGCTCTTTACGACGAAGTCGGAAATCTTCTCGAATCGAAGCGTACATACGGAAAAGAAACTCTTGAGATGACAGGCGAGGAAGTTAAATCCTTTACGTTTGATTTCTCACAGAACGGCAGCTACGTTCTCGTATGGTTCACAGACGATGTAAGCGAAGAGGAAGATAATTCCGATGTTATCGGAATATACCTCGAAGGTACGGATTTGACAATCGACAGCTTTGACGAAAACAATTACGCGGAGCTGAACGACATCGAGAGAGGATACTATGTACTTACCGTTCTCACATCAAATCCCGAGTCCAAGGTGTATGTCGACGGACTTGAAGCGAAAAACGGTATGTATTCGCT
This sequence comes from bacterium, assembly GCA_963642885.1. Taxonomy (GTDB): domain Bacteria; phylum Bacillota; class Clostridia; order Oscillospirales; family CAG-272; genus UMGS1696. The sequence goes on from CAVIJI010000006.1 coordinate 57,878, forward strand.
ATTCGTAAGATCAACACATACCTACACGATTACAATAGTATCACCCGACGGAAGCAGCACTGTTGAGTACAAGCTTAAGATTAACATTGCTCCGTTCGATACCGATATCAGTGTTGACGTTGATCCGAGTGAAATCTTCGAAAATATGCCGTTGTATTGCACGCTGACATTTGATACAAACGACGGCGGCAATATAATGCCGGTAAGAAAACTATTCAAGACCGTAGTTAACCTCTCATCGTATATTCCGGAGCGTGAAGGATACGAATTCCTCGGATGGTACTCCGATGCCGCTCTTACAAAACGCGTAACAAAGGTGCAGCTTACAAGAAACATGACAGTATACGCGGGATGGGAAAAGCTCGAAGACATCGAGGAGTACTCGGGTATTGAGGAAGAAACGACAATTCCGTTCATTGATGTTTCCGGCGACGATTGGTTTGCGGATGACGTTTACTACGTATATGAAAACGGACTCATGCGCGGAACAAGTGAAGATACATTCAGCCCTTATCTGGCTACAACAAGAGCCATGATAGTTACCGTACTTTATCGTATGGAGGGCGAGCCCGAATGCGGAGAAAACATTTTCGATGACGTACCCGCAGATATGTATTACACAGATGCTGTTGCATGGGCTGCCGAAAACGGCATAGTAAACGGCTATGGACAGGGAAGATTCGGACCCGATGACAATATTACACGCGAACAGCTTGCGGCCATACTTTACAGATATTCCGTATACAAGGAATATGATGTAAGCTATGACGAAACAACAAGTATTCTCGATTTTGATGATATATCACAGCTTTCCGATTACGCATATACCGCAATGCACTGGGCATGCTCTGCGGGCTTGATTAACGGAATGGGTGATGGAACACTTCAACCTAAGAATAATGCAACGAGATGCCAGATAGCGGCAGTTCTTCATCGTTTTTGTGAGATTAACGTTGATTGAGCCGTGTCCTTCTTTCATGAAATAGTATCGGGCAGTGTATAACTTATTGGAGTAAACCGAAAAAAGTTCTGCCGCATCGGAAAAATTTCCGATGCGGCAGACTTTTTATATGTTTTTTTGAAAAAGATATTCCGAAACGGTCGATTAAGACTCGACTTCATTTGTGCGGCAATGTATTAAAGATGATCCTTGTATCTTTCGGCGGTGATAACACCGTCGTTTACATGCAGCTTGCATATACGCGCGGTTCTTCTTTCAACATAGTTTTTATCACTTGCGTCACGATAATCACGAGCATGATAGATCGCGTAGTACTCACCGTTGTATTTAATTACGCTGTGATGTCCGCAGCCTTCTTCAAAATCATTCTTGATCATTACGGGGGCAAAGGCTCCGTTGTCGGTATGCTTTACGAGTTTGAGCTTTGTAAGGTCTGTTTCGTCACTCTTTACGGCAGAGTAGCCTATATGATACGTATCGTTTTCATAGCACGCACCGCTGTACATTACATACTGCCAGTCTCCCTCACGGAAATAGAAGGCACCTTCGATTGTATGCCAGTTTCTTCCGTCTCCGTAACGATTTTTCTGGAATATTTCCTCATCAAATGTAGGGACAATCATTTCCACACATTCGTTTGCGGGTGTGTACGGGTCAAGCATTCTGTCGATAAAAATGCGTGTTCCGATTCTGTCGGTGTTTGTGTTGTCCTCGGAATACCAAAGAAAGAGACCGCTTTCGGTTAATACTATATGAGAATCAATTGTAAAACGATCGTAAAGTCTCTTGGCATTGCCGAACGGGCCGAGCGGATTGTCTGACGAGAGTACATGCATAAACTCGAACATGCCTTCTCCGTCACAGGAAACATACATATAGTATTTGCCGTCGTATTTGATGACCGACGGTGCCCAATAGTTAGTGTGCTCCGCGATGCTTGCAACTACGCCTTCATAGTGCCACGGGCCGATGGGTTCGGGGGAAGAATATGCCTCAACTCCCGCTCCTCCCGTGACATAAAGATAGAATTTACCGTCGTCTTCAAAGATGAAGGGATCGGCCTGGTGTCTGTTGTATTCCTTATCGAAAATAAGTTTCATTTTATCCTCCGTGTGTTATATCAGATTAATCAGGAAGCCTCTGATTTAAGGTTATTAATCAGAGTATCAGAGTATCCTTAAAATTCTTCGAGTAAAAATGCCGCGGACTGATGCGGTCTGAGCTTTACAGTAAAGCTGTCGTCGAACTTTATTTTTTCACCTGTCTGAATGTTCTCCGCACAGTGCAGATCTGTCTCGAGGTCGCTTGCCTTAATTTCGAAATCAAGCTCGGTCTCACCTATGTTGAAAGCAGCCGCGTATTGTCCTCCGCCCGCTTTCATTGCTGTCCAGAGCACGCCCTCCGTGTCAGTATCTCTGCGTACCTGAGGATGCTCAAGCGCGAGTATGGGAGTTTCGCTTTCTTCGTCAAAGTTCTTTCGCCATACCTGATGCGCATGACGTGAGCAGTTCAGCATTTCAATGAGCTTTTCGTTGGTTAGGAGACTCATCGTGAAGTCGTCAAACTTGGTCATTTCTCCGCCTATCATGAGAGGGGAGCGGAAAATGCACCACAGATTCATCATAGTCCATTGCTCGTCCTCTGTGAAATGTGTACGCTCGTCTTTGTTGTAAACCTGACGAATCGCGCCAATCGGTAGCATATCCGCATCGGGAAAATGTCCGGCTGTCGTGTGTATCGACCATTTTTCGCATCTCTCGAACATATTGTAAAGAGCATTCCATGAATCCCAGAAGTCATCGGTTATGCGCCACATGTTTGAGGTGTCACGGTATATCTGTGCAAAAGAAAGCTTAGCGGGCCCGGGTGAGAGACTGAGAACAATATCACGTCCGCAGTTTTTCAAACACTTGCTCAGCAGACGAAGCTCCCATACACAGCGCGGCATTTCACGTGCAATATCGTCGCACTTGATGAAGTCGACACCCCACTCGGCGTAAAGCGCAAATATGGAGCTGTAGTAAGCCTCACCGCCTTCACCACGGTCTTGAACTCCGTACATTCCGCTGTTCCAGCCGCATATGCTTGTGGGATCTGCGATTTTGTCGGCTGTCAGATTTGTTCCGAGAATTGGTAGTTTTTTGTGAACCGCATTACGAGGAATACCGCGCATGATGTGAATACCGAATTTTAATCCGAGCGAGTGAACGTAGTCGGCGAGCGGCTTAAAGCCTTTTCCGTCTGCCGATGAGGGGAAGCGGTTTACTGCGGGAATAAGACGTCCGTATTCGTCCATCGAAAGCTCCGCGAAATTATTGTATTCGTTGTTTTTCGCGTTCGGTTCAGACCATTCGATATCTACGACAACATATTCCCAGCCGTATTTTTTCAGATTCTTTGCCATAAACTCGGCATTTGCACGGACAATATCTTCTGTAACAGCCGAGCCGTAGCAGTCCCATGAATTCCAACCCATGTATGGGGTAACCGTTTTGTTCATATCGTTCTCCTTTGTATAAAAATATCTTTCAGTATAATTTTACCATGCCGCAAGGCATAATGTCAATATAATCCTCAGCCAAAAAGAAAACCGAGATGCTTCGGAGCATCTCGGTTTTAGCTTTATAAATTAAAGACCGCGCTTAATGTAGTGTGTGTGGAGAAGCTCATGAGCCTTGTGTGAATTGGGTTCACCGAGGAATTCCTCGTAAACCTTCTTGATGAGCGGGTTTTCATGAGACTTTCTGTACTCGAGCTTTTCGGAGTCTGCCTTGTAAAGAACGGATGCACGGAGACTCTTGAGGTCGACATTGTTGCGTACAGATGCGGGCTGGAGAGGCTGACCGCCGCCGTTTACACATCCGCCGGGACAAGCCATTATCTCGATGAACTGAACATCGTATGTTCCGTCCTGAACACCGCGGAGAAGCTTATTCGCATTAGCTGTACCTGATGCAACTGCTACCTTGAGCTCGATATCGCCGAGCTTGTACTTAGCGAACTTGATGCCTTCAGTACCGCGAACTTCGTCGAATTCGAGTTTTTCAAGAGGCTTTCCTTCGATAACTTCGGCAGCCGTACGGAGAGCGGCTTCCATAACACCGCCTGTAGCACCGAAAATTGCGCCTGCACCGGAACCGATGTCGATAGGCTGATCGAACTTTTCGTCGGAGAGTGCCTTGAAGTCGATACCGGCCTGGGAGATCATTCTTCCGAGTTCACGTGTTGTAACGGCAATGTCAACACCGGGTATACCGTTTACATCCTGACCTTCTCTGCCAACCTCGAACTTCTTAGCTGTGCAGGGAATAGCGGAAACGAATACGATATCTTCGGGGTTGAGACCGAGCTTTTCTGCGAAGTATGTCTTGTACATTGCGCCGAACATCTGCTGAGGAGACTTGCATGTTGAGAGGTTTTCGGTCATTTCGGGGAAGTAATGTTCACAGTACTTAACCCATCCGGGTGAGCAGGATGTAATCATCGGGAGTACGCCGCCGTTCTTAACTCTGCCGAGGAATTCGGTAGCTTCTTCCATGATTGTAAGGTCGGCTGTGAAGTTCATGTCGTATACGCCGTCGAAGCCGAGCTTCTTGAGAGCGGATACCATCTTGCCTTCAACATCCGTACCGGGTTCGTAGCCGAAGCATTCGCCGATAGTAGCACGTACAGAGGGTGCACAGCAAATAGCAACATGCTTTTTGGGATCGGAGATAGCATCGAGAATCTTCTGAGTATCGTCTTTTTCATAAAGAGCACCTACGGGACAAGCTACGATACACTGACCGCAGTTGATACATGAGGTCTCTGCGAGAGGTTTTTCGAATGCGCTTTCGATCTTGGAGTCGAAGCCGCGGTTTGCAACTCCGATAGCACCGATGCCCTGAAGCTTGTTGCAGGCAGCAACACAGCGACGGCAGAGGATACACTTGGAGTTATCTCTGATAATGGAAACAGAGGAATTATCGATTTCGGGCTTGCTTTCCTTGGGAGAATAGCAGAAACGGTCTTCGTCTACTTTGTATTCCTGGCAAAGCTTCTGAAGTTCGCACGTTGTAGAACGAACGCATGTAAGACATTTCTTGTTATGAGCGGAAAGAACGAGCTCGAGGTTTGACTTTCTGACTGATCTGATTTTGGGAGTGTTTGTCTGAATTTCCATGCCTTCGTTTACGGGATATACGCAGGCTGCAACGAGGCCTCTCGCGCCCTTAACTTCAACGAGACATAAACGGCAAGCACCGATCTGGTTTATATCTTTAAGATAGCAGAGTGTGGGGATGTCGATGTTGGCGTATCTGCAGGCTTCAAGAACAGTTATGCCGGCAGGCACGGAATAATCGGCACCGTTTATTTTTACATTTACCATATTCATTTATTAATTCCGACCCTTTCAATTATTTCTTGGAGATAGCGCCGAACTTACACTTTTCGATACAAGCTCCGCACTTTACGCACTTTTCCTTGTTAATAACGTGAGCTTCTTTAACCTTACCTGAAATAGCTCCGGCAGGACAGTTTCTCGCACAGAGAGTACAGCCGCGGCACTTATCGGGATCGATTTCGTAGGAGAGAAGCTTCTTGCAGACACCTGCGGGACACTTCTTATCAACGATGTGTGCGATGTATTCATCACGGAAGAAGTGAAGCGTTGAGAGAATCGGGTTAGGAGCTGTCTGACCGAGAGCGCAAAGAGAAGCGGATTTGATGTAGTTAGCGAGCTCTTCGAGCTTATCGAGGTCTTCCATCTCACCGTTGCCGGATGTAATCTTGTTAAGGATTTCGAGAAGTCTTACGGTACCGATACGGCAGGGAGAACACTTACCGCAGGATTCATCAACCGTGAACTCAAGGAAGAACTTCGCGATATCAACCATACATGTGTCTTCGTCCATTACAATAAGTCCGCCGGAACCCATCATACAGCCGATCTTTGTAAGGTTATCGAAGTCGATTGCGGTGTCGATAAGAGATGCGGGGATACATCCGCCTGAAGGACCGCCCGTCTGAGCTGCCTTGAATTTCTTGCCGTTCGGGATACCACCGCCGATTTCTTCGATGATTTCGCGGAGTGTTGTACCCATAGGAATCTCAACGAGACCTGTGTTCTTAATCTTACCGCCGAGAGCGAATACCTTTGTACCCTTAGAGCCTTCGGTACCCATTGATGCGAACCAATCCGCACCCTTGAGGATAATCTGAGCTACGTTTGCGTATGTTTCAACGTTGTTAACTATTGTAGGCTGACCCCACAGACCCTTTACTGCCGGGAACGGAGGACGCGGACGAGGTTCACCGCGGTTGCCTTCGATGGATGTAAGAAGCGCTGTTTCTTCACCGCATACAAATGCGCCTGCACCGAGACGGATATGAATATCGAAGTTGAAGCCTGTTCCGAAGATATCCTTGCCGAGCAGACCGTATTCTCTTGCCTGTTCGATAGCAATGTTAAGTCTCTTAACTGCGATAGGATACTCGGCACGAACGTAAATCCAACCTTCGTCTGCACCGATAGCGTAACCTGCGATTGCCATAGCTTCGAGAACCGCATGAGGGTCACCTTCGAGGACGGAACGGTCCATGAATGCACCCGGGTCGCCTTCATCGGCATTACATACTACGTATTTCTTATCGGAAACGGATGCTCTCGCAAACTGCCATTTACGTCCTGTGGGGAATCCGCCGCCGCCTCTTCCGCGAAGACCGGATGCGAGGATTGTCTGAATTACATCTTCGGGAGTCATTTCCTTCAGAACCTTAGCGAGTGCGAAGTAACCGTCCATGGCGATGTATTCATCGATTTGTTCGGGGTTGATTACACCGCAGTTACGGAGGGCAACTCTCTTCTGCTTCTTGTAGAATGCCGTCTGGCTGAGGGAAGCGGCAACCGCTTCATCTTCACCGTGAGCATCGCCTGTTTCATTGTAAACAAGACGTTCTACGATACGGCCTTTAAGGAGGTGCTCGGAAACGATTTCGGGAATGTCATCGGGAGTAACTCTTGAATAAAAGGTTCCTTCGGGGTAGATAATCATAATCGGGCCGAGTGCGCAAAGACCGAAGCATCCGGTTTGAACTATCTTGACCTCTTCATCAAGGCCTTTATTTTTAAGCTCTTCGGCGAGCTTTTCGCGGATGGCTTGGCTGCCTGAGGATGTACATCCGGTACCACCGCACACCAGTACATGAGAACGAATCATAAGTGTTTTTTCCTCCTAAAAGTTATATCTTGGTTGCGCCGATTGTGTATTCGGTAACTACGTTACCGCCTTTGATATGCTTTTCGATAACTTCGGCGGCTTTATCGGGATTCATTTTAACGTATGTAACCTTTTCCTTATCTTTTTCGTAAACCTCTACAACAGGCTCATACTGGCAAATGCCAATGCATCCTGTCTGAGTTACCGTTACCTTTTCGGAAAGACCTGCTTCGGTGATTCCCTCAACAAACTTGTTGAGAACGGGACGGGCACCGGCTGCGATACCGCAGGTTGCCATTCCGACTACGACTCTGATGTCTCCGCTGGAGGTACGTACAGAAACCTTGTCCTGCATTTTGGCTTTTATGGCCTTGAGTTCCTCAAGTGACTTCATAACTAAAGTTCCTTTCGATATTTAAATTAAATTAATAGCTGTTTTTCCGCATCGAAATATTCTCATAACAGAGTATATTGTTCGCGCAGGTTTCCGTCTATCCACATAAGAACATCGGGCTCGGCGAGAGATATGTCGTCTCCCAGTACCTCGCGGATTTCACGGCATGAGAGTTTTACCTCGCCTTTTTCTGTTTTGTGGATAAACGTAAAATCAATGTCGGGAGAGCCCTGAATTAATGTTGTTACGGTGGATGTCATGTCTCCCAACGGTATAAAATCAATGTGATGCCTTCCGAATACGGCTTTTGTTGTGGTTCCGTGTTTTTCGCTTACCTTTTCGGATACGGATTCGATTTTCACATATCCGCCGGTCATTTCGGCAAGCATTTTCAAGAACGGTATACCGAGACCGACTTTGCGTGTTTTTCTTGTCGTGAAAAACGGATTGTCGAGTTTTTCAAGCTGCTCCGCCGTCATTCCGCATCCGTTGTCGCTCACGGTGAAGGTAAGCCATTCTCCTTCTTCGACTATCGTTATGACGATTTCGGACGCACCTGCTCTTACGGAGTTCATAGAGATGTCAAGAACGTAAAGTGATAACTCATCCATCCGTTTTTTCCTTTCCGATTCCGAGAAGATAATCAATCAGACGGTTGCGTACAAAGGAGCTTGAATACGGCTCGTCATCGAGCGGAATCGAGAATTCCGCTTCGGATATGCTCCAAAGATTGTGAGCATCGGACGATACCGCTCTTGAAAGATTTTTCAAAAGCGGAAAGCGCTTTTCGTACTCCGTCAGCGAATCGGCATCGTTCAGTTCAAACGCGGTATATCCTATGTCCTCGGGAAAAGCTCCGAGAACGGATACGATGCCGTTTGATGTACGGTCGATATGAGCGGGGTAACAAACTCCTCCGCGGGACAAAACCGCTTCGAAAGCATCCTCTACGGTGAGATCCGTGGCGTTGAGCAGGAGTGCTTCCTCCTCGCCGCAAATCTCGTCGTTTTCATCGAGTATGTATTGATGACCGAATATTTCGGGCTTGTTGGGAATAAGTATGCGGTGTGAGTCGACGAATTTGTCGAATTTCATCGCATCGGCCAACTCGCGGAACAAGCAGACAACGTGAATATCTTCCGCTGTCGTCAGCTCCATTCCGGGAACCGGAATCAGTCCCTGAAGTCTGGCTTGTGCAAAGAAAGCCGGACAATTTTTCGACGTATTGTGATCCGTTAGAGCAATGATATTAAGTCCGTTGAGCAGTGCCATACCGACAATGTTCGAAGGAGTCATATCGTCATCACCGCATGGAGAGAGACATGAATGAATGTGAAGGTCACAGAAGTAATCTCTCATTTTCTCCCTCCGTCTCAGATAAGCCGAGAAATTTCGGCACAAAGCTCATAAACGGTTTTATCGGATGAAAGTACATTCACGGAATTCTCACGCGCCGATTCGAGTGCGTCGGGAAGAAGCTCAACACCCTCCGCGAGCACTATTGCCGCGGCATCGGAAAGACTGGCGACTGCTATAACATTCGCGTTTGACATTATAGTCAGCCACAGGTTGCCGCTTTTTACGTGGCTCATGGCTCGGCTCAGAAAGTCTCCGGCGTACACACCGTTGAATTCACAATCACAGTCGCCGCAGATTTTTTTCAGTCCGAGTGTGACGGACAGTTCGGATAAAGTCATTTTTTATCCTCCGTTGTTTTTTCGATACAGCCGAGTTTGTTCAGCCCGCACGGCATCGAGTCGTCGGCGTGTTGTTTTAAATATTCATGGAACAGCTCACGCATTATGACAGTGCATTCATCCGCGTTTGTTTCGCCTTTTACGATATCCTCCGCGAATGCAATGCATGTCGGAGCTCCGCAGGAGCCGCAGTCTGTTTTCGGCAGACCTTCCGCAATGTTTTCGATTTCATTCATCATCCTTTTGGCTTCATGAATGTCATCGGAAAGAAGATTGTACGGGCTGTATTCCACTTGGTTTTCATTAAAGAATTTATCCGGAATCCATTCGCTCGCCGGTCTGTTGGGAGAAACCGGCAGATATCTCTTAAGTGCCTTAAGCCTTGCCTGCGCAATGTACGGATTGGAGACGGTCATCGCACCTCCCACACAGCCGCCGCTGCAGGCGTTCAGCTCAACGAAATCGAGACTCGTCATTTCTTCGTTCTCGATTTGGTCGAGAACCTTGATGCAGTTCTCGATACCGTCGGCCGCAAGATATCTTTCGTTCATGATTGCGGATGCCTCACCTCCGGTTGTCGCCCAGCCGATACCTATCATACCTGATTCGGTTGAGTCGCAGGCTTCACCTCTGTGCTTCTTCATGATATCGAGAAGCTCAAAGTAAACATCCCTTACGGAAATGGTGGCATCTATATAGTTTCGCTCTCCCGCAAAATTGTTTTTTATGTAGCTCACCTTAGCGGGACAAGGTGAAATAAAGATTATACCTATGTCGTCGTCTGTAAGCTCGGGATGCTCTTTTTTAGCTTTTTCTCTCGCGAGATACGCCGCTATGTCGACGGGCGGAAGAATAGGCATTACGTTTTCACACAGGAAAGGATAATTCATACTTATCATGCGTGTTATCGTAGGGCAGGCAGAGCTTATGACGGGTTTTTTGATGTCGTATCGTTTTATGTATAACCGCGTGTATGCCGTAACCAATTCGGCGGCGCAGGCAACCTCATACACGTCATCGAATCCCATTAAACGAAGTCCGTTCAGAATGTATCCGATGTCATCCAGATTGTTGAATTGACCGTAAAGCGACGGCGCGGGAAGCGCGACCTTGTACTTGTATTCGAAAATGCATGAGATGGGGTCATGGGTTGCTTTTTTTGCTTTATACGGACATACTTTAATACATTCACCGCAGTCAATACATCTTGCGGGATTTATTACGGCGTGACCGCCGCGAATTCTGATGGCTTCCGTAGGACATCGCTTGAGGCAGGTGGTGCATCCTTTGCATTTTTCCGTATCAAGCGAAACGGAGTGCTTGTATTCTTGGACCATTGGTACACCTCGATATGACTGTTTTCGACGGTATACTGGCTTCGGTGTTCTAAATACGATAGGTTATAATTTCACACTCATCGTAATTGTCGTTCCGACGCCTACAGTAGTGTCGATATCCATTCGGTCGGTGTATTTTTTCATGTTAGGAAGACCCATTCCGGCACCGAAGCCGAGAGCTCTGATGCTGTCACGGGCGGTAGAGTAACCCTCCTGCATGGCAAGCGGAACATCCGGAATACCGGGGCCGGTATCCTTCAGGATGATTACTATTTCATCGTCTCTTACCTCAACATCAGCTACACCGCCGTTCGCGTGAATAACCATGTTGATTTCGCCTTCGTACATTGCTATGGAAACCCGTCTTATTACATCCGGCGAGAATCCGAGCTGACGGAGTTTTTTCTTGACCAGAACAGATGCCTCTCCCGCTGATGAAAAATTTTCACCGTCAACGTCAAAGTGGAATCTGATCGGGTCAGACATGAGCAGCCTCCCTGCGAGAAGGATCGTTTCCGAGTCCTGCCGTATAGAGAAGACCGCACGCCTCGTATGCACGCAGAGTCGAACGCAGCACCGTTATTCCGCATTCATCGGCTAATGCAATCATTTCGTCTGTAGGAGTTTTGCTTCTTACAAATACGATACACACCATGTCCATCATATTTGCGGTGCGAATTACCTGAGAATTGGAAAGACCTGTGAGAAGCACACCCTGATCCTTAACGAAAGCAAGAACGTCGCTCATCATATCACTGCAGCAGGCGGAAAACACATCGTTGTCGAGGTGCTCCTTTCCGCAAAGCACGTCAGCGCCGAGAAGCTGTTGTATTTCTCTTATCTTCATGTTTATACCTCAATATGCCGCGCGGCAAATACAGGATAAGCCGAATAACCTGAGTTTTCGCGTGAAAACAAGCTTAAATCGGCGTTTCCGCATAGTCAGAATAATGTATTGTTTGTTTGGAACGTGCCGAATAATTATAGTCGGATCAGTCCTGATATTTTGCGAGAATATCCTTCAGCATTGAGGGCTCGAGTCTGCCGTAAACATCCTCGCCGATTGTCATAACCGGAGCAAGGCCGCACGCACCGATACATCTTGTTGCGTCAAGGCTGAAACGAAGGTCGGATGTGATGGAACCGCTTGTGATGCCGAGCATTTCCTGAAGCTTATCCATGATTATACCGGAACCCTTAACGTAGCAAGCTGTTCCAAGACAGACTGCAACGGGGTGAGAGCCCTTCGGGTTGAGCTGGAACTGAGAATAGAATGTAACAACACCGAAAACTTCCGAATAGGGAACATCGAGTTCGGCTGCTATGTGCTTTTGAACTTCAACCGGAAGGTATCCGTAAATATCCTGAGCCTTCTGAAGTACGGGCATGAGAGCGCCTGCCTGATTCTTGTACTCTGCGATAACCGCGTCGAGTTCTGCCAGCTGTTCGGCAGTACCTTTGAACGGAACAGATGTCATTGCTTTTTTCATAAAGCTGTTTTCCTCCTGAAATGGATATTGAATTAATATTTGTGTTCTATATCATTATTGATATAACGGTTTCGAAAAAATACCGCGCCTTTTTTCGAAAGCAAGAACGCGGCTTTTGAAATCGGGTTATATGATATATCTGAATTATTTTGCGCAGAAGCCTTCGATGCAGTCGGCGGCGTGCTCGAGATAATCGTTTTCCATAAGCTCGATTACTCCGTGGTCTACGAGTGACGAAAGCTTTTCGTCGATGGGCATTCTGCCGATAAGCTCGATGCCGTATTCCTTACATACTTCCTCTGCTTTGGATTTACCGAAAACGTTGAGCTCGCGTCCGCAGTCGGGACATTTAACGTAGGACATGTTTTCGACAAGACCTATAATCGGGATATTCATCATTTCGGCCATATGTACGGCCTTTCCTACGATCATCGAGACAAGATCCTGCGGGGTTGTTACGATGATAACACCGTCAAGCTGAATCGACTGGAAGATTGTGAGCGGTACATCACCGGTTCCCGGAGGACAGTCGATAAACATATAGTCTACATCTCCCCAGATAACATCGGTCCAGAATTGCTTTACCGTACCGGCGATAACGGGGCCTCTCCAAATGACGGGACGTGTTTCGTCCTCAAGCAAAAGGTTTACGGAAATCATTTCGATTCCTGTTTTTGTGGCGAGCGGAATAAGACCGTCGCCGGAGGAGAGAATATCTCCCTTGGTTCCGAATGCTTTGGGAATAGACGGACCTGTTATATCGGCGTCGAGAATGGCGCACTTATTGTCTCGTCTCTGCATTATCGTTGCGAGCATGGATGTGACTATTGATTTGCCGACACCGCCTTTGCCCGAGATAACACCGATAACATGCTTGATGTTCGAGCCCTCATGAGGAGCATCATGCTGCGGCTCACGTGATGAACAGTTAGCCGAACATGTTGAACAGTTATGAGTACATTCGTTGTTTTCTGCCATGATATTTCCTTTCAAAAAATACGTGTCATCGGCTTGACGGCGCAAGACAATGCGACAACAAAGGCGATGATACAATACTCTACGATATTATATAACATTTACCCGACAAATACAAGTGCTTCGGCGAGATTTTGTTGTTTTTTTACGGAATAAAAAACGGGCGGAACGTGATTTCCGCCTGTGATACCGTGCCCGCGGTTACGTGTCGATATCGTAAAACGAAAATGTTCCGCCGTTTATTTATATTGCGACTTTTTGTGCCGAAAGCATGAACGTCAAAGAGCTTTCGCCTGAGAGGAATTTATCAGAATATACCACCCGTAAGGTATTTTTTATATGTGTCATCGGTTATGAGATTCTGATTTACAAACAGTCTGTTGATTACACCGTGGCCGGTGTCCTTGCCTGCTTTCAGAACTATATTCTCGGTTGTTTTGTCGTTGAAACCGATTTTGAAGTTTGTGAGTACGGAGTTAAACTCGCCGTCTGCGGCAAAGGCGGCATGCATGGTTTCTCTGTTGCAGTACCACATTACAAAACAGCTGTCGTATATGTTGACAACTCCCTCGATTGTGCGGAATCCGATTGCGAAATGATCGCTGTAGCAGAAGTTGTACCAGTTCGAACCGCTTTCATCGAGAAAACCGCATGAGTTTACGTAATCGGTGTAATCGCACGTGTAAAGAGGATGGATGTTGCGCATGGAATTTCCCGCGGAGCGAATGTGAAATCCCGTAAACACGTCGGCTATTCTCATGTTTGTGAATGTGTTGTCGTAGCCTTCGACAAGCACACCGACAGAGTCCGGTTTTCCGTTGCCTATGATATTAACGCCGAAAATATCGCAGTCCGACGAGCCGCTGTTCGCACCGTGCTTGATGTGCAGACCGATTTGCGTATGCTTTATCGATACGTCGCGAACCATGGTTTCACGTCCGCCGTCGATGGAAATACCGCTTGCGATTCCGCTGCCGTCTATTATACCGCCCGTGAATGAGTAGTTCGAGCCGCATGTTCTTATGTCGTTGGCGGAATATTCCGCTCCGAGACGTACCATTGCCTCATCCGAGCTCCAGTCGGGAGAAGCCTTGAGCTTTGCGTATGTCGACAGCTTTAGTGAAACACTTCTTTTCGGATCGGCGGGAGTGAGAATGGGCTTTGAGAGAAGATACTCACCGTCGGGGAAGTACAGCGTGCGATTGGGATTGTTTTCGATGATTTCCTGAATTCTGTCGGAAACATCTTCACCGTTGCTTACGGGAATGTAATCGGTTATGACGAGATAAGCGTGATTTTGAATGTCGAATTCATCCATGATTATATATCTCCTTTTTAAAACAGTTCGGGTTTGTTTTCAAGTCTGTCCGCATCCGTGATTTCACGCACTACGCGGCAGGGAACACCGTATGCGAGGGAGTTTTCGGGGATGCTTTTCGAAACAACCGCACCCGCGCCTATGACCGAGCCCGCACCTATTACCACACCCGGCAGGATGGTTACGTTTCCGCCTATCCAGCAGTTGTCGCCTATGGTTACGGGTGCACTGTATTCGAGGTTTGTGTTTTCTCCGGTTTTTTCATTGAAGAAGGTGTTGCGCTCCTGCCATCTCAGAGGGTGGATCGGCGTAAGAATAGAGCAATTCGGGCCGATGAATACATTTTCACCGATGGTAACACGGTTTTCGTCGAGAACGCAGAAGTTGAAATTGGCGTAGGAACCTTTGCCCATTTTCATATGTGTTCCGAAATCAAACTGTATCGGCCCTTGAAGATATACTCCCTCGCCTCTGTCGGGCAGAAGCGCATCGAGAATTTTTTCTCTCGCTTCCGTGTCCGATTCGGGAATGGCGTTGTATTTTTGACAAAGCTCATGCGCACGGCGTCTGTCCTCGGGCATACCCTCGCAGAACGGGTCATAAAGCTTGCCCGCAAAGCATTTTTCGGTTTCGGTCATACGTATTCTCCTTTTATACGGAATCCGATTATCGAGTTTAACGTCAAATAAGTCCCGATAGTCATTCCGCTGTTTCCGAGAAAAGTATATCATGAGTAGATATAAAAATCAATACAATGATAATTCTTTTGTGTCGGGAAATAGCGTGCGAATCGATTTGCTACGAAAGACGAAAGAATTTACTAAAACAAAAAGCAGTGATGACACGATATCATCACTGCTTTTTGTTTTGGGATGGGGGAGAGTGGATTCGAACCACTGAAGGCGGTGCCAGCAGATTTACAGTCTGTCCCCTTTGGCCACTCGGGAACTCCCCCTGGAGCTGGTGATCGGAGTCGAACCAACAACCTGCTGATTACAAATCAGCTGCTCTGCCATTGAGCCACACCAGCATCTTATGCAATTTTAATAATTAGCATGTCCTTGTTTTGTACATTTTGCTGTACTCTCTTGAGGACGTTGTTATTATATCACATTGATGCCGTGCTGTCAATACCTTTTTGAAATTATTTTTCGAAAAATCGATATTTTTTTCGTAGTCCGAATTACCGAATAGATTTCGTGTCCGATTAATTTCGACACGAAATAAATCTCGGTACGAAATAAATTTCGGTACGAAATTAATCAGTCGCAGATATCGGAAAAATCGGATGCACAGAGACTTGACGTGAGCTTTACGCATTCCTCGACATCGGATAAATCTATAAGCTCAACGGGTGAATGTATATATCTTGTCGGAATCGATATACAGCCCGCAATGGCTCCCGCGCCTGTCTGCTGCATTGAGGACGTGTCCGTTCCGCCGCCTGTGAGAATTTCGAACTGATATTTGATCTTGTCGGCCTGAGCCACGTCACGCATTTTATTTACCAGATCGCGGTCGCATACAACCGAGGAATCCTTGATTTTTATCGCGGCTCCTCCGCCGATTTTTACTTCCATGGGCTTGGCGGACTGTGTGTCGCCCGTCGCGGTAACGTCGAGAGCTATTCCGATGTCGGGCTTTACGGCATACGCCGCTGTTTTTGAACCACGGCATCCTACCTCTTCCTGAACCGTGAAGCAGAGGTATACGTCATTGTACGGCTTACCCGTTCTTTTTATCGCTTCTATCATAACGGCGGCGCCTATTCTGTCGTCCATGGGCCTTCCCGCGATTCGTGAGCCCGCAAGGCGTATTACATCGGATTTGAGTGCGAATGTGTCGCCGATTTTAACCTTGCGCTCGGTTTCTTTTTTACTTTTCGTACCGATATCGACCGAGCAGTTGTCGCAGTTCAGCGGATTCGACGCACCGGTGTCCGGTACAAGTATACCGCATAAACCGTTGTCGAAGGTAACCTCGGAATAGGCGGCGGCAGTCATGTTGATTCCTCCGAGAGTGGAAAAACGTATGTAACCGTTGTCTTCTATATGAGTTACGATAAAGCCTATTTCGTCAATATGCGCTGCGAACATGAGCTTCTTTTTATTCTCACCCGAGCCTTCGATAAAGGCAATCAGATTTCCCATGTTGTCTGTTTTGCAGGAGGTAACATAGGGGGCGATTTCCTCCGCGATAATACCTGCTATCTCACCTTCGTTTCCGGGAACGCAGACGGGTTTTATTAATTTCTTTATAAGATTAAGCATGATTGAATTCCTTTCATTATTTTATATCGCATATAGCGGAGACAAGGAGTGCGGTACAGCTCTCGATATCACGCATATCGGCTGTGTTGGCGGCGGTTGATAAATATCTGGCGGGAATGGCAACCACTGCGGATTTAACTCCCGAACCCGAACGCTGTATTCCGGCCGCCCCTGTTTCCTCACGCGTCGATTTCTTTATCTGATATTTAAGGGAATGCTTTTCGGCTTCCGAAATTATATATGATGTAAGCTCACGGTCGTATACTGTTTCGCGGTCTGCGTATGAGAGAACGGCACCCATTCCGAGTTTAGCTGCGCATTTCATGTCATCGACCGAAATATCGTTTGTTTCGGTCGCGCATACCGTAATCGAAATGTCGGGAGACGTCAGCTTTGCGGCCGTCATTTCGCCGCAAACACCTATTTCACCGCCGCGAGTGAAAGCGAAATATACATCAAACGGGAGTGCGGCCTTGTTTTCGGCAAGCGTACGGAGTACGCAAATCAATATGTAACAGCCGAGACGGGAATTGAAGGCTTTACCTTTGATTCTGTGTTCTCCCTCTCCGTAAGTGATAAAATCAGAACGGAATACGGCAAAGTCGCCTCTTTCGGCATATTTTTCCGCTTCTTCCTTATTCTTTGCTCCTATATCGATAAACAGAGAATCGTAACCGCCTACTCCTCCGAGATGTACGGCTTTCGCACCTATGTATCCGATTGTTTCCCGTTCCTCGTTGCCAACGGTTACGTTTCTGCCCGAGATAAACATCGGATTGCGTGTGGTAAAGGATTTGAATTTTATAAAGCCGTCGTCGTCTATGGATTTTATCATAAATCCGCCTTCGTCCATGTGCGAAGAAAGCAGAAGCACATTGCAGTCGGGACAGTCGGGGTTGAAGCTCGGCTCCTCGTCGTCATTGTACGGCTCGCGCTGTGTCTTAGCGGAATATTTCGCAATCAGCGTGCCGCTGCGGTCCGTCGTGATTTCATCGGCATAAGGAGCAATTTCGTTTTTTATAATTTCCGCTACCTTGTCTTCACAGCCGGACGGGCCGAAAGCAAGCGAAAGCTTTTTAAGCAATTCTGTATTGGTATGCATTTTCGGTTTCCTTTCAATTGTTGGGATTAACTGTCGAGAGTGGAATATCGTTTTACTGCTCGGCTTCGGTTGTGATCAGCTTGGAAATCAGTTTCACCGTGCTTTCGGCATCGACAAGGCTTATTTCTTCGTTAAATGTGTGCATTCCCGCGAGAGGAAGACCTATTACGGCAGTAGGTATGCCTTCGTTCACACAGGCGACGCATTCGGCATTGGTGCCCGTCGAGGTGGGTTCTATTGTTGTGGTGTACGGTATTTCGTTTTCCTTCGCGAGATTTATAACATGCTTGGTGAAGTGTCTGCTCGTGGCTGCGGATACGGATATCATCGGTCCGCTCTCGAGCTTAGACGTACCGTCGGGGGTGTCGGGCTGCTTGGCAAAGTTAACGTCGCAAATCAGCGCATAGTCGGGATTTATTTCGTGCGCTGCGCATGATACTCCGCCGCGTCCGTTTTCCTCGCCTGTGGAGAGTATGACATATGCATTGTACAGCATTTCCGATGACGGAGTATTTATGACTGCCGTCAGTATAGCCGCGGCACACGACTTATCGTCAAAGCCTCGACCCGTTATTCTGCCGTTTAAGAGCTCATCGCCCGAATAACGGTAGCCTACGGGAGTTCCGAGAGACACAAGCTTTTCGGCTTCTTCTTTGGTGTAGCCGATATCGATGAGAATATCATTCCATTCGGGAGTTTTTTCGCTTTTTTCACGGTCGTAGGATGCCGAATAAGATACGACAGTGCCGTACAGTCTGTCCGAGCCGTATACAGTCACTTCCGCCGACGGAAGCAGTTTTCTGTCGATTCCGCCCACGGATGTTACGCGCAAAAATCCCTCATCCGTTATTCCGGAGACAATCATTCCTACCTCATCCATATGTGCGTCAAGCAGAAGTGACGGCTTTATGCTTTTCGTGGGGTGAGTCGAGCGTTTGATCAGAATTATATTTCCGGCGTGGTCTGTCTTTATCTCATCGAAATCAGATGAAAACATTGCTTTAATCTCGCCGTGCGCGTTTCTTTCGCAGCCTGTTACCGTCATTATTGAACAGAGACGCTTCAGTATTTCCTTGAAATCTGCCATTTATTCCTCCATATTATTCGGTTGCATTTCGTTTACCAGTTTTTTGAAGTATTTGCCGCGTTCCTCGAAATTTTTGAATCTGTCGAATGAGGCGGACGCGGGCGAGAGAATAACCGTGTCGCCGACCCTTGCACTCTCACGTGCGAGACGTACGGCATCCTCAAACGAGGGTGCGTCTATTATTTTCAAATCCGAGGAACTGTGTTTTTCGTTTTCGAGAAGGGTTTTCTTTATCGCGGGTGCCGTATCTCCCGTGAGTACGGCGGTATGGACGGATGAGGAGTATACCGCATCGGCGAGAGGCTCGTATGGAATATGCTTGTCGTATCCGCCTGCTATGAGAACGACGGGACGATCGTTTATGGCTGAAAGCGCCGCCGCCGTTCTTGTGGGGGAGGAGTCTATCGAGCCGTTGATGTAGTTGACGCCATCGACTTTGCGCACGAATTCGAGTCTGTGCTCGACTCCGCCGAAGTCTGCGGCAATTTCGCGAATTTTATCCGTATCGCATCTGCCCCATGTTACCGCTATGGCGGTCATATAGTTTGCCGTATTGTGCAGGCCGGGGAGTTTTATCGTCTTTCGCGGCATGATTTCCACCTTTCCGCAGTCGGGAAAGTAAGAGTAAATTACATCGTTTTCAAGCCAAACCTTGCTGTCAATCGGTCTCAAAGCATTGTCGGGAATGGGTGAAAGCGAGAAGAAGGTGACGGGCGTGTCGGTCTTTTGCACTTCCTCGGCTATTCTGCGTGTGATTTCGTTGTCGTAGTTAAGTACCGCACGTGAGGCACGGCGCAGAATATGCTTTTTCGCCTCGATGTATTCATCCATGGATGTGTGCCAGTTGAGGTGGTTCGGTGTAATGTTTGTTATGGCGGCAACCTCTATAGGGGCGTCGATCGTCATGAGCTGGAATGATGACAGTTCGACCGCCGCACTGTCTGCGGAATGAATGAGAGAATATCTGTCGAGGAGCGGCTTGCCTATATTTCCGCCGAGAAACGTGTTGTACGCGTTCCCGCTGTTCAGCATCATATATGTGAGTGTTGTTGTGGTTGATTTTCCGTCGCTTCCCGTTATGCCGTATATACGGCAGGGCTCGAGCGAGAGGAAAAACTCCATTTCGGATGTCAGAACGGTACCGCGTGATACGGCATCCTTCAACTCGCTTATGTCGGGACGTATGCCGGGGGAGCGAAATACCACATCCTCGGTGATGTTTTCGAGATATCCCTCTCCGAGTATTAATTTGATTCCGAGTTTTTCGAGTGTGTCGGCGCTTTCGCCGAGATCATCGCGACTTTTTTTGTCTCTTACCGTAACCGAGGAACAGCATTTCACAAGCTGTTCGGCAAGCGGAAGATTCGATATTCCCGCCCCGATAAGAGAAACGCTTTTGCCTGTAAAGTAATTGTCGAATTTATTCATCTTTTTCTCCGGGTTATAATCACGGCCTGAACAGCCGTATCTTAATGCGGCTCTTTATGATGATGCTTACATTGATACTGTGGTATATCCGAAATACATCATTCCGTCAGAGTATTTTAAGGATGTGCCGAGCTAATCGGGTATCGGTGTCAAAAGGCCCGAAGTTACGGCTTTTTCGTACCCGAGCATCCTTTAAATCGGCGCTTCTTTAATTATAGCTTATTTTTATGACGTTTACAATAGCCCGCAAAAGAAAAGACCTATCGGTAGAATAGGTCTTTATGTTGCGAATCATTGTTTATACTCAGTGCTTCTTTGCCGCTGCGTAGCCTGAGGCGGATACTACCGCGCATACAACGGCAATAACGCCTGCGTAAAAGGTCTGAGTAGCTGTTTCGGCGGGAGCTTCTGTCTCCTTATTGAAGTATTGAAATAACGGTGCATTGCATCACGGCAAAAAAATGTGTTTATAATTCTCCGATGAATTCGCAACAAAATCGGTACACAGAGCTTTCGTCATGCCGCAATACCGTTATTTTAAGTATATCACGTTTTTTTCAATAGAAATTCAAGAGAAAATCGAAAAACGGTTAAAAATGATTAAAGAATTTCAATGAAAGACATAATATGATTTTTTCCGCACTTTATGTCCGTACCGTACTTGAATAAGCTCGAAATCGATGATATAATACCGAAAAACTTATAAAGTACATAAGGAAAATGATATCATGAAGCTGTTTTTAATATGCTTTTTTGTCGGAATAGCGGCTCAGCTGGTTGACGGCACTCTCGGTATGGCATACGGAGTTACATCGGGAACATTACTTCGCGCGATGGGAGTTCCTTCGGCGGTGTCGTCGTTCTGCGTTCATCTCGCAGAAATTTTCACGACCTTCGCATCGGGAGTATCTCATTTTAAACTGAAAAATATAGACAAAAGCCTGTTTCTGCGTTTGATTATACCGGGAATTATCGGCGGTGTCGCAGGTGCGTATATACTCACCTCGTTCGATGAGGGGATAATATCTCCGATTGTTTCGGCTTATCTGATAGTGATGGGTATCGTGATATTCGTCAAAGCCGTTAAAATGAGCGACAAGCGGACAAGAGTATGCGGCAAAGAGGTATATCCGATAGCGTTTATAGGAGGGCTCAGCGATTCCATCGGCGGAGGAGGATGGGGGCCCGTCGTGACGTCCACGCTCGTTGCGTCCGACTGCGATGTCCGCAAAACAATCGGCTCGGTAAATGCGGCGGAGTTTTTCGTGACGGCGGCGGAGTCGGTTATGTTTGTAATGACACTCGGCTCGGTTGGTGAGTATCTTCCCGCGGTGCTCGGCTTGCTTATCGGCGGAGTTATTATTTCACCCGTGGCTGCGTATCTGTGCAAAAAACTGCCGATAAAACCGTTTATGGCGGTAATCGGCATCGTAATCGTTGTAATAAACACATATAAGCTGATAACGGCGATTATGTGACGCTATTCGCAGATATTGCTTGTTTTCGTAAATAATCCGCTCTCCCATTGACAACGGTATTCGATTGTTGTATAATTAATTTGGATTAGACTGTAAATAATTTTTGTAAGCTTTAAGAAAGGACTTGAGTGTATTTATGAAAAAGAGTATCAAAGCAATGGCATTTGTTTTGACTGCCGTGACACTGATGTCTTCTGCGGCAAGTTTTGCATCTGCGGGAAATATTTTTAAAAACGGTGATTCGGTTAAAAATCAATCATCTGCGGCGATAAGCGAAGAAAAAGAAGAGAACACAAACGAAAGCAAGCACGTATTTTTAGGTTCGACATCGGGCTTGAAAAAAGCATCGAATGTCAGCGGAGCAAACATTTTCGTACAGAAGGCCTCGGACAAGGACAACGACGAATACATATGCGGTTTAAAGACGACATTCGGAAAACCATGCGGTCTCAGCGGTGCCAAGTATTACAGCAAGAGCGATGCCAAGGATGCGCTTGAAAAATATTTTAAGGAAAATTCGTACGATCTGTATATGACGGAAGGACAGGAAAAGACCTTCTGTGAAGACGCTTACTTCTATTCAACCGATCCCGAGGTAGTATATTACGACTACAGAAGCGGTACGCTTGTTGCGGGAAAGAGAGGCTCGGCTGATGTTTATGTATACACGACGGGCGGAGTTCCGTTCTTCAAGCTCAATGTCAATATTGACAGAAAGACAGCCGGCAAGAAGGATTATCCCACACTTGACGTTGTTCCGGATACATGGAGACTTGACATCGGTGAAACTACCGAGTTCACGGTAACCGCATCCGACGGCAAGGAATACGATGATATCGAATTCAGCATCAGATTCGGTGCAAAGAGAGCCACAATGACGCAGGTTTCGCACAAGCTGACAGCCGAAAAGAACGGTGCCGTGGTGGTTTATGCGTACAGCAAGTCACATCCCGAAATCAGCGGTGAAACAATAATATACATCGGTTCGTACGAGTACACGGTTCTTGACGGATATTGGTCATACGGTAAGAATTGCATCAACATTAAGGACTGGTACTGCGACTGGTACTGTGATTATGATTTCTATTCATATATTACAGGATGGATAAAGAGTGCGGAAGGCATTTTCATTCCCGTAGTTAAGCTGAGAGACGCTGTTGTCGATGATGACGGTGAAAAAAGAGAAACGACAATTGCCACGGTAGGCACGATGACATATTTGGATCTCATTCGTGACGCATACGGTGACAAGGATGTTTTCTTATCCATACTCAAAAAATACAATCTTGCGAAGTACGGCATCAATTACACAGACGGCAAGTTCAGCAGCATTGATCCCAGATATTTCTACATGGCACAGATTTTCAAGTTTGTCGACTGAGTGGGTATATTCTTTAGCTAAGTAGTGGAGACAACCGCC
>CAVIJI010000007.1:0-28837 GCA_963642885.1 bacterium
CACGCGGTTCCCTGCCCACGCCGCTGTCCTTGCTGATTTTCGTCGATTCGCGAAGGCAGGACGTAAGCAGCAGCGACACGGCGGCAAGTGCGAGAATTATTCTTCCGTATTTTTTCATTGTCATCACCTGATTATTCCGTTTACATTACAATAAACCATTATTATTTTATCACACAAGTATATTCGCTGTCAATGCTTTATGCGTCATCGGATGACCGAAACGGCCGAATCGCTCTTTAATATTCACCGCGTTTTAATCGATTATTAATGAGATTGGCGAAAGAATTCGATATGTCTTTATTGCAATCCGAATACGGATTTGCTATAATAAATAATGAGATAAAATTCATATACGATTACGGAGGATAAATCCATGTCAGTAAACGAATCTGTGGCTTTGCTTAAAAAATACGATCCCGAAATAGGCGCGGTTGTCGAGGAAGAACTCGAACGTCAGCGCGGCGGGCTCGAGCTCATCGCGTCCGAAAATGTTGTATCGGAAGCCGTTATGCTCGCAATGGGCAGCCCGCTTACGAATAAGTACGCCGAAGGATATCCGGCGAAAAGATATTACGGCGGCTGCTATGTCGTGGACAAAGCGGAAAATATTGCCATAGAACGTGCGAAGAAACTGTTCGGAGCTGACCATGTGAACGTACAGCCTCACAGCGGTGCTCAGGCGAACATGGCCGTTTATTTCGCTCTGCTTAATGTCGGCGATACCGTACTCGGCATGAGTCTGGCATGCGGCGGTCATCTGACCCACGGAAGCCCCGTCAACATGTCGGGAAAGAACTACAATTTCGTTCCCTACGGCGTGGACGAAAACGGAATACTCGACTATGACGAGCTCGAGAGACTTACTAAAGAGCACCATCCCAAGCTTATCGTCGCGGGTGCGTCGGCTTATCCCCGTATAATCGATTTCGAACGCATAGGCAAAATAGCTCACGAGAACGGCGCGCTGTTCATGGTCGACATGGCTCACATCGCGGGACTTGTCGCAGCGGGACTTCATCCCTCTCCCGTTCCGTATGCTGATGTCGTAACAACCACCACACACAAGACTCTCCGCGGCCCGAGAGGCGGTATGATTATGTGCCGTGAGGAATACGCAAAGGCGATAGACAAGGCAATATTCCCCGGAACTCAGGGCGGTCCTCTTATGCACATCATCGCGGCAAAGGCCGTTTCCTTCGGCGAAGCTCTCACTCCCGAATTCAAGGTATATCAGCAGAAGATAATAAGCAATGCGAAAACTCTCGCGGACGGTCTCCTTGAGGAAGGCTTTAACCTCGTATCCGGCGGAACCGACAACCACCTTATGCTGTGCGACCTCCGTCCGTTTGACGTTACAGGCAAGGAATTCGAGCACCGTCTCGACGAAGTGCTTATCACCGTAAACAAAAACGCCATTCCGAACGACCCCCAGTCTCCGTTCATTACAAGCGGAATAAGAATCGGCACGCCCGCCGTAACCAGCCGCGGTCTTGACGAAAACGACATGAAGACGCTCGCTCATCTGATCGGACTTGCCGCACGTGATTTCGAGGGCAGTCACGACTACATAAAGGATGAGGTAAAAAAGATCTGCGCCGCTCATCCGATATACGTCGGCTGATATACTTCGGTCGGACAACAGAGAATACCGCAGCCTCCCCGAGAATGCATCGTGTGGCGATGCATTCTCCGAAGCGATACATCCCACTCCCCGAGTTACGTTTTACATTGCAGTGGGTGTAGCATCGGCTGATATACTTCGGTCGGACAACAGAGAATACCGCAAACCATAAACAGCACCGCAAAAATCATTCATGGAGGATTAACTTTATATGAAAAACGAGATGGACAAGACCATAACCTTTTCTATTCGCGAGGAAGAACGCGACAGAGAAAGAAAAATGCTCCTCCGTACCGTATATGACGCACTCAGTGAAAAAGGCTACAACCCCATAAATCAGCTTGTAGGCTATGTACTTACGGAGGACCCCACATACATCACAAACTACAAAAACGCAAGAGGACTCATTCGTCGAATCGACAGAGACGAGCTTATGGCGGCTCTGCTTAAGGAGTACCTCGGACTTTGAGTACTCTTCCGACATCAAAGCTCTCTCCGCGTCTTCCCGATGTAACGAAAATAGCGTTCGGCTCGCTTACGGTATCAAAAATGCAGGCAAATCTGCCGCCGAGTGAAGCATCGGATGTAATAGCTTATGCCTTCGATTGCGGTATAAATCTGATCGACACGGCGCAGTATTACGAAAACTACGACCTGATACGTGCGGGGCTGAAGAAGTGTTCCCACCCCGAAAGCGTTCTCGTCTCCACGAAAACCTATGCTTATTCGCGCTCTCTCGCCGTTGATGCGGTTGAGGAGGCAAGGCGCGAGCTTGACCGTGATGTTATAGACATATTCATGCTTCACGAGCAGGAAAGCTACGACACGCTGCGCGGACATATGGAAGCGCTCGAGTACCTTCTCGAATGCAGGGAAAAAGGTATAATACGTGCCGTGGGTGCGTCGACTCATCATGTGGCTCTCGTGTACGGCATACTGAAGCTCTACGAAAAAGACGGCATCGGGCTCGATATCTGTCACCCGCTCTACAACAAAGAAGGAATCGGTATAGCGGACGGTACGGAAAGCGATATGGCATCTGCTCTCGGCAGGCTGAAGGAAGCGGGCGTCGGTATTTACGCAATGAAGGCATTGGGAGGCGGTCACCTCTCGGGCTGTGCCGAGGAAGCGCTTCGTTTTGTCCTCTCACGTGATTTTATCGATGCGGCGGCAATCGGAATGCAGTCGCGCGAGGAGGTCGACGCCAATATCGACTACCTTCTGCACGGCTCGTTCTCCGACGACGACAGGCTTAAGCTGTCCTCGAAGCACCGTTCTCTGCATGTCGAGGACTATTGCGAGGGTTGCGGCTCATGCGTAAAAAGATGCGCATCGGGTGCGCTTTCGCTTGTTCCCGTGCCTCACGGCGAGGATGACGGCGGAGAGGGAGTTTCCTTCACCGATGAGTTTCTTTCGGAAAACAACGTAAGCATCGGAGATAAGGTACAAAAAATGCGTGCTTTTCCGGATGACTCAAGGTGCGTCAGATGCGGATACTGTACAAAGGTATGTCCCGTATTCGCACTGAAAATTTATTGAACAGGTAATATAAATGCAAGTTTACTCAAGTAATATACCGTCAGAGCTCTTCGCCGAGCGAAAAAACACGAGTGTGATTCTCGGATTTTTCGACGGAGTACACCGCGGGCACATGACGCTTATCGACGAGGCGAAGAGAGACGGCTTTTATACGATTGTCAGAATGTTTTCGTCCCTGCCGAAGGCCGATATTCTTCTCACGACAACAGAGGAAAAGCTCGCTCTTCTCGACGAGGTCGGAGTGGATGCCGTGATTCTCGACAGCTTCGACTCAATGCGCGGCATGGACGGCAAAGCGTTCTTTGACAGTTGTGTAGTACCGCTGCATCCCTCACGTGTCGTATGCGGATACAATTACAGATTCGGCAAAAACGCGGCGTGGACAACCGACGAGCTGAAAAAATTCTGCTCGGAAAACGGCGTGTCATGCTCGGTAATGGACGAATACAGGTATAACGGGATGACGGTATCCTCACGCGCGATACGCGGACTCATCTCGGAAGGAAGGATGGTCGAAGCGAACGCTCTGCTCGGACGGATGTATTCCGTAACCGATACCGTACATCACGGAAAACAGCTCGGCAGGACAATAGGCTTCCCCACAGTCAATCAGCGTCCCGTACGCCATAAGGCTCTTCCGAGGGAGGGTATATACAGCTCGATCAGCCGTTTCACTCTTGACGGAATCGTACATTCTCACGCGGGTGTATGCAACATAGGCTACCGTCCAACGGTCAATACTGACGAAAACGACATAACGCTGGAAACATACATCATAGGCTTCACGGGCGACCTTTACTCCGCTCCCGTAACCACGTATTTCGGCGAGAGACTGCGCGGTGAAATACGGTTTCCGTCGGTTGACGCACTGCGTGAGCAAATCGCGTCCGATTCGGCGCGTGCCGAGGAAAGCATAAGGAAATACGCTCCGTGCTATGGCATGGATGTATCTTATAAATCTCTATGAACAAATACAAAAAAAATATTATGCGCTTCTGCTCCCTTATCATGGTCGTGCTCATGCTTCTGTCGCTGCCAGCGGTTTACGCCGACGACACATCGGATGCATACGCCGCCCCGGAAATAGAGTACGCGGAAGCCGCATATCTGTACAACTTCGAAAACGACTGTGTACTTCTCGACTATAATTCGTCGGCGAAGGTTTACCCCGCCTCTACCGTGAAAATCATGACCGCCATTGTGGCGTTTGATGTGTTCGGCGACGATCTCGACCGTGAAATTACCGTAACCCTGTCAATGCTCGACGAAGTCAGCGGCAACAAAATCGGCTTTCAGGCAGGTGAGGTCATCACCGTCCGTCAGGCGCT
This sequence comes from bacterium, assembly GCA_963642885.1. Taxonomy (GTDB): domain Bacteria; phylum Bacillota; class Clostridia; order Oscillospirales; family CAG-272; genus UMGS1696. The sequence goes on from CAVIJI010000007.1 coordinate 4,489, forward strand.
GTCGTGTATGCTTGTCAATTCCGCGAACGATGCCGCGATAATACTCGCGCACGCCGCCGCGGGAAGCACCGATGAATTCGTCTCGCTGATGAACCAAAAGGCATCAGAAATCGGCGCGTACGATACGTACTACACAAATCCCACGGGCATGCACAACGATGCCATGGTAACCACCGCAAAGGATACGGCCGTCATATCGAAATACGCCTACTCCGTTCCGGGGCTTATCGACATGACCTCGATTTCGAAATATGTGATGTCGGAAACGAATCTCAGCGACTACCGCAACATATATAACAGAAATTCTCTCCTGTCGAACTACTATAGCGCAGGTTACTACTACACGGGAACTCTCGGTCTCAACGCGGGCGCCACGACTCAGGGCGGATATTCGATTTCCGCAATAGCGGAGGACGCCGAAAACGGGCTCACATATCTTGCCGTTGTTCTCGGTGCCGACGAGAACGACGACGGTATTTACAGCTACATAAACGCCGTCAATATGTTCGACTGGGCTTTTACCGCCTACGGATACAGAACGGTTTTGTCCGCGGATAAAATGGTATGCGAGCTGCCCGTAAACCTTTCGTCGACTCTCGATTACGTTACACTCGTACCATCGGAGAATATTACGGTATATCTTCCGATGAGCATAAATCTCGATGAGGAAATACGCTGCAGCTATAATACATACGAGGATTCACTCGATGCTCCCGTGACGGGCGGGCAGGAGGTCGGAAGCATAACCGTGCTTTACGGAGACACCATCCTCGGCTCGTGCTCTCTCATTACAACCTCAAGCGTAACGAGAAGCGAGTTCCTGTATTTTCTCGCGAGAGTTAAGAATTTCACCGACAGCAGACTGTTCCGCGGAACAATCGCGGGAATAGTTTTCTTCTCGATAGCGTATGTGCTGATAACGGCCGCCGTGCGCGAAAAAAAGCTGCGCCGCAGCTACAAAAGCTATAAGAGCTACAAAAAAAGATGAAATCGCGCCTTTCGGACGACTCCCAAGTGTCCTCAAGGCGTTTTTTCGTTTTTCACATATAAGTGTTTTATTAACATTTTCCCGTATTTTATTGACTTTGCTTGTGTTAAATGCTATACTTCACGTAAGCTTACACGACCGTTTTTGTATAACTAATAAATAGTTATAATTCGAATAAAGCAAAGGAGAAATACGATGAAAAAAACACGAACGCTTGCACTCATCCTCGCGGCATTACTCACACTGTCCTCACTTGTATCCTGCTCGAACACCGAAACGAACGGTGACACGACAACCGAAGCGAATTCCGCGACCGAAACAGCGGCATCAGCCGAAGATACGACGGCAGAGACCGAGACGGAGAAAACGCAAATAGACGACGGACTCGGCAATCCCGATTTCGGCGGCTATACCTTCCGTATCGTATCGTGTATGTTCGGCGGCGACTACGGCGCAAACCGCGTCATGTACTCCGAGCTCACGGGCAACCCGGTAAGTGATGCTCTATACGAATCGATGATGTACATCGAAGACCGCTTCAATGTAAAATACGAGTCAATCGAGATTTACGACGGCGCCGACGTCGGAGCCGCCATCACCGAGTGCGTAAGCGCGGGTGACGACGCATACGATATCTCGATAAACCATGACCGCACCACAATCGGCAACGTTAAGACGGGCTGTTACCGCAATCTCATGAGTGTGGAGCAGTTTGATTTCGAGCGGCCGTGGTGGCCCGACACCGTAGAGTCACTCTCAATCGGAAACAGGCTTTTCGCCGCCTCGAACTATCTCTCGTATCTCGGTCTGCACTGGACAAGAGGCGTGATCATCAACAAGGATTACGCCGAGTCGATTGATATGGAAATCCCCTATGATCTCGTACGCGAGGGCAAATGGACGACAGACGCGCTTCTCGAGAGAACCTCGGGCGTGTCGCAGGATCTTGACGGCAACGGAGAATATACTACCGACGACAAACTCGCGTTTGTCACGGGTACACAGACATCCTACTGTATGCAGGAATCGCAGGATATTCCCATTTATCGTCACGACTCGGACGGCAACCTTTACCTTGACATAGATCAGGAAAAAATCGATACTTTTGTTCAGAAGTGGAGAAGTCTGATTCAATCGAACGATTTTTACAAGAACGACAATGCCGAAACCGTATTCGCAGAGGGCCATGCACTTTTCAACTACGCCGATATAGGCAACGCTTACGACAATTACCGCAACACCGATATTCGTTACGGCTTCCTGCCGACGCCTAAATTCGACGAATACCAGGAGAACTATATAAACTGCTGTACCGACCTTCTGTGGGGCATTCCTCAGACCGTATCCACGGGCGAGCAGCTTGATACGGTCGGAACACTCTGCGAGGCCATCAGCTGCTACAACTATCAGAACGTTCTTCCGGTTTACTTTGAAGCCGCTATGAAGGCGCGTGCAGCCGATTCCGCCGATGACGCCGAAATGCTTCAGCTTATTGCCGATACACGTACAATAGCATTCTCATTCACATACAACCTTCAGATGAACAACATACTGTCCGACCTCGGCTCGTCTAACAAGGAGGTTGCGTCGTATATCAAAGGTCAAAGCAAGGTAACGTCGAAAATGCTCGATAATCTCCTCACTACGATGGCTACCATAGACGACTGACGCTGTTTAATGCTTCTGCATATGAGAATTGTTACCGTATTCTGATTGTATTAATGTACTTATGTTATATATTACGTTAATTCCGTGTAAAATTCGTGTTTTCGCTTGACTTTTTCCGACATTAATGTTATTCTAATACGTGCGTTTCGGATTGTGAGTGATTATCGTTTCAGGTAATCGTCACGCATCCGTACAAATTACACCACATTCAAGGAGTAACAATAATGAAGAAATCAACAAGAACTCTTTCTCTTGTTCTTGCGGCAATGCTCGCTTTGTCTTCCTTCGTATCCTGCTCTGACAGCGGAACAAACGAAGAAACAACAGCCGACACAGTCGAAACAGCGGCATCCGCCGAGGAAACCGTGGCTGAGACGGAGCCCGAGGAAACACAGATTGATGACGGTCTCGGCAATCCCGATTTCGGCGGCTATACATTCCGTGTCGCATCATGCATGTTCGGCGGCGACTACGGTGCAAACCGTATGATGTATTCCGAGCTCACGGGCAACCCGGTAAACGACGCTCTTTACGAATCCAAGACCTACATCGAAGACCGTTTCAATGTAAAGTACGAATCCATCGAATTCAGTGACGGAAACGAACTCGGAACATCACTGCAGGGTGCCGTAAATGCGGGAGACAACGCATACGACATCACAATCAACCACGACCTGACCACATTCACCGGTGTTAAGGCAGGATATTACCTCAACATGAAGGATATCGAACAGTTCAACTTCGACCAGCCCTGGTGGCCCGCAAACGCCGTTAACGCTCTTTCGGTCGGCGGCAAGCTTTATGCTACATCCAGCTATCTCACATACCTCGGTCTGCACTGGACAAGAGCCATTATGGTAAACAAGGATTATGCCGAATCCATCGGTGCCGATATTCCCTACGACCTCGTACGTGAAGGCAAATGGACAACCGACGCTCTTCTCGAAAGAGTTATAGGTTTGTCTCAGGACCTCAACGGTGACGGCGTATACGATCCCGACAACGACAGAATCTCGTTCGTTACAGGCTGCGAAACCTTCTACTGCCTGCAGGAATCACAGAATATTCAGGTATATAAGCACGATTCCGACGGCAACCTCTACCTTGACCTCGACCAGGACAAGATCGACACATACGTTCAGAAGTGGAGATCCCTCATTCAGTCCGATGACTACTACATGACACCCGGCATAGGCTTCGGTGAAACCGTATTCGTTAACGGCAAGAACCTTTACTGCTTCGGCCAGATCGGCGACGCGTATGATATTTACCGTGACACCGATATGCGTTACGGCTTCCTTCCCTCACCCAAGTTTGACGAATACCAGGAAGGCTACATCAACTGCTGTACAGACCTTCCGTGGGGCATTCCTATGACAGTACCTCAGGGCGACCAGCTCACAACAGTCGCAACACTCTGCGAGGCTATCAGCTGCTACAACTATCAGAACGTACTTCCCGCTTACTACGATGTAGCAATGAAGTCACGTACCGCCGACTCCTCTGATGACGCCGAAATGCTTCAGCTCATCGCCGACACACGTACAATGTCAACGGCACAGTGCTACAGCCTTACATTCAACAATATTCTCGGCCAACTCGGCGACTCCAACAAGGAAGTTGCTTCCTACATCAAGTCCAACGAAAAGGTTGCGACAAAGATGCTCGATAAGTTCCTCAACACATTCTCCGAGCTTAACTGACACCGACGATTTTAAAATCCATCCCGAAAAGAGAGAGCATATGCTCTCTCTTTTTCAGTTCGCATTACTTATAACAAAGTTAACGACCGTACACGTAAAAACAAATTGTAACTAATGTAAATTCCGATGTACCCGTATTGACTTTTCATGTCTTTAATGCTATACTGAAAGGTATCAAAGGGTTCGTATCACATGGTTATTAAATAGTTTTTGTTCACAAAACAAAGGAGAATTAACATGAAAAAAAGCATAAAAGCTCTTGCAATGATTCTCTCCGCGATACTCGCAGTGTCTTCCTTCGCATCATGTTCGAACAGCGGCTCGAACGGCGAAACGACGGCGAATGCGGATGAGACTGCCGCATCGGTAAGCGGCTCGGATGAAGCGGAAGAAACCGCGGAAACCGAAGAAGAACGCATTAAGCCGAACATTCCCACAAGCGGCGATTACGGCGGAGACGAAATCAACTTCCTGTTCTGGGAGCATTCGTCATGGGCAAACACCGTACGTCAGTGCCGTGACATTTATTCCGAGGGAATCAACGGTGAGGCTATCAACGACACGGTTTATAACCGCAACCTCAAAATCGAGGAAGCGTACAACGTAAAAATCGTGCTTGAAACAATGGATATCGGTCAGATTGCCACGGCCGTATCGCAGGAAGTAACAGGCGGTGCCGACACATACGATGTTGTATATCCGAGACTTTACGAGGCTCCCTCGCTTTACCAGAACGGATATTTCTACAATCTGAGAAAGGTACCGAACATTGACCTTACACAGCCATGGTACGACCAGGGCTCCGTTGAAGCAATGGACTGCGGCGGATATCTCCCCGCTGTCGCGTGTGCTATAAACATCAACGACAAGGACGCTACCACGGCCGTAGCATTCAACAAGACCATCGCCTCGAATGCCCAGCTTGAAGACCTCTACACAACCGTACGCGAAGGCAAATGGACATACGACAAGCTGTCCGCTCTCTCCGAGGCTACATATCAGGATCTGAACGGCGACGGAGAAATGAAACCCGACGATGACATATATGGACTTCTCGGCGGAAACGATGTAATGAGCGCGTTCTATTTCGGTTCTGGCGGACGTATTGTAACGCATGACGATTCCGGAATATTCTCATTCACCTTCGGTTCCGAAAGAGACATCAACGCCGCTACCGCGGTAGTAAATCTTATGAATCAGAAGTGGTTCATGAACCACCACATGATTGACAACACCGACGACACATACTACACGCAGCTCTTCGAGGAAGGACACGGTCTGTTCTTCTGGATGCGTCTTGACGAAGTTACAAACATGAGAGCCAGCGATGTTGATTTCGGTATTCTTCCGACACCTAAGTACGAAGAAAGCCAGAGCACCTATTGCAACATGGTATCTCAGCACACGACGGGTATTCTCTCTATTCCGATTTCCATCACAGGCGACAAGCTGTCCGAGGTCGGTACGATTATAGAGGCTCTCTCCGCCGAATCGTACTACACGCTCATTCCCGAATACATCGAGACTTCACTTAAGACAAAGAACTCACGTGACGCCGAAAGTGCCGACATGCTCGACATAATCATCAACAACCGTGTATTCGACCCCGTACTTTACTACAACTTCGGTTCGTTTGCCGATGCGTTCCAGGGTCTCGGCAAGGATAACAACACCGATATCGCATCCTTCCTCCAGAAGAAGGAAAAGATTGTCGCAAAAGCTATGGAAAAGACAATCGATGCTCTTCTTGCGGCTGATGAAGCACAGTAATTCGCCAAGGTTTATTTAAAACGGACAGCGGATAAGCTTCGGCTTTAATAACCCAAGCCACATTAAAACGAGTCTCTTATGAGGCTCGTTTTGCTTTATGTTTTTACACAAATCCGAATTTGACGTAACACTTTAATCTTGATTTTTTCGGTCGCGATGTTATAATTATACGGGAAAATGATTTGACATAATTTTTTGATTAAAGGAAAGTATACCATGAACGGAACGAAAAAAAGAATATCTCTGCTTATTGCGATATTAATGCTTATTTCTTCATTTGCGTCATGCTCCGACAACAGTGCTTCTTCGGAATCCGAAAGCACCGAGACAGCGGAAACGGTACAGGCCGTGGCTGCTGAAGGCGACGAGACCGACGAGAACACCGAAACCGAGGATGAGAGAATCAAGCCGAACATTCCCGAAACAGCCGATTTCGGAGGCGACACTATAATGTTTCTGCACTGGTACAACAGCGGCTGGACGGAAACGGTACGCCACAGCCGCGACATTTACTCCGAGGGGCTCACAGGTGAGGCTATCAATGACGCGGTATACAACAGAAACATAAAAATCGAGGATGCGTACAACGTAAAAATCGCGCTTCAGCTTGAGCAGAACACGGAAATCGCGTCTCTCGTAGACCAGCAGGTTACATCCGGCGACAACACATACGATGTGGTATATCAGGTACTGTCCTCCGCACCCGCGCTCATACAAAAATCGTATTTCCACAATCTTTTCAATGTGCCGAACATCGATCTTTCGCAGCCGTGGTGGGATCAGAACTCGATAAGCTCCCTCTCGACCATGGGTATTCTTCCGCTCGTTTCGACCTCGATAAACGTAAACGACAAGGATGCCACGGCGGCAATCGCGTTCAACAAAACAATTGCGGAAAACAATCAGCTTGAGGACATATACACTCTCGTACGCGAGGGCAAATGGACTTACGACAAGCTCACGGAGCTTGCCGAGGTGACATACAACGACTCGAACGGTGACGGAACGATGACTCCCGACGACATTTACGGTTTTCTCGGCGGACGTGATGTTATCGACTCTCTCTACCACGGCTCCGGCTCGCAGTTTATCACGAAAAACGAAGACGATGAATTCATATTCTCCTTCGGCACAGAACGCGACATCGATGCCGTCAGTGCGGGAATCGACATTGTCAACAGCGTATGGTACTTCAACCATCACGCATGGACAGACCAGAGCGACATCCTATACCGTCAGATTTTCGAGACAGGTCACGGACTCTTCTTCTGGATGCGTCTTGACGATGTAACGAACATGAGAGCCGGAGAAGCCGATTTCGGCATTATTCCGATTCCGAAATACGAGGAGACACAGGACAACTACTACAGTCTCGTATCACAGCACACGACGGGACTTATGTCGATTCCGATTACCTGTGCCGGTGACGAATTATCGGAGGTCGGTATGATTCTCGAAGCTCTCGCCGCCGAATCGCACTACACGCTCATACCAGAGTACATAGAGACATCACTGAAAACAAAGAATTCACGTGACGCGGAAAGTGCGGACATGCTCGATATAATTCTTAATAACCGTGTATTCGACCCGATGAACGTATACAGCTTCGCAAGCTTCGGCGACGCAATTATGGATGCCGCCGACGCGAACAACAAGGATATAGCATCGCTTATCAAATCAAAGGAAAAAATCGTAAACAAAAGCATAGAAAGACTTCTCGACGCGATGTCGCAAGTCGAATAAATCGAAAAAAGCGAAAAATCCCACGGAATTCACCCGAAAGTGAGTCCGCGGGATTTTTATAACAAAAACGGCTTCCGTACGGATGCACGGAAACCGCGTTTTTTGCTTTGTCAGATGAGTTCCTTAACCTTAGAAGCCTTGCCGACTCTCTCTCTGATGTAGTAGAGCTTAGCACGGCGAACTTTACCCTTACGGATAACTTCAACATCTACAACGTTGGGTGAGTGAACGGGGAATGTCTTTTCTACGCCTACGCCGTATGCAACACGACGAACCGTGAATGTTTCGGAGATACCGCCGCCGTGACGTGCGATAACGGTTCCTTCATACATCTGGATTCTTTCACGTGCGCCTTCTTTGATGCGGTTGTGGACGCGTACTGTGTCGCCGATGCCGAAGGAGGGTACTGTTTCCTTCAGCTGCTCATTTGCAAAAACTTCGAGCTTGTTCATTTTTTACTCTTCCTTTCTTGATTCATAGGCATTCGTGCTGAGTCATGCAGAGGACTGCCCGTTTGCGTGTACATATCTTAATGAACACGTGCGGAGAACATTATATCACATTCTTTCGTTCTTGGCAATAGAATAAAGAAAAAATATTTTGAGCGCAAAGCAATGTTTACAAATTATTTTCATTTTAATTTTCAGTAAATTATTTTACATTGTATTGTAAATAATGATGTCTCGGTATTGACAATACGTTTTTTAACTTGACTGATGTCGTTTTTCGTGGTATAATCGTATACTGATATAGCTTCGCCCTTTGCGGCATAAAAGGTATTTTACCCCGAAATCAAGCCGATCAGCCGTGATTACCTACCCGAAAAGCACCGATTCGGCGTCTTTCGGGTTCGGAAGTATATCCACTATTAATTCATGCCGAAAAGGGCACAGTCAACAGAATGGAGTGATAGCTCGATGGTCAAACCTCAAAAGGTTGGAAAAAACATACGAATGAGTTTCTCCAAAATTGATGAGCCGCTGGAAATGCCCAGCCTTATCGAAATCCAAAAGGAGTCATTCGACTGGTTCCTCAAAAAAGGACTGATGGAAGTTCTTGAGGACGTATCCCCCATAACCGACTATACAGGCAACCTTTTTATAGATTTCGTCGGTTATTCTCTCGACTCGAAACCGAAATATCCCGTCGAGGAATGCAAAGAAAGAGACGTAAACTACGCGGCACCTCTCAAGGTGGACGTTCGTCTTACCAATAAGCTTACCGGTGAAGTCAAGCAGTCATCGATTTTCATGGGCGACTTCCCGATTATGACAGACAAGGGCACCTTCGTTATCAACGGTGCGGAACGTGTTGTGGTTTCACAGATTGTACGTTCTCCCGGTGTATATTACGAAAGCTCTATAGACAAATCGGGCAAGCGAATTTACGCCGCTACCGTTATTCCTTACCGCGGCGCTTGGCTCGAATACGAAACAGACGCAAACGACATTTTCTATGTCCGCATAGATAAAAACAGAAAAATCCCCGTAACGATTCTCATCCGCGCTCTCGGAATCCAGAGCAAGGAAGAAATCGAAGAGGTATTCGGTGTCGAACCGAAGCTCGCGTTAACTCTCGAAAAGGAAACGTGCGAACAGAGAGCTATCGAAAACAAGACCTCTATCCGCGACGAGGCATTAAAGGAAATATACACAAAGCTCCGTCCCGGCGAACCTCCTCTCGTAGAGTCGGCGGAGATACTCATGAACTCGCTGTTCTTCGATCCCAAGAGATACGACCTCTATCCCGTAGGACGCCATAAATACGACAAAAAGCTCGCGCTTGCCGTACGTATTTCCGGACGCACATTGTCACGTCCGATAGTCAATCCCCTCACGGGCGAGCTTCTTTTCGAGGAAGGTCATATTCTCACGGCCGATGAAGCTCTCGCAGTGGAACGCGCCGGCGTGTGTGAGGTTTACCTCTCTCTTGAAGACGGAACCGAGGTTAAGCTGTTCTCAAACGGTGCCGTCGATCCCGAGTATATTCTCGGATACGACCTGCATGACTCGGGTGTTGCCGAAAAATGCCGTCTCGACGTACTTCAGGAAATCGTCGAGAACTGCGATGGCGACGAAGAAAAAATCCGCGCGGAGGCTAAACGCCGTATCGCCGAGCTCTGCCCGAAGCATATCACCAGAGAGGATATACTCTCGTCAATCAACTATCTGCTCGCTCTCTCTCACGACATCGGAAACACGGACGACATCGACCACCTCGGAAACCGTCGTCTCCGCAGCGTAGGCGAGCTGCTCCAGAACCAGTTCAGAATCGGTCTTGCCCGTATGGACAAGATTATCAAGGAGAGAATGAACATTCAGGACAACGAATCCCTCTCTCCTCAGACACTTATAAATATCAGACCCGTTGTTACCGCCATCAGAGACTTCTTCGGTTCTTCCCCTCTGTCTCAGTTCATGGACCAGAACAACCCTCTCGCGGAGCTCACTCATAAGAGACGTATCTCCGCACTCGGCCCCGGCGGTCTTTCACGTGACAGAGCATCATTCGAGGTCCGTGACGTTCACTACACACATTACGGAAGAATGTGCCCGATCGAGACTCCCGAAGGTCCTAACATCGGTCTTATCTCATATCTTTCAACCTACGCCAAAATATCCAAGTACGGCTTCATAGAGGCTCCGTATCGTAAGGTAGTCCACGAAACCATGCCCGACGGCACCGTACGCCACAGAGTCACAAACGAAATCGAATACATGACAGCCGATATCGAGGACAGCTACATCGTGGCTCAGGCCAACGAACCTCTCGATGAAAACTCATGCTTCGCCAATAAGAAGGTTACGGCAAGAGAACGCGGCGAAATCATGTCGATCGACCCCAACAAGGTTTCCTACATGGACGTAAGCCCGAAGATGGTTGTTTCCGTCGCGACGGCGTGCATCCCGTTCCTGGAAAACGACGACAACTCCCGTGCGCTCATGGGTTCAAACATGCAGAAGCAGGCGGTTCCGCTCCTTGTTACCGACTCTCCTATAGTCGGTACGGGTATGGAATATAAGGCTGCGAGAGACTCCGGCGTGTGCATCGTGTGTGAAAATTCCGGTTGGGCGGAAAGCGTAACCGCAGATGAAATCGTAATACACTGCGACGACGGTCATAAGGATACATACCGCCTCATTAAATTCAAGAGAAGCAACCAGGGTACATGCGTAAACCAGCGTCCCATTATCAATCAGGGCGAACGCGTCGAGGCAGGTCAGATTATCGCCGACGGTCCTTCAACATCTCAGGGTGAAATCGCACTCGGCAAGAACGCGCTCATCGGCTTCATGACATGGGAAGGCTACAACTACGAGGACGCCGTTCTTCTGAACGAACGCCTTGTGCGCGACGACGTATACACATCAATCCATATCGAGGAATACTCACACGAAGCCCGTGATACCAAGCTCGGTCCGGAAGAAATCACCCGCGAAATCCCGAATGTCGGCGAGGACGCACTTAAGGATCTCGATGCCGACGGTATCGTTAAAATAGGTACAGAGGTCAGAGCAAACGATATCCTCGTAGGTAAGGTTACGCCGAAGGGCGAAACAGAGCTTACCGCAGAGGAAAGACTGCTCCGCGCAATCTTCGGCGAAAAAGCAAGAGAAGTCCGCGATACATCCCTTAAGGTTCCTCACGGCGAACAGGGTATCGTAGTAGACGTTAAGGTGTTCTCTCGCGAAGCGGGCGACGAACTCTCTCCCGGTGTAAATAAGGTCGTACGCGTATACATCGCTCAAAAGAGAAAAATCTCGGTCGGCGATAAAATGGCCGGTCGTCACGGAAATAAGGGTGTCGTTTCGAGAATTCTTCCTCCCGAGGATATGCCCTTCCTCCCCGACGGAACTCCGCTTGATATCGTGCTTAACCCTCTGGGCGTACCTTCACGTATGAATATCGGTCAGGTGCTCGAGGTTCACCTCGGAATCGCAGCTAAAAAGCTCGGTTGGAAAATCATGACCCCCGTATTCGACGGCGCTACCGAGGCGGATATCTCCGAATGCCTCAAGCTCGCCGGCCTTGACAGAAACGTCCTTCCGAACGAAAACGTAAACGGCAAAAATATCTTCGAGGAAACCGTAGACCCCGCAACCGGAATCCGCGACCTCAGACCTATCACGGGTGAGGAAAAGGAAGATAAGGCTCACCTCGAAGAGCTCAGAAAAGCCGGAAAACTTAAGATAATCGACGGTAAAACAATTCTTTACGACGGACGTACCGGTGTTCCCTTCGATAACCCGGTAACAGTCGGTATCATGTATTACCTCAAGCTCCACCACCTCGTCGACGATAAGATTCACGCACGTTCCACAGGTCCTTACTCACTCGTTACTCAGCAGCCTCTCGGCGGTAAAGCCCAGTTCGGCGGCCAGCGTTTCGGTGAAATGGAAGTCTGGGCTCTCGAAGCATACGGCGCCGCATATACACTCCAGGAAATTCTGACAGTGAAATCCGACGACGTAACAGGTCGTGTAAAGGCTTACGAGGCAATTGTCAAGGGTCAGAATATCCCCACTCCGGGCGTTCCCGAAGCATTTAAGGTGCTCGTGAAAGAGCTCCAGTCTCTCGGCCTCGACATCAAGGTGCTCGGCGAAGACGGCGGCGAAATCGAACTCTCCACACTCAATGACGACGATATCGAAGCTCCCAATATCGTATCCGACGAAAACGATGTTACCGAAAGCGATGTCGGCGAAACAGTCGAAACCGACGACCTCTATAACTCCTATCAGGACGAGGATATGGACGATGGTCCCGAAGAACCCGACGAGGATGTGCTCTTTGCCGCAGACCGCGGTGAGTATGACTTCGACGACGATATCGGCGACGATTTCAATTAATCTGCTCATACAGCTTAATATATATTGCCCTTGTTCTACGGTAAATCCGAAAATAAGGTAAAAACGAATCTAAAGTTTCTTTGCTCTATCTTGTTGGGATGTACTCCTAATCTAAGACAAACCAAAGTATAAAGTTTCTTCGGCTTATCTTGTTGGGATGTACTCCTAATCCAAGACAAACCAAAGTATAAAGTTTCTTCGGCTTATCTTGTTGGGATGTACTCCTAATCCAAGACAAACCAAAGTATAAAGTTTCTTCGGCTTATCTTGTTAGGATGTACTCCTAATCTAAGACAAACCAAAGTATAAAGTTTCTTCGGCTTATCTTGTTGGGATGTACTCCTAATCTAAGACAAATCAAAGTATAAAGTTTCTTTGCTTCTTTCTTTTCAAAGAAAGAAGTGAGGAAGAAGAATATTACATGAGAAGGTACACTGTCAATGGAACGCAATGTTTTTGATTCTATAAAAATAGGTCTGGCGTCTCCGGAAATGATCAGAAGCTGGTCGCACGGCGAGGTTAAGAAACCCGAAACGATCAACTACCGCACCCTCAAGGCAGAAAGAGACGGCCTCTTCTGCGAACGAATCTTCGGTCCCACAAAGGACTGGGAATGCCTTTGCGGTAAGTATAAAAGAATCCGTCATAAGGGTAAGGTCTGCGAAAAGTGCGGAGTTGAGGTTACTCAGAAAAAGGTAAGAAGAGAGAGAATGGGTCATATCGAGCTTGCCGCTCCCGTGTCCCACATCTGGTATTTCAGAGCCATTCCTTCCCGTATGGGCCTCCTGCTCGATATTTCCCCGAGACTTCTCGAAAAAGTTCTTTATTTTGCGTCATATATCGTAATCGATCCCGGCACAACTCCTCTCGCCAAGTATCAGCTCCTCAGCGAAAAAGAATACAGACAGGCAAGAGAAAAATACGAAAACGACTTCCGCGTCGGTATGGGCGCTTCCGCAATTAAGGAATTGCTCGCCGAGCTCGACATAAACGCGCTCTCCGAACAGCTCAAGGAAGAACTCGAAAACGCAAGCGGTCAGAAAAAAATCAGAATAGTAAAAAGACTCGAGGTAGTCGAAGCATTCCGTAAATCAGGCAATAAGCCCGAATGGATGATTCTCGACGTCGTACCCGTTATCCCGCCGGAAATCCGCCCCATGGTTCAGCTCGACGGCGGCAGATTCGCGGCATCCGACTTAAATGACCTCTATAGACGTGTTATCAACCGCAATAACAGACTCAGAAGACTTATGGAGCTCCATGCACCCGATATCATCGTGCGCAACGAAAAACGTATGCTCCAGGAAGCCGTAGACGCCCTTATCGATAACGGCAGACGCGGTAAGCCCGTTACCGGCCCCTCAAGCCGTCCCCTTAAATCCCTCTCCGAAATGCTCAGAGGTAAGCAGGGACGCTTCCGTCAGAACCTGCTCGGTAAACGTGTCGACTACTCCGGCCGTTCCGTTATCGTCGTAGGTCCCGATCTTAAAATCTATCAGTGCGGTCTTCCTAAGGAAATGGCTCTCGAACTCTTTAAGCCCTTCGTTATGAAGAGACTTGTCGAAACAGGCAAAGCAGCCAATGTCAAGGAAGCTAAAAAGAAAGTCGAAAAAATCCATACCGATGTCTGGGATGCTCTCGAAAACGTTATTAAATCACATCCCGTACTTCTTAACCGCGCACCTACACTTCACCGCCTTTCCATTCAGGCGTTCGAACCCGTCCTCGTAGAAGGTAAAGCCATAAAGCTTCACCCGCTCGTCTGCAAAGCGTTCAACGCTGACTTCGACGGCGACCAGATGCCTGTTCACGTTCCGCTTTCCGCGGAAGCTCAGGCTGAGGCAAGATTCCTCATGCTCTCCACAAATAACCTCCTTAAGCCTGTCGACGGACGCGCAATCACCGTTCCTTCACAGGATATGGTCCTCGGCTCCTTCTACCTTACTCTCGATAAGGCAGGCGAGCTCGGCGATACGGGAGATCCCGACCACCCGAAAATGTTCCGCGACTTCGACGAAGCCGTTATGGCTTACGAAAACGGCCTCCTCGGCCTCCATGCTCCTATCGAAATAATGATGACCAAGGTCATCGACGGAGTAGAGAGAACAGGCAAAGTTCGCGGTACTCTCGGTAAATTCATCTTCAACCGCCCGATTCCTCAGGACCTCGGCTATGTGGACAGAAGCATCCCCGGAAACGAATTCAAGCTCGAAATCGACTTCAATACAAGCTCAGGTAAGCTCGGCGATATCGTCGACAGATGTATCCGCTGCCACGGCTTCGCAACAACAGCCGCAGTGCTCGACGAAATCAAATCAATGGGCTATAAGTACTCCACACGAGGCTCAATATCCATCTCCGTTGCGGATATCACCGTTCCTCCGGAAAAATACGCCCTCATCGCGAAAGCGGAAAAAGACGTCGAACGTATCCAGAAGGAATATAACCGCGGTATGGTTACCGAGGATGAACGCTATAAATCCGTTATCGAGCTTTGGAATAAAACAACCGATGACGTCGTAGCAGCTCTTCAGGCTAACTTCGACAGATATAACCCGATTAAGATGATGTCCGACTCCGGTGCCCGTGGTTCCATGACACAGATGCGTCAGCTCGCAGGTATGCGTGGTCTTATGTTCGCCACAAACGGACGTACAATCGAAATCCCGATTAAATCCAACTTCCGTGAAGGTCTTTCAATCCTCGAATACTTCATGGCAGCTAAAGGTGCTCGTAAATCCCTTTCCGATACCGCTCTTAAAACAGCAGACTCCGGTTACCTTACAAGACGTCTCGTTGACGTTGCTCAGGACGTTATCATAAGAGAAGAAGACTGCGGCTCGAGACACGGTATCTGGGTTTCCGCTATAAATGTCGAAAATACAATAGTCGAGCCTCTTAAGGACAGACTTGTAGGCCGCTACTGCATTGGCGATATAGTAAATCCCGAAACAGGCGAAGTCATCGTCGAGGATAACCATATGATCTCCGACAGTCAGGCTAAAGCCATCGTGGCAGCCGGAATCGAAAAGGTTCATATCCGTACCGTACTTCAGTGTAACTCACACTACGGCGTGTGCGCACACTGCTACGGCTCCGACCTCGCAAACGATAAGCCCGTTAACGTAGGTGAGTCCGTCGGTATCATCGCGGCTCAGTCCATCGGCGAACCCGGTACTCAGCTTACGATGCGTACATTCCATACGGGCGGTGTCGCTGCAGCTAATATCACACAGGGTCTTCCCCGTGTCGAAGAGCTTTTCGAAGCAAGAAAGCCCAAGAAAACCGCATTCGTTGCCGAAGCAACAGGCTCGGTTAAAATCGAGCTCGTTAAGAGAACTCATAATATAACGATAACTCCCGCCGACGGAAGCGAAGAACTGGTTTATCAGATTCCGTTCGGTACCAATATTATCGTCGAGGACGGCTCGTATGTAACAGCGGGTACCGCACTCACCGAAGGCGACATGAACCCCGCCGATATACTCAGAATCAGCGGTATCGATGCCGTTTACGATTACATCCTCCTCGAAGTTCAGAAGGTTTACCGCAGCCAGGGTATCAATATCAACGATAAACACGTCGAGGTAATCGCCCGTCA
The DNA here is from genome assembly GCA_963642885.1 of bacterium. Taxonomy (GTDB): domain Bacteria; phylum Bacillota; class Clostridia; order Oscillospirales; family CAG-272; genus UMGS1696. The sequence goes on from CAVIJI010000007.1 coordinate 20,812, forward strand.
GATGACAAGAAAAATCAAAATCACCGACGAAGGCGATACACCGCTCCTCTCCGGCTCCACAATCAACCTCAGCGAATACTATTACGAAAACGATCTCATCGATAAGCGTACCGCCGAAGGCGAAATCGGTCTCAGAAAAGCGGAAGGCGAACCCGTTCTTCTCGGTATCACAAAGGCATCCCTCCTTACCGAATCCTTCCTCTCCGCCGCTTCGTTCCAGGAAACCACAAAGGTTCTTACCGAAGCCGCTATCAAGGGTAAAACAGACCACCTGCTCGCCCTCAAGGAAAACGTTCTTATCGGCCGCCTGATTCCCGCCGGAACAGGTATGGATCGCTACCGCAACGTAGAGGTTGAACGTACAAATCCCGCGGATTCTCCGATATATAATCTCGATCTCCTCGACCTCGAAGAGGATGAGCATAAGAGCTATGCATCGGCCGACGAAAACGATGATTTGTATTCGGACGACAAAAACGAATTCGAAGACGATTCTCACGCAGATGAAGGCGAGAATTACGACGACGACTTCTCGGATAACTCCGACGACGACTTCTCTGACGGCGAGGACGAAAACTTCGACGACGCAGAGCAAGACGAGGAATAATCGTTAATCTCACACTTCATTACAACAGCACTCAAGACACACTGCCTCATAAAGCAGTGTGTCTTTTTTTACCGCGTTAATGTGCGTCAACCCCAAATTCTCCAATAAATCACCCGATTGCCTCCTATTATTGTGCAAGTGGGAGAAACTTTTTTGTACGGATAAAAACCGCTTGACAAATTAATTTTATGATGATAGAATATAGTATACGCAAAATTTGGGGTTCTTTATTTATGCCTATTTTAGCGTTTGATTTTCGATACTGACGGCTATCTGCCGCGGTCGGTCTCCGACTTTCGCGACATACGGCTGTTTGTATATAAACATTTATTACCGAAGAAAAGGAGGACAACAATGCCTACATTTAACCAGCTCGTTAAGCAGGGCAGAACCGACAAGACCTACAAGTCAAAGGCTCCGGTACTTCAGCAGGGCTTCAACAACCTCAAGAACCGTCCTACAGATCAGAGCTCTCCCCAGAAGCGCGGCGTATGCACAAAGGTTACAACAATGGGCCCGAAAAAGCCTAACTCGGCTCTTCGTAAGATCGCCAGAGTAAGACTTACAAACGGTATGGAAGCTACGACTTACATTCCCGGTATCGGCCATAACCTTCAGGAACACTCCGTAGTGCTCATCCGCGGCGGAAGAGTTCGTGACCTTCCCGGTGTACGTTACCACATCATTCGCGGTACACTCGATGCACAGGGTGTAGCAAACCGTAAGCAGAGCCGTTCAAAGTACGGTGCAAAGCGTCCGAAGAAATAATCGGACAAATCTCGATAAGACGTTTGTGTATTGTCCCATATAAGTAATAAATGTTTATATGACCGACTTTCACATACGGAAGTATATCTTTCGAGTACCTATGAATTCATATTTTTAATGAAGGAGGGAAGTTACAGTGTCAAGAAGAGGTCAGATATCTAAAAGAGACGTTCTTCCGGATCCGCTTTACAATTCAAAGCTCGTAACAAAGCTTATCAATAATGTAATGTATGACGGTAAGAAGGGTGTTGCTCAGAAGATCGTATACGACGCATTCGCAGAGGTTGAAGAAAAGCTCGGTCAGAACCCGCTTGAAGCTTTCCAGGAAGCTCTTGAGAACGTTATGCCCGTTCTCGAAGTTAAGGCTCGCCGTGTAGGCGGTTCCAACTATCAGGTTCCTATGGAAGTAAGACCCGAACGCCGTCAGACTCTCGGTCTCCGTTGGCTTGTCGGTTACTCAAGAACCAGAAGCGAACGTACAATGAGCGCTCGTCTCGCAGCTGAAATCATCGATGCGAAGAATTCTACAGGCGGAGCTTTCAAGAAGAAAGAAGAAACCCATAGAATGGCAGACGCTAACAAGGCATTCGCACATTTCAAGTATTAATTTTTACCCCCGTTTATATGCGGCACGGGGAATTGCCTGTGCACCGACAGCGTAATTAAGCTATAGCTTTATTTGAAGGAGAATAATCAGAATATGCCAAGGGAATATTCACTTGAGCGTACCAGAAATATCGGTATCATGGCTCACATCGATGCCGGTAAGACAACTACAACGGAGCGCATACTGTTCTACACCGGAAAAACTCATAAAATCGGCGAGACTCATGAGGGTACAGCCGTTATGGACTTCATGGAACAGGAACAGGAAAGAGGTATTACAATTACCTCCGCAGCTACAACCTGCTTCTGGAAAAATACGCGAATCAATATAATCGACACTCCCGGTCACGTTGACTTTACAGTTGAAGTCGAGCGTTCTCTCAGAGTCCTCGACGGATCGGTAACCGTTTTCTGTGCTAAGGGCGGCGTTGAACCTCAGTCCGAAACAGTTTGGAGACAGGCCAATAAGTACAGTGTTCCGAGAATGGCTTACGTCAACAAAATGGATATCATGGGCGCAAACTTCTATCGCGTAGTTGAACAGATGAGGGAACGTCTCAAAGCCAATGCTGTTCCGATTCAGCTCCCGATCGGTGCCGAAGACACATTCCGCGGAATCATCGACCTGATGAACATGGAATCCGATATCTACTACGATGATCTCGGTAAGGATATGAGAGTTGAGCCTATCCCGGCGGATATGCTGGATAAGGCTAAGGAATACCATGACGCCATGGTTGAGGCAATAGCCGAAACCGATGAAGAACTTTTCGAAAAGTTCTGCGAAGGCGAAGAAATTTCCGTACCCGAGCTTAAGAAAGCACTCAGAAAGGCTACTATCGACAACAAGATCGTTCCCGTAATCTGCGGTACTTCCTATAAGAACAAGGGTGTACAGAAGCTTCTCGACGCAATCATCGATTACATGCCCGCACCGACGGATATCCCCTCCATTAAGGGTGTTAACCCCGAAACAGGCGAGGAAGAATTCCGTCATTCATCGGATGATGAACCGTTCTCCGCTCTCGCATTCAAGATCATGACCGACCCCTATGTCGGAAAGCTCTGCTTCTTCAGAGTATATTCCGGTAAGATAGAGACCGGTATGACCGCTTACAACCCCACAAAACGCGCTCGCGAACGTTTCGGTCGTATCCTCCAGATGCACGCCAATGACCGTAAGGACATTGACTGCTGCTATGCAGGTGATATCGCAGCCGTAGTAAGCGTTAAAAATACAACAACAGGCGATACGTTCTGTGACGAAAAGGCTCCCATAGTTCTCGAATCCATGGAATTCCCGGAACCCGTTATCAGAGTCGCTATCGAACCCAAAACAAAAGCAGGCGAAGAGAAGATGGGTATTGCCCTCTCCAAGCTCGCCGAGGAAGACCCGACATTCCGTACCTACACCGACGGCGACACAGGTCAGACCATCATCGCAGGTATGGGTGAATTACACCTTGAAATTATCGTTGACAGACTTCTTCGTGAATTCAAGGTCGAGGCTAATGTCGGTCGTCCGCAGGTTGCGTACAAGGAAACCATCCGCAAGTCCGCTACATCCGATCTCAAGTATGCACGTCAGTCCGGCGGTAAAGGTCAGTACGGTCACGTTAAGATCGAAATCTCCCCGAACGAACCCGGTGCAGGCTTTGTATTCGAAAATACCGTTGTCGGCGGTGCTATTCCGAAGGAATACATTCCCGCAGTTGAAGCAGGTATCAAGAGTGCTATGGAATCAGGTGTTCTCGCAGGCTACAACGTAGTTGACGTCAAGGTTAACCTCTTCGACGGTTCTTACCACGAAGTCGACTCTTCCGAAATGGCGTTCAAGATCGCCGGCTCCATGGCATTCAAGGATGCTATGGCTAAGGCTGATCCCGTACTTACAGAGCCTATTATGAAGGTTGTTGTTACAACTCCCGAAGAATACATGGGCGATGTTATCGGCGACATCAACACACGCCGCGGTCAGGTTAACTCCATGGAAATGGTTTACGGCGCATACCAGATCAATGCATATGTTCCGCTGTCCGAAATGTTCGGTTACTCAACGGCTCTCCGTTCACGTACACAGGGACGCGGCAACTATTCAATGGAACCCGATCACTTCGCAGAAGTTCCGAAGAGCATCCGCGAAAAAATCGAAAAGAAAAACTAATCAATATATTAAAATTATTTTAGGAGGATTATTCCAATGGCAAAGGCACATTTTGAGCGTACCAAGCCCCATGTAAATATTGGTACCATCGGTCACGTTGACCACGGCAAGACAACTCTTACCGCTGCTATCACAAAGGTTCTTTCTCTCGGTAATGGCAATATCGAATTCCTCGCTTACGACCAGATCGATAACGCTCCCGAAGAAAAAGCTCGTGGTATTACAATCAATACCAGACACGTTGAATACGAAACAGCTACCAGACACTATGCTCACGTTGACTGCCCCGGCCACGCTGACTATGTTAAGAACATGATCACCGGTGCCGCACAGATGGACGGCGCTATCCTCGTTGTTGCTGCTTCCGACGGTCCTATGCAGCAGACTCGTGAACACATCCTTCTTGCTCGTCAGGTTGGCGTTCCCGCTATCGTTGTATACATGAACAAGACAGACCTTGTTGACGATGAAGAACTTCTCGACCTCGTTGAAATGGAAATCCGTGAACTCCTTTCCGAGTATGACTTCCCGGGCGACGATATTCCGATCATCCGCGGTTCTGCTCGTGTAGCTCTCGAATCCGCTTCCACAGATCCCGACGCTCCCGAATATGCTTCCATCCACGAACTTATGGATGCTGTTGACTCCTACATTCCTACTCCCGACCGTAAGGCTGACCAGCCCTTCCTTATGCCTGTTGAAGACGTATTCTCCATCACAGGTCGTGGTACAGTTGCTACAGGTAGAGTAGAACGTGGTACAGTTAAGATGTCCGATACAGTTGAAATCGTTGGTCTTTCCGAAGAAAAGAAGTCCACAGTTATCACAGGTATCGAAATGTTCCGTAAACTTCTTGATTCCGCTGAAGCAGGCGATAACGTTGGTCTTCTTCTCCGTGGTATCGACAAGAAGGGTATTGAAAGAGGACAGGTTCTCTGCAAGCCCGGCACAATTCATCCCCACACAAAGTTTGTAGGTCAGGTTTACGTTCTTACCGAAAAAGAAGGTGGCCGTCAGAAGCCCTTCTTCTCCGGTTACAGACCGCAGTTCTATTTCAGAACAACTGACGTTACCGGTACAATCTCCCTTCCCGAAGGAACAGATATGTGCCGTCCCGGCGATAACGTTGATATGACAGTTGAACTTATCACACCTATCGCTATTGAAAAGGGTCTTCGTTTTGCTATCCGTGAAGGCGGCAGAACAGTTGGTTCCGGCGTTGTTATCGAAATCGATGGCTAATAGCTGATTTTTCAAGACTGGCTGAGCTTCACTGCTCTGTCAGTCTTGTTCTTTGTTCGCAATAACCTCAGTAAAAATTCGGGAAACGGTGAAATTCCTTACCGGCGGTGATCGGCAGCTTACCGAAAGTCCGCGAACGTTACCATGTAACGCCGAACAGGTGAAACTCCTGTACCGACGGTTAAAGTCCGGATGTGAGAAGAAATAGCGTTTTTACGCATTCCCGTCATTTTACTTATCGTAACATGACGGGAATTTTACTTCTCCCGATAACAATACATATATTTTCATATTATTTTATAGGGAGCTTTACTATGTCAAAAACCACATACAAATCCAATAAAACAAAAACAATCGTTGCCGTCGGTCTTTTTTCCGCATTCGCTTATGTTTGCTGCGTACTCTTTCACTTTAAGGCATCCTTCCTCTCTTTTGATCTGAAGGATGCGGTAATGACTGTCGGCGCAATGCTCTTCGGCCCCGTTTACGGCTTCGCGATGTCACTTATAGTCGGTTTTATCGAATTTCTGACTATCAGCTCTACGGGTATTTACGGATTTATTATGAACGTCCTGTCAAGTACAGTATTTGTTTGTGCAGGCAGCTTCATTTATTCACGTAAAAGAACAATGTCGGGCGCGCTTATCGGCATGATTGTTTCGGTTGTTTCCATGACAGCCGTAATGATGGGGGCTAACCTCATTATCACACCGTTTTATATGGGCGTTTCCGCCGCCGATGTAGCCGCTATGATTCCGACATTGCTTCTGCCGTTCAATCTGACTAAAGGAATTTTCAACGCGGCTATTGTTTTCCTTATTTACAAACCTATATCTCAATCGATACGCCTTGCGGGATTTGTCAGCACTTCTACCGATTCCGCCGCAATAGGCGTCATTCCGAATAATAACGAAAATAAAAAGAAACTGCCGTCCTCATACGTAATCACACTGTGCATTGCGATAATAGTAGCGGTGCTCGCGCTTGTTTACTTCTTTGTAAAGCTCGGCGGTTCCTTCACAATAAAATAACTGTTCGATTTACGCCTTCTTTTGTCCGAAAGCATTATAATTTGAACTATTAGAACAATAATGCATGACCGCTTTGACTTTATCTCGGTAATTTTTATCACATTTTTATGTTGATTAAAGCGGGCTTATATGATATAATACTTGATGCCGAAATTTAATAACTTATCAAGAGTGGCTGAGAGACTGGCTCTGTGACGCCCGGCAACCTATCTTCTTCGGACAAGGTGCCAATTCCTGACAGATGAGTAATTCTGTGTATGACAATGTTCTCATTCTGCCGAGGAATGAGAACATTTTTTATTTGAGTCCTGTTGTCATCTCCTATCTGCCGCCAAATATGATACCGAAAGGATACTATGAAAAGACTTTTTACTTCCGAATCCGTAACCGAAGGACATCCCGACAAAATCTGCGACCAGATTTCCGACCGAATTCTCGATGAAATGCTGAAAAACGACCCTATGTCACGTGTTGCATGCGAGACCTGCTGTACGACCGGTCTTGTAATGGTTATGGGTGAAATCACAACCAACAGCTATGTCGATATTCAGTCCATTGTTCGCAATACCGTACTCAATATCGGTTATGACCGTGCTAAATACGGCTTCGACGGCTCTACCTGCGCCGTCATTAACTCGATTCACGAGCAGTCACCCGATATCGCACTCGGCGTCGACAACTCCCTTGAATCAAAGGAAGGAATCGAAGCGGACGAGTTCAGCACAGGTGCAGGCGACCAGGGCTTAATGTTCGGCTATGCCTGCGACGAAACTCCGGAACTGATGCCCCTTCCGATTTCACTCGCACACAAGATGGCGAAAAGACTTACGGACGTTCGCAAAAACGGAACCTTATCATACCTCAGACCGGACGGAAAGACTCAGGTAACGGTCGAATATGACAACAACAAGCCTATACGTATAGACACCATCGTTGTTTCAAGCCAGCACGACCCCGATGTTTCGCTCGATAAGATACGCGATGATATCATTCACGAGGTTATCTACCCTACACTTCCCGAGGATATGCTCGATGACGACACGAAAATTTACGTAAATCCTACGGGAAGATTCGTAATCGGCGGCCCTATGGGAGACAGCGGACTTACGGGAAGAAAAATCATCGTCGATACATACGGTGGTTACTCACGTCACGGCGGCGGCGCGTTCTCCGGTAAAGACCCGACAAAGGTTGACAGAAGCGCATCGTATATGGCTCGTTATATCGCGAAAAATGTGGTAGCGTCGGGCATCGCCAATCGCTGCGAGGTTCAGATTGCTTATGCTATCGGCGTAGCTCACCCCGTATCCGTTCTTCTCGACACATTCGGCACGGGTAAGGTTGATGACTCGGTTCTCGCCGATTTCGTTCGTGAAAAAATCGATATGCGCCCTGCGGCTATAATCAAGCGCTTTGATCTTCGCAGACCTATTTACGGTGATCTGGCAGCATACGGTCACATGGGCCGTGAAGACCTGAATGTTCCGTGGGAAGCACGCGATTTCGCAGAGGAAATTAAAACCGCATTTAACTTCTAATCGGCCCGACATATAATTTATATACTTCAAACGTGATTTTTACATACAAAAATCACGTTTTCTATTGACA
>CAVIJI010000007.1:28847-36010 GCA_963642885.1 bacterium
GCACATAACTATTTTTGTAGTCTTTTTCTAATGTGCGTTATGACAGTTAAATATGATATTATAAGTCTCCGAAAATAGTTGGAGAGCGTCTCTGATCGGATTTTGAAATCGACGTCTCCACGCAGAAAGGATTTTTATGAAAAAGTTAACCGCATTATCCCTGGCATTAATCCTGCTCGCATTGTCCGTTGTATCGTGTTCGGATTCCACATCGAACAGCGATGCGGAAAGCGACACCGCCGCACAGGAAACAGTCGTTTCCGCATCGGCTGATACGGAGGCCGAAACCGAGGAAGCCGAGCCAACCGTTACAGACATAGTAAAGGAAAAATACGGATCATACGATTATGAAGGATACGAATATAAAGTTCTCGCTCCCGCTCCCGGCTCACACATGTACGGTGAGGTCGGCGCGGATGTAAACGAGGTATGGGTTGAGGAGGCTGACGGAACACCTCTCAACGATGCGTTGTTCAACCGTAATCTCGCTACCGAGGATTTAATCAACATTACCGTTACTCCTATCTACAACAGCAGCGGAGACATAGCAACCACGGTTAAGAACGATATCACCGCAGGCGCTACCGAATACGACACGGTTTTGAACGGTATGTCCACAATAGGCTCGCAGGCACAAAACGGTATGTACCTGAATCTCATGAACTATCTCGACACGACAAACTCGTGGTGGGATAAAAATATCGTCGACACATTCACTCTGTTTAAATCCAAATTATACTGGATAAGCGGCGACATAAACGTATTCGATGACTTTGCCGTTGAAGTTCTCTTTACCAACAAGTCCATACTCGAGCAAAACGGCTTTGAAATCCCTTATCAGGATGTAATCGAAGGTAAATGGACCATTGAAAAAATGTACCAGCTCTGCAGTGCGTGCGAACGTGACCTGAACGGTGATGGGGAAATGGTAGTCGGCGAGGACGTTATAGGCCATGTCGAAGGAAACGACCACGTTAAGCACTGGATATACGCTATGGGTGAGAAATCGCTCGATATCGACAGCGAAGGCAACCTTGTAATCAATCTGCTTAACGAAAGTCAGATTAACGCCGTAGATGTTCTTTACAACTACATGGTTGAAAAACAGATGACATACACCGCATCATGGACGGAATTCTTCAAGGGTGACATTCTGTTCTGCGGAAACATGCTCGGCCCGATAAACTCGCTTCGTGACATGGAAGACGACTTCGGTGTACTTCCCATGGCAAAGAGAAACGAAGAACAGGAAAACTACGGCAACTACGTATCAAACGGCTGGACAACAGCCTACGCTATTCCCATGACGAACCCCGATCCCACAAGAACAGGTATTATTCTCGAGGTTCTCTGCGGATTCTCAACCGATACACTCCGTTCTGCACTCTATGACGTACTTTTCGCAGCTAAGCTCGTACGTGACAACGACTCCGTTGAAATGCTCAACATAATTTTCGATACCAAGTCATATGACTGGGCGGTAGACTTCTCATGGGGCGGAACATTCGGAAGCTCATACAACAGCGTATATAACAAGAAAGAAAACAGCTATGTATCCACGGTAAACAAGACATTGAAGGCCGCTACAAAATCTCTCGATAAGGTTATCACGGCATTCTCCGAACTGGAATACTGATACAATCTGTTAGGCTGTAAATACTGCCGTCCGTTAAACACGGTCATCCGTGTTTGAAGGGCGGCAGTGTTTTATTTGACTTTTCGCCCCTTTTGCGGTATAATAAATAGACTTAAGGATGCGAGAAGGAGGGCGGAAAGAGCTGTGAACGAAGTCGACGGCGTAAACGTAGTAACGGACGAATATGAATCTATAGCCGGCATAGTGGATTCGATTATTTTTCAAAACGAAGAAAACGGCTATGTTGTTTTCGAAATGGAAGACACAGAAGGATACCCCGTAACCGTTAAGGGCACAATTCCGTACCTTGCCGAAGGCGACAAGCTGACCGTTACGGGAAAATGGGTCAACCATAAGACCTACGGAAAGCAGTTTGATGCTCAGGCATACGAAAAAACTCTCCCCGCCGAAGAAAGCGACATCTTGCGGTATCTCGCATCGGGTGCGGTTAAAGGAATCGGCCCGAAAACAGCACAGAAAATAGTCGAACAGTTCGGCACCGACTCATTCAAGGTTATAGAGGAACATCCCGACTGGCTCGCCGAAATACCGGGAATCACACGCAAGAAAGCCGAAAGTATTAACGAAAACTTTAAATCCATTTCCGGCGCACGTGCAGTGATGATGTTCTGCCGTGATCTGTTCACCCCTCAGACCGCAATGAAAATATACAAGAAGTGGGGTTCCTCCGCCGTCGAAAAGATACGCATGAATCCTTACAGACTATGCGAGGATTTCAGAGGTATATCGTTCACTCGCGCTGACGGTATCGCCATGAACATGGGACTTGACCCGTCGTCACCGGAGAGAATTATTCACGGAGCCGTTTATGTTCTTCGTGCCGAAGCGGCGAGATCGGGACACACCTGCCTTCCGCTTGATGATCTTATTCGCTGCACCTGTGACTTGCTTTTCGAAGGAAAAGCCGAAAAAAAAGAGTATATCGCGTCATGCATCGAGGATGCCCTGACTAAGCTGACACTTATCCCCGTAAAAAAAGGCGGAATAAGGTATATTTACGAGCCGAGAACATATACAGCCGAGCTGTATATTGCCGAAAAGCTGAAAAAAATCAGTGCTCTCTGTCCTAAAATCAGTATAAACGATGCCCGACTTATGATCGAAAAATGCGAGGCACAATCGGGAATAAAGTATGCCGAAGCACAAAGACAGGCACTTTTTACGGCAATGTCCGAAGGCGTAATGATTCTGACGGGCGGTCCCGGCACAGGTAAAACCACTATTATAAAAGGGCTTATATCCATATTTACTTCATTGGATTTTGAGGTCGCACTTGCCGCTCCGACGGGAAGGGCGGCTAAACGCATGAGTGAAGCAACATCTCACGAGGCGAAAACCATACATCGTTTGCTTGAAATGGATGCCGCATCGGATATTGAGGGCGGAGCGAAATTCCTGCGTGACGAAAACAACACTCTCGATGCCGATGCGGTCATCATTGACGAGGCGTCCATGATTGATATCTACCTTATGGACTCCCTCCTTAAAGCGATAAAGAACGGCTCACGCCTTATTCTGATCGGAGACTCGGATCAGCTCCCGTCGGTAGGATGCGGAAATGTTCTGCGTGATATAATAGATTCAGGCGTGTATCCGACGGTTATGCTGAGCGAAATATTCCGTCAGTCGCAAAGCAGTCTCATAATAACAAACGCACACCGCATCAACGAAGGCACGGCTCCGATACTCGATAAGCGCGGGGCGGACTCGGATTTTTTCTTCCTGCCGCGTGAATCGGAGGAAAGCATTGCCATGACCGTCACGGATCTCGTTTGCAACAGACTTCCGAAAAGCTACGGTGAGGATATTATAACGAAAACTCAGGTCATAACTCCCTCGCGAAAGGGCCTTTCCGGAACCGACAATCTCAATGCCATGATTCAGTCGGTTCTGAATCCTCCCGCTCAGGGTAAAAAAGAAAAAAAATATCGCGACGTTGTTTTCCGTGTCGGCGACAGAATAATGCAGACAAAAAACAACTACACGATAGAGTGGGAGTGTGACGACGGTAAAAGAGGCATGGGTATATACAACGGTGACATCGGGGTAATAAACTCCATCGATACCGACGAGAATACGCTTGAAGTTCAATTCGACGACAGACGCTGTACGCTCGATTTTACCGCTCTTGATGAAATAGACCATGCGTATGCCATAACGGTACACAAAAGCCAGGGAAGCGAATATAATGCGGTTGTAATACCGCTATACAATTGTGCTCCCATGCTGCTTTCACGCAATCTCATATATACCGCCGTTACGCGCGGCGCTCGTATGGTGATTCTGGTAGGCAAGCTGTCCGTACTGAACACCATGATACAAAACGACCGCCATATCGCAAGATGTACGATGCTGAAGGATTTTATCATAAAGCTGAGCGGTGAACCGCTGTAATAATTTAACACAAAAAGAACATGCCGTGATATGTCTGTGCATATCAACAGCATGTTCTTTTCTTTATTCTTCAGCTTGTTTTCTGTATTTCATAATGATTTCGGCAAGTCTGTTTACGCAATTGCGTACATCTCTCTTTTCGTCATCATCGCAATGGCCGACCATCCTGATAAGCTCTTCGATTATCAGCTTTTTCAGCCGCTCGAAATATTGCTCGCCGAGCGGCGTAATCGACAGTCTCACCTGTCTGTGATTCTTCTCATCATCTACACGAACGACATGTCCCTTTCGCTCGTGCATGTCCACAAGCCGTGTAAACTGCTGCTTGGTTATGTTTACCCTTTTGGCACACTCGGACATCGTAAACAGTCTGTCCTTGTTTTCGCTCAGGATTTCAAGTAAATAAAAGCTGTGCGAATGAATCCTGATGTCGTTTTCGACTATTATATGCCTTCGTATCAGCCCGTAATATTCAAGCATGAATAAGAGACAGTCGTTTGCGACTTCCCTTTCAAATAAATCCTCCAATTGTCATTCCCCCGAACCGTCACCGATTATTATGTCAAATACCTTTTGTACCAAAAGACCGAAAATGAACAAGAGCCATGTGTATTTCCATCCGCCGACTGTCAGTCCTACGGCAAAATATATTATCAATATTATACGCCACAGCATGGACGGAACATTCCGTTTCAGAAGCTTATTCAAGGATTCACCTTTGTTGTACTTCTTAACCATGTCCATAATAGTCTGTCCTATGGAAGCCCATATGAAGATTAACCATGTGAGACGCCATCCGCCGAAAATAATGGAAAAAGCAAGGTAAGCGAAAACCACAAGCATCCACAAGGCAGAGCAAATTTTATCGATGTGTTTTTCGTTCTGCTTGTAGTTTTCACGGTTGCGCCGTCCTCTGCTCTCGTCTTCCGTAAGCGGGAGCGAGTCAAGCATTTTCTTTATATCGTCGACGTTCTTCAAAACGTCGCGGTATGCGTTAAGCTCACTCATACCCGCGTGTACACGCTCATTGTAGCCTTTTTCTATCTCTTCCGTAAGGCTGTCGCATACAGCAGCGGCCGACGCGCTTCCCGCATCATCACAAAGCTCCTTAATTTTCCGCTTGATTTCTCTATCCAATATCTACTCCTTTAACGAATTCTCGCGAGGGTCCGATTAAAATTATCTTTTTGCAGCCTGCTTTTTGATACGGTTGCCGTCCCGTCACTGACGCGGCGGTATTCCCCACTATACAGCTATAATATATCCGCCGACATCAGCCCGCAAGGCTCGCGGACTTCCACATCAGTCCGTAGTCATCGTATACGTACGTGTCGTCCGGCAGGAACAGCGCATCCTCCGCGTTGACATCACCGCTTCCTACCCTCATCGATGAGTTGTACTTGCCGCGGTATACGGCAACGTGAACATGCTTGCCGCTCGCAATTCCGTAATCTCCCGAATCGTAGAAGTACTCGCCCTGCGTCAATGCACGACCGATATATATATCGGAAATATCGTTGTCATGCATGAAGCATAACGTCATGTAGTCATAACTTCCGTCCGCATATCTTACCTTATCCGTGCTCTCAATCCATACCGCGTTGCACGCTGTCTCTGTGGCGTTGATCGCAACAACCTTCGCGTTGAACGGTGAGTAAACCGCTCTTTCGGCAGGCTGTATGTCAAGCGCGTTCTGGTTGCCGTGTGAGTAATCGTCATACGCACCCTGAGTTACGAGAAGGGATTTCGCTACGAAAACAGCCATTTCTTCACCTGAGGAGTTCATTGTGCCCTCTCGGGTGAATTCCCACGATATCTCCGAACCGCCGAGCACTATTCCCGTGCCGTTTGCCACTCCGCCGTTCGTACCGAGCGTGAGCTTGCCGGACGCGGATTCTATCTTCCATGTTCCGTCGGCAGAGCCGATTATGTTGAATTCAAGCGCGTTTGAACCTGTGGATTGGTACAGCCCTATTTCCTTCGACGAATAGTTTTTATTGACTCCGAGGACTCTGCCGTAACCGTTTCGTGATGACGCGGCGTATATGTAGTATGTGCCTCTTTCGGTTCGCTCTATTCTGAAGGTCTGAGTTATGTCGTCACTTGCGTCCCACAGCGTCACTCCGACTCCCTCGTAGTCGCTGTTCATTCCCGACGAGGCAACATTCAACAGCTTTCCGCTTCCGACAGCTTTAATCTTGTAGTAACCGTTGGGAACAATCCAGCTTGTATCGTAGCCGACGGCATCAAGATAGTTCTTCACCTCGGATGTCTGTCTGTTCCAGAGAAGAAACACAGCGTCGCTGTAGCTTATCTCGCCTTTTTCAACCAAAATATCCGAATATACTCTGTCCGATTCCTTTACGGTTGCACGCAGCGTGTTGTACATCGCCGACACCGCTCCCGCTCTTGTCAACGGTTCGTCCTTCTCCGTAACGCAAATACCTATGCTTCTTGCGTAATCCGCCGCCATATAGTATGTATAATCTCCCGCGCCGATTCGATAACCGAGAGCATACAGCATGTAGCTCATGAATCTTTCCGTGGATTCACCGAGCTGCGGTTCGAACTTGAGATTGCTGTAGTCCTGCGCTCCGTCTATAAGGTCGTCGAGCAAGCCGCAATTGTAAACGTAGCCAACATAATCGGATGCCCACTCGGGCACGTCGACAAACGGATGCTTGTAATGCACAAGCAATGCTTCATCCTCCGCACCGAGCAGTCTTACCGCGAAAACCGCGGACTCCACTCGGTTAAGACCTCTTTCAAGCGAAAATTCAACGCCGCCGTTTATGTCCGTACCGTCACCCGATATAAATCCGAGATAGTACAGTCTCATCGCCGCGTCGTTTGCGTCAAGCTCCGTTCCCGCCTTTATAACGGAACCGAGCTTGTTTTTAAGTGAGTTTTCAAGGCGTTCCTCTATGGTGTCGCCTTTAATGTAGCTATATGAATCGAAAATGCCGAACGCGCCTGCTTCCACCGAAGCCGTAACCGCTGTTGTCAATGCAAACAAAAGTGCGGCAATTCTTTTTATACATGAATTCCTTCGCATCGTATTTCCTTACAATAAAAAAAATATACCCAATTTTTATTATAACCCAAAATATAT
>CAVIJI010000007.1:36020-80328 GCA_963642885.1 bacterium
CAATGAATATACGCAAAATACATTGGGTTAATCATAATTTAATCTTTCTCACGCTTTTATCATTTCAATATATATTGACAATTATTTCGATATATGATATACTTAATTAACAATAAAGAATCATACTTTATGTATTTATTTTGGGAGGTTTAAAATGAAATTCTGTCCTAATTGTCGTTTGACATTCGACGATTCCGCAAACAATTGTCCGCAGTGCAATGCTCCTCTTATGTCCGTTCCGAATGCCGCCCCCTCGACGGATCACACAGCCGAATTCAGTCCCGCTGACATTTCCGAAAATAAGGTACTCGCCATGATTCCGTATCTTTTCGGATGGATCGGTATCATTATCGTCCTTCTCGCAAGCGGCAACTCTCCCTACGCCTTCTTCCACGTTAAGCAGGCTTTGAAGATTCAGGTTATATCGGCTATTTCGTGCCTTCTTGTGATTATTCCCTTCATCGGATGGTTCGTTATGGGTGTGTGGGGCATTATAACGCTTGTTATCAATATTATCTGCTTTGTTAAAGTATGCAAAAACAAAGCAGAGGAACCTCCGATTATATCAAGCTTCGGATTCCTCAAATAATTAATAGTTTTACGAAAAAAAGAAGCCCTCGGGCTTCTTTTTTATGCTTAAAATAAGCTTTTACGCCTAATTCGATTTGTCATTAAAGCTTGTCTACGGGATAGAGAATCTTGAGCTGGTTTACTCTGCTCTGGTATGCGGCCTGCTGCTTTTCGCCGATGAGAGCTTCTTTGATTTCGTCCTTGACTACCGAGAACTCTATCTTTCCGCCCGCGGATTTCTTGTTGAGCTTAATGATATGCCAGCCGAACTGTGTCTGTACGGGATCCGACATTTCACCTTCGTTCATTGCCGCACATGCGTTTTCGAATTCCGGCACCATCTGACCCTTACCGAAATCACCGAGACTTCCGCCCTGCTTACCCGACGGGCATGTGCTGTGCTCCATTGCGGCATTTTCAAACGTAATCTCGCCCGATTCGATTTTCGACTTCAGCTCTTTGGCAAGCTCTTCGGAGTCTACGAGTATGTGGCTTGCGTTGTAGCTTTCGCCTGCGTCGAACTGCTCCGGATGCTCGTCGTAGTATTTCTTAACCTCTTCATCGGTTACACGAACCTTTTCGACTGCCTTCTGAATGTTGTAGCTTGCGAGCAGTTCTTCCTTTACTCTGTTAAGCTGTTCCTTGAATGCGGGTTCTCTTTCGAGAAGATTTCTCTGAGCGTCAAGAAGAAAAAGCTTTTTGTTTATAATCTGCTCGAGTATTACTGCTCTTCCCTGGGGATTGTTGTAGCTCTGTGCTCTCTGTCCCATCTGCATGAGTGTCGCATCTATTTCGCTCTCCATAATCGGCTTACCGCCCACCTGAGCGACGATTCTATCCTGTCCGTTGTTCATTTTGTTAGTCCTTTCGTATTGTTATGCATACAGTACGATTATATCAGACAAGGCGGTATTTTGCAAGTATTTTTTCGGATAAGCCGATTAATTAATGCTTAATTAATGCCGTGTGTGTAAAGCAAAAAACATTATATATCAGGTCTTGGACATTTTCATCATCAGCTTTGCGGGCGTGATTTTCGCGAGTACGCGGTAGAACTTATAGAAGGCAGTGGGTGTGTAAACACTCTTGCCGTATCCCGCTGCGACAAGCGCACCGTACGCTACCTTCGCGGGATCGCAGTACGGGAGAACATCGAACGTCTTCGAGTTGCCCTTGATTCCGCCGACCTTTATAAAATCGGTATCCATCGGGCCGGGGCATACTGCCGTTGCGGTTATACCCTTTGCCTTAAGCTCCTCTCCTATACCGAGTGTAAATGCGGTAACATACGCTTTAGACGCGCTGTAAACGGTCATTCTCGGGTTCGGACAGAAGGACGCTATGGATGACACGTTAATAACACAGCCTCCCTTATGCATATAAGGCAGTGTCACGTGCGTCATCGCTGTAAGTCCCTTGAGGTTTAAGTCAATCATCTGTGTCTGCTTTTTCAATTCTCCCTCGCCGACATTTCCGAGGAAACCGCATCCCGAATTGTTTATGAGCATCCATACCTCGGGATTGAGTCTCTCGAGCTCCGCGGCGAATTTCTCGTAGCTTTCATCAAGTGTAAGGTCGAGCGGGAAAATCCTGCACTGACGCGGTACCTCACGTGCCGCTTCCGTGAGCTTATCCTTACTGCGTGATATAAGCCAGTATTCTTCGATATCGGGAAAAAGTGTCGGTAAATTATGCAAAAACTCACGTCCGAGACCTGCGGACGCGCCTGTAATTATCGCTGTTTTCATTATAACTCTCCTGTATTATTTCTTATCCTCTGTACGTCAGGCCGATATTCTCAAGGTGAGTTGTGTCGCCTATCATAAATATTTTAGACTGATATGCGGGCTTTCCTTCGATTTCGTGCCTTGTTTTCGAATATACAACCGTGCTTACCGATGTCGGCATAACGCGAATCATCTGCCAGTAGAGCGGCGGCGCTATATGCGCTATATGCGCGAGAAGCAGTGAGCCGAGTCCCATATGACAGAATATCGCTATATTAGCGTTATCGTCGTAGTTTTCGTTTACTCTGTATTCGTATCCGCGTCTGTCAAGTCCGTTCTCGGAAAGGAGCTTATCAAACTCTCTGAATACCATCAGCGCGTATTCTCCCGCACCTGTCGTCGTATATATCTCGTGCTCAAACCAATGCTCATTGTCGCTCAACTGCTGTGAAAACATTGTAAACAGTCTCAGGTCAAGATCCCACGGGCAGCTGTTCGCATCCTTGTCGCCGATACCGTATTTTTTAAGCGGCTCGAATGCGGGATACGGGAACTCCTTCAGCCACTCCTTAGTCTCGGCCTTGATACCCGTTGCATACAGAAAATGCTTTGCGGTATCCTGCGCGCGGCCCAGCGGTGAGAGATAAACCTTCGTTATGCTTTCATGCACCTTGCTCTTGTCGGGGTCTCTGTAGTCTGCCGTATATATGTGATTTACGAGCCTGTCCCTTAGGAGATCGGCTTCGCTCCATCCGCGTTTCGTCAGCGAATCTATAGCGTAATTCGGATCGCCGTGACGTATTATAAACAGTTTCATATGAAGCACCTTTCAGTATTTTTTCATAAAGAGTATATCACAACTTTTCTCACATGTAAAGCCGATATTATATTCTTTATTTAACGGTATACCCGTCGTATATGTTGTCGAATATTATGCTCTCGTCATCCGTACTTGTCACTATACCGCCGTCCTCACAATATACGCACTCGATTTCTTCTAAGCCTGTTATCGCGTCCGTATCAAGTGAATCGGCAAGGTAGTACTTCATTGTCTCGACGAGTATCTCCGCGCAGCCCTTGCTCCGTGAGAACATCACAAGGCTGCCCGTGGCACTCACGGGGTATCCGTCCGCACCTATATATTTGTGTGTTATATTGCCGTCACTGTCCTCGTAATAATACTGTACGTCGAGATCGGACATGGGAAAGTTGCGGTAATTGACTATGGCAATATTGCCCGTGTAATTCATTATAGCCGCGGGATTTACGGTACTGCCCACTCTGTCGTATATATTGAAGCCGTAGGTATAACCCGAGCCCGTATCGAGATTTCTTACATATCCGTCAAACGACGACAATGAGCCGAAAAAGTATCCGTTCTCCGTCAGCTCATCGGCTATATAGTCGACAATGAACGCGTTTTTCATCCAATACAAATCCACAAACGAATTCACACCGTACTCCTCGGCAAACGCAAGGTATTCGTCCGATACATTCAGCACGACCTTGTTCTCTCCCGAAAACGTAAGCGAAACATGATTTTCGTCATTTATGTATTTCGATATTTCCGCCAGAAACCGTGACGTCTCCGCATTGCGTGTCGGATCGAAATTATACGCTTCATTATCGTCTACGCAAAGAAAGAGGCTGTTATATTCCTCGTAATACGGGGAATAGAATATCTCACGCCGTCCGCTGTCGTTCAGAAGAAGCAATGCGTCATACAGCTCGGGCTCGATTTCAAGCTCGGTGTTCGGATTACTATTGAGTGTTCTGAGGTTTGTCGTGTCCGCGTAGCTGAGATTATTGAATATTTTAGTCGCGCTGTCCGCTGCCGCGCTGTACACCTTTGACAATGCACGGTATTCTACACCCGCGCCGACTCCCGACGCACCGAGATTGTATTGAAGCGCTATTTCGGATGTGCAGGTTCCGCTGAGCTCGGACGAGGCTTCAATAGTCCTCCAACCGCTTGCAGTCGATGTCATCGATATGACGCCGTATGTAATGGCTATTAACGCTATTATAAAGAACACTATCGTCAGCACAAGCCTCGGCTTGATTTTACTCTCATCAAGCTCAATATGCTTTACGGGCGGAACGTACGGAGTTTTATTTTCTTTCATTTCGGTTTATATTAAATCCTTCGATATCCATTACAAACAACAAGGTAACACTTTAATTAAGAAATCTCCGACATTAAGTTCAGAGTTAGCTTAAACAGGCGTTACCTTGATGCTGTATACTTCGTTTAAATAATTATAATTGAGCGATAATCAGGAAGATAATAAACAATATCACAACAGCGGCAATCAAGCCAAGACCTATAAGAGCGCCTTTTCTGCATGCTTTGAAGTTGCGTATATAATTTTTGCTTTTGAATATCGCGGCGGCGATAAGACCGGGTATGGGAAGGAAGAACGAGCCTACCGAATACCACGGGCTTCCCGTGTCGTGGAGAGGTGTATCGAGTATTACCTCGTTGCTGACATTATCGTCTTCTGTATTGCCGCTCGTTGTATCACTGTCACTTATCGTTACGGATTTAATCGGAACGTTCTTTTCTCTTATCGCCTTGTATTCTTCGATTTCCTTCTTGTTGCCGTAAATATAATGGTCATGACCGATGCAAACCATCTCGGGCTTATCCTCGCTGTAATCATGCACGGAAGGATCGTAGGTAAAGAGAACCTTATGCTTTTCGAGAGCGGGATCGGGAATCGGAATAGCGGAAATAAGAGAACGTGTATAGGGGTGAAGCGGGTAATCGAACAATTCCTCTGCGGGAGCAACCTCGACTATGTCGCCCTTATAGATAACGCCTATACGGTCCGATATGAAACGTACAATCGACAGGTCATGAGCGATAAAGAGGTATGTTGTTCCTCTTTCCTGCTGGAATTTCTTAAGAAGATTCAAAACCTGAGCACGAATGGATACGTCAAGAGCCGAAATAGGCTCGTCGGCTACGACAAGCTCCGGCTCCATAACCATAGCACGTGCCAAACCGATTCTCTGACGCTGACCGCCCGAGAACTCGTGAGGGTAACGTGTAAGGTGTTCGGGAAGAAGACCTACTTCATTTATTATTTCCTCAACCTTGCGTACACGGTCCGCTTCGTTTTCGAAAAGCTTGAAGTTGTACAGACCTTCGGAAACTATATAATCTACGGTTGCACGTTCGTTAAGGGATGCCGCGGGATCCTGGAATACCATCTGGATATTTCTGATAACCTCACGGTCGAGTGAATGCGGAATCTTACCGGAAATACGGACGCCTTTATACTGAATTTCACCCTTGGAGCAGGGATTAACACGAATAACCGCACGTCCGATTGTGGTTTTACCTGAACCGGATTCACCTACGAGGGAGAATGTTTCGCCCTTATAGATATCGAAAGAAGCGTTTTTAACTGCCGTTACGGCATTGTCGCCTTTTCCGAATGTAATATCAACATCTTTTACAGACAGGAGTATTTCTTTTCCGGTGGCGGGGTCTATAGGACCGTGTTCCGGAAAATGGCCTGACTGCTTTACTGCTTTTTCATCGTTATTTGCCACAGTCTACTCTCTCCTATCTGTTATATATTAAATGCTCTCATTAGCTTTTCGTGAATGTTTTCGATAGCTTCGGGTTTTTCAACCTTAGGCGCTCTGGGGTCGAGCAGCCATGTCTTTGCGTAATGCGTATCGCTTACCTTGAACATCGGCGGCTCCTTTAATGTATCGATTTTTAAGCAATGAGGATTTCTCGGTGCGAACGGGTCGCCGATAATCTTATTATACAGTGACGGCGGTGTACCGGAAATCGAATAAAGCTTTGTGTTTCTCTGTGCGAGCTGCGGGAGGGAGGACAGCAGAGCCCATGTATACGGATGACGGGGATCGTAGAATACATCCTCTACGGTTCCGAGCTCGACAACCTGACCTGCATACAAAACCGCTACACGGTCGGCAATGTTTGCGACAACACCGAGGTCATGCGTGATGAATACGATGGTATAGTTGAATTCCTTCTGCAAATCCTTGAGAAGCTTAAGAATCTGAGCCTGAATGGTAACGTCGAGAGCTGTCGTAGGCTCGTCGCAAATCAGAATCTTCGGCTGGCAGGAAAGCGCGATTGCTATAACAATACGCTGTCTCATACCGCCCGAATACTGGAAGGGATAATCATCGAATCTGTGCTCCGCATTCGGAATACCGACCTTCTTCATGAGAATGAGCGCTCTTTCACGAGCTTCGGCTTCCGAGCAATTCTGGTGCTTCAGAATGATGGATGTAATCTGCTTACCGATTGTGATAATCGGGTTAAGAGATGTCATAGGGTCCTGGAATACCGTTGCGATACGTGTACCGCGAATCTTGCTCCAGTCCTTCGAGAACTTAATTTTCGCAAGGTTTAAAATGCACGTGCCGTGGAATTTTTCGTCATTTTCGTCGATATAACGTACACGGAACGCAACCTTGTCGAATACGCCGTTTCTGACGTTTTCGTTATCGAGGTCGAGACCTTCTGTCATAGCCAGTTTAAGCTCCGCGAGAAGCTGTCTGCACAGCTTTGCGCCTTTATAACCGCCGTAACGGTCTACCGACAGACAGATTTCCTTAGCGAGAATCACATTGCGCGCCTTGGTCTGCTCACTGATTTCCTGATTAACGGCCTTAGCGTACTTCGCCTCGAGAGACTGCATTTTCTTGTTATACTCATCAAGGTAAGCGTGATTGTTCTTTAATGCTTCCTCCGCCTTCTTTTCGGCGTCCGCGAGTTCTTTTTCCTTCTCTTCGATGGAAGCATTCATGATTTTGATTTCGGCGCTTATGCGCTTAATTTCTTCCTTATCATGCTTTGTGTCGAGAGTCTGCTTTACGTTAAATGCTTCGGTGCTTCTGTATTTCAGATCGGCGATTTCCGCCTTCATCTTTTCTTCTTCGGCGGTATCGATATGAGCCATGCGTTTCTTTTCGTCTTTAAGAGCCTGCATTTCACGGTAGATATCCTTACCGAATTCGAGCTTTGAATACTCATTCAGCTTCTTGGTGCAGTCATCTACCATTTTAAGCTCGGACTTACCCTTAACGGCGCATGTGTCCGCAAGCTCGTCGTCGCTGAATATAAGGCTTCCGTTTGAAATAAATCCGTTTTCATCGAGCATTCCTGCGAATGTTTTTGTAAATACGGATTTACCCGAGCCCGATTCACCTACGATTGCGATTGATTCGTTTTCGAATATGTCGAGAGATATGCCGCGAATAGCGGTGAGAATTCTTCCGCGCACACGGAATTTCACCTCAAGGTCTTTTACCGACAGTAAAACTTTTTTATCTTCCATTGCTATCTCCTTACATATGTGTTCTCGGGTCTGATGCGTCGCCGAGGTTCTGTCCGACAACGTACAGTACAACCGTAATGATTGCGGAAATTACAACGGGGCTCCAGAATTCGAACTGCCATCCGGGAGTTACCATTGCGCTTTCGGCTGCATATATAAGTTTACCGAGAGACATATCCGACAGACCCATACCGATGTAAGAGAGGAACACCTCGGATGAAATATACGACGGAATTTCGGTAGCGGTATATGTTACGATAACGGAGGTCATGAAGGGGAGAATATTTTTCAGTGCTATTCTGAGAGTCGGAGTACCGAGGCAGCGCGACGCGAGATTGTATTCTCTGTCGCGGATGATAATAACCTGTGTTCGCATGAAGTATGCTATGTACAGCCAGCCGGTTACGGTCATGGCGAAAACCATTGACCAGAAGCTTGCGGACATAATCATGACGACAACGGAAATAAGGAGGATGTACGGTACGTTGCCGACGATATTGTATACTTCCTGCATTATAATATCGACCTTCTTGGAGAAGCCCCATACGGCACCGACAAGCACGCCGATAGTCATATTGATTGCGGCGCAGATAACGGCGAGAGTAATGGATATTCTCGAACCGTACCAGATAGCGTCGAATGTAGGCTCACCGGATGCGCCCGCACCGAGAATCCACTTCAGGGAGAAGCCGAATTTTTCGATGGCTTTATCGGGAGTCAGATGTTTTGACGTACTGTCGAGAAGGTTTGCGAAACGGTCGTATTCGGTCAGTGCGGGATATACGTATGTGAATACGAGAATCACCGCAAGGAGCGAAAGAATGATTATATTAATTTTTTTACGGAAGAACACACGGAAAACCGAGTGCCAATACGAATAACGGGGGGCGGTAATCTTTTCCGAATCGAGGGTACTGTTGTCAATGAACGAGAACAGCTCTTCTTCGGGAACATTAAGCTCTTCCAGATCGAGCAGCTTATCATTTTCCATTTACAATTTACCTCGCTTTCGAAGAGAATGAAATTCTCGGGTCAACCATTGACATGAGAATATCGCCGAGTATGAGTGATGTTACCGAAAGTATAGCATAGTACAGTGTAACGCCTACGATAACGCCGTTATCGTACTTATTGATAGCCTGAGTAAGAAGGTTACCTGCACCGGGAACTACGTAAACACGCTCTGTGATGATGGCACCTGTGAGAGCGCCGAGTATGCTTCCGGGGATACCGTGTACTATGGGAATAATAGCATTCTTAAGAATATGCTTGGAGAAAATTTCGTTTTCGGAAAGACCGCCGGAACGTGCGAACTTAACGTAATCGGAGTTCATCTGGTCAATCATATATCTTCTGAGCCATTTCATAAGGCTTGCGATAGAAGGAAGCGAAAGCGAAATAATCGGAAGAACGTACATAAGCTTACTTGACGAGTCTACGTTGAATACCGTGGGAAGACCCATCTTATATCCGATTGCTTTGAAAAGGAAAATATATGCAAGCGAAGGAACGGCGATAATAAATACGATATACAGTGTACCGATTTTATCAACGAGCTTATCCTTTTTACGAGCCATTACGATTCCGAGCGGCACGCCGAGACAATACGACATTATTACAGCACAAATACCTATCGAGAAGGAGTAGCCCATCTTGGACATACCGCCCTTTACGGTAGGAACGTTTGTGTAATGGTCAGTATAACGTGTGGCGTATACTACGCTTGTTTCAAGCGAATCTGCCGCATATGTTGCCAGATGCAGGTTATCCGCACTTTCCTCGGTGAGTCCCGTAGGATATGTGATTACGGAGTTGACATACGAGCCCTGTGACTGTGTCATTGTCGTAAATACATCCACACCCATATTAACGGAATATGATTTGCCGAGGTTTATCGAAACGAGATTCTGGTGTATCCACGGGAATTTGTTGTCGAAATAAAGGAGATACTTATACTTTGTTCCGTTGCCCATTATAGCGGGAGAGAACTTTTCTCCGCCGTATACGGGATCATGCGTCGTGAAGGTAATACCTCTGTTTTCGATATCCTCTTCTACATAGTTAATGTTGTCAACGGAAATAATGCTTGTAAAATAGGTTATCGCTCTCTGGATAACGGGTTTATCCTTATAAGCGAAATAAGCAGCCTGACCGCCGTTTGCGACCTTTTTACCTGCCATTACAGCGTCAAGACGTGTAACGGTATAGCCCTTTGATGTATAGTAATCTTTGAACTTGTCGATATAAACTTGTACTTCCGCGCTGTCGTTGCCGGCCTTTCTGGCGATGTTGACTACGTTCGCTCTGGTTTCCTCGTCTATTTCTCCTGTTTTCGTGAGCTGCATAAGATAATCCGAATATGTAACATAATCGAGGTATCCGTATTCACTCCACTTTCTCAGCATATATGTCTGCTTCGCGTTATTCGATGTTTTCGTATATACGGAGTCCGTAGAGAAAATCAGCGTTCTGTCCATCAGAGAATAGATAAGAATCATTACGATCACAACAACCGCAATAACAGAAAGGATCGCGTGTACAATACGCTTGAGTAAATACTTTGCCATTATTTACATACCTTTCCACACGCCGTCAGTTCGGTTTTGAACTATCAATTCCGATTCCTCCGGGCACTTTCTTAAAAATCAAAAATATACGGCAAGAGGATGAACCCATTAGAGTCCACCCTCCTCCGTTATCTTTGTTATTGAATTTTATTCTTTGATTTGTATCTTAGAATGTTTCGGTTTTATATCCTTTAAAATCTTTCGATATTAGAAGATACCGATGCACTTAACCATGTAACCTGCATAGTCGGGAAGGAATGTATCAAGGTATGTACAAGGGTCACCGAAGTCAGGGCCCCAACCGGAGAGGTCGTAGGATGTGTAGTTAGCTTCGAAGCCGTAGGTTGTGTAGTATCCTGCGTAGTACCACTGCTTGTAGTCAACGCATTCAACGAGGTTAACCTTTACGAGACCGCCGAGAGCGTTCTCGATGGACTGCTTAACAGCCTGCTCGGAGTTTGTATATGTTTCGCTGTTGGAAGGATAGAGAATATCGATGTAAATCGGGTTCTCTGCGCTGATTGTTACGCCGAGAGCGGAGAGCTCGGAGATAGCCTGATCGAGTTCTGCCTTAGCGTTTTCAACATTGTACCATCCGTCGTAACCGTCGGAGGAACCTACACCGTCGTCTGCAGCGGGATCGTAAGCCTTAATCTTAACGCCGTCGGAGTCAAGCTGAGCCTGGAGGATTTCACCGTAGTTAGTGCCGGCCTTGAATGTTGTGGACTTGCCGTTAATGCTGATTGTAACATCTTCAGAGAGAGATACGAAAGTACCGGGAACGTAAGTGTTTCTTACGGATGTAGCTGCGAGTTCATCGCCGACCTTCTGAGCGTTCTGTGCGATTCTGTCGATGGACATGCAGAGAGCTCTTCTGAAGTGAACGTTACCCATAGCCTTATCGGTAGCTGTCTTCTGATCGTCTGTCAAAGGAGAGTTAACTGTTGTTGTATCGTTTGTGTTAGCGTAAGCCTGACGGAATATGTTCATGAATGACATGTAGGAAGTAGAGCCTGTGGATGTTACGTAGCTGTACTTGTCGAAGTTGCCGTCTGCCTTAGCAAGCTCGAGAGCAGAGGAGTTAAGTCCGCTTGCATCGAGTGTGCCGGCTACCATGTCATTGTATGCCTTTGTAGCGTCTGTACCGTCGTTGAAGAGCCATGTGATGGTCTTAACGTTGATGTTGTCCTTGTTCCAGTAGGATTCGTTAGCGGAGAATACGATTGTGTTGGATGCTGTGTTGTTTGTTACGAGGTAAGGACCGCAGTATGCGATGTTGTCGGGAGTCTTACCGTAGTTATAGGTTTCTGCTGTGGAATCGAATGAATCGAGACCGAATGTACCGCCCTGTGATGTGTAGTAGGATCTGCACATAGGAGCGAATACGCCGTAACCGAACATTGTTTCGAAGTATGAGCATTCGCCTGTAAGTGTGTACTGAAGTGTGTAATCATCAACAGCTGTTACGCCAACCTGGCTGAAGTCTGTGATTGTACCGGAAATGTATTCATCGATACCGACGATGATGCCCTGAACGAGGTATTCGAGACCGCCCTGTGCATCGCACATGTGCTGCATACCTGCTACGAAGTCGTCAGCTGTTACTTCGCCGACTTCACGTCCCTGAGAGTCAACCCACTTAACACCTTCACGGAGCTTGTAGGTAACTGTTACCTTACCGTCTGCATCGGGTTCGGTCCATTCGCCGTGACCGAGAGCGAGAGCGGGCTGAAGTACGCCTTCGGGATCGTACTCAAGAAGTCCGTCGTATGTATTGATGATAGCTTCGGAGTCAGCGGAACGAGATGTTGCGAGAACGTCCCATGTTTCGGGGTCTGCAGTGTAACCGAATGTGTAAGAATCCTTAATGGTGTAGCCCTTGCCTGTGAGGTATTCCTTAACCCACTCAACATATGTGCCTGTGCCCTTGAGCTCGGCCCATTTAGCCTTCATTTCGGTTCTGTCTTCGGATGTGATGATTTCGTTTGTTACAACGCACTGATGATATCTTTCGTAGTCGTTGCCCCAGAGAGCGTAGTTAGCTGTGTAGGGAGCAACTCTGCCGATAGCGTAGTTACCGCCGTTGCAGGTGTTCGGGAGCATAACGCCGGATTCGAGAAGCTTTGCTTCTGCGACAGCCATAAGAGCGTATCTTTCGGAAACGCTGGATGCTTCCTTAGCCTTCTGGTACTCTGCGTAGAATTCGCCGAGAACGGCATTGTAAACTGACGATGATGCTGCCGTATATTCCTCTGTAACGTCTGTGAAGGGTTCGGAGGCCATATACTGTGCGGGGTCAAATGAACCTGAGCTCAGCGTAATTGCCTGGCCGTCTTCGCCTACAACTGTTTCCGGTGCGACATTTGTTTCGACCTCGGATGTTGAAGAGCAAGATGCGAATGAAGCGGCTGCGAGCAGGCAAGCGAGAATGAGCGCGAGACTTCTCTTGAACTTCATAATGTATCTCCTGTAAATTTAAAAATTTTTATCAGACGGCAGAACCGTCGACTTAAACCACTGCCGTCCGGCATATAATGATTTAATATACAGATATTGTATCAAATTACATTTTATTTGTCAATGTTTATTTCACGATGAATAACACAAAATTTCAGATTGCAATCAAAAGAAAATTGTTGCATTTTCAGACAATCGACACATAACCCGAAATATTCATAAATTCGGTGTTTTTCGATGCTTTTCGGTATATTTATTCACAATTAACAGTTATTCCCACCAAAACAGCGGCAAAAGCCGCGTCGGGCGGGAATAACTATGCATTTACATTTATGAATGTTTATTTTACACGAATTTCATTTCCGCAAAAAACGTGTCTAAATTTCTATGCATTATTTGAATATCAGAATCTGAAATAAATGAACGGGTTATAGCCTGAGCCTGTAAGGAACACGACCGAGAGCACGAGAAGGACGGCTGCGAGCACCGCTTCGATTACGAACGACGCCTTTTTTCCGCTTTCGGTCTTTTCGATTTTCGACTTAACGAACGTATACACGGGAGCGCAGAGTATAACAGCGGCGAGTGTGATGAAGAACGAGAGATTATCGAACTGCGCCATACCGTTCGTGATACCTCCGCCGAAGGTGAACATACACTTGATATATTCGACAGCATCCGCGAGAGTTTCCGCACGGAAGAACACCCAGCCGACAAGCACGACAAGCATTGTGTACAGCCAGCCTACGAATTTCGGCAGCTTATCGAGAACCTTCTTGAATCCGAGTCTTTCTATGACAAGGAACAGTCCGTGCCAGAGGCCCCATATGATGAACGAGAACGACGCACCATGCCAGAGGCCCGTGCAGGCGAATACGATAACAAGGTTAATGTACGTCCTTACCTTGCCGCGGCGATTTCCGCCGAGCGGTATGTAGAGGTAATCTCTGAACCATGAAGAAAGCGATATATGCCATCTTCTCCAGAACTCCTGAACCGATACGGAAACATAGGGATAGTTGAAGTTTTCGAGAAAATCAAAGCCGAGCATATGGCCCATGCCTATAGCCATATCGGAATATCCCGAGAAGTCGAAATAAATCTGCAGTGCGTAGCACAGCACGCCGACCCATGCGGTAAACGCGGGAATGCCGTACGCGGAATCGAATATCGTGTCGCACACGGCGGCGACTGTGTTCGAAATAACGATTTTTTTCGCCAATCCCATGCAGAAGCGAATCATTCCGCGCGCCGTTTTCTCGGCGGTGCATTCACGATATGTAAGCTGCTTCTCGACATCGATGTATCTTACGATAGGACCCGCTATAAGCTGCGGGAAGAGGGAAATATAGAGCGCGAGCTTAACGAGATTTTTCTGCGGCTCGACGCTTCTGCGGTATACGTCTATGGTATACGACATAATCTGGAACGTGAAGAAGGAAATACCTATCGGAAGCGCGATTTCGGGGAAAATTCCGCCCGTGACGAAATTGAAATACTTGAAGAAGAACAGGAGTCCGAGGTTGAACACAACGGATACCCATAAAACTATCTTCCGTCTTTTCTCGTACGCGTCGAATTTTCCGAGCAGCAGTCCGCATACGTAGTTAACCGCTATAGAGAGAATCATCAGCAGAACGTTTTTCGGTTCTCCCCACGCGTAGAAAAGCAGCGATGCCATGAGGAGCACCGCATTCTTCGCGGCAATGTACTTTTTCGGGATCACATAATTGAGAACAAGCACAATCGGAAGAAAAAGAAACAGAAATACCGGTGTACTGAATACCATAATTCTTTATCCTTTCGTTTATTCCGCAGCGTCTGCAGATTCGGTTGATTTCAGATAATTATACAGCGAGGTGTAAACGTCGTTCGATTTCGTATCGGCGCGCGCACGGTCTGCCGCCGCCCATCTGGGAGCGTTGCAGCCCACCTGGCAGACGAGCTGCTCGTTGCACTCGAAAATGACGTAGTCTACATTGTTTAATATCTGACTCCATCTTTGCTCGCCCGATTTAAACGGGTCGTCCTTATCATTGCCCTGCCAATCATTGTAGTAGAACTGCTTCAGGCGGGATATTATGTGATACTGCTCGAAATAATACTTGAAGTCCCAGCAGAACGAGCCGCCGTGTATGAGTACGTTGATTTTGTCGGCATCCTCGTCCGTAACTTCAACCTCGGGCACATAGTAGTATTCGTCCACTATGGCGTCGGCTGTGCTTACACCGCTGTATACGCCCGAGAAAATATCGTTTTCGGGATTGCCGAAGCCGGACGGTTCGGACTGCTCTCTTATTCCCGTAATGTTCAGCTTTTTAACGGTTGTGCCGCTCTGCTCCTCGTAATTTTTAAGAAGAGCGTTTGTAGCTTCAACCGCCGCCGGTTTATTCCAGTGAATACCCGTCAGCGGGAAGGTTTCGTCGAGTCCCACCTCTTTAAACAAATCGGCGGAATATATATAGTTGACGTTTCTTTCGTCAAGCAGGGGACGGATTCTCTCCACGGGACGTACATAGCCATCGGGAGAGGTGTTCTGAGCCTTGTACCAATCGGGAATATAAGCGGAATACTGGCTTCCCTTGCTCGGCGTGAAGATAAGAGTGAACGCTATTCCCATTTCCTCGAGTCTTGTCTGTATGTACTCGAGCTTATCGGCTCTGTCCTCGAGCCATTCGTCCGAACATGTGGCATACTTCTTGGTATAGCCGTACATCTCGTTTATATAGCCGTTCTCGTAACAGTAGCCGCTCTTTCCGATTATAACCTGATCGGTGCCTCTGTAGCCCGACGACTCTATCGGGGTGCGCTCATAGAGACGCTTGTTGATTTCGGCGTAAAGGGGATTGAAGCTGCTGTACGGTGTCGTCTCCTCGACCTCCGTCTCGCCCTCCGCCGTTGCCTCCGCGTCCGTATTATCGAGAGTATCGACTGCCGTTTCGGTACTTACGGTTTCATCCGCCGTTGTTTCGGCATCACTCTGCTTCGGAATAAAGAGAGTGCTTATATCGAACCCGATGTCGGATACGTCGTAGCGAAGCTGTCTGTATGCCTTAACGAAATCGGAACGGTGAGGATATTTTGTCGAGAACCAAAGCTCGAAATCTTCCTGAAAATATCCGTCGATAAATTCGGACACGCCGAATTCGGGACATGAGTACTGTTTCTCCTGCTCCATCTCGACATCATCCTGTCCGACAGTCGCGAGAAGTACGAGAGGTGTAAGCAGCAGTGCGGTAAACACAACCGAAATGACCCAGCCCGCGGTGCGATAGAACCCTGACTTGTCGTTTTTGTTTTCCATGCGAATATGCCTTTCCTTGTCATGATTTAATATACGAAGAACATTATACAGTACTTCCGTTTTTTTTTCAATGCATTCACGAAATTTTACCTTCGTTTGACATACCGTAAAAAAGCGGTATTATATTGACTTTCGCCAAGCACCATGATATATTTAATAAAACACGAAAATATTTTACCTATATTTACATAATAACGGAGGTGCGCTATGGCGGAGACGACATATATCACCGAGGCCCCGAGATGCACGGAGGTTGCGGGTGAGTACGATGTGATAGTATGCGGCGGAGGAACGGCGGGAATTGCGGCCGCTCTCGCCTCGGTACGCTGCGGTGCGAAAACACTGCTTATCGAAAAAGAATACACGCTCGGCGGACTGGCGACTCTCGGGCTCGTCACGATTTACCTTCCCCTGTGCGACGGTATGGGAAATCAGGTGAGCTTCGGAATAACGGAGGAATTGCTGCGGCTTTCGATAAAATACGGAGCGGCGGGCAGAAATCCCGAAAAATGGCTTTCGGACGGTTTTACGAGAGAAGAAAGGCGTCAGAGCGGCCGATACAGCACGCAGTTCGACCCGAATGTATTCGCCGTATCGTGCGAAAAGCTGCTCACGGGCGAGGGTGTGGACATACTCTACGGCACTCTCGTATGTTCCGTTCAGACCTGCGACGACAGAATAACGCATATTATTGTCGAGAACAAATCGGGACGCACGGCGTACCGCGCATCGGCTGTGGTAGACTCGACCGGAGACGCGGACATATGCGCCCTCTCGGGAGAGGAAACGGCACTGTATCCGCAGAAAAACGTTTTGGCGGCTTGGTATTACTCTACCGAGGATGGCAGGAACAGCCTGCGCTGTCTCGGATACTGCGAGACACCCGAGGCGGACGATCCGAGCGCAAAGCGTTCGGACGCAGACAGATTCACGGGTATCGATGCCGCGGAAAACTCACGCTTCATGCGTATGTCGCACGAGAAGGCGCTCGATGATTTTCTCTCACGCGGAGGAGTGTCGGACTCACGCGCGATGACCGCTCTGCCGGGCATTCCGCAATTCAGAATGACACGGCGAATAGTCGGCGAGACGACGATATCAAAGGGAAGCGACCGTGTGTACGCGGAGGACAGCGGAGGTATGTTCTCAGACTGGCGCAGGAGCGGCCCGATATTCGAGCTTCCGCTGTCTTCGCTTTGGGGCCGTCGAATAAAGAATCTGTTCGCGGCGGGCAGGTGCATTTCGTCCGACAACTCCATGTGGGATGTCACGAGAGTAATACAGGTATGTGCCGTATCGGGTCAGGCCGCGGGAACAGCCGCCGCCGTATCGCACGACCGACGCGACATAGCTCTTATACAGGCAAAGCTTGCGGCAGACGGAGTTGTGCTGCATACAAATGAACTTGATATATAAGTCCGACAAACAGGGCAGATGCGGCGGAGGCACATCTGCCCTGTTTTTTTATGTAATATGTCTGCCGTTTACGCACGATATTTACTATTGACTTTGAACAAAACCGGAGTTATAATATTGAGTAGTATGTTTTCATTCCGTTGGTACACGGATTTAATAATTTGTATTCAGCGAGCTGCACTTTATATATATCTTATCCAATGAATGACACGGACATATTTATGAAGTATATTTACTTACATTAGTATTACTTAAAAAGGTGACTAAAATGCAAAACAAATCCAAAGAGAATAAAAGGAGGTGCGAGATGGAGACTGTCATAGCAGCCTTGATTTCCGGTATCGCGTGTCTCGCCTGCGGCTTTGCCCTCGGCGTATTTTACCGTAAAAAGGTCGGTGAAGCCGAAATCGGTTCTGCCGAAAAACAGGCACGTAAAATTATAGAGGACGGTATCAAAACCGCCGATACAAAGAAAAAAGAAGCTCTGCTCGAGGCGAAGGATGAGATTATAAGAACCAAGAACGACTTCGAGCTTGAATTAAACGAACGCAGAAACGAACTCACGCGCCAGGAAAGAAGAGTTCAATCGAAAGAAGAAACACTTGACAGAAAGACGGATGCTCTCGAGAAAAAGGACGAAAACCTTTCCAAGAAGCTGAAGGAGACCACCGAGCTTAACGAAAGCATAGAAAAGATAAAGGAAGAACAATACGCGGAGCTGCAGAGAGTAGCGGGAATGAGCGCCGAGGAGGCGACCGCAAAGCTCGTCGAGCAGCTCGACTCCGAAATCAAGCACAGACAGGCAAAGAGACTTGTCGAGCTTGAGGAGGAATTCAAGGAAACAGCTGATGAAAAGGCACGCGATATCATAGCTCTCGCCGTTCAGAGATGCGCCGCGGATCACGTATCCGAGATAACGGTATCGGCTGTTCCGCTTCCCAGTGAGGAAATGAAGGGCAGAATCATCGGCCGTGAGGGCAGAAACATCCGTACCATCGAAACACTCACGGGAGTCGACCTTATTATCGACGATACGCCCGAAGCCATTACGGTATCGAGCTTCGATCCCGTCAGACGCGAGGTTGCGCGCATAGCGCTTGAAAAGCTCATCGCGGACGGCAGAATACATCCCTCGAGAATCGAGGAAATGGTTGAAAAGGCCCGCAAGGAGGTTGACGTCACCATACGTCAGGCAGGCGAAAGAGCCACCTTCGACACGGGAATTCACGGCATAAATCCCGAGCTCGTGAAGCTGCTCGGACGGCTTAAATTCAGAACAAGCTACGGTCAGAATGTGCTTGCGCACTCGGTTGAGGTATCGCTTATCTCCGGAGTTTTGGCGGATGAGCTCGGTGTAGACTCGACCATAGCAAAGCGCGCGGGCTTACTGCACGATATAGGAAAGGCGTTGACACAGGAAGTTGAAGGCTCGCATGTTCAGCTCGGTGTCGAAATCGCCCGCAAGTACAAGGAATCCAAGGAAGTTATAAACGCCATCGAGGCTCACCACGGTGATGTTGAGGCTCAGACAATAACCGCACTGATCGTTCAGGCTGCGGACGCGATTTCCGCCGCCAGACCCGGTGCGAGACGCGAAAACCTCGAAAGCTACATCAAGAGACTGACAAAGCTCGAGGAAATAGCAAACGAATTCGAGGGAGTCGAGAAATCATACGCAATTCAGGCGGGACGCGAAATCAGAATCATGGTAAAGCCCGACGTTGTGGATGACGACAAAATGGTAATCATAGCTCACGATATCGTAAAGAAAATCGAGGATGAGCTCGAATACCCCGGCCAGATCAAGGTGCATATGATAAGAGAAAGCCGCACCGTCGACTACGCCAAATAAAATCGAAAACAACAAAGCATCGGAGTCGCCTTCGATGCTTTTTTATTCCCCCGCACCGTATAAACATGAAAAAGTTTTATGTAAGCTATTGCATTTTATTTTTCGTTGTGATAAAATAGTAAGGCTAAGTAGAAAAAACACGGAGGCTCAATCATGCAAATCGCTATCGGTATAGTTTTAATACTCGCCGCAATATTCCTTGTTGTCGCAGTTCTTATGCAGTCCGGCAAGAGCCATAACCTTTCCGGAACAATAGCAGGCGGAGCTGAGACCTTCTTCGGTAAATCTAAAGCGTCAACCATGGACAAAAAGCTTTCTAAGCTCACAACTATCGTTGCTATCGTTTTCGTAGTTCTCGTACTTGTTTCATACCTCTGTCAGGATATCGGAACATCCACGACAACTGCCACATCCACCGCGGCAACGACAACAACGGACGCTACAGCTGATACTACTGCCGAGGAAACAACTGCCGAAGCTGAAACCGAGGCTGAGGCCGAAACCACAGCTGAAACGGAAGCAGCAGCGGAGTAATTTTTAAAGAGAACTATGCGGGACTGACTCGGTTCCGCTTTTTCTTTTGCGATGCTTCACCGTAATTGAGCCGTGAAATATATTAAGGAGTCTGAAATTGGGTAAAAAAAGCAAGAAATCTAAAGAAAAAGAGCTTAAATCACTGACAAAGGGTTATTCTTCGAAGGGTATTGTCACAAAAGGCATTATCGGAAAAAACAGCGCGGCAAACACACGCGGCGGATTCACCGCAGGCGGGCATTCTCATAACGGCAATTCCCGCTCATCGGGAATGAGCGGCGGTGCTCACGGCAATTCGTCTAAATTCAAGCCGCAGTCGCTATGCGGTACGTTCTCATACAGCGGAAGGGGCTTCGGTTTTGTCGTACCCGACGGAGATGACGGCGACAACGATATTTTCGTCTCGCCGCGTGAAACCATGGGCGCCATGACGGGTGACCATGTGACGGTTAGCATTACGGGAATCGGAGAAAAGGGTTCGCCCGAGGGAAGCGTTACCGAGGTGGAATCCACGGTCGATTCGATTATCGGCTCTCTCCGTGTCGTTCCCGCAGTCGGACGCTATGACGGTTACTCTTACGTCATCCCCGACAACAAGCGTCTCGGCGTTATTGTTTACATTCCCGAGGATAATGTCAAAAATCTCGACGCGCACGATATGGATAAAGTCGAGGTTATCCCGTGTGACGGAGATTTTTTCGCAAGAAACAAATCAATAACGGTTCGCGGCCCCGAGGATATGCCTTACTTCGATGTAAAAGGCAAAATATCAAAGGTATTCGGCTCGGCGCTGACACGTGACGCGAACTATTCCGCCGTTCTGTATCAATCGGGCATACGCACGGTCTTTCCCGACGAGGTTTTAGCCGACGCTCAAAGAGCAGCCGCACAGCCTCTCGAGCTCGGCGACAGAACCGACCTGCGTGACAAGCTCATTATGACAATCGACGGAGCGGGCGCGAAAGACCTCGATGACGCCGTATCGCTCGAAAAAATCGACGGAGGCTGGATTCTCGGCGTACATATCGCGGACGTATCCAATTATGTCCGTCAGAACACCCCTGTTGAGGAAGAAGCTCGCCTTCGCGGCACGAGCGTATATTTTACTGACAAGGTTGTGCCGATGCTGCCCGAAATCCTGTCAAACGGCGTATGTTCCCTGAACGCGGGCGAGGACAAGTACGCGCTCAGCGCGGAAATCACACTCGATGACGACGGTAACAGAAAAAACACACGCATTTTCAAATCGATGATAAGAAGCACCGTGCGCGGTGTTTACGATGAAGTCAACGACATATTCGACAATCCCGACAGTCCGTTCCGCGACAAGTACGCACCCGTACTCGGTATGCTTTCCGATATGCATGAAATGTACCGCAAGCTGTCCGCTCTGCAGGAGGAAAGAGGCGTAATGGAGCTTGAGGACTGCGAGCCCGTTATCATAGTGGACGAAAACTCCATGCCCGTCGATATTATAAAGAGAATACGCGGAGATGCGGAGAAAATGATCGAGCAGTTCATGCTTCAGGCAAACATGGGGGTTGCCGAGGTGCTGAAATCTCTCGGTCTGCCCTGCCTGTACCGTATTCACGAAAAGCCGTCGGAAGAAAAAATCGAGAATTTCGTAACCTTCGCGCACAATGTCGGACTGAACACCGCACACGCTCTGACCGCGGACAGCGCACACGAGCTGAGCGTTGCTCTCATGGAAATACTGAATGAGGCGAGAGAAAAGGAAATCGAGGACTCGGTATCCGAAATGATGCTCCGTTCGATGATGAAAGCGAAATATCAGGCGGTTTGTCTGCCGCACTTCGGTCTCGGAGCGGATACATACTGCCATTTCACCTCACCTATCAGACGTTATCCCGACACATTCGTGCATACCGTCATAACAACTGTGCTCGAGAACACTTCGCTTACGTCTCTCACGTTTACATCAAAGCTCGATTCCGTTCCCCATGCCGTTACAGAGCTCGCGGACGCAGCCGAGGAGCGCGGAAGCTCCTCAACAGCGTGCGAGATTACCGCGCTTAACGCCGAACGCGACATAGAAGATTTGTATATGACACTTTACATGCAGCCGAAAACGGGCGAGATTTTCGATGTACGTGTTTCATCCGTAATCCGCAGCGGTATGTTTGTACAGTGCGACAACCTCGTGGAAGGCTTCATTCCCGCGACAACGCTGCCGGGATCGAAAACAAATCCGGAAATGATGACGCTGTACTATGCCGGCAGAAAATACGAGCTCGGCACGCCTCTCCGCGCTAAGCTGGTAGACGCCGATGTTCCCACAAGGAAAATCACATTCGAGCTTGCCGACGAATTATAATATAAATACAATATTTCCGAGGGGATCCCCGACATTGCGGGATCTCCTTTTGTGTTTTTACATCTGTCGGGGTGGGGATAATCGCCGCTATAGCACGAAATGTTCATATAACGGCTTAGATATCGGATTTACGGCATTAAAACAACCTCGAACGTACGGGAGTTGTTATCGAGGCTTTGGCGGCTGAAACCTATAAGGACGTTATCCCCGCACTCGGCACAAAGCTTGCACGTGACGCGGAAACCGTTGAAATGATGCCGCAGGGCACAACCGATGTTGCTCCCTACTTGGTAGAGCATTGAAAACAAGGCTATGCGGAACTATGATGAGCTTTACGAAGCGGTTGAAGAAGATATCGCCATGAGAGATGAATAAACGCATATGTTTATTCACCCGTGAACATAGTACATAAAACCGTGGTTAAGAAGTATCGCTTATTTTGTTAATATAACGGTCATTAAGTGTTGACAAAATGTGAATTGTATGCTAAAATATATATGACATTATAAGAAAGGAAGTATCATGCCATGTCACATCTCGTATATGTACCGTCGTCCGCGGAAATCGTTATTTTAGCTGCCTTTCTCGTATTCATGACAGGTCTTCTTACCCACATCTCCGCAAGGAAAAAGTAATATAAAACACCGAGTAAAACGGCATCCGACGAGAAATCTTCGAATGCCGTTTTTTTTGCGTATTCAATTCCGTACGTACGCGCTTCCCTGACAGCTGTTTCTGCGGTACAGCTCCTTGTCTATTTCGTTTACAACCTCGGTTTTACGTCTGCTCCACATCGGCGCAAGCAGTGTGTCCGCCATTCCGTCTCCCGTCACTCTGCCGATAACCGTCTCGGGCGGCAGTATTTCGAGCTGATCGCAAACGATTTTCACATATTCGTCCCTTGTCATCGGTATATAATCACCGTCAAGGTACATCTTCTCGAGAACCGTACCCTTCAGCACGTGCAAAAGGTGCAGCTTGACTATATCGGGACACAGGCGTGCGGTGTCGGCGGCGCTTTGCATCATATCGGAATAGTTTTCCCCGGGCAGCCCGTTTATCAGATGCACAGCCACGGTAAATCTTTTGTTTATAAAGCTTTCGCATCGGTATTCGGCGTTTACCTCATCCCTCAGCTTAATCAGTCTGCCGTAGCCGTCGAGAAACTCGGCGTAGGTATGGCAGCGGTTTATTCTCTCCGCCGTCATATCGTTTGTGGTCTGCAATCCGAGCTCCACCGTAAGCGGAATTTTCCGAGCGGTATCGTACAGCAGCTTCATAACGCTTTCCCCCAGACAGTCCGCACGTGTCGCTATGTCAAGCATAAGCGCGTTCGGCAGCTCCGCGGCCGTCATGTAAATGTCCCGCAATTTGCTTATATCCCCGTATGTATTGGTGTTCGACTGGAGATACGGAATAAACCCCACGGGCTTCCACTTGCGTGTCATTATCTCACAGCCGTGACGATACTGCTCCTCTATTCCCTCTCCCACAGCGGAGGCACTTCCGTTCAGGCAGTATATGCATCCGCCGTGTCCCCGCGTCCCGTCGAGATTCGGACAGGTTGCGCCGATATCGAGAGACACCTTCGCCGTTTTTCCGCCGTATCTTCTCTTTAGATACCAGTCGTACGTCATATATCTTTTATTAGTATCCGAATATTTATACGGATTTGTATCCCTCTGTGCCATAATACAGCTCCGACAAAATCAATATTTGCACAATTATACAATAACATTCGGCTTTATATAAGAATAAAATGATAAATATTTTGAAATTTTGTCTTTACCCCTTGTTTTTTCGGGCGTAATGGCATATAATAAAAGCGGTTTTGCAAGTAGCGCAACGAAATATTTCATCTTTAGCCGTTATTTCGCATTTACGACGCTTTACAGTGAATAAATCCGATGCGTTAAATTCATTTTACATCAATTTCTTCATTCTGTGGGAGGATTACCTATTATGCAGACAGCCGAAAAGAAACCTTTCTCCGAACTGAGCGCGGATGAGTTAAATCAAATCGTCTCGTCCGAGCAGGCGAAGCTCGACCGTTGGTCGGATATGAACCTTACACTCGACCTCACCAGAGGAAAGCCGAATCAGGCGCAGCTCGACCTCTCATCGGGTATGCTCAATATCATAAGCAACCGCGGCGACTGCTTCAGCGCGAGCGGACTCGACTGCCGAAATTACGGCATTCTCGACGGTCTCCCGGAGACTAAACAGCTTTTCAGCGATCTTCTCGGAATTCCCGCGAAGAACATTCTCGTACTCGGAAACTCCTCGCTCAACGTCATGTACGACACGATAGTGCGCGCCATGCTTTTCGGAGTAGCGGGCGGACACGAACCGTGGTGCCGTCAGGGCAGAATCAAGTTCATCTGTCCCTCTCCCGGATATGACCGTCACTTCACAATCTGCCGTGAGATGGGAATCGAAATGGTACCCGTCAAGCTGAACGCAGACGGCCCCGACATGAATGAAGTTTACAATATAGCATGCTCCGACCCGTCCGTAAAGGGTATGTGGTGCGTGCCGAAATTCTCGAATCCCGAAGGAATCACCTATTCCGATGAGGTTGTGGAACAAATCGCTATGATGAAGCCCGCCGCTCCCGACTTCCGTATATTCTGGGATAACGCCTACGCCGTACATGAATTGTATGACGAAACGGTGCCGATTGCGAATATTTTCGACAAAGCAAAGGAATACGGCACGGAGGACAACATCTTCTATTTCGCATCAACCTCGAAAATCACGTTCCCCGGCTCGGGACTTGCCATCATGGCGGCATCGGACAAAAACCTCGAGCAAATCCGTCCCATTATCGCCACACAGACAATAGGCTACGATAAAATCAACCAGATGAGACATGTAAAGTTCTTCAAAAACGCGGACGGCATCAGAGCGCACATGAGACTTCATGCCGAAATACTCAGACCGAAATTCGAGCTTGTCGAGGAGAAATTCGAAGAACACCTCGGCGGACTCGGTATCGCCCACTGGACAAAGCCGCGCGGAGGATACTTCATCAGTCTGTATGTATCGGAAGGCTGTGCGAGACGTGTATATCAGATAGCGCGCTCGGTCGGCGTTACGCTCACAACCGCAGGCTCGTCGTATCCGTACGGACGTGACCCCTATGACTCCAACCTCAGAATCGCACCCTCCTATCCCGAACCCGAGGAGCTCGATCAGGCTATTGAAATTCTCTGCTCATGTATAAAGCTCGCGTGTGCGGAAAAGCTGCTCAAAAAGAACTGATTTCATTTATTATATTTATTACTTTAAAGAAGCCTTCGGGCTTCTTTTTTTGTCATTTTACAGCAGTCTTCTTGATTTTTCGTTACCTGTATAGTATAATAGTGTATAATAGTATAATTGTATAATTAAGAAAGGGATTCAGCGTGAAAAATAAACTTGTGCTTTGCCTTCTTCTTGCGGCTTGTCTGATCCCGTCGGTTGTCGCCTATGTCAGCTACAATACGACGCAGAATGCTCCGATAGACGAAAGCAACGCGGTTTCAATCTCGATTGATGATATAAACGGCAAAAACTTTTCCTATACGAAGGAAGCGGACGGAGACACCGCCGATCAGCTTATAAGCTACTTCCTCGGCACCGTGAAAAACGCCCAGTCGATTGTGGCGCTTCCCGACTCTCTGATGGGCGAGAAATTTTTCAAAGTTGACCTCTCCTCAGGCGCGAAAACCGTAACATACGAGTATTACTTTACGACAGATCCGTCTACCTGCTATCTGCGCTCGTCCGACGGAGCGACATATAAAATCTCGCAAGCCGACGCGGAAACGTTTATAACAAGCGAATACGCGGAAAGCCTGTACGGAGAAGCGGCTATGCCTACGCTCACCCTCTCCCATTCCTACGATATCCAGCCCGACAGCGCCGTATGGCAGTACAAAAACTATACGGGTTCGTTTGTCGATGCCGACACATCGTCGCTTGTGTTCGATCATACGGAATCGTACGAGCTTGAGGGCGGAATCGATCTCACCTTCGATATGACTCCCGATTTCTGTTCGGTTAAGATTACGGACGATGACGGAGCCTCCCTCTTCGAAGGTTCTCTCGCCGACATCTCGCTGTTCACTACCAACGACACGGGTTACATTAACATCGAGGTTCTCGCGAAATGGTACGAGGACCCGTCACGAAACTTCTGCGGAGAGCTCGACTATAAATTCTCCTCTCTCGTCACGGCGCCCGCCGAATTTTATCTCGGCGTATCCACCGTCGAAGCGGGAAAATTCACCGCCATCACCGCGCTTAACGTAACAAAGCCCGAAAATATCAAGTATTCATCCACAATGGGCGGAGACATTACTCCCGTATTCTACAAGGTCGACGAAAGCACCGCGGTCGCTCTGCTTCCGATTTCACTTGACGTACCCACGGGAGTGTACACCATCACCTTCGTATACGGCGGAACCACTCAGGACACCAACATTACCGTTGAAAACAGCGGTGAAAAGACCTCGAATTATCAGTTATCCGACACTATCATAGACACTTACCGTACAGACGCCAACCTCACGGCATTCACGAACACCGTCGAGAAGCTGACGGCATCGGGCTCATCGACAAAATACTTCGACGGCTACTTCCTCGAGGGTATATCGGGTGACGCAACTCTCCTGCGCGGCTTCGGTCGACAGATTACACTTAACGGTGCCTCCACTCCCGCATACCGCAACAACGGTGTCGACTACAGAGCGGCAGCCGGACTCGATGTTGTCGCCGCCAATGCCGGTGAGGTCGTGTATGCCTCCTCCGACTGTCTGTACGCGGGCAACATGGTCGTAATCGAGCATGGCTACGGACTGAAAACATGGTACTACAATCTCGGCTCGATTGACGTATCCGTCGGTGATACCGTCGCACGCGGAGACAAAATCGGAACCACGGGTCAGACAGGCTTCACGGGCGAGGTCGGCGCTCACATCGCAATGTCCGTCGGAAGCACCTTCGTTTCCCCGTACGACACATGGCAGGATTCAACGGATTACGGAAAGATAATCATCGCGAAAATAGACGAATAAGTATCGGCGAATGATTGACTGACCGATAAAAATTCAAGTCGTACATATTCAATACATCTGCATTTAAACCGTGCGCTTGTTACCGTCTTCTCGGTGCATGACGCACGGTTTTGTAAATCGAGGTAAAAAATGATAAAATTCATAACAGGCAGAAGCGGATACGGCAAAAGCGGCATGATAACACGTGAGGTCTGCGCGCTTCTTAACGACGGCGGAAACGCCGTAGTTATCGTACCCGAGCA
This sequence comes from bacterium, assembly GCA_963642885.1. Lineage (GTDB taxonomy): Bacteria > Bacillota > Clostridia > Oscillospirales > CAG-272 > UMGS1696. The sequence continues at coordinate 63,415 of CAVIJI010000007.1, forward strand.
GGAAACCGTGGTTTGGGAACGCAAATTCGCTTTTCTGCTCCCGCCGTCATCGAATCTTCATCTCGAGGTAACCAACTTCACAAATTTAGCCCGCTCGGTTTTTCGTGAATACGGAGGACTCGCCGACAGTGTTATCGACAAAGGCTCACGTATTCTCATAGTATGGAAGGCTATGCTTTCCGTATGGAAAAGTCTGCGGGTATACAATAAAATTTCATCACACGAGGACAGAAGCATTCCGATACTGCTCCGCGCCATTGACGAGCTGAAAAGAAACGGAATAACTCCCGAGGAGGCGGAAGCCGCGCTTGAAAAAATGTCTTCCGACACTGATGCCGCGGAGAGATCGGGCAAGTACGGCAGCTTCGTCGACAGGCTGTCGGACGCCGTGCTTGTATACACCGCATACAATTCCCTCCTGCATGAGGAATACATCGACAGCTCGGATGTCGAAACAAAGCTTGCGCAGTCCATATCCGTCAATCCGTATTTTAAAGGAAAGAGCGTTTTTATAGATTCGTTTCTGTCGTTTACGAGCGGACAGGAAAAAATCATACGCGAAATCATGCGCTCCGCCGACAGCTTCACCGCCGCCGTTATGACCGCGGCGGGTAACAGAGACGAAATCGCGCCTCAGTTTCTCGAAACAAGCGAAACGCTGAAAAGACTTATCGGGACTGCCGACCGTCTCGGCAAGGATTACACCGTCGTAAGACTTGACAACAACATGCGTCACGCCGACAATCCCGAGCTTGCGTTCTGTGAACGTCACATTTTCGATAAATCCGATGATGATAACGTATATCTCGGAGAGAAAAAAGGAAGTGTCGGGCTTGTACGATGCCGCGACAAATCGGACGAGGCGAGAGTATGCGCCGCAGCCGTCAACAGCTTTCTGAAACAAGGCTGCGACTACTCCGACATAGGAATAGTCGCGCACGATATCGAAAGCTACAAGGGCATTATAGACACGGAGCTCAGACAGCACGGCTTCAACTGCTTTATTTCTCAGTCATCGGGAGTAACGCAGAACCCCGTGATAAAGTTTTTCGGTTATATGCTGAAAATCGTATCGGAGGGCTGGCAGAAACAGGACATAATAAGTCTGCTGAAAACCGGATTGATTACGCCGAGCTCGCCCATAAGCGATGACGAAAGGTTGCCGTCGGCACCTGACACGGATGCGGTAAACAATGTGTCACAGGACGAGCTGTTCCCCTATTCGCTCGAGCTGTTTGAGAACTATATCAACACATGGAATCTTAACGGACGCGGAATATACACCGGTGAGAGCTGGTCGATGAATCCCGACGGCTGTAAGCTGGAGATAAGCGAATACGGCGAACGGATACTGAAACTCGTAAACAACACGAGAGAGCAGCTGACCTCTCCGCTTGAATCGTTCGCCGCCGTTTTCGACAACGAAAAGCACTGCGCCGACGCCTCCGTTATCGCGTCGGCCATAGTATCAGCCGCACAGGCTTATCATATTTCCGACGGACTGGAGCGCATATGTGCCGCCTATACAAGCCACGGAATGGATGAGGAAGCGGTTAAATGCCGCGCGGGATGGCGTACGCTATGCGAAATTCTCGACAAAATCGTCGAGTTTTTAAACGGCATGCCGATTGACGCAAAGAGATTTTCGGGATTGTACGGCCGCATAGCTCAATCCATGGACACGGGAAGCATTCCGTCGGGCAGCAACGAAATAATAATCGGCAGTGCTCAGGGCATACGTCTCGAGGGTAAAAGATATATTATAATTCTCGGCGCAAACGACGGAGAGTTTCCGAGTGAAGCCGACTCCGAAAAGCAGTTCTTCGGCGACAGAGACCGAATGACACTCGAACGGTACGGCATAGAGCTTATGGACTGCTCATCGGATATCCTCATGTCGCGTGAATACTGTATGTTTTACAGAACGATTTCGGCTGCCTCAGAGGGTGTGCTTATTTTATCCGAGGAGAGCAAGGACGTGTCGTTCGCCGTCTCGGAAATACGTTCCCTTCTCGGTATCGATTTCACATTCTCACGTGACCTCGACACCGACTTTATCGTATACGACAAAAAAAGCGCGGAGGATTATCTTCTCGACAAGGGACACTCCGATGTCGTCACGGGAACGTCGGCGGTAAAAGCCGCGGCAGCGGGCACAGATATACTCTCCTTACATGATGATGTGCTTTACCTCTCACAATCCAAGCTGTCCGCGTACATACGCTGTCCTTTCAACTATGCGTGCAAATACGAATTAAAGGTTAAGCCACGTCCGCAGGGTGAAATGACGATTCCCGACATCGGTATAATCATCCACCTTATCCTTCAAAAATACTTCTCGTATATTTATTCCGAATCGAAGGCGGCAGACATACCGCGGGACGAGCTTCTCGACACAATCATAAACGGCGTCAAGGAAAAGCTGAAGCAAAGCATGGGACAGGTCGAGACCAGAGCCGAGTATTTGTTCGCGCGAATAAAGCGTCAGGTAACCGTTTTAATCGAAAGCCTTGAGAACGAAATCACGAAATCAGGCTTTACCCCGATTTTGTTCGAGCAGAAAATCGGACGCGGAGGAATCAAGCCCATAGAATTTTATTCAACCGACGGAGTACGGATTATAATCGAGGGCATCGCCGACAGAATAGACTCGGGCGAGGGAGAAAGCTCACTCATGATCAGAGTCGTGGACTATAAGACGGGCAAAAAGACATTCCACAGAGACAACATTGACAACGGAACCGAAATTCAGCTTCTCATATACATGTTCTCCATCCTGAATTCACCGTCATACCTGCAATCCGAAAAGCCCGTCGAATTCGGCGGAATCGTCTATGTTTCCGACAGCCTGTCAACTCTGTCGTCTGACAGACAGGACTCACCCGATAAGGTAGCACACTCCGCACGTGAAAGCGTGACCTTCAGCGGCATGATGAACGGCAGTCTGCAGGCAGACACGGAAAACAAAAAAAGCGGGCTTATATACATCGGAGAAAGCGAATTGACCGATATAAGGAAAAAGCTTTTCGAACAAATCAAAAGCATCGGAGACAGTATTCTGCACAGAAGCTTCGAGTTGAAGCCTGCGATAATAGACAGTATCGATCCGTGCGGACGATGTGACAACGCATATATATGCAGATACAGGAGTTCAAATGGCTGATATCAAATACACCGACTCTCAGGAAAGAGCCATAGAATACAATGACGGCAATCTGCTTATCTCCGCGGCGGCGGGCAGCGGAAAAACGGCGGTTCTGACCGAAAAAATCGCCCGACTTATAGCGGACGAAAAATGCACTGCGGATGAGCTTCTTGTCGTAACCTTCACCAAAGCCGCCGCCGCCGAGATGAAGCAGAGAATCAAAAGCAAGCTCGTCTCGCTGAAAAGCGGAAAAAATCATAATCGCTCTTATATATCCTATATAAACGGACAGCTCTCGGCTATGGGGGCGGCGGATATCTGTACGATGGACTCGTTCCTCTACAAAAGAGTGCGCAAATACTTCCCCGTTCTGGGCTTGTCTCCCGATACACGAATCGCATCGGAGGGAGAGCTTAACGAAATCGAAACGAGAGTAATGAGCAAAACCGTCAATTCATTCTTCGATAAAAAGTATTCGGAAAACGACGAAAGCGGCGGCGACTGGCTGTTTTTCTGCGACCTTATAAGCAAAACCAAGGACACCTCACACATTGACACGGAGCTGCTCGGCATTGCACACACACTCGAAAACAAAAGCATAGATGTATCCCGTCTCCGTGAAACAAGCGAGCTCTTTTCATGCGGCAGGGTTTCCGATGAGGTAAAAAAATACGTTCTCGAGTTTGCCTCCCATTATTCCGTAATATTCTCACGTATAATGGATGACATAGAAAACGATGAGGATGCGTACAAAGCGTACGGGGCGAACATCGCGGACGACTGCGATATTTGCGAAAATCTGCGGACGGCGGCAGAGGATGAACAAGCGCTGAAGTCTTATACCGCAAACGTAAAGTTCAGCCGTCTCGGAAGGCTCGGCAAAGACAAGGCAAGCGGTGCATCCGACGCTTATAAAAAAATCAGAGACGACTTCAAGAAGGAGCTCGGAGACTTGCGCGATACTCTGCTCCTCGGTGATGAGGCTCTTCTTCTCGCCGAAAACGAAGCGTCCGACAGAATACTTCATGTGTTGTGCGAAGTGCTTGACAAATACAACACGGATGTAAACCGCGAAAAGAGCAACCGCGGCATCATGAGCTATCATGACCTCGAAATTCTCTCCTCACGTCTGCTGTCGTACGACAATATCGCGGACGAAATCGCCAAAAAATACAAATACATATTTATAGACGAATTTCAGGATACCGCGGGTACTCAGGACTATATTTTCGGTCGGCTGTCGGCATATTCGAATCGTTTTTTCGTCGGCGATATCAAACAGTCCGTGTACAGATTCCGCGGTGCCGATCCCGCCGTTTTCAACAGCTATAAGAACACTTGGAAAAACGCGGACGAGGGATTTACCGCCGACACACATAGCTACACGCTGTACATGAGCGAAAATTTCAGATGTGCCCGTGAGATAATATCCTTCACGAATCTGGTAACTGGACAGCTCTTTCCCATGTCCGATATCACGTATACATCGTCGGACAAGCTGATATACGCCGCCTCGAATATCATCGAAAAGCATCCTGTCGAGGTTGCCGTCGTACCGCGCTCATCCTCGTCGGATAAGGTCAACTACGAGGCGGAATACGTCGCATCGGTTATCAAATCGCTGATAGGCGAATACAGCTCCGACCTGAAGCGGAATATTTCCGAGGGTGACATTGCGATTATCATGCGCAGTCCCGCGTCAAACGGAGCGGACTTTAAAAACGCGCTGACGAAGCGAGGCATAAAATGCCGCCTGCGCCGCACGGAGCCGCTTGAGGCATTCTCATCGGTTAAGCTTATACTGTGCCTGCTCGAGATTATCAACAATCCTCTTGACGATATATATCTCTCAGGTGCGCTTATGAGCCCCCTGTTCGGCTTTACAATTGACGAGCTAACAAGCATTAAAGCCGCTTCGTCCGAAGCTCATCTTTTCATATCTCTTTATTCGTACCTGTCGTACGAAGGGCGAGATTCGGCTCTCGCGGATAAAATACTGCTCTTCATCGACAGTCTGAATACATACAGACAGCAGGCGCTGTCAATGCGTGCGGATGTTTTCGCCGTCAACTTCATAAGCGAATATTCTCCGCTGATTTTATCAACCGTCACGCCGGTAACCGTCACGTCGGTAACCGTCACGCCGGTAATGTCACCCGATCCGCTGGAGAGCGATTCCGTACGCAGGCTTCTCGATTTAATAGGACAGGCGGACTCCGACACCTCATCGTCGCTGAGCGGACTTTTACGGTATATCGAAACGGAAATTCCGCGCGGAAGTACCCCCGACGAGGGAGAAAGCGCACCCGACTCGGTAAGAATAATGAGCATACATTCATCAAAGGGGCTTGAATTTCCGATATGCTTCCTATGCGAGGCGGACAGAAAACGCTCGATTAAAGACGAAATCAAGCCGATGCTGTTCGACGGCGAGCTCGGCTTCGGAACAAAGATATCCGATGACAGCGGTTTAGCCGTCAAAACCACATTGAAGCACGAGCTTATAGCAAACCGTCTCGCACGGAGTGCTTCATTCGAGGAAATCAGAATACTTTATGTCGCGCTCACACGAGCCAAAAACCGTCTTTTCATCACGGGAAAGAATTCGTCCAAGAACACGGAAGCCGAGGCGAGACTGCTGAAAAGCAATGCGTTGGCGTACAATATCGATGCCTACACGATAGCAGAGAACGACAACTACCTCGACTGGATACTTATGTGCTGTGCCAACGTAAAGAGCGACGACTTTGTGTTTAAGTTCCCCACAGTCGATGAAATCGACCGTGATTCATCGGGTGCCGATGCCGCGAGTGAGGATGCGGACGTACTCTCGGACATTCCCGAGAGTGTCGTAAGCTGTCTGAACATAGTACGCTCCCCCGTCCCCAACGTGCCGATTAAAGCCATGGCGGGAGAGCTCTCACCCGAATACCTCGACAAAATCGTCTCTCCGATATATGATACCTCCGATGACCGCGGCGAAAGCGGCGAAAACAACGTAAGTGACGACTCCGACACATCACTTGTCATGCCGAAATTCATTACGGGCGCAAACACCTACACAGCCGCCGAAAAAGGCACAGCGGTGCATACCTTCATGCAGTTCATGGATATAAAAAATCTGAGCGAAAACGGAATCAACGCCGAAATCGAACGCATGACGGAGCACGGGATAATCTCGCCCAAGCTCGCGGATATGCTTGACAAACGTCAGCTTGCCATGTTCATGCGCAGCGAGCTGTTCCGCCGCATATCCGAATCCGATTTTATTCGGCGTGAGTTCCGATTCAATATAAACATGCCCGCTTCCGATTACACGAAGAACGAGGAGCTGTCGCACTGCCTGGCGGAGAAAAACAGCATGATTACGGTACAGGGTGTCGTGGACTGTCTGTATCGCAATCACGAGACGGGAATGCTTGAGCTGATAGATTACAAAACTGACGGATTCACCTCCGCGGAATACAAGAATCGCGATATCGCGTATGCAAAGCTGCGTGAGAGGCACAAGAATCAGCTTGAGACATATCGCGTAATCTGCGAAAAAATCTTCGGTGAGAGCATACACGACGTATACATATACTCGACCGTACTCGGCGAGTTGGTTCGAATCTGAAACAAAAAATAACGGCCTATAAGCCGTTATTTTTTTGTTTAATCTTCAAATCTGAGTGTCTTCGTATAGCCGTCGCCGCACAGCACGGTGTTTTCGAAAATCGACTTTGGCTCCGATGCGTATTCTTCGGGTTCAGGCAGAGCGGGACTGTAATGCGTAAGCCACAGCTCCGCGCATTGTGCATCCTTTGCAAGCTTCGCGGCACTCGCCATAGTCATATGCCCCGATTCCTTTGCTCTCGCGCTTTTATCGAGCTCGAACATTCCCTCGCATATGAGCAAATCCGCGTCATATGCCATGGTCGATATTATTTCGCACGGCCTTGTGTCTGTAGCGAATGTGACGTGCAATCCCCTGCGCTGTTTTCCGAGAACCATATCCGGCGTGTAGCCGTCAATGCTTTCTCCCCGCTGAAGTATTGACCAATACTTCAGCGGAACTCCGTTCGCCTCCGCTTTTTCTTTATCGAACTTACCGCCGCGCGATATTCTGATATCGTATCCCAGACAAACACACGAATGTCTGAGCTCGAATGCGGTCACGGTGAAGCCGTTTTGCGTAAACGAATCGAAATCCGCAAGTGTTTTTGTGATTATCCTGAACGGAAGCTCGGGAACTATCACCGTGAGTCCCTTTATTACGGCATCGAGTCCCTTCGGCCCGTATATATAGAGCGGAGATGTTTTTCCTTCGTTTCCCATGGACAACAGCAGTCCCGGAAGTCCGCTTACGTGGTCGGCGTGGTAATGCGTAAGCAGTAATATCGATATCTTGCCGAGTGAAAATCCTGCTTTTTTAATCGAAAGCTGTGTCCCCTCTCCGCAGTCTATGAGTAAACCTACTCCTTCGTAGCGAAAATAACAACAGCTCAGAAATCTGTCAAGGCGCGGAACCGTTCCGCCCGTGCCCGCGAGACAAACGTCCAACATCTCATGCTCCTTTATATTATTTCTTTATCTTTGCGGATATGTCGGATTCACAGCTTCCGTTATGCTCCGACTACCATCATGTACTCGTTCTCTACTGTTTCGCCGTCTGCAGTCTCAAGCGTTACCGTAACCTTCATTCTCGTTTTCGCCTTAACGGACGCGGGAATTTCAAACGAATGCGTTTTACCCTTTGCGTTTGTATTGGCATCGGAAACAAGCTCATCGACTCCGACGTAATATTTAACTCCGTCAAGCTCCACTGTCGACGTGATTCTGCCTGACGCGGGCTTTGTTCCGTCGTTGAGAAGCCATGTCTCGAACTCGCACGCCTTGCCTGCTTCCCATGAGAATTTCGTGAATTTAGCGGACGGAACGATGTCCCTGAGCGAATCCTTTACGGTATAATAGCCGCACTTCTTAATGTTCGGATAAGCGATAAGCGAGTTGTTCGCCGCGCACTTCCACGGCTCGCACCAGCACCAGTTTATCGCCATTGCGCACAGCGGCTTCTGTCGTCTCGCTTCTTCGAATATTGCCTTGTAGCCTATACCCTGAAGCCAGCCGGAGGTCTCCACGAGGTTTTCGAGGGTGCTTATGTCTCCGAATCTCTCCAGTGTGGGAAGCGACAGCCACGGCTCGCGTCCGTTCCACGCGTAGAAGGCGTGATGCGCCTGCCATACTCCGCCCGGCTTCGGCGGGAACAGCTCGTCCTTCGGAATAAAGCTCTCGAGATATTCCGCAGACGGAGTCGAGGGTATGCCGAACTCGGTGTACGCCGTAGCCTCCGTATTCGAGAACAGCGTAAACTGATCCACGCCCGTTGTGGGATCGAGGAAGGTGTATCCGCCGTGCTTCATGCCCCAGATGGGCGAGGTGGGATTATACGGTATTTCGGGAGCGTATTCGAGTGTGAGCGCATTCAAAAGTCTCAGTGCGAGACGCTGATCCGTCATGCCCGACCACGAATTGAACAGCTCGTTTCCGCCGCACCACAAAGTAATGCACGGATGTGAACGGAGCAGCAGAATAATTGCGGTTGCCTCCTGCTTCAATACCTTCAGGTATTTCTCTGAATCGTAGTAATCGTTGCAGGCAAGAGGAAATTCGAACCATATCATTATGCCGTACTCATCGCACAAAGAGTAGAACATTTCCTTCTGACAGCCCGTACCGCCCCAGCAGCGGAATATATTCATGTTCGCGTCAACAGCGAAGCGTATCAGCTCCTCGTATTTCTCACGCGTCATTGTGCCCGTGAATATTTCCTGATTTACGTAATTAGAGCCTTTGGCGAATACGTTTACACCGTTCAGCGTAATCTGTGCAGGAGGATATGCGCGCGTTTTCGGGAACTGTGTCGGCTCGACAAAGCTGCCCGTGTTCATAGTCAGCTCCACACGGCGGAATCCGATATGCTTTTCAACGGTATTCTCTCCGCACTTTACGGTGTACTTATATAAATTCGGCTCTCCGTATCCGCGGCACCACCACAGTACGGGCGAGTCTATTTTCGCCACGAAAACACCGTTGTCAAGCACTCCGCGCGTCACAACGTCTCCGCTCGGTGAGTATACCGTAACCTCGGCCTCGGATGCCGTGTCCGACGTGATTGTCAGCTCGGCTGACGAAAAATCCTTCGCGAGCGTATATCTCGCTTCCGTTCTGCCTATGTAATACCTGCCGCGTGACTCGATATAGCATTCGTTCCATAATCCCGACGGAATCACACGCGGATGCCAGTCCCACTCGTAGGCAACGGGAGGCTTACAGCACTGCGCCGCCTGATTTCTGTCCGTGGGCATTCCCTCGAGCATCGGATGCGGATGTATTTTTATCTCGAACTCCATACCGTTTTCAAGCGGATGGCCGAACAGCTCCTCGGATATATCGTCAAGGCATATGTCCACACGCGTAAACATGCCTTCATGAGTATAGAATTCCTTTCCGCCCAAAATAAGCGTCCATATGTAGTCGATTCCCTCGGTGACAAACCAGATTTTCTCGCCGTTCTTCCGCTCGAATTCGAGATTTGTTTTGTAGAACCATGTGTACGGCTCGAGCTGAAACATTTTCTTGTGCTCCATGCCGTAGTTAATATCGGATACGAATTCGGGGTGTGCCGTAATGTAGTCAAGCTGAACATTGCCCGGAACAGACGCGTCAAACATTTCGCAGTCTATGTTCGGGGAATACGCTTTGTATTTCTGATAAAATTTCATACTCATACACCTTTTTTCGATTTATTTTTATAACGGAAATATAAAAAACAAAATAAAACTCCCCAACGTGCCGTTTCAAAACAAGCATACAGAAACCCTGCTCTCGCAAGGACGGCGCCCTCTCCGGCGGTTCGTGCTCCCAGCGTCCTTAAACGTCGCGGTGGCGCGGAATGCGTCTCACGGCAACGGAGGGAGGTCTGCAAACCTCACGTCGGAAGTCCGGGCTCCTTTTTACTCTTTGTGGGTTTTTATGCTCATTTTTATTTCGAACACCTCAGGGAGCTTACCTTAGATGGCGATTGTAATTGTATCGCTCTGTCGAAGCGACTGCGGTCGATGCCGATTTTTTCTATGATGCGGTTATCAGCTTAAGCCTATCCGCTCGTCCGATTTATGCCATACTCGAGTCGGCGGCGGTTGACCGTAAATCTAAGTTATAGCTTATCCGCACGTCCTATTCATGCCATACTCGAGTCGGCGGCGGTTGACTTCACCATACAAAATAAAGCCTATCCGCCGACATCAGTCCTCGTCGTCGTAGAGAATATCGGAGAATTCGTCATCGAAAATATCCGCAACCTCGTCGAATTCGTCGTCATCCTCGATTGTCTCGAGAATATCCTCGCCGTCTTCGTCAACGGAACACTTGAGGATAACATACTCGCTGCTTTCCTCTTCTCCGTCTTCGTTAACGGGAATCAATGCCTTGTATGTCTCGCCGTTGTGCTCGAGAGTTCCGAGAAGCGCGAAATGCAGCTCGTTGCCCGACTCGTCGGTGAGTGTATATATTTCGGGATCGTACTCTTCGTTTTCTTCGATCTCGTTCTTCTTATCGAAGAGTCCGTCGTTCTTATCCATTGTGTTTCTCCCATCAAAAACTGATTTAGGATAAACCGATAGCGTTCTTTCCCGAGATAAGCCGATATGATACGCTCATGCTCGAAGAATAACACTTCTCGGCGTCACCTTATGATTACAGTAGTAATTGTACACGAAAACAGCCGTTTTGTCAAGTGGTTTCAGGGGCAACACCGCACAAAGAGCGGTGTTATTTGCTCTCGGCATCCTTTTTCTTTCTGTCAAGTCTTACCATGCCCACTATAATCGACGTGAACACGAATACCTCGTTAAGTACGCCGCCCAGGTTCTTCTGCATCAGATGGTATACAAACCAGCACGGAGGAGACGGCAGAGTAAACAATCTTGTTTTCGCCGTGTCGCCCGCGGAGAATGAATAAATCGTGCAGAGAGTTCCGATAAGAGCGAGTATATCCGGTATACCGGTGTAGGTGGCGAATACAAGTACTGCGGCGCTCACCATAAACAGCGGAAGCCATATTTTGGATCTTGCCCATTTGTGGTTTTCCGCAAAGTAATATACGGTCAAACGCACTACGGCATGTACATTGAGGAGCACTCCCACTATACCGCCCTTGAGTCCGAGATTGAGTATCCACATAATCGATGCCGTTATCTGCCAGAACAGAAGCTTTTTCGGGGATTTCATCTGATAGCAGAAAATATTGCATACGAGCGCGAGTATTCCGAGAATCTGCGCGATTATTTCAGTCGGAGTAAGGGTGGGAAGCAGTGCGAGCACTGAAGAAGAAAAAGACATTTCGTTTTACCTGATTTCAATAAATTAAATTATTCGGCTATACCTAAAACTTCTTTGAAGCTGTTGGTAAGCTTATTAAGAGCCTTTGTGGCTGCTTTTTCGGATTTGCTGTAGCTTGACGAGAAATTAATCTTGTCGTTTGCGAGAGGAGTAAGGAATACGGTCTGAAGGACGAAGCCCGCGAGAGACTCATTGTACGCAACCGCAAACGGAGACGTGATGGAGTCGTGGATAAGGTCTATCATCAGAGCGTCATCCTGTCCGTCGGCGTACTTAACCTTAAGTCCGTCCTCGTAGAACTCTGGCATTACGATTTTCGAGGTTTCACGTCCGAGCACCTCAAGACATGTGAGAACGAAGGTGAGATCATCGCCAGTTATAGTCGACGGAATCGCGCCGATTTCACTTGTATCGTGAAGTGTGGTTACGTAATTTTCCTGACTCTCGTCATATTTGGGGTACGGAATAACACCGACGGAGAACTCTATATCACGAAGATTTTCAAGGTCGCCGAGACGGTTATATCCCATGAAAACGCACTGTCCGTTCGAGAAGAACGTACGCAGTGCCGCTACGTCGGCGAGTGTGGTATTGGTACCGTCGCTGTAGTACAGATCATGAAGCTTGTCGAGAGCCGCTACGGAACGCTCGTTGTTGAACGAATATTCCACACCGTCATCTGTCTTTGTGACAAACGGAATGTCAAGACCGACAAGCATCGGTATCGCCGAACCCCACATACCTACGCACGCGTAGCCGTATGTGTCGCTGTTCGATTCCGCGCCGTCACCGTCCGTGTCGACATAGCTTTCGTTTAAGATCTTTGTCATTTCGTCGATGGTCCACTTACCGTCGAACACCATTTTGTTTACGTACTCGGTGTCGCCGTAGGTGTTGTTCAGAATCTGCTCGTTGGTATAAAGGGTGTGGCATGACGCGATGGCATCGGTGAAATAGTCGCCTACGAGAAGGAACATTCCGCCGTCGATAAACATAAGGTCACGCATCGAGTCGGCATACCAATACGATTTTTCCATATTGAGAATGTCGTTTCCGTACAGATTGGCAATGTGTCCCGAGGACGACAGCTGTGCGAGAGCGCGTATGTCGTTCGCAATGGCATCCCACTCGGTGTCGCCTGCCGTAATCTGCTTCTTAATCTGCGCCGCCGCCGTACCGTAGCCGTAGTTCGCCTCGACGAACTCTATGTTTATTCCGAGCAAATCGGCTACCTTGAGGTTTCTGTCGTAGACGGCATCGTTTACCGCCTCACCTGTTAACTCTCCGCTGCCTCTGATAAAACGGTCTCCGTTGGTAGCGTCGCCTGTGTCGATAGAGGTGTAAACCGTAAATGATCTTCCGCCGTAGTCTACGTCCGCGAAGGGATCCGGTTCCTCGGTCTCTGTTTCGGTTTCCGTTTCTGTTTCCGTTGCCGTTGCCGTGGTATTCTCGGCCGATGCGCTTGTTTCACTTGTCGTGTCTTCCGCTTTCTGTTCGGAGCATGCCGTAAGCATCGGAGTGACGAGCATCATTGCCGCGAGTATTAAAGCTATAGACCTTCTATAGTCTTTAACCGCTGTGATTTTTTTCATTTTTTCGGAGCCTCCTTTGGTTTTATATACAAAATAGAATTGCTTTATTCCGGGCTTATTATTCTCGTGTAACGCTTACTCTATGTACAAGGGATCAAGGATACTCTATATTATAAATAATTCTTATTTAATTAATGATTTTAATCAATTAAAGAATCTAAAATTCCGAAAAAATCAAATACTCTTTTTAAATTTGCCTACAAACATTATAACAAAACAAGCATACATTGTCAATACTATACACGAAATCGCATATAGAGGAATTCACTTCAGCTCGCGTATGACAACGGCGGGATTGCCCGCTATGACGACATTCGCGGGGAAGGATTTCGTAACAACGGATGCCGCACCGACAACAACGTTGTCGCCGAGCGTAACTCCCGGAAGAATCGTGACACCGCCGCCTATCCAGCAGTTGTCGCCTATCACAACCTCATCGGGAACTCCTATGCCGCGAGACCTCTCATTCGGGTCGAGCGGATGACCTATTGCGTAAATGCAGGTTTTCGGCCCGATCATGCAGTTTTTGCCGATTCTTATGGGAGCCGCATCGAGAAATACGCAGTCGAAATTGGCAAAGAAATTTTCACCGAGAAAAATGTTGTAGCCGTAGTCGCAGTGAAACGGCGGTTTTATCATGATTTTCTCGCCGCATTCGCCGAACAGCTTTTTCAGTATGGTGTATCTCTTTTCGGGCTCGTTCTCGGGGGAATGGTTGTATTCCTCCGCAAGGGTGCGCGCGTCGCTTTTGTTTTTCATCAGCTCCGGGTCGCCTGTGTAAAAGTCCAGACCCGCAGTCATTTTTTCACGTTCCGTCACCGTATTCACCTTTTATCCGCGCTGTGCGCTTCGTATGACGTAACGCCGCATATCGTCTCGCCGTCAATCTGCAGCTCTGTCGGGCGGCTGAACTCAACTTTAATGTTTCTGCCCGTCAGCACCTCGCACATTTTGCCGTGGTTAACGTGCTCGCCGCTGAATATTTTCGGGAATACAGACAGAGTCTTCAGCTTGCTTCCGCAGTGCCATACAAGCACCGACAACGTGCCGTCTCCGAGTCTGTCCTGCTTCGGCGCGGCCATCATGCCACCGCCGTAGTATCTTCCGTTCATAGTCGGAGCGAGCCATACCTTTTTGTATTCCTTTCTCGTGCCGTCTACCGTGATAACGGCATCGACGGGCTTAAAGAAAAACAAAAGTCCCTTTATCGCTATAGCGGTATAATTCGGCTTTTTGTGCTGCTTTTCCTTAATTTCGTCGCCTACACGACAGCAGTACCCGTCAATGCCGTAGCCGACACCGTTTAAGAAAAGCGATGTCCTGCCGCCGACGGTAACGGACGGAAGATTTTCCGTGTACTTGTTAATTTCGACAGGCTCATCCGTGCTCTGCGCACCCTTCACATCGTGCAGAAAATCGTTTCCGCTTCCTCCCGCAATATAAAGTATGTGCTCGGGATGTGTAATGCCGACGGTGTCGTTAATAAACCTGTTTAACGTACCGTCTCCGCCTATGATAACGAAAGAGCTTTCTTTCTTTTCATCGAACAGCTTGGCGTAGTCCGCCTTTGTCATGTCGATGAATTCGCATTCGCCGAGTTTCTTTTCGGCTTCCGTACGCTTCACGTCGTTCCAGCCGTCGCCGGCGTACGGATTGTAAAGCACCGTATATTTCATAATATCACCTTAATAAATATTTTGACGGCATCGGCCATCAAGCGTTACATATCATAGCACATTTTACGCTCTTTGTCTACCGTTCACCCGAAATCATTTCGTTTTACGCCGATTTTTTATTTTCACTACATCGGATATGAAGATTCGGCATAAAATCGGCGTATTTCATGTTTACACTATTATTTAGTTATGCTATAATTATTTCAATCATTTTTGTTGTGTAAGGATTCCGTTATATGCGAAAACTTTTCGGACGTCATCGTTTCTTCTCCATACTGCCCGCTCTGCTGCTTGCGGTAATCTTCACCCTGACTCTGCCCGTTTCCGCGATGGACGGTGATAAAATCGTCATAGTTCTCGACGCGGGTCACGGCGGCTCCGACGGCGGCACCGCAGAGGGCGTACGCACCGAGAAGGTGTATGACCTTGCGATAGCAACGTACCTGAAGAGCGAGCTTGAAAATGACGGACGCTTCAAGGTCATAATGACACGAGAGGACGACTCATACTCGCGAATTCTTCCGAGAGCTCTTTACGCGCTCGACACAAACACTGATTTGTATCTCTCGCTCCATTGCAACAGCAACGATTATACGGGTGCCAGAGGAAGCGAGGCATACATTACGGTTGTGGATGAGCTGTCCGCATACGACCTCGCGGACAAAATACTCAAAAATATAGAGTCCGCCGTGGGAATCCCGTACGGAAAAATCGAGGCGCGTGAGGACACGGGCGACTCGTACGGAATATATTACTGGAACAGCGAAAAGCAATGGGATATGCCGGGTGAGTATTCGCTCGGAAAGAAAAGCGACTATTATTCCGTAAATACCTGGTGTTCCAAATTCGGAGTACCCTCGATAATCGTCGAACACGGCTACCTTTCGAATTCCGACGATGCCGCGATAATCGATAAGGACGATAACCTGAAAAAAATCGCTCATGCGGAAGCGGAGGCGCTCACCGATTATTTTTTCGGTCACACTCATTCGTTCTCGGCCGAAAGACTCACCGTCCACCCCGCGAACTGTACGCTGAACGGCTCCATGGCGTACAGATGCACGATTTGCGGAGCGAATACCGGTTATGTGTCGCTCCCCGTCGACGAGAGTGCGCATTACTGGAGAATTTCATCGAGCAAGAACGCCACATGCACCGATGACGGATATATCGAGCGTGTGTGCCAGATATCATTCAACCTGAACGATAAGGGCTACGACTGCACCGTCCACAGCTATACCGAACAAATCCCCGCAACGGGGCATAATTATACCGTTCTCGAAGATTCCGCCGCAGGTCACGGCTTCGACGGACTCCATTACGAAAAATGCTTAAACTGCGGAGACGAAATAAAAGAAGTACGCGAGGGAGAACCGCATGACTACGCACTCGTCGGCGAAAGCGATCCCGACTGCGTGAACGACGGCGCGAAGGTGTACCGCTGTACCGTTTGCGGAGACGAATACGAGGAGAAAACACCCGCGCTCGGACACGATTATGTTGAAAAAGAGCGTGTCGACGCGACTCTCGACAACGACGGATACGTGATATCGTCGTGCGAAAGATGCGGAGAAGAAAAGAAGGAAATACTCTCCTCCTGCGAGCATGAATTCACCACGGAAGAAGTTCCGCCCACATGCGAGGATGACGGCACCCTGACGAAAACCTGCTCGAAGTGCGGTGCCGTGGTAAGCGAGACAATACAGGCTCTCGGACATGACTACGAAACACAGATGGAGGTCAAGCCGACGTGCACCTCCGAAGGATATAAGCGCGAGAAATGCGCAAGATGCGGTAAGATAAATACGGTATCGTATCCTTCCGCGGGACATACGTGGGATGAACAGGACGGTAAGCTCGTGTGCAGGTTCTGCGGAGAAACAACGGATATACCCGTCGAGGAGACTGTTTTAACCAGACTCGCGAACAATCCGATTGTCGTTGCCGTGCTTATCATAATATTCATTCAGTTCATCGCCGCTACTGTGCTGATTATCCATTCCAAGAAAATGACAAAGAAAAAATAACGTTTTGATGCTGATGTCTCGGCGACTGCGAAAAGTACGTCATGGGTGTTTCGACCTCTGCGGAGGTCGATGCGGGGCTCCGCAAACTTTTG
>CAVIJI010000008.1:0-5861 GCA_963642885.1 bacterium
GACGATAATTTTATCAATATCTTATCGAATTTCTCGGAAAAACTTTATACAAAGGTATCTCAAAAAAACAACGGCAATATTATTTTTTCTCCGCTTTCAGTAATGTACGCCATGTCATTATGTGCAAACGGTGCGAGTGGTGAGACTCTCGAACAGTTTGAAAGTGTTCTCGGTACCGAGGATATCGCCCTTATGAACAACTATCTGTATACGCTTACACAAACTCTCGCGGAAACCAAAGAGTCAACAGTCAAATCCGCTAACTCTATATGGGGTAATAAAGATTTATTCGAAATATCCGACGCATTTGCCGATGTAGCGCACAAATATTATTCTGCTGAGGCGATGTCGAAATCATTTAACGATTCGAAAACCGTATCCGAAATTAATAAATGGGTCAGCGAAAATACGGACGGAATGATAACTGATGCTCTTGATTCACTTGATCCTACGTCTGTCATGGTTCTTCTGAATACCGTTCTTTTCGACGGTGTTTGGGAAAACAAATATGAAGAATACGATATAAATGACGGATTCTTCACGAATTATGACGGAACAAGAAGCGACGTCGAGTATATGTTCTCAACGGAATACAGCTATTTTACCGTAGACGGCGGTCAAGGCTTCTCCAAAGCATACAAGGACGGGTACTCTTTCATAGCAGTGCTTCCAAACGAAGACATACGCGAATTTGTAAATAATCTTGACGTGGCCGAAATAATCGCAAACGCCGAAAACGGATCGGGTGAGGTCGACGTTACCATACCGAAATTCGAATATGAAAGCACTATAGGATTAACCGATGTTTTAACAGAACTCGGAATTGAAGATGCATTCGGTTCTACGGCTGAGCTCGGAGGCCTTCAGCAAAGCGGTGAAAACAACATCTTTATAAGCGATATTATGCAAAAGGCGAAAGTTATTACAAATGAGCACGGAACAAAGGCCGCTGCCGTAACCGAGTTTAATTTTTCAACAACCGCATTAATGCCGGAAACACTTGAAATATATCTCGACAGACCTTTCTTCTACATGATAACAAATTCCGACGGTGCGGTTTTGTTCATGGGCACAGTGGAAAGCCTCGCTGATTAACATTGTTCGCCATTATATTTTACTGAAAACAACATATTCCTGTTATAAAAAAATCCTTCGACCGCCGATATCGTCTAAACGACATCGGGAATCGAAGGATTTTATTTGTTTATTCGGCTTATTTCAAAACATCAAAGCTTCTGTCTCAGCTTATCCGTAATCATACAAAAATCTCGTGCGGAAAGCATCTCACCGCGTATATCAGTTCTGATGTTCAGCTCTTCAAGGACTGATGCGGTTTTATCTTTCGGGTATTTACCAGATAATGCATTCAGAAAAGTCTTTCTGCGCTGACCAAACGCCAATGATATAACATCTACAACCTCGCTTGTAAACTGTGCGATGTCATCAGGTGCATCCTCATATATTTCGGTAATCCCTCCGTGAGGGATAATTCCGACAACGGCAGATGCGACTTTCGGTATGGGATAGAAATTGCCTGCCGAAACATCAAGCAGCTTTGAGGCACTGGCCCTGAGTGCTATCGATGCCGAGATCGCTCCGTAGTCGGGACTTCCCGCAGCAGCGGACAATCTGCGCGCTACTTCAAGCTGCACCATTACGACTATCGAAGCAAACGGAAGCTCGCTACTGTCGGGAAACGACTCAAGCAGCTTCATGATAACCGGCGTAGTTATATAGTACGGTAAATTCGCACATACACCTATACTTCCACCCTGACTTATGATATCCGAGAAATGCTCATCGATAAATTTCGGCAAATCGAGCTTCATAAAATCGCCCTCGACAACGGTTACATTATCGTATTCCGAAAGAGCTTCTCCGAGCAACGGAATCAATCCTCGGTCTATTTCAACCGCAACCACCTTGTCATACTCGGTACACAAATACTGAGTCAGTGCTCCGACACCGGGACCTATTTCCAATACGGCACTCGGCTTACCATGCAGTGCGAATGAAGATGACAAGCTCGCTATTTTCATAGGTACATCGGAATTTATTAGAAAATTCTGTCCGAAAGCCTTCTTAGGTGAGAGAGAATACTTCTCAAGCAGTTCATTAACATACGACCGATTACATAAATTCGTCACTTAATTATCTCCATAGAGTAACCTACAGTGTATTCTTCATCGGGAGCTATCGTTTTCGAGTACTTTTTACTCTTTGCATCCGTAGTTTCGTCAACGTCTGCGGGAAGTCCGTTCCAAGGCTCAAGGCAAATAAAGGGAGCGTTCTTCTTTATAGGCGTCCATAAACCGAGTGCATCGAATCCGTTAAAGTTGAAGCTGAAGCCCTTTCCCGAAATACGCGAAACAAGCTTAACCGTTTTCTTGGGAAGATATTCTATTATCAAAGCATCGTTATCGTAATCGGAATATTTAAGCGGCAGTTCGTTTGTTCCCTTCAGCATATCGAGCTTAGGCAGTTCCTTGTTCATGTAGCCGTCTTTTGTAAGCGATACCGTACAGCCTGTCGCATCTTCGAAATACAAGCTGTAATCTTCAAATGAACCGTCCTCGGGTGAAAGCGGGCAGGAGAAACCGGGATGTCCGCCTATACAGAAGGTCATTTCGTTTTTATCGAGATTCTTTACCGTAAATGTTGTGGAAAAACCTTTGTCGCTTATTTCATGTTCGACCTTCAACGAATAACAGAACGGGAACATCTTCAATGTTTCCTCGGTTTCACGCTGTTCGAGGACAACCTTCTCTTTGGAAATATAGACAGGCTCGAATTCGCGTTTTCTTGCGATTCCGTGCTTCACCATCGGATATTCAATGCCGTTGTGAGCCATTTTTCCGTCTTTGGGAGAACAGCAAACCGGAAACAGTATCGGTGCCTGACCGCTCCAATATTCGGGAAGTCCCTGCCAAACATATTCAATACCGTCATTTTTATACGAGACAAGCTCACCGCCGAATGAACGTACCGATGCGCAAGCTCCGTTAGAATTAAGATCGAATATCATATACTTTCCTCCGTCAGAATTCGAGTTTGGATTCGATATACTTTTCTACATCCGCTATGGGCATTCTTATCTGCTCCATGGTATCTCTGTCACGAACGGTTACGCATCCGTCTTCAACGGAATCGAAATCATATGTAATGCAGAACGGTGTGCCGATTTCGTCCTCTCTGCGATATCTCTTACCGATTGAACCGGCATCATCGAAATCAACCATAAATTTCTTTGAAAGTTCCTCGTAAAGTTCTCCTGCTTTATCGGAAAGCTTCTTTGAGAGAGGCAGAACAGCAGCCTTAACAGGTGCTAGTGCGGGATGGAAATGAAGTACAACTCTCGTGTCGTTCTTTTCCGCATCAATAACTTCTTCATCGTAGGCATCACAGAGGAAAGCGAGGAATGAACGCTCAACACCGAGAGAAGGCTCGATTACATAAGGAATATATCTTTCATTTGTTTCGGGATCGAAGTAGGATAAATCTTTGCCCGATGTATTCTGATGCTGTGTAAGGTCATAATCGGTACGATCGGCCACACCCCAAAGTTCGCCCCATCCGAACGGGAAGAGGAATTCAAAGTCTGTTGTAGCCTTCGAATAGAAACAAAGCTCTTCGGGATCATGATCACGCAGTCTGAGGTTTTCTTCTGTCATGCCGAGTGAAAGCAGCCAGTCACGGCAGAACGAACGCCAATACTGGAACCACTCAAGATCAGAACCGGGTTTGCAGAAGAACTCAAGCTCCATCTGTTCGAATTCGCGAACACGGAAAATGAAGTTGCCGGGTGTTATTTCGTTACGGAATGATTTACCTATCTGTCCGATACCGAACGGAACCTTCTTTCTTGTAGTTCTCTGTACATTAGCAAAATTTACGAATATACCCTGTGCGGTTTCGGGACGAAGATATACCGTATTCTTGGCATCCTCCGTTACTCCCTGGAATGTCTTGAACATAAGGTTGAACTGACGGATATCGGTAAAGTTGTGTTTGCCGCATGAAGGACACGGAATATTATGTTCATCTATAAATTCCTTCATTTCAGTCTGTGAAAAAGCATCTACAGCCTTCGGAAGCTTGAAATCATTTTCGGAAGCCCAATCCTCTATGATTTTATCGGCACGGAATCTCTCCTTGCATTCCTTACAGTCCATAAGAGGATCCGAGAAGCCTCCCAAATGTCCCGATGCAACCCATGTCTGCGGGTTCATGAGAATTGCGGCGTCCAATCCGACATTGTATTTATTCTGCTGTACGAATTTCTTCCACCATGCTTTTTTGATATTGTTCTTCAGTTCCGAACCGAGAGGACCGTAGTCCCATGTGTTTGCGAGACCACCGTAAATTTCACTTCCGGCGTACACAAAACCTCTGTTTTTACAGAGTGCGACAATCTTATCCATTGTTTTAGCTTCATTAGACATGCGAGCCATATTATTACCATCCTTTATACTTGAATCTTCCGATTCTTATTTTCTGTAATCCATGAAAAGCGATATTCCGGAGTTCGTATCCGCATCGAAATATTCGCCACTGTCATCATCCGCGGCACTGTATGTCATAGGATACGACACGGTTTTATTTTCAAAATATGTGACCGCACAAAGCATCTCATATATTGAATCGAAATCATTGATTGTAAAGTTTGTCGACACCATCGCTCCCGTAGGTTCGAACGTTTCCTTAATCCAGCGTGACGATTTATCTTTTTCTTCGGTTTCCGACGAGTTGTCCTCTTCCTGCCACGCCTCCGTCTCGGGTGCTTCTGTCTCAGGTGCCGTCGTTTCGAGCCCCTCTATATTTACCCACTCGGATTCGTCCATGATGAGCTGAGCCAAAACTATCTTAAGTTTGCTCTCTTCAAGACCTGCGAGATAATTCAAATACCTGTTGAGTATTTGTATCGTATACGCTTCCTTTACGGAAAGCTCTGATGTGCTATGCTCTCTCACGGAAACAAGCGTATACAAACTATCCTCTGTAAGAGATACATCGCCTTTTCCCATAAGGTATGTATTCGGTTTATGCTCTGTCCATTTGGAACCGTCCGCCTCAACGTGTTCTATTGTGGTTTCATACTGCATTGTATTATATGTTCCGTCCGTGTACACGTCACTGCCGACATTCACCGTAATACCGCCGAGTAAACCGTATATTTCATCGAGATCGTATCCGTTTATCAAAAACTTATATTTGATTTCCAAGCCTGTCATTGCGGATACATATTCGGATATTCTATCGATTCCGTATAAACTATATACCTCCGAAAGCGAATGGTATCCGCTTGAAGTATATACTCTGGTTTCAGACGGGAAATAGGTATATACAAACTCACGCTTTTCCTTATCTATACGAACAAGCACTACCGTAGAAAGATTGACCTGTCTGTAATCCGCGGAAAGACATCCTATTGTCTCTGTCGGGGAAACGGATGTCCAATCCGTATTATACATATAATTTACATCCGGTGTATAATCGGTATATAAATCGGGTCTGTAGTCATTTACCGCAAAAAGAAAATTAAAGCTTTCTCCCTCCGGTATTTTTTCATTAGACGGTACAACAACATCGTTACTTTCCGTCTCATCCGCAGCAGCCGCATCTTCATTATTTATGATGTTGTTCAGGGATGCATCCTCGTCATCCAATATCTGGTCGACGGTATTTGTGACAAGCCCTGTCGCGAAGTACGCGATTATGCCGAAAAGAACAGCGGAAATCAGAAAGGTCACCCCAAAATTTTTCAGCGCCGAAAGCATTTTATCCTCCTTTACCGCTTAAATGCTATAGCTTATATTATACATTATTTTACATTTTATTTCAACGGCAAAATAGCAATTTTA
>CAVIJI010000008.1:5871-79519 GCA_963642885.1 bacterium
ACTTAACGTATTATAATGGTGAATATCACTGCTCGGTTGAAATTTCATCGCATTTATGGTACAATTGATTTTGAAAAAATATACTGAAGCAACGGTAACATAAATGAAAAACAACTATTCTCTCGAACTTGAAAAGACCATATCGGAAATAAAGCTTAACGGTAATAAACCGTCCCTCTTACTGCATTGCTGCTGTGCCCCGTGCTCATCATATGTTCTCGAATACATCTCACAGTACTTTGATATCACATTGTTCTTCTATAATCCCAATATTTATCCCGAAAAGGAATTTGAATTTCGCCTCTCCGAACTTAAAAGATTTAACAACGATGCCGGTTACAACCTGAAAGTAATGACTCCCGAATATATATCAGACGAATTTTTCGATTTGGCAAAAGGCTATGAAAGCCTCCCCGAAGGCGGTGAGAGGTGCAGAAAATGCTATGAATTAAGACTCGAAAAAACTGCGGAATATGCCGCACAATTCGGATACGATTACTTCTGCACCACACTCTCGATAAGTCCTTATAAAAATTCGGAATGGCTCAACAGCATCGGTGTTTCATCGGAAAAGAAGTACGGTGTAAAATATCTTTTGTCCGATTTCAAGAAAAAAGGCGGATACAAGCGTTCCATCGAGCTTTCGGAAAAGTACGGATTATACAGACAAAATTACTGTGGCTGTATATTCTCTAAAATCGCACGTGAGAAATATGATGCCGCAAAAGCAGCGGAGAATCGAGAATGAACGAAGTCAAAATAATCAGAAGTGACAGAAAAAGCATTTCAGTCGAAATAACACGCGATTGTGAGATAATAGTCAGAGCTCCGTACACTATGACAACAGCCGAAATCAACGGCTTTCTCGTAAAACGCGAGGAATGGATAAAAAAACACTATGCGCTTATGCTTGAGTCATTAAAACAGAAT
Source organism: bacterium (assembly GCA_963642885.1). Lineage (GTDB taxonomy): Bacteria > Bacillota > Clostridia > Oscillospirales > CAG-272 > UMGS1696. Next base: position 6,802 of record CAVIJI010000008.1, read on the forward strand.
GAAGATTTGCAACCGTTTACCGATGATGAGCTTGAAGGCATGAAATTATCGCTCAAACCAAAACTCCTCGAAAAAATCAAGTATTATTCAAAGCTCATGAATGTCGAATACAATAAAATCAATATCCGTCCAATGAAATCACGTTGGGGAAGCTGTTCTTCCGAGAAAAATCTATGCTTTAATTCACTGCTTGCTCTTGTGCCCGACTGTCTAATCGATTACGTAATTGTTCATGAGCTATGCCATATAACCGAGATGAACCATTCACCTTCATTCTGGTCTCTTGTGAATAAATACATCCCCGATTATGCGGACCGCAGGAATCAACTCAAAGCAGAGGGAAGAATATTAATACGACGTCTTAAAGTTTAAAAAGTGCTGTGCAATTCTCTTTTGCACAGCACTTTTTGTACTTATTCGTTCATTGTATCATTATGATTACCGTCATCCTTTTCGGGAGCCGCAAAAGGATTTTTTTCATGCTGAGAGTGGCTCTCGGCACGTTTTCTCTCTTCTTCACGCTGCTTCTCGAGCTCCGCAATATGTCTTGCGTGGGCTTCGTTTTCTTCACGTGATTTACGGCGTTTTTCGGCAACCATTTCTTCAAGCTGTTCGATAGTAACGTCTTTTTCCGTCATTGCACGAACAAACTGTTCTTCTTCCATAATCTCATTCTTCATAAGATATGCGGCAACGAAATGAAGTCTGTCCATATTCTCCTCGAGTATATGGTAAGCATCATTATATGCCTTCGTAATAATATCTTTTACTTCACTGTCGATTAAGGAAGCGGTTTCCTCGGAATAATTCTTTGTTTGATTGAAATCACGACCGAGGAAGACCTCATCACTCGAAGATTCGGAACCGTACAAAATCGGACCGAGCTTATCCGACATACCGTACTTAGTCACCATCTGACGCGCCAGATTAGATGCTCTCTGTATATCATTAGACGCACCTGTCGAAACATCGCCTATAATAAGCGCTTCGGCAACACGTCCGCCGAGAAGAGTAACAAGCTCGTTTTCCATCATTTTACGAGACATATACGACTTATCTTCCTTCGGGAACGAAAGTGTATAACCGCCCGCTCTTCCGCTGGGAATAATCGAAATCTGATGTACGGGTTCGTCAGGCTGACGTACCCATGTGGTAATGGCGTGACCTGTCTCGTGATATGCCGTAAGTCTCTTTTCGGCTTCACTGATAACTCTTGATTTCTTCGCAGGACCTACGATAACCTTTATCATCGCTTCTTCGAGGTCTGTCATACCTATAAGGTGTTTACCTTTACGTGCTGCAAGAAGCGCCGCTTCGTTCAACAGATTAGCAAGCTCCGCACCGGTAAATCCGACTGTTGTTTTGGCAATAACCGAAAGATCGACATCTCCCTCGAACGGTTTGTTGCGAGAGTGTACCTTCAATATTTCTTCTCTTCCCTTTACATCCGGGACATTCATGGTAATCTGTCTGTCGAATCTTCCGGGTCTTAATAATGCGGGGTCAAGTATATCGGGACGGTTTGTCGCAGCCATAACGATAACACCTTCGCTTGAACCGAAACCGTCCATTTCAACCAAGATTTGGTTCAAGGTCTGCTCTCTTTCATCATGACCGCCGCCCAAGCCCGCGCCTCTATGACGTCCTACTGCGTCGATTTCATCGATGAATATAATAGCCGCCGGATTTTTTCTTGCGGTATCAAACAAGTCACGTACTCTCGATGCACCGACACCGACATACATTTCGACAAAGTCCGAACCCGAAATCGAATAGAACGGCACGCCTGCTTCGCCCGCAACCGCTTTTGCGATAAGCGTCTTACCTGTACCGGGAGAACCGACGAGAAGAACACCGTGAGGTATCTTTGCGCCGAGCTTTGTAAAGTATGCGGGATTACGCAAAAACTCTACGATTTCTTCAAGCTCCGCTTTTTCTTCGTCTGCACCCGCGACATCCTTGAAATACACTTTCGCCTTATCTGCGGTAACAAGCTTAGCTTTCGCACGTCCTACGGAGTTGATTTTTGATCCCTTCCCGCCTGTCACCTGATTCATGGCGAACATCCACATAACGATAAGAAGAACTATAACTATAACGTACGGTATAAGCGAAACCCACCACGGTATACTGTACGGGGGCGGATAGTCGTATGCGGTTATTATGTTTTTGGAATGCTGCTCGTTGATTAAGTCACCTAAGTCACTTATAAACAGATCCAAGCTGCGAAGCTTATATGTCACATACGCCTCACCTTCGGTTCCGTCGGATAAGGTTACTCTTAAAACCATTGTAAGGTTATTGTTTTCATCGACAGTAAACTGCTTAACCTGTTCGTTATTGAAATAATCCACAACGTCACTGTAGCTCAGCTGTTCTTGCGGCAGATAATTCCATAATGATGCGGTCGCAACCAAAATTATGCCAATGAGGACAATATAGAATATGGCTATTTTTAACCCGTTCTTCAATTTATTTCCTCCAGTTATCAAATATAAAAATTATTTCGTATACACTTCGGGCTTTAATATACCGATATAAGGCAATGATCTGTATTGCTCCGCATAATCAAGTCCGTATCCGACAACAAATTCGTCGGGGATTTCGACGCCTCTGTAATCGGGTGTGAAATTAACCTCTCTTCTTGACGGTTTATCAAGAAGTGTACATGTTTTGACAGACTTAGCTCCGCCTATTTTCAGGTACTCGGTAAGGTATGAAAGAGTTTTGCCGCTGTCTATAATATCCTCGACAACGATAATGTCACACTCGGACAGATCATTTCTGTGCAGGTCAAGGATAATATTTATTCTGCCCGATGTTGATGTTCCGCCGCCGTATGATGAAACCTTCATAAAATCTATTTCAACAGGCAGTGACACTTTCTTCATCAAGTCACCCATAAAAACCACACTGCCTTTAAGTATACACAAAAGCAGCAAGCGCTTTGAGTCCTTATAATCTCTATCTATTTCATCAGCTATACGATCCGTAATTTTTTCAATTTCTTCCTGGGTTATCAAGACTCTTTCGATATCCTTGTCGAGAATCGATGTATGCGCCATTTTATCCTCCAAAATTAAGTCGGCGTTGCGCCTTTAATTAATCCTTTTATAAACACATACGACAACAGCATTATCACCTTCACCGTTTTTGATTCCGTCTCGTGACGCAAATCCCGGAATCCAGAATATTCCGTCATCGTCGCATAAAATCGGAATCAAAGACTTCTCCCTGCTGCTCATTTTGCTGTCGATAAAAAGCTTTTTTACCTTGTGTCTAATTCCGCCGTACCTATAACTGTCGCCTTCAGTGCGGTTTCGTATAATCAATGTATTTTTAATTTTATCAAATGCGAAAGACCTCAATGTAGATAATTTGTAAATATTTTCTTCATCATTACTGAGTTTTATATGTTCACTGTGGATGCCGCGTGAAATCGTTACAATGTACAAATCGTTTTTATACACAGAACCGTCACGCGGATACCGAAAATCTTTTTGAGTTTCCGAATTTGTTTCGCTTTTCGTAAAATAAACAATATCCTTTTCTATTACGGCTTTCATCTTTCCGGGAACGGAAACCGAGCTCTCCTTCTTGCCGCTTTTCGATAAAGCCATAATCTCGCTTATATGCCGTTCTTCTATAGTGGAATTCGATATTTTCACGGAATTATAAAGCATTACAAGCATTCGCGACGAAATCGCCTCATGTAATTCGTTTATCTCACTTCGTGTAACAAATCCTCTTCCGTTCAGCTTTTCATGCGCGGTTTTCAACATAAAATCATCGTCGCGTCTCACAATACCGCTCATTTTTTCAATTGAGGCCGACGGATCGGAAGTTATTTTCTTCATCGCCGGTATTACCACATGTCGGATATAATTACGTGTGTAATCCGTATCGGCATTTGTTTTATCATATACATACCCGATATCATGTTTCTTGCAAAACGAACGTATATCATCGCCGTTCACTTCTATGAGAGGCCTGATAAATTTACCGTCGCGAACGGGAAGAATTCCGCATAACCCGTGAGTACCGCATCCGCGAAGAATATTGAACATTACAGTTTCGGCATTATCACTTGCATTGTGAGCTGTTGCGACAACTGCTTCGTATTTTTTCGACAGATTCTCAAAGAAAGCGTATCTCGCAATTCTCGCACATTCCTCGAGACCCATTCCCTTTTCTTTTGCGAGACGCGGTATATCGATTTTTTCCACTTCAATCGGAATACCGTATTTTTCGGCAAAGTCGCGGCAAAAGTTCTCATCAGAATCCGCGTCGTTTCCTCTTATCATATGATTAACATGAGCCGCAATTAATCGAATTCCCTTCTCGTTACAGTATTCATTTAAGAGATACAGCATACAGGTCGAATCCGCTCCACCCGAAAATGCCGCCACAACAGTTCCCGATGCTGACATCAGATCGTCCATTTTATATTTTTTAATTGCGCTCGTAAATGAAACATACACATTGTCATTTGTATTGTTATGCGATTTAAGCATTTCTTCGTTGTTCATTATTTATCCGCCTTTGTGTATATTCATCTATCGTATAACCATTTGCCTATCACAGTTATTGCCGTGTAAACCATGTTTGGTTGCTTGGCGTGTTGATAATTATAACACTTTACAACAGCATACGTCAAGCCGTAATCAAACATCTTTCCGTTAATTCAATAAACGGATAAACAGAAACGTCGGCGTTAATGCACACCGACGTTTTTCGGTTCTCCGAAAATTTTCGAAATTATTTCAGAACAGAGCTTTCAAATGCGTTGAGCCATTCTTCTGCGATAAGAGCATGTCCCGCAGGAGTAGGATGAACTCCGTCTGACAACCAATACGATGCGGAGACTGTTTCCGCGGCTTTATCGAATTTGTCCTGCAACGGGATAAAAATCAAGTTTTTGTCCTCGGCAATCTTACGTGAAACCTCGGCTCTCTTTTCAACCTCGTATCTGAACTCCGCGTAATTTCCTTCGGTAGCGGAAGCCGAAAGGACAAACGGTTCGAGAATCATTATCTTTATATTCGGTAAAACCGCGAGTGTGTCATCAACAAACATACGGTATACTTTATCGAATCTTTCCGTTTCCACACCGTTATGTCCTCCGAACTCATGCCAAACATCGTTAACACCGATTAATATACTGAGAACATCGGGATTCAGATTCCATACGTCCGCTTTAATTCGCGCGTACATATCAACAACACGGTTTCCGCTGATTCCGTTATTGATAAACTCGAATTTTCCGGGATACTTCAATCCCAGATGTGCGCATGTAATGAGAGGATAGCCCTGACCGATGGACAGCTGACTGCCTGCGTTTCTGTTTCTTCCCACATCCGTGATGGAGTCACCCATATAAAGAACTTTCATAGCATATCTCCTTTATGAAAATCTTATTAATCTACGTGCGATTATATCATTTATATGGAGGAAATGCAAGTATTAGTGCCAAAAAGATATAAGATTATTTACACCGCAAATTATTTCGTATTAACGACCAATAAAGACAACGGCAAAAATTCACTATAGCAACCGCTGTGCTTATTACTCAGATTTCGCTTTTTCTTTTAAAAGCTGCGGCATACCATCCGTTTTCGTATCTTTCCGCAATGGGTTTGTATCCGTCATTGTCAAGAGCGTCAATAACTTCCCGTGACCTCTCTTCGATTATTCCCGATACTATGTATACACCGTTTTTCGCAAGGTACTTATCAACATCGGGCGATAAACGTATAATAACATCGGCAACTATATTGGACACAATTACATTGTAACCGCCTTCGGGGATAGGAGCCTGTTTAAGCAAATCCGAAACGGCGCATTCAACATTCGGCGTGTCATTAAGCTCTGTGTTTTCTTTTGCTACTTTAATCGCAACGGGATCAATATCACAAGCAAAGCACGATCCTGCTCCCAGCTTTGATGCGGCAATGGCAAGTATACCCGAGCCGCATCCGACATCAAGCACACTGCAGCCTTCAGTAACATAATCCTCCACAAAGCCCGCACATAATCTGGTTGTTTCATGCGTACCTGTTCCGAATGCCATACCGGGTTCCATTAGAACAATCGTCTCACCGGGCTGCTTTTCGTATGTTTCCCAAACAGGAACGATAACCAAGCGGCGTCCTGTTTTAATTGGCTTATAGTATTTCTTCCAAGAATTCGCCCAATCCTCTTCATTAACACCTATGTGTTCTATTGTATACTCGATTTTACTGTCATCAAGTCTTTCTCTTATGAAAAGCTCACTTTCGGCGGGGGATTTAATTACCGACACAAAAACCGATACCGACACCTTGGTTCTGTCAGCTTCGACAATCGACTCGTCTATCAAATCGGCATAAACTCCCTCGAGAATATCATCAACATCAGAATAATCCTCTATCATAAGTCCATTGTCGACCATTGACATAACTCCGGCAACCACCTCGGAATCCTCGGAATTACATGTAACCTTTATCTGGACCCAGCTCTTATTATCGTCCATACTATCTCCTCCGTATTATGGATATGTCCAACAATCGTTCTTTAATTATCTTTTTTATTGAATATGCGTTTAAAGAAGCTCGTTCTCTTCGAGTAATTGCTCTCCTTGCATGATTCCGCGAATTTCTCGAGCAGGTTTTTCTGTTCTGAATTAAGATTCTTCGGAACCTCTACCACAACCGTAATGTACAGGTTGCCTCTTATTTTAGAGTTGACTCTTGTTACACCTTTATTTCTCAGCGTAAATACCGTTCCGGTTTGCGTGCCCTCGGGAATAGTATATTTCATAGAACCCTCGAGAGTGGGTATTTCTATCTCACCGCCGAGCGTAGCCTCCGCATACGTGATAGGTACTTCGCAGTAAAGGTCGTCACCGTCTCTCTCGAATACAGAATGAGGACGGACGCTTATAACGATATTAAGATCTCCCGCATTGCCGCCGTTCATACCGTCGCTTCCCTGATATCTCAGTGAAAGCTGCTGTCCGTCGTCAATACCCGCGGGTATATTTACATCAAGCTTTTTCGGAACACGAACAAATCCCGTTCCGCGACAGCTTGAGCACTTATTCTCGATTATTTTACCGGTGCCATGACATGTATCGCAGGTTTTCTGTGTCTGCATTATGCCGAAAGCAGTTCTCTGCTGTACTCTGACCTGACCGCTGCCGCCGCATGCGGAACAGGTTTTGGGTGTTGTTCCGTTCGCCGCTCCCGAGCCTGAACAATCGGAGCACTTCTGAACTTTATTGTACGATATTTCTTTTTTACAGCCGAATACGGATTCTTCAAAAGAAATCGTGAGTCTTACCGTTATGTCATCTCCGCGGATTGGGCCGTTTCTTCTTGTGGAACTGCCTGCCCCACCTCCGAAGAAGCTTGAGAAGATGTCATTTATGTCAAACCCGCCGAAATCACCGAATCCGCCGAATCCTGCACCGCCGCCCGCCGAAGGATCAAATGCGGCATGTCCGTACTGATCGTATTTAGCCTTTTTATCGGGGTCCGATAATACGTCATAGGCCTCGTTGACCTCTTTGAATTTAGCTTCGGCTTCTTTATCACCGGGGTTCATATCTGGATGATATTTTTTAGCGAGTGTTCTATATGCTTTTTTTATGGTAGCTTCGTCGGCACTTTTGTCTACTCCGAGCACCTCATAATAATCTCTTTTTGTCTCAGCCATAAGATCCTCCGACATCCGTAATGTTTCATCTTCTCAGAAACAAAGGATGCTTAATATAAATTCTCTTTCACCACGTATAGGGCGGAGATACTTTTCCCCGCCCTCGTGGTTTATATCGATTTTATCTTCTTGTTATTCTCAGTTTCCGGATTTGTCTTCAAAGTCGGAACTGTAATATGTGTTGCCGTCACCGCTCTGCTGTGCGCCCGCTCCGCCGTTATCGTTTCCGCCGGCCTGATTCTGCTGCTGAGCATACATCTTCTCTGCTATCGGATAGAATGCTTTTTCAAGAGCTTCCGTATCAGCCTTTATAGCATCGGAATCGTTCGACTTAATGGTTTCCTTCAGTTTTTCTATTGCTTCTCTTACGGGAGCCTTGTCGCTGTCGGATACCTTATCACCCATGTCGGAGAGACTCTTCTCGCTCTGATAAATCATCTGCTCTGCTTTGTTCTTTACTTCAACGGCTTCCTTGTTCTTCTTGTCCTCAGCCGCAAACTTCTCGGCTTCCTTAACCGCACGGTCTATATCTTCCTTGGACATATTTGTAGAAGATGTAATCGTAATATGCTGTTCCTTACCTGTTCCCTTATCTGTAGCGGAAACATTTACAATACCATTCGCATCGATATCGAAGGTTACCTCAATCTGAGGAACACCGCGCGGTGCAGGTGTGATTCCGTCAAGGATAAAGCGTCCGAGAGTTGTGTTTCCGGCAGCCATGTCACGTTCGCCCTGGAGGACATGAATTTCAACGGATGTCTGTCCGTCAGCTGCTGTGGAATAAACCTGACTCTTCTTTACGGGAATTGTGGTATTTCTGTCGATAATACGGTTGAATACGCCGCCGAGAGTTTCAATACCGAGTGACAACGGAGTTACATCGAGGAGAAGCAAATCCTTTACATCGCCGCCGAGAACACCTGCCTGAATTGCGGCACCGACAGCAACACATTCATCGGGGTTGATGCCCTTGAAGGGATCTTTGCCTATGAAATTCTTTACTGCATCCTGAACCGCGGGAATTCTTGTCGAACCGCCTACGAGAAGTACTTTGTCTATCTGACCTACGGAAAGTCCGGCATCGGCAAGAGCCTTCTTTGTCGGGCCCATTGTACGTTCTACAAGGTCTGCGGTAAGTTCGTTAAACTTTGCTCTTGTGAGTGTAGCGTCAAAGTGCTTAGGTCCTGTTGCATCTGCTGTAATGAAAGGAAGATTGATATTGGACGATGTAACACCCGAAAGCTCAATCTTGGCCTTTTCAGCTGCTTCCTTCAATCTCTGAAGAGCCATCTTATCTTTTCTCAGGTCAATGCCGCTGTTTTCTTTCATAAATTCGGTTGCGATCCAGTCGATTACTCTGTTATCGAAATCATCGCCGCCGAGCTTTGTATCACCGTTTGTAGCAAGAACTTCGAATACACCGTCGGATATATCAAGAATGGATACATCGAATGTACCGCCGCCGAGGTCGAATACCATAACCTTCTGTTCCTTGGCTTCCTTGTCAACACCGTACGCAAGTGCCGCTGCGGTAGGCTCGTTTATGATACGCATAACTTCAAGGCCCGCGATTTTACCTGCATCCTTTGTTGCCTGTCTCTGAGCATCGGAGAAATATGCGGGAACCGTGATTACGGCCTGACTTACCGTTCCGCCGAGATATGCTTCGGCATCGGACTTCAGCTTCTGAAGAACCATAGCGGAAATTTCCTGGGGGCTGTACTTCTTGTCGTCAATGCTTACTTTATAATCGGAACCCATGTGGCGCTTAATGGAGGAAACCGTTCTGTCGGGATTCGTGATAGCCTGACGCTTTGCAACCTGACCGACAAGTCTTTCACCGTTTTTGGAAAATGCCACTACGGAAGGTGTTGTTCTCGCTCCCTCGGGATTCGGAATAACGATCGGTTCTCCGCCTTCATATACCGCTACACAAGAGTTTGTTGTACCTAAATCTATACCAATAATCTTAGCCATAATAATTATCCTCCGAATAAATTAAATTTTAAACTTTATTATATATTGTATCGGCTGGTTTTGTATCAGTTCGCAACCTTAACGGTAGCGTATCTGATAACCTTTTCGCCGTATTTATAGCCTTGCTGGAATACCTCTACGATTTCGCCCTCGCCGAGCGACTCATCATCGATATGCATCACCGCATTGTGAAGTGCGGGATCGAATGTTTCACCCGATTCACCGAACGGCTTAATGCCGAGCTTGTCGAGTGTGTCGGGAAGCTTTGACAAAATAAGCTCAAGACCTTCCGCAAGCTTTTCACTGTCGCCGGAAGAATATTTCGCGGCGTACTGCAGATTATCTATTATCGGCAAAAGCCCTGTAAGTGTATCCGTAACGGCATCACCGTAAATGTTTTTTCTCTCATTCTGCGTACGCTTTCTGAAATTGTCATACTCCGCGGCAAGTCTGAGATATTTATCGTTTTGCTCATCGAGCTTTTTCTTTGACTCTTCGAGATTTTTGTTAGCGGAATCAAGCTCCGTTCTTAATCTTTTAAGTTCCTTTTTTTCTTTTTTATCTGTTTTTTCCTCTGCTTCGCAGGCATCGGCTTTTATTTCTTTTTCTTCATCCGATCCGACTGTTTTCTCGGATTTTTCATTTTCACCGACTGTTGTATCACACTCTTTTGTATCGGTATTAACCTCTTTATCGGTATTGTTCTTGATTTCTTCTGTCATTATATCTTCCGAACACACTTTATTTTCGGTATGAGTGCGTCGGTCGGCTCCTTTCTTTAATCTGATCATCGCTTTCATCACTTGTATGCTAATATTGTCCGCTGTCAGTCTGTCCCGGCTTTAAGCTGTTTTCGTGATTGTCATCTATCATGTCAGCCACACCGCTTGTCAAACTGTCTATTGCGGCAATCACACGTCTGTAATTCATTCTGGTCGGTCCTATAACTCCGATAGCGCCGACTGTTTTACCGTCCTTGATTACGGGCTTGAAAACCAATGTGGAATTGTCCATAACCTTTACGATATTTTCACGCCCTATATACACCTGCATGCCCTGTGCGCTTTTCGTTTCATCCGAAAGCACCTTCAGAAGAATATCTTTCTTCTCGAATAAAGCAAGCATATCACGCAGTCTGTCCATATCGTAACATTCGGGATATGAAAGCAAGCGGTTTATTCCGTCGAATTTAATCTCACCACCGTCAAACGAGGTTATCGTTTCACATACCGTTTTAATCACAGGAGATACAAGATATTCGTACTCTCCCATTATTTTTTCCATTTCCATTAAGGCAGGCAATGTGATTTCCGATGCCGTAATACCCGTTGCTTTGGCGTTCAAAACCGCGGCCAGCTTTTTTGTCGCATCAATCGGAATCAACTGATTGGAGTGTATATACTTTGTTTTTATAACCCCTCCGATTACCATGATTAATACAGCTGTATAATCATCAAGCCGCATTATTTCGTATCTTTGAACCGTAACTCTTTGCTGCAGCGGTTTTATCGCAAATGAAGTATAGTTCGTCAGCTTTGACGCCAACCTCATTGCGGTATTCATAAGCGAATCAAGTTCGTTCTGACGTTGTCTGAGCGAATTTTTCAGTTCTTCGATTTCGTTTTGCGTGAAGTTATATCTGTCAATCAGCCAGTCTACGTAAAATCTGTATCCCGCTTCCGACGGTATTCTTCCGGATGATGTATGCGGCTGTTCAAGGTAGCCCAAACTTTCAAGCTCTGCCATTTCATTTCTTATGGTAGCAGATGAACAGTTAATCTGCTTATTCTGTGTCAGAGTTTTGCTTCCAACAGGCTCGCCGTTAGCAATATGTGAATCAATAATAGCTTTAAGGATAAGCTTTTTTCTTTCCCCAAGCTCATCTTTACCGCCATTCATTTCATCACCTCCGATCTTTTGCTTGAAACCTTAGCACTTTATGTACCCGAGTGCTAATTTCTGATATTAATTTACCATTTTCGAATTTTACTTTCAACAGTATTTTATTGCTCATTTGTTAACTATTTGTTACCGTGTGCGTTTAAAAGAAAAAACGGCGGATAAATTTAGCATTCCGCCGTTTTGTTTGTTTATAATGTCTATTCGTTTATTATGATATTTTGGTGCGTCTTCCGGTACGGTACATTCCCAATGCACCTAATCCTACCGGCAGAAGCAACAGCTTTACGCTCTTTGTTCCCGTATTCGGAGACTTTCCGTCATCGGTTGTTTCAAGCGATTCTTCGTATTCATCATGTTCATAATCATCCGAATACGAATTTTCGGCATAAAAGCCTTTCTTTACCGTATAATTCACACCGTTTATCACACTGATATCGTTAATTGTAACATTGGCGTTTCGCACTACAAACCCGAGACTGCCGACCGAAACGAGCGTAACTTCACGATTTTCCAAGGTATACTCTTCACCGTTCATACCTATTACAATTTCATGAAGTATACCGCCTTCAAGCGGAATTTTCACATTTATCATTTCACCGCCCGATATAGCGGTTTTCACTTTCTCGGGAGGGTCGGTAAATCCGTCTACGGTACCGCCTGCTCTGAATATCAGTGTTGTGATATTTGTCGGTTCATCGCCTCTGCAGGTCAGCATCACAGCCAGTCTCGCGTTGTCACTCAGTTTATCATCGAATTTAAACGAGAATTCTATCGTTCTCGTCTCGCTCACATAGAATGAAGGAAGAAGAATATACGTACGTTCCGAGTCATATGTTTCGATTTTCAATCCCTCATCGGAGGATTTTAACATACAGTTCTGTGAACCTGCAGTGCCTACCCTGATTCCGCATCTGTCTATAGCCAACCCATCTTCAAATGATTGATGGTACAATACTTCTCCGACATCAATCGTTTTGTCAATCGCACACACGGGAATCGAAAGCGCCAGCAAAAGTATGACAAAAAATATAAGAACAGATTTGCTACGCATATATTCTCCTCCTTTCTCAATTCGGAGTTGATCTTCGACTACCACGTTTATTATACATTTTTATGCAAGTCAAGTCAAGGCTTTATTAAATTTTTCATTTTATTTTTTATAAATACAAGCTACAATATACTATCGACGCAGATACATATATAAGTTCACAGTACAAAACTTACAAAAAAAATCCGCCACCTGAGCCAGATGACGGATTTGAAATTATTAAGATTAGTGGATGATGTATCTTTCTGTATCCTTGTCGAAGAGGTGAACTCTGGACATATCGAAAGCAACATTGATGATATCGCCGGCTCTTGCTGTGGAACGAGCGGATACACGAGCGGTAAGGGATGTCTCTTCTGCAACGAGATAGAGATAGATTTCAGCGCCCATAAGCTCGGTAACTTCAACGTCTGTCTCGATAACGGAATCGGACATAGCTCTGATTGTAGCAGCGTCATCATGGATACATTCGGGACGAATACCTGCAACGATTTCTTTTCCGATGTAATCCTTGAGAACGGGATTGGAAGCTTTTTCTGCGGGGAGCTTAAGTGAGTTGGAACCGAATGTGATATAGAGATCCTCACCCTTCTTTTCGAGAACACAGTTAATGAAGTTCATCATAGGTGTTCCGATGAAGCCTGCAACGAAGAGGTTAACAGGATAATCGTAAAGGTTCTGAGGTGTATCAACCTGCTGAATAAGACCATCCTTCATAACAACGATACGAGTAGCCATTGTCATAGCTTCTGTCTGGTCGTGTGTTACGTATACGAATGTTGTGCCGACTCTCTGGTGAATCTTTGTAAGCTCTGTTCTCATCGTTGCACGAAGCTTAGCATCGAGGTTTGAAAGAGGCTCGTCGAGAAGGAATACTTTAGGGTTACGAACGATTGCACGACCGAGTGCAACACGCTGCTTCTGACCACCGGAAAGAGCCTTCGGCTTTCTGTCGAGGAGGTGTGTAATGTCAAGAATACGAGCTGCTTCTTCAACACGACGCTTAATCTCTTCCTTCGGAGTTTTACGGAGCTTAAGACCGAATGCCATGTTGTCAAATACTGACATATGCGGATAAAGAGCGTAGTTCTGGAACACCATCGCGATGTCTCTGTCCTTAGGAGCTACGTCGTTAACGAGTTTATCACCGATGAAGAGTTCGCCTTCCGTGATTTCTTCGAGGCCGGCAATCATACGAAGAGTAGTTGTTTTACCGCAACCTGAAGGACCTACGAGAATAAGGAATTCCTTATCCTTAATCTCAAGGCAAAAGTCGGATACAGCTGTAACGCCGCCGGGATATTTCTTGTAAATGTGTTTAAGGGATAAGCTTGCCATTATTTAATCCTCCTTGGATAATTATCAAACAAATTCTAATTTAAGCTCGAGTATATTCCTTGCTTATTAACCTGCGTATATTGTATCAAAACTCAAGTGATTTTTAAAGAGTTTTTTTTACCGAAATTTTATTTAATAGTTTGTGCAATATGCATACCTCATACTTCTCAATCGGTATGCATCACGCCGCATGGAGTATCTTTAATTCTAATTTTATTAGAGTTCTATTCGTTTATTCCCTTTCGTGTCAATGAAATGCGCTTTCTCTTGACATCCACGCTTTTTACCGCCACCTTTATTATATCACCCACAGAATAAAGCTCCGACGGGTGTTTGATAAACCTATCGCTCATCTCGGAAATATGAAGCAGTCCGTCCTGATGAACTCCTATATCGACAAAGGCACCGAAATCTATTACGTTTCTGACCGTTCCCGTAAGCACCATGCCTTCACTCAGATCCTCCATGGTAAGTACACTGTTTCTTAATACGGGCGGCGGAAGAGTATCTCGGATGTCACGTCCGGGTTTTTCGAGCTCGTCGAGTATATCCGAAAGTGTCAATTCTCCGATACCGAGCTCCGATGCAAGTTTCTCCTTTCCGTATTTTTGCACAGATTCTTTTAAATTTATACCTCCATACGCGTCTTCCTTTTTGTACCCGAATTTCGCGAGAAGCTTTTCGGCCGCTTTATACGATTCAGGATGCACACCGGTATTATCGAATGCCTCATCTCCGCCCGGAATACGCAAAAATCCCGCTGCCTGTTCAAACGCCTTCGCACCGAAACGGGGCACTTTAAGAATCTCACGGCGAGTTTTGAATTCTCCGTTTTCCTCGCGATATTTTACAATATTCTTCGCAGAGGCGGTATTTATTCCCGAAATATACGATAGCAGCGAATACGACGCGGTATTCACATCAACTCCCACTGAGTTCACACACGATTCAACAACACCTGTCAGCGCCTCGTCAAGTCTTACGGGCTTCATGTCATGCTGATATTGTCCGACTCCTATCGATTTTGGATCGATCTTTACAAGCTCCGCAAGAGGATCCTGAAGTCTTCTGGCAATAGACACCGCGCTTCGTTCCGTAACATCAAAGTCCGGAAACTCTTCCGCACCGAGTTCTGACGCGGAATAGACACTCGCCCCCGCTTCGGAAACAATTATATATTTTGTTTTTCCTCCGATTTCACCGAGCAATTCCGCAATGAACATTTCACTCTCACCGGATGCCGTACCGTTTCCTATGGCCACGACATCAACCGAGTACTTCTCTATGAGACGGCGAACTGTTTTTTTTGATTCGTCGATGCGCTCATGCGGCTTTGTGGGATAAATAACGGCTGTCTCTGCAACGGCTCCTGTTTTTGTGACAACCGCAAGCTTGCATCCTGTTCTGTAGCCGGGGTCGTATCCCAAAACCGTTTTACCTTTAAGCGGTGCCTGCATAAGAAGATTCTTCAAATTAACGGAAAAGAGAGATATTGCACTCTCACTCGCCCTGTCGGTAAGCTCTGCTCTTATTTCCCTTTCGATAGACGGTGCGATAAGTCTGTCATAACCGTCGCTGACAGCCGATGCCATATACTGAAATGCGCCGCTTTTATAGTTCGTTATAATCTCCGCAAAAAGCGCGTTCAGTATAATATCACGGTCTATTTCTATACCGACAGAAAGTGACTCATCCTTTTCTCCGCGATTCACCGCAAGGATTCTGTGCGGCGGTATTTTCGACAACGGTTCGGAATAATCACTGTATTGCTCGTATGTGTGATTTTCCTTAGTCATCTTCGAAACAAGCTTTCCGTGACGCATGGTAAGGTTTCTTATCATACGTCTGTATCCTGCATTGTCGCTCACTTCTTCCGCAATTATATCGCACGCCCCAGCCAACGCATCGGATACGGTTTTTACTTCATCGTTTATGTATTTTTCCGCTTCCTTTTCTATCGGTGTGGGGTATTCCTTTAATTGCTCCGAAATAAGCAATGCGAGCGGTTCAAGGCCGTGCTCACGTGCTGTTGATGCTCTTGTTTTTCTCTTCGGTCTGTACGGACGGTAAATATCGTCCACCTCGGTTACAGTTTCGGCATCATCTATTGCCGCAACAAGCTCATCCGTAAGTTTACCTTGGTTATCAATCAAATTTTTTACTTCGTCCTTCCGTTTTTCCAGACTTCTGAGATATGTCAGTCTGTCCAACAGATTTCTGAGCACTCCGTCATCGAGTCCTCCCGTGACTTCTTTTCTGTAACGTGCGACAAAAGGAACGGTGTTGCCCGCATCAAGAAGCTCTACAGCCGAATTCAGCTTCTCGAGCGGTATTTTAAGTTCGCTTGCTATTTTTTCGTTTATATTCATCCTATATTTCCTTCAATGATTAATTGTAACTCGTAAGTGTGTTTTCCTCCTCTGAGGTCAACTCACGCCACTCGCCGTCAGCTAAAGACGGGTCAAGGCGTATGCCCGCAAACACGATTCTCTCTAATGTCAGAATTTCGGAACCGACGGCAAGAAACATGCGCTTAATCTGATGGTACTTACCTTCTGTTACGGTTATTTCTCCGCTTGAATCCGAATCGAGCACAACGGTGCATGGTTTTGACGTAAAATCCGACAGCTCTATTCCCGTTTCGAGCTTCTGCTTCTGTTTGTCGTTTATGGGATTACACGTAAAACGATATGTTTTTTCGCAATGTTTTTTCGGTGACAATAAATTGTGAGCGGTCTGACCGTCATTTGTTATAATCAATAACCCCGTTGTATCGATATCAAGTCTTCCGCACGGAAACATATCCATATGTGAAAATTCATTCGGAAGCAGCTTCATCACGGATTTCGGATCATCCTCGGTTGTACTCACATAATCCGTCGGTTTATTCAGCATTATGTAGCGAAACTTCTTCCACGATACCGTTTTCGAATCCAGTGTGACACAAGCGGTATTTTCGTCTATTTTCACAGAAGGATCTTTCACTACAGAATCGTTTACCGTTACCCTTCCGCCTCTGACCGCACGCACCGCTTCGCTTCTCGTAAGAATTCCGCAGTCGCAGATATACTTGTCGAGTCTTGTCATGATTAACCTCTTTCGCTATTCCGTATATACAATCACTGCCGCATCAAACCAACGTCAGCTTAAGAAAACGCCGATTTAAGGTTGATTTAATCAGTTCATCATTAATTATATCAAATTAATTGTTTTTTTGCAATAGTACTCTTTTCATGATACCCTATAACCGCACAGTGCTACATTGTTAACATTTGTTTAAAAATGGCATTTTCATATTGACACAAGCCGATTGTTATGATAACATAACAGAAATACCCAGGGAGTAGATAGCGCATTCAGCGTGTCAAGTCAACACACCGACTCATTGCAGTCTGGCTTGCCTTAAATAACGAGACTCGGGTACGGTGTGAGGCTGTACTTGTGTCTTTTTTTATGCCCACGCCAAAATATTATTTTTATCGGAGTGTAAAGTATGGGACTGTTTGAATTATTTCTGATTGCCGTCGGGCTTTCAATGGATGCTTTTGCTGTTTCGCTATGTAAAGGGCTTTCCACCAAGGATATAAGACCCAAGCATTTTCTGATTATCGGACTTTGGTTCGGTGGTTTTCAGGCATTAATGCCGACAATCGGTTATTTGCTCGGTTCATCATTCGAGCAATACATCACCGCGGTTGATCACTGGATCGTTTTCGTTTTGCTTGCGTTAATCGGAGCAAATATGATACGCGAGAGCTTCTCGAACGACACCGAAGGTGCCAACGATTCTTTCTCTTTCAAGACAATGCTTCTGCTCGCTTTGGCTACAAGTATCGATGCCCTTGCGGTCGGAATCACGTTTGCTCTTCTTCCCGATGTTAATATCGCCGCAGCCGTATCATTCATCGGTGCGACAACGTTCATTCTATCGGGAGTAGGTTTGAAAATCGGAAATCTATTCGGAATGCGCTACAAGCAAAAAGCCGAAATAGCGGGCGGTGTTATACTTATTCTCATAGGAATCAAGGTACTCCTCGAGCATCTCGGCGTTATTAATTTCTAAACCGACCTTCTTAAATCGAAATCAGATTACCACAATATAATAATACCGCGAAAAGGAGATTATACAATGAAATCAAAGGTTTATTTTTCTCGCGAAATCACACCGAAAAAAGTCTCTGAAATGTACGACTTGATTTGTGAGAATCTCAGCGGCAAAACAGCCGTAAAACTCCACAGCGGAGAAGTCGGAAACCAAAACTTCCTCGGCCCCGAATTTTGGAATGACGTAATCAAAAAGAACGGTGGAGTCGTTGTCGAGTGCAATACCGCGTATGAAGGCTCGCGAAACACTACCGAGAAGCATCTCGAAACACTCGAAAAACACGGTTGGAGCAAGTACTTTAACGTGGACCTTCTCGACGGTGAGGGAGACGATATGATTCTCGATATTCCCGACGGAAAAATCATAAAAAAGAATTATGTCGGCTGCCATATCAAAAACTATGATTCGCTTCTTGTTCTCTCACATTTCAAAGGCCACCCCATGGGTGGTTACGGCGGAGCTCTGAAGCAGCTTTCAATAGGCGTAGCCTCCTCATTCGGTAAAGCTTATATTCACGGTGCCGGAGATCCCGCAAAGCTTTGGACAGCGGAGCATGACTTATTCCTCGAATCAATGGCCGATGCCGCTTATTCCGTTGTCAAGTATTTCGGCGGCAAATCCGCGTATATAAACGTCATGAAGAACATGTCCGTTGACTGCGACTGCTGTGCCATAGCCGAAGATCCTTGTATGCCCGACATCGGAATTCTGGCGTCTGTAGACCCGATAGCAATCGATCAGGCTTGTATTGACCTTGTGTATTCCTCAGATGCTCCCGGAAAGGATCATCTCATCGAAAGAATAGAAACCAGAAACGGCATTCACACAATCGAAGCCGCTTCGGCTCTCGGTTTCGGTTCCCGCGAGTATGAGCTCATCGAGCTTTAACACAGTAGCGTCAAACGACTGTTGTTCATGAAAACAGTATAGTTTTGACTCCTCTTTTATTCGTTTTTTCTATCAATCTTCCATTGACACGAAATTCGTTTTCTGATACAATAAATACATCATATGACTGACGGATGATGCGGAAACACCATATATTGTGCTTTGCATAATATGGAAGAACCGCGTGGAGTATGATTGTATATTAGCCGACCGTCTGGGCACCTTCGCTCGGACGTCGGCTTTTTTAGTTCTCGCAACAGAAAGGATACTGTGATGCTCGGGTATATCCACTCATTCGAATCCATGGGACTTGTTGACGGCCCCGGTATACGCAGTGTCGTATTCATGCAGGGATGTCCCATGAGATGTATCTACTGTCACAATCCCGACACTTGGAAAACGGGTGAAGCGAACACCATGTCTCCCGAGGATATTTTAAAAAAGCTGCTTAGATTCAAAGTATACTACGGAAATGACGGAGGTGTTACTTTTTCGGGCGGCGAACCGCTTGCGCAGCCGCAATTCCTTGCACAATGTCTTAAATTATGCAGAAGCAATGGAATTAATACATGTCTTGACACATCCGGGTGCGGAAACGGTGATTACGACGAAATACTGAAATATACCGATCTCATACTTTACGATGTAAAGCATTATGACTCGGTTATGTACCGAACAATCACGTCGCAGCCTATCGAGCGTACACTGTTATTCCTCGATTCCGCACAAAGGCTCGGTATTCCTCTTTGGATAAGGCACGTAGTTGTTCCTGAAATTACCGACAGTATCGAGCATTTCGAGAAGCTTGAGGCTTATATCAGGACTTTAAAAAATGTAAAGCGTGTTGAACTACTGCCGTATCACAATCTCGGCGAATCCAAATACGCTGCCATGGGAATCGAGTACAAGCTTAAAGGCCTTCAGCCGACAAAAAACGAAAACATAAACATTTGGAACGACAGACTTAATAAAAACTGTTTGTCGTAAAACTTACGGAGGTTACAATGAGTATTGATGTAAACTGCAGTGCATGGAGCGGATTTAAAACCGGAGAATGGCGCCATCTCGTCAATGTACGCAACTTTATACAAAAGAATTACACCCCATATTCGGGTGATGAAAGCTTTCTTTCTGGAATTTCCGAAAAAACATCGAAAATATGGGAAAAAGCCGAAGCACTGATTAAGGAAGAAATCAACAAGGGAATTATAGATGTCGAGGTTAATGCCGTAGCGGGAATCAACAATTTCGCGCCCGGTTATATCGACCGTGACAACGAGGTTATCGTAGGTCTGCAAACAGATGCTCCTCTGAAAAGGATAGTAAATCCGTTCGGCGGAATGAGGAACGCGGAGTCTGCTCTCGAACAGTACGGCTATCATCTTAATCCCGAAATCGAAAAGCACTTTAAGCTATACCGCAAAACTCACAACGAAGGTGTTTTCGATGCGTATCCGAAACGTACAAGACTTGCGAGAACGGCCGGATTGCTCACAGGTCTCCCCGATGCATACGGCAGAGGAAGAATCGTAGGTGACTACAGAAGAGTTCCGTTATACGGTACCGATTTTCTGATTGAAGAAAAGAAAAAGGATCTCGATCTGCTTGACGGCCCGATGACCGACGAACGCATCCGCCTCAGAGAAGAAGTACAGATGCAAATACGTGCGCTTAACGAAATGAAGGAAATGGCACTCACATACGGCTGTGACATATCAAAACCTGCCGAAAACGCGCGTGAAGCCGTACAGAATCTTTATCTCGCGTACTTAGCGGGAACAAAAGAAAACAACGGAGCCGCAACTTCTCTCGGTAGAACATCGACATTCCTTGATATATACATTCAGCGTGATATCGAAAACGGATTGATTACCGAAAAGGATGCGCAGGAGCTTATCGACCAGTTCATAATAAAGCTTCGTTTAATCAGGCATCTCAGAACACCCGAATATAATGAATTGTTCGGCGGCGACCCGACATGGGTAACGGAATCGATAGGCGGAATGGGTGTTGACGGACGTACTTTAGTCACCAAAAACTCTTTCCGTTATCTTCACACATTAATCAACCTCGGAACCGCACCCGAGCCTAATTTAACCGTACTCTGGAGCAAAGCTCTTCCGAAAGCCTTCAAAGATTACTGTGCTCGAATAAGCATTGACACCGACTCGATTCAGTACGAAAACGACGATATAATGCGTCCCATGTACGGTGATGATTACTGCATTGCATGCTGTGTGTCCGCAATGGCTGTAGGTAAACAGATGCAATTCTTCGGTGCGAGAGCAAATCTGGCTAAAAGCCTTTTATACGCAATAAACGGAGGCGTCGACGAAATCAAAGGCATAAAGGTTGTTCCCGAAATCGAAAAGGATAATGACGAGGTATTGGAATACTCCAAGGTATTGGCAAACTACAAGAAAGTTCTTGCATATGTCGCGGAGCTTTATGTCGACACAATCAACATTATCCACTACATGCACGATAAATACGCATACGAAAGCAGTCAGATGGCACTCCACGACACCTTGGTAGATAGACTTGCCGCATTCGGTGTAGCCGGCTTGTCTATCGCAGCAGATTCGCTGTCGGCAATCAAATTCGCAAAGGTTAAACCGATACGAAACGAAAACGGAATAACCGTCGATTTTGATGTCGAAGGAGATTTTCCCAAATACGGCAATGATAATGATCTCGTTGATGATATAGCGGTAGAAATTGTTTCCTATTTCTCTGCGGAATTGAAAAAGCACCCCCTCTACCGCGGTGCGATGCACACCCTTTCCGCGCTTACAATAACGAGCAATGTAATGTACGGTAAAAAAACAGGCTCTACTCCCGACGGAAGGAACGCGGGAGAACCTTTCGCACCGGGTGCGAATCCCATGCACGGCCGTGATGTATACGGAGCTCTCGCTTCGCTTAACTCAGTCGCAAAAATACCGTATCGCGCGGTATGCCAGGATGGTATATCAAACACATTCTCTATCGTTCCCGCCGCTCTCGGTAAAACAGACGAAAGCCGCACAAAGAATCTCGTGTCAATTCTCGACGGATACTTTGCGCAGGGAGCACATCATCTTAATGTAAACGTTATGAACCGTGAAATACTCGAGGATGCAATGGAACACCCCGAAAAATATCCGACACTGACTATACGTGTATCGGGTTATGCGGTAAACTTCAACCGACTCACACGCGAACAGCAGCTTGAAGTAATCAAACGTACATTCCACGAAAGCATGTAATGATAAAACAGTGTATTTCGCTATACTTAATAGTATGCGAAATACACTGTTTTTTTTATTTTATGCTGTAGAAAATCACGGTACCCTCTCTCGGTGCAAGCTTTACCGTAAGGCCGTCCGCAAGTTCATCCGAGCTTTTTTCGAAAGTTTTACCGTCTGAAGAATTTTCAAACACATATGTTTTACCTTCTTCCACATGTATATGCGCGGTAAATGTTTCATTTTCAGCGAAAATATTTCGAATAAACTGGATGAATCCGCATTTATTGTCACTGTCATCGAACTGGCATACATACCAGTCGTGTCTGTCCTTGCGGCATTCGGTAAGAGGATAATAATCCCCCTGAAGAGCTAACCGTGCCGCCCTTCTCCATATCTTCTCTGCGGCTATCGAACGAGCGAACTCATCATCAGAAGCATCGAACCACGTCATATATGTCGCAGCGGGCACCATTGCATTCTGGAACGAAAAATCGTCGTTTTGCGTCCATGTGCCGCCGCTCTTTTCGACGTCTTCCCTATCCCATGACATATTGTGTGAACGGAAATAAGGAATCCACTCGTGCATTTGCCTGAATTGCTTCTGTTTAATTTCATGTTTGCCGTATCCTACATCGGTATAGTGAAGCGGAACCGCACGTTTCATGGTTTCAATATCGTTTCTCCTGCCGCCCGAAGCACATGAGTCTATAATGAGTCCGGGGTTGCGTGCTCTCAGCTCATCCCAGTATTCGAGATACCCTTGCACATGCAGATTTTCTCTTGCGCCTATACGATCTTCTTCTTCGGCATCTATCCAACAAGGCTTCGGATCGAAATTGAAATCCTGACGGTATACTCTGATGTGTCCTTCTTTGATTATCGAATCCACTCTGTTTGTTATCCACTTTCTCGCCGCGGGATTACCCAAATCGAGCAGCTTGTCATAACTGTTTACATCGGGTGAAAGCAGCCAATCGGGATGCTCTTTGTACAGCTCAGTACCTTCGGCTACTCTTTCGGGTTCGAACCATACAAGAAGCTTTATGTCGTTCTCATCGCATAACTTTCCTATCGGTTCAAATCCGTTCGGAAATCTCTCCGGATCAGGTTTCCATGTACCGATATGAGGCCAGTTGTAATCACATTTATACCATCCGGCATCAATCCACCATATATCGGGTTTCAATCCTTTACGGATATATTCATGTATTGCGTTAACCTGATTTTTTTCCGTAGCAGCTGTATGCTCCGGTTTTCCTTCACAGCTCCAATAGTGCAGGCAAAGAGACGGATCAAGCGTATGCCCGTTGCTTCTGGGAATTATATGTGCCATATACCATCTTCTCCACTGATTGCATGAACGCGTTTCATCACCTTCGGTAAACATCAGTGTCAAAGAAGGAGTGCGCATTTTCTCACCGGGATGTATCTTCATATGACATCTCAGCTGTCCGCATCGATAATCCACACCGTTTTCGGTACGTTTTACAACAGCTTTCCACATCTGGCTCCATCCCACTGCGGCACGGCAAACAAACGAATCGAATACAAGCTTCATATACGGGAATGCGCCTCTGCATGAATTGCCGTCTGTGGGATTAATTTGCATTTTCTCGGAATGAAGTGCATCGCGGAACCATTCGTACCCACTCTCGTCGCACGTATCTCCATTCCCGTGAACAAATTCGGTGAAATTTCCGACAATATTTCCGCCGAGCATAATGTCGGATATTACGGGAGTGTCCTCTGTTCCGTTATTTTGAAATTCAGCCACCCATTCCGATACCGCATAATCGTGATATTCGAGATGTACCGCCTTGATTTCGAGACCGCATTCTTCACATACTCCGATATATTCGTATCGTGTAATGTTCGCGTCTACTGTTTCACGTGTACAGCTCCGTTTCATTGTACTCGGAATGCCGCAAATCGTCCGCTCTCCTAACTTAAATGTAAGCGGAATGTCATACATATCACTTTCTTCGGATGTATGTATGAAGCCTTTTTCGATAAGCCGCATATCCGATTTTGTGGTTTTGCTTTCCATAAATTCCTCCTTGATTATCAGAAAATTTATTTGCCGACATTTATAAACATATTTAATAAATCGATTTTTCGCCGTCAGTTTACGGTTTTAACGGATTTGGAATTAAAACGTTTTAACTGTATTCGAAGCTCTTTATACTTTTCGTTTTTCAGGTACGGATCCTCCGATGCTATCTTCTCGGCGTAGTATGCGGCTTTTTCTATCATCTCGGTATCGGTGCATGAGGATGCGAGATTCAGGTTAAGCTCTCCGCTTTGACGGATAATACCGCTGTCCGACAAGAAATCTCCGGGGCCCCTCTGCTCAAGGTCATACTCTGCTATCTCAAATCCGTCGGAAGTACTCTTTATTGCATCAAGACGTTTGCGTGAAACAGCATCCTTCGCATCCGAAACAAGAATAAAATACGATTTCACGCTGCCTCGTCCTACTCTGCCGCGAAGCTGATGCAATTGTGAAAGTCCGAATCTCTCGGCATTTTCCACTATCATGAGCGAAGCATTCGGTACATTGACACCGACCTCGATTACGGTAGTCGAAACGAGTACGTCTATATTTCCCCTCTCGAACTCATGCATAACCTCTTCGCGTGCTCCGTTTTTCATTCTGCCGTGAATCAGTCCGATTCTCAACTCGGGCAATGCTTCGGATAAATATACCGCCATTGTTTCAGCTGCTTTCATCGGCAGTTTTTCACCTTGCCGGCTGTTTTCGAGAAGCATTATGTCGCCTATATTCTCGGTATCCTCGTTTTTATCCGTGTTCTCCTCCACCGCGGGACATACCACATACGTCTGATGCCCTTCATCTGCCTGTTTTTTTATAAACGCATTGAGTCGTTGTCGATAGCTTTCGTTGACCGTAAACGTATCTACCTTTTGTCTGCCTTTCGGCAGCTCGTCTATGCGTGAAACGGCAATGCTTCCATATGAAACCAATGTCATTGTACGAGGTATCGGAGTGGCACTCATTACAAGACAATGTACATTTTCCGCCTTCTCGAATAAAGCCGCACGTTGGGTTACACCAAAGCGATGCTGTTCGTCTATAACAGCGATTCCCAAATTATCGAGTACGACATCATCGGATATAAGTGCCTGTGTACCTATGATTATATCTATTCTGTCATCCAATGGATTATCATCCCTTAATCCCTTAAGAATCATATCCCTCGCTTTTTTCTTTGTCGAACCCGTAAGAAGAGCACACTTAATCCCAAGCGGTTCCAACAGTGCACCCAAATCATTCGCATGCTGCTCCGCTAAAATCTCCGTCGGAACCATTACCGCGGCTCTGTATCCGTTTTTAATCGCCGTATAACATGCGGCGGCGGCAACAACCGTCTTTCCGCTTCCCACATCTCCCGTGAGAATACGGTTCATGAGATACTTTCCCGACATATCGGACAGTATTTCCGACACGCACCTTTTCTGAGCCGACGTCAATTCGTACGGTAAAATATCGGTAAACTCATGTATTTCCGTATTACTCATCGGAATACTATTGCTTTTTTTTCCGATTTCACCTTTTACATCTACAGATAACATCATCATAAAAAGCTCATTGAATGTCAATCGTCTTTTTGCTTTTTCAATATCTTCTATCGACGATGGATGATGTATCGTATTCAGTGCATATGAATACGTAGGCAAAGCAAGCTCAGTCAGCATTTCGGGCGGTAAAAATTCTCTGAGCTCCTGTGAGATATATCTCAGCGCTTCCGAGATTATTCCAGACATAAATTTCTGCTTTATTCCCGCGGTAAGCGGATACACAGGTACGATATCAGGCAGTACGGCACCGCTGTAATAAGGCTCCGCTATCGGGTTATTCATTGTGAGAGCACCGTTTTCATGCACAATCTTACCGAAAAAGCGAAAAACAGAGCCGATATGTATAGTGTTTTTTAAGTACTGCTGATTAAAATAGGTTATGTGTATCGTTCCGCTTTCATCGAAAGCACTGAACTTCATCAATGTCATCCCTCTGCGTATCATTCTCACATTCGGTTCGTTTGATACGGTTAATACAACGGAAAAAATGCCGCTCTCTCCCCGGGCAAGCTTTTCTTTGATTTCTGCGGTTTGTACCGTATCCCCGCGGTTCTGATAGGCTCTCGGCAAACAGTTCACAAGATCATACAGGCTTTCCAGATTCATTGCCGTGAGACTCTTATATCTCGTTTCACCGACACCTTTAAGTATACTTACGGAAGACGAGAGGGTATATTTATTTTCTTTATCGGAATTATTTATCATAATGTTGTACTTTTTATCATATTTTATTCTTTCTTTTCAATATATTAACACATCCGTCGGGAGAATGCAATAAGAATTATTCGTACTCCATTATCAAACCGCACAAACGAATAATTTCACACGATAATTTTTCGACAAACAACCGATTTTTTTCAGCCGTCAATTTGTTCAAAATCGAAATTCACCGTTTTCACGGTAAAAAAACATAAACACATATTGACTTTGCGAATAATGTGTGCTAAAATTAAGCCATCTTAAGCAAAGGATTAATCGTGATGAAGAACAATATTGCGGCAGTTGCATATTTCTTTTTTTACTCTTACTTTTTTACCTGCAGGAAATAGTAAGAGTGTTTTTGCCGGAATTTTGTTTTTAAAACTTATATTAAAAACGGGCTTTCAGTATTAACACTGATTGGCCCGTTTTATTTTTTGAGTACAACCGATTATTACCAGACTGTGAGATAAAATTTTAAAATTAAAAGAAATGAGATAAATTATTATGATAGCCGTATTAAAAAGAGGAGTTTCGAAAAATCAGACAGACAGCTTCTGTGAATGGATTAAGGCTCAGGGAGTCGATGTGCATGTATATGTCGGTGAATTCCAAACAGTTGTAGGCCTTATAGGAGATACCACAAAAATCGATGCCGAATTAATGGCAGGCCTTGATATAGTCGAGAGCGTAAAGCATATTTCCGACCCGTTCAAAAGTGCTAACCGTAAATTTCATCCCGACGACTCTATAATCGATATCTCGGGTAAAACCTCGGTAGGCGGAAAAAACTTCACGGTAATAGCGGGTCCCTGCTCTGTTGAATCCGAAGAACAAATACTCGAGGTCGCCAAAGCCGTAAAAAAATCGGGAGCAACGATACTTCGCGGCGGAGCATTCAAACCACGCACTTCTCCTTACGACTTCCAGGGCTTGCGAGCCGACGGTATAGAGCTTTTACTTGAAGCGAAAAAGGAAACCGGTCTTCCGATCGTCACTGAAATTATGAACGCAAACCACCTTCCTTTATTCGAGGATGTCGACATTATCCAGGTAGGCGCAAGAAATATGCAGAACTTCGAGCTTCTTAAGGAACTCGGTAAAATAAGAAAACCTATTTTGCTTAAGCGTGGTCTTGCCAATACGTTAAAGGAACTTCTTATGAGCGCCGAATATATCATGGCAGGCGGAAATGAAAATGTAATTCTTTGCGAACGCGGTGTAAGAACATTTGAAACATACACGAGAAACACTCTCGATCTGTCAGCTGTTCCCATGCTTCACGAGCTCTCACACCTTCCCGTTATTGTCGACCCGAGCCATGCAACGGGATTATCACGTTTGGTTAAGCCGATGGCTCTCGCAGCTGCCGCATGCGGTGCGGATGGTATTATGATAGAGGTACACAACAATCCCAAAGCCGCTCTCTGTGACGGTGCTCAGTCATTGACACCCGAACAATTCGACGACGTAATGTGTACAACAAAACGCGTGCTTGAAGCGGTAAAGTAATCCGCATTCACCTGAATATTTATGAAAATAATCAATGCCGGAAATTACAACATTATAATCGCACGCAATTCCCTCTCTCACCTCGGTGAGCACATTCAAAATGCAATCGGCACGCACGACTGCAAGGTTCTTGTTATTTCAGATGATAACGTGTATAACCTGTATCACGAAACGGTCGAAATAAGCCTTACCGAGGCGGGATTTATTCCCGTGAAAGCCTTTGTTTTCGAACATGGTGAAAAAAGCAAAAACCTTAATACACTCGGCAATATATTAAGCCATGCCGCGAACGAAGGTCTCACTAGAGGTGATATAATCGTCGCGGTCGGGGGTGGAGTTGTAGGAGATATTGCGGGATTCGCATCTGCGGTATATCTGAGAGGCATAAGATATGTCTCGGTACCGACTTCGATTCTCGCGGTGGTTGACTCCTCCGTTGGCGGAAAAACCGCCGTTGATATACCCGAGGGAAAAAATCTTGTCGGTGCATTTCATGAACCGTCTCTCGTTCTCAGCGACCCGACATTGTTCTCCACTCTGCCGAACGAATTTGTTTCCGATGGTATGGCAGAGGTAATAAAATACGGTGTGCTCGGAAATACCGCACTGTTTTCGCTTCTCGAACAGTCCGATAACCTGTCTTCCGACATAGACGTCATCACTGCAGAGTGCATCAAAGACAAGGTAGATGTGGTTTCCCGAGATTATCTCGACAAGGGCGAAAGACAAAAGCTTAATCTCGGTCATACATTCGGTCACGGTATAGAAGCCCTATCGGGGTTCACCGTATCTCACGGTCATGCCGTTGCGTCGGGAATGTATTTCATTACCGAAAGTGCTGTCAGGTGCGGATTATGCGACAGAAACAGCCTTATCCGTCTTGAAAAGCTTCTGAAAAAATATTCGCTCGACCCGTTTATTTATCGGAAATACAAAACAGCCGATTTGATTTCAGCATCATCGCGTGATAAGAAGAGAAACGGTGATAAAATAACATTGGTTGTTCCGCGTAAAATCGGCGAATGCGATCTTATGAAAATCAATTTCGATGATATCGAAAAAGTCATTACGGGAGAGTTCCGATGGAAATAACACTCCTTTCGCCGAAACCGCACGGTACAATCAGTGCTATCGCTTCAAAATCGTATGCACACAGAATACTTATCTGTGCTGCTCTTGCCGATAAACAAACCATTATAAAATGCTCTTCACGTTTGAGTGATGATATTGAAGCAACTGTATCATGTCTACGCTCACTCGGAACCGCGATCGATTGTACCGACGAAGGATTTATTGTAACACCGATAAAAACAGCTCCGACCGAAGCTATCCTTCACCCTCGTGAATCGGGTTCGACTTTACGCTTTCTGATTCCGATTGCCGCGGCTCTCGGAACCGAAACCGAATTCGTAACGGAAGGAAGACTTTCGTCTCGTCCTCTCTCGCCTCTCACAGATGAGCTTGAGAAACACGGTGCGCGATTTACATCGAACCCATTAAAAATCAAAGGCAAAATCACACCGGGCACATATACCATGAACGGTTCCGTCTCATCTCAATTCACGACGGGATTAATGCTTTCCCTCTCCTATTTCGACACGAAAAGTGTTATAATATTGGAAGGAAATATCGAGTCGAAACCTTATATCGACTTAACAATACAGGTGCTTGCGTCATTCGGTGTAATTGTTTCCGAAGAAGAACATGCTTACACCGTGTGCGGCAAACCACGTTCGCCTTCGATTACAGCTGTTGAAGGTGACTGGTCAAACGCGGCGTTCATGCTTGCCATGGGTACCATTGCGGACAACACACACAATGACGGAATAACCGTTACGGGTTTAAACACGGCATCGGCTCAAGGTGACCGTAAAATAGTCGATATTCTTTCCGAATTCGGAGCGAATGTGGCAATCGGCAACAGCAGTGTTACCGTGAAAAAATCAAAGCTTCACGGTATTGAGCTGAACGCATCGGATATACCCGATCTCGTACCGATAATGTCGATTGTGGCCATGTCAGCCGAGGGAGACACCGTTATACGGAATTGCGGAAGACTCAGGTTCAAGGAAAGTGACAGAATCGAATCTATATGTGAGATGATAACAGCTTTCGGAGGAAACATTTCGGTAAATAACGATGTAATAACGATCCGCGGCGGAATAACCGAAAGAAACAATATCGTCATAGACTCATTCAACGACCACCGAATTGTTATGGCGGCGGCAGCAGGTTCAATACTCGCCGATTCACCCGTTACAATTAAAAATTGTGAAGCGGTTTCGAAATCATATCCGAGCTTTTTCGATGACTTCGGAAAGCTCTGTATTAATTGAAAGCATAGTTTCTTCGATTTTCAACCTTGAAATCAGTGTAAATTAATTTATTCTGCGTATCCTACAGGAGGATTATATGACATCGTACGGAAAAAACATTAAAATAGAGGTTTTCGGCGGGTCTCATGACCCCGAGATAGGTGCAACAGTATGCGGAATCCCCGCGAATATATCGGTTGACACCGACAAGCTTCTGACTTTTATGCAAAGGCGAGCTCCCGGACAGGGTAAATATTCAACAACACGCAAGGAAAGTGATATTCCGATATTTATAAGCGGTCTGGACGGTAATAACATTACTACCGGTGAAACACTCAAAATCATCATAAAAAACGAGGATGCGCATTCCGATGAATACCTGAAAATCGTCTCTAAGCCACGTCCGTCACACGCCGATTATCCCGCGATAATCAAATCGGAAGGAAAAGCGGATCTTCGCGGAGGCGGTCATTTTTCCGGTAGACTGACGGCTCCTATATGTGCTGTCGGAGGCATACTCAAGAATGAGCTCGAAAAGCGCGGTATTTATATTTGCGCTCATATTGAATCCATAGGAAGCGCTCTTGATTACCGTTTTGATCCCGTAGATGTGTGCCTTGACGATTTCAACACCGTTCTCTCGAACAGTCTTCCTGTTCTCAATTCAAAATCAGCCGATAACATGCTGAAAATCATAGACGGGGCGAAAATGCAGCAGGATTCCGTAGGCGGAGTTATCGAATGTGCCGTCATAGGATTACCTGTGGGTCTCGGTGAGCATATGTTCTGCGGTATGGAGTCGCGTATTTCCGCCGCGATGTTTTCGATTCCCGCAGTAAAGGGAATCGAATTCGGAGCGGGCTTCGCTTCCACAGATATGTACGGCTCGGAAAATAACGATCCATTCTACTATAACAACGGTGTTGTTCGCACAAAGACCAATAACTGCGGCGGAATTCTCGGAGGAATGACAGACGGTATGCCTCTCATATTCCGATGCGCCGTAAAACCGACACCCTCGATAGGACTGCAGCAGGAAACAGTCGATCTCACAACACACGAAAATACCGTAATAAGCGTAGAAGGACGTCATGATCCGTGTATTGTTCCGCGCGCGGTACCCGTTGTGGAAGCTATGTGCGCGGCGGCAATATTCGACACGATGCTTGATAACGGAGAAACAGAAAAATAATCTGAGGTTATCGATAATAATGAAAGAATCAAACGAACTAAGATGCGGTCTTATAGGCAAACCGCTCGGACACAGTTATTCACCGCAAATACATTCACACCTCGGCGATTATGAATACCGGCTTATAGAGCTTGACGAAGACGATGTCGGCACATTCATAAAAGCAGGTGATTACGATGCTCTGAATGTAACAATCCCATATAAGAAAACAGTCATGCGGTATCTTGACGTTATATCACCCGAAGCTTTGAGAATCGGCTCGGTTAATACCGTAACTCACATGCGGGATGGCAGGCTCAAAGGTGACAACACAGATTACTACGGTTTTTCTTACATGATTGACAAAGGCGAAATTAATATCGGCGGTAAAAAAGTGCTTATTCTCGGCAGCGGCGGAGCTTCTATGACCGCACGCACGGTAGCGGCTGACAGAGATGCGAGAGAGGTTGTAATCATCTCCCGTCACGGTAAGGATAACTACGACAACATTGCCGTTCATTTCGACTGTGATATTATTATCAACACCACTCCCGTGGGAATGTTTCCGAACAACGGTGATTCTCCGGTATCTCTCGACTGTTTTCCGAACTTGTGCGGTGTTGTCGACATGATATACAATCCTTCGAAAACCGCTCTGATTTTGGAAGCCGAAGAAAAAGGTATACCGTGTATTTCGGGATTGTGCATGCTTGTCGCTCAGGCAAAAGCAGCATCAGAGCTTTTTACGGGACGAAAAATCGAAAACGAAATCATAGACAAAATTACATCTTTGATTGAATTCGAGACAAAAAATATCACGCTGATCGGGATGCCGGGTGTCGGTAAAACAACAAACGGCAAATTAATCGCCGAAAAGCTCAATCGTAAATTCATAGATATTGACGAGGAAATCGTAAAGCGAAGCGGTACGACGATTCCGCTGATATTCTCGGAGCACGGAGAAGAATATTTCAGAAATATCGAGCACAATGTCCTCGCTGAGTACTCTAAAATGTCGGGATTGGTAATTTCATGCGGCGGAGGCGTGGTCACACGCCACGACAACTGCAACCTAATAAAGGAAAACAGTACCGTAGTTTTTCTCAGGCGTGATGTCTCCTCCCTGCCGAAGGAAGGAAGACCTGTTTCTCTCGCAAATGATCTGCAGTCTCTGTATGCAAAACGTCTTCCGTTATATATGTACGCGGCAGATGTGATATATGATATATACGGAGATTCCGATACTACATCCGATGATATAATCGATATTTTAAAGAAGCGCTGACTCAGTGAGGATAATGCAACAATGAAATTACTTATAATAAACGGTCCGAACATAAATATGCTCGGGATAAGAGAGCCTGATATATACGGAAAGCAGGATTACAATACCCTGCTATCGTTAGTGGACAAAACCTGCTCCGAAAACAATATCGAATATGAATGCTATCAATCGAATCACGAAGGTGACATTGTCGATAAAATACAAGCGGCATACAACAGATTCGACGGAATAGTCATAAATCCCGCGGCGTATACCCACACAAGTGTTGCTATACTCGATGCATTAAAAGCGGTAAATATTCCGACTGTCGAGGTACATATTTCCGATGTCAACAATCGAGAACAGTTTCGTCGGATTTCTTATGTTTCTCTTGCGGCCGAGAAAACCATTTCGGGACACGGAATCGAAGGATATTCGGAAGCGATAATATGGCTGAAGGATTATATTTCGCGGTTATGATTAACTGCCGGCAATAAACACACCATCGAACGAAAACAAACTCAAGGTAATGTGTTAACATGACTTTGAGTTTGTTTTTTTACGGTATCATTTTGTCTCATCGATATCACACGGCATCAAATCGTGCTTTTTTGCGGATATTACCAAATTGTCAGTTCGCAAAATTCTTAATAATGACACAAAATAACTACAATAGACAATATGTACAAAAATGACTGTTATTTTTGTATTACTAAAAATGAATAAATTTATGTTGTTCACAATTATATAATATATTTTTAAAATAATTCATGTTATAATAATCGTTGATAACTATGTATTTGAGCAAAGCAAAGGAGGAAGGCAGATTTTGAGCTGCGAGTATGCGGTTTGAATACTGTCGTTTTCAGTTTTGGAAAAAATATTCGAATACCTAAAAAGAAGCCTGACAATCGCATGGAAAAGCGTATTTTTTAATTTTAAACAGTATTTTTGCTTCTTCATGGCGATAATCATTGTTCAGGTACTCTACGGAATGATGTCGGTATCGGCGGATAACAACAACAATGTCGAATACCAGCATGTTATGGAAGAATACAACTATCATATGGTGCTCAAGGGATTGAATGAAGACCAAGCCCGCTACCTTATTAAAGACGAGGGAACGGTATTCAAGAGCGATGTGATATTCGAAGTCGTCTCTTCCGAACAATACGTTAACTCACTCACAGGCGAGAACAGATATGATGTGTATCTGTACTTCACAGGCGACCTTGACCAGTGCATGAAGAGGTTCGAAAAGAGCTATCAGCCCGATTTAGCCGCTCTCGGTGATGCGGACAGAACGTTCACAAAAGCTACGACACCTCTTATGACTTTCTCGAAAAATATTGCCGCCAATACGACAACATTTGTCTTTGTAACGATAATACTTCTTGCCGTATCGATATTCCTGCTTACATCACTGTACAATATCAGGATTAACCAGTACAAATTCCAGTACGGTATATATCTTACATTCGGTGCCGATTTCAAAATGCTCTTCTCCACCGCATTTTGGGAGCTGTTTGTTATATTCGTTGTTACGTTTATTCCGTCTCTCGGAATCTCCACACTTATCTCGTATCTGATGTACAGCGCTTCGGGTTACGGATTTATATTCAACGGCCTGTCGATACTGAAAATATTCCTGTTTACTTTGATTGTAATACTCGCTTCGGTATGGACACCTATGAAGATTATGTCCGTGAAGGACCCTATGTCCCTTATCATTACGGAAGATAACTCCAACCTTGTAACATCCCCTATGCGTTCTTTCAATATTTTTGCGGAAAAGTTCCCCGTAAAGTACGAATTCTATTCGATTTGGCGTTTCAGAAAGTACAATATACAGCTTCTCAGCACTGCTATCGTATTCTGTGCACTGTTTATCATGGGACTCTACATGGCGGACATCTACACTACGGACTTATATTACCCTCGTCCTCAGTTCGAGGTTAACCTCTCGGAATCCGGCTTTGAATATGATGAGCTTATGAGCACAGAGCTTTATAATATGAGCGGTGTAAATGCGGTTGAGATCAACGATAACTCCACGGAAGCCTACGAAAATGCTTCTCACATGATAGTAGAGAAGAAAAACGTACGTGCATTTAAAAATCTCGTTAATTATGCGGGAACCGAGTTTGACACAGGCGACAAGAACTGGCGTGTATCAAGCGACATTGTCTACAAGGCCATGACCGCCGAGCAGGTGCGTATCCTCGAGGATTATGATTACGAAGGAGATGTCACGAGCGTTCTTCAGCCGGGTTATGTTGTTATAGGCGACTCCATATCAAACGTCCCGACATATAAGTTTAATGTCGGAGATAAGATATATATTTCCGTTAAGACAGGCCAAATCAAATCTGTCGATTCGAATGTAACAGGACGTTCTCTTCTGAAAAACCAGATTGATTTCTTCCATTACGAATACCATGAATTCACAATCGGCGCGATAATCTATGATATTCCCTCCGGATCCACTCCCATATTCATGAATTTCGACGATTACTACACAATCACGGGAAAAGTTCCGAAAGCCACATCATTCAATGTTTATGTCGAAAAGGATATAACAACAGAAGAAGTTAACGCACTGTATTCCGAAATCAGAAGCTGGAGCCATACTTACGGTGATGTTAAGGTATCCAACAAGGATATTACATTGACCAACGCTATCGCAGCAGATAAGCACTATAATGAGCTTTATATCTGTATTTCTCTGCTTATTCTTCTCATTTCTCCTCTGGTATGGTTCTTCTCACAGACACTTTACTACACAAAGAGAGAAAAGGAATTCAATATCCTTCAATCAATCGGTGCTATACAGAAGGAAATCAAACAGATTTATCTGCAGGGCGGCTTGTGTATGGCTGTAATGTCGCTGTTCGTTTCGATAATACTCAGCTATGCGGGCAGCTATATCCTCTTCTACATCTACAATGTAGTTATGCCGTATTTCACCGGCGAAAATGTCCGTTATGTGTTCTATATGCCATGGTATGCTATCCTTACAAGCATCGTTATGTCTGTGGCATGCGGATTCTTCTCTACATACCTCCCGTACAGAAGCTATTACAAGAGCCGCTACTCACTTCAGAACGGCGGAGCGGGCGCCGAATATTCCGGAGAAGAATAATATCATCCTCAATGTGATTATGTCTTCTTCAGATAGTTCGGTACAAAGATTTTCGTCACAGACGATACAGACGAACTAATCGAAATTTTCAATTTAAATTTAATTCTTACAAATCATCCAATGATTATGTGAAAGGTCAGGATTATAAAAATGGCTGATACAATAGAATACATGCTGCAAACCGAAAGCGTTATTAAACAATATAAGCAATACGATACGGTTATCACAGCCGTAAACAGAGTAAGCATTAAAGTCGAGCCCGGTGAGTTCGTTGCGATCATAGGTACATCGGGTTCAGGTAAATCTACGTTCCTTCATATATGTGCGGGCCTTGATTCAGCCGATGCGGGAAGAGTATTGATTCGCGGTCAGGATATCACAAAGATGTCAGCAGATGAACTCAGCCGTTTCCGCGGCATGAATATGGGATTCATCTTTCAGAGACATAACCTTATTCCGCAGTTCACCGCACTTGAAAACATACTCATCCCGACCATGATGTGCAACAAGTCCGAGCTTTCATATCAGGAAACGCTTCGACGCCTGGTTGAAACATTGCAGCTGACAGAACGACTCAATCACCTGCCGTCAGAGCTTTCCGGCGGTCAGCAGCAGAGAGTTGCCATTGCAAGAGCTCTTATTAATATGCCCGATATAGTATTTGCGGATGAGCCTACAGGAAACCTCGACAGAAACAATGCCGATGAAGTTTTAAAGCTTCTTCTCAAAACAAGAGAAGAAATGGGACAGACGCTTATCATGGTAACACATGACTTATCCATAGCGGATCATGCGGACCGTATCTTCCGCATGGACAACGGTATTCTTTCGCTTGAAAGAGACTATATCGGCGGAACAAAGCGTACAATCAACGGTTATTAATTCCATATAAAGACTCCGTATGTCTCGATATAATGAGAGATATGGAGTTTTTCTTGTAAATCAATACAACAATTCAAAAACACAAGGAATCGCACAATGAAATCATCATCAAAATCAGTCTATGTTTGCAGCGAATGTGATTACCAGAGCTCGAAGTGGTTGGGTAAATGTCCGAGCTGCGGAGCTTGGAATACATTCGTCGAAGAAACATATCAGGTTTCACCTAAATCGAGCTTATCAAAGAGTGCATCGGGTACTGTTAAGCTTGACAGAAATTACGAGCACGCTCAAAAATTCGGTGAATTTACTATGCCTGATTATCTGCGGCACAGTACCGGCATAAGTGAGCTTGACCGTGTGCTCGGCGGAGGTATGGTCGAAGGATCGGTAGTATTACTTGCGGGTGAGCCGGGTATAGGCAAGTCCACATTACTTATGCAGTTATGCGGTCAGATCGGTAATTCATGTAACGTATTATATGTTTCCGGTGAAGAATCAAAAGTCCAGCTTAAGATGCGTGCAGACCGTTTAGGCGTAAACGCAGAATTCGTATATGTTCTTACCGCGACTGACATTTCGGAAATTACCGCAGAATTCGATAGACTCAAACCTGACGTTATGATTGTTGACTCGATTCAAACCATATATACAGAGACATCTTCTTCGATGAGCGGAAGTGTCACGCAGGTTCGGGAATGTGCTTCGATTCTTATAGAACGTGCGAAAAGCAACGGTACATCGATAATAATTGTCGGACACGTCAATAAGGAAGGCGGTATTGCCGGACCTAAGGTACTTGAACACATGGTTGACGCTGTGTTGTACTTCGAAGGTGACCGACGCCAGCCTCACCGAATAATTCGTGCTATAAAAAATCGTTTCGGTTCGACTAATGAAATCGGAGTTTTCGAAATGTGCGAGGACGGTCTCGAAGAGGTCGCAAATCCGTCGGCTATGCTTCTCGAAGGCAGACCTATAGGTGTCAGCGGAAGCTGTGCCGTATGTATAATGGAAGGAAGCCGCCCGCTTATCGCGGAAATACAGGCTCTCGTTACACCCACGGTATTTCCCTCCCCCAGACGAACATCCAACGGTATAGACTATAATCGCATGTGTCTGCTTCTTGCCGTACTTGAAAAGAGACTCGGACTGAAATTTTCTGCTTGCGATGTTTATCTTAATGTAATAGGCGGCTTAAAGCTTGATGAACCATCGATAGATGCCGCTGCTTGCCTGGCTATGATATCCTCACTCAGAGATATACCTGTACCCGATAATGTAATTGCTTTCGGTGAGGTGGGTCTTTCGGGAGAATTCCGTTCTGTCGCTTCAATTGAGCAGAGAGTAAATGAAGCATATCGTTTAGGTTTTACGAAGATAGCACTGCCTAAACGTTCACATCTCAAAAATATTCCGGACGGAGTAGAGCTCGTTCACTTGGGAGGCATATACGATGCTTTGAGGCTTCTCTCCGAAGATAAAAAATCAAGCACTTGACAAAAATATTAAAATGTTGTAGAATGTATTATTAAATCATCAAAGGAAACATTACAATGAAAATAACACCTGTAAAAGGCACTTCGGATTACCTTCCGAATGAAGTTCTCATACGCGACTATCTCCAGAACAGCATTCTCGAAACATATCGTTCGTGCGGCTTCGAGAGAATATCAACACCTATAATCGAAGACATCGAAAATCTCGATAAAAGCGACGGCGGTGAAAATCTCAACTTAATATTTAAAATCATGAAGCGCGGCGAGAAGCTCGAAGAAGCTCTTTCGTCTGATAATGTTAATGAAAAAGAAATAGCCGACATGGGTTTGAGATACGACCTCACTCTTCCTCTGACACGCTACTACTCCAATAACCGTGCCAAGCTGCAAAACCCTTTCAAAGTTATTCAGATTGACAGAGTATATCGTGCGGAACGCCCGCAGAAAGGCAGAATGCGCGAGTTTTACCAGTGCGATATCGATATAATCGGCTCGGATTCATGGACAGCTGAAGTCGAACTCATCACCACTACCGCAAAAGCACTCCACAACATCGGCTTCACCCGTTTCGGAATAAGGATTAACGACCGCAGACTGCTCAAGGCCATTATAATGGGCGCGGGATTTTCCGAAGCTGACTGTGACTCGATATGCATTTCACTCGACAAACTCGACAAGATAGACTTTGACGGAGTCAAAAACGAACTCCTTGAAAAAGGATTCGACCGCAATAAAACAGAAACATTGATAAGCTCTATAAGTGTTTCTCCGTTCACGCTCGA
Organism: bacterium; assembly: GCA_963642885.1. Classification (GTDB taxonomy): domain Bacteria; phylum Bacillota; class Clostridia; order Oscillospirales; family CAG-272; genus UMGS1696. Next base: position 45,851 of record CAVIJI010000008.1, read on the forward strand.
TGATGCTGAAAAGCTCTGCGGCAAGCTCGATTGTATCGACAATCTCAGACACATCATGGATGCCGCAAATTCTCTCGCCGACGGATTCGAGGTAACATATGATATGACACTCGTACGCGGTCAGGGTTACTACACCGGCACCGTATTCGAAATTTCGAGTCCCGATTTCAAGGGTGCTATCGGCGGCGGCGGAAGATATGACAACCTTATAGGTAAATTCCTCGGTGAAAGCATTCCGGCTGTAGGTTTTTCAATCGGCTTCGAGCGGCTTTGCGCTATTCTTCTCGAACAGAATTATAAAATTCCCACTCAGAAGAAAAAATTTGCCGTTATCTACAATGACGATGAATTCATTGATGCTCTTAAGTATGCGGATTCTCTTCGCGGTGAATATGATGTCACGCTTTGTCAATCCGTCAAAAAGCTCGGTAAACTTTTCTCAAAGCTTGAAGAAAACGGTTTCTGCGGCTGTCGCGTAATGTCACAGGAAGAAGTTAAGTATTTCGAAAATAAAATTTAAATTTGCTATTGACATTTTTGGTAATCAGTGATATCATATACATATGTTTACAATGCGATGATGGAAAAAAAGTAGCATGAGGTACTCTGCAGAGAGTCGGTGGTTGGTGAAAACCGATGAAGTTAACTTGTGTGAATACATTTCCGTAGCAGCACACCGAAGGGTTGAATATCTTGTATAACCTGTGTAGGCTGTGACGTCTGATATACGTTACAATATCGGGGCATTATTTATTAAGTGCCTGCTGAGGCTGTACTTGTAAAAGTGCGGTAAATTGAGGTGGTAACACGGTACATCCGTCCTCTGCTTGATTAGTCGGCAGAGGACTTTTTTTGTTCTCCGCCGATCTAAGAATCATTTCTTATTTTAGAAGGAGGCATAGCCGTACACATAGCAGTACGGCTGAGATTATGGTAATTACCGATCTTCTCGAAAAAAATGCAAAGCTGTATCCTGATGAAGTGGCATTGGTGGAAATAAACCCCGCAAATCAGCCCGATGTTAATATTACCTGGCGTGAGTATTCATTAATCGAAGCGACACCGGGTGAAAAATACCGCCGTGAAATGACATGGAAAGAATTCGATACGAAAGCAAATCGTTTTGCGAATCTGCTGAAAACACGTGGTGTTGAAAAGGGCGACAAGGTTGCCATTTTACTGATGAACTGTCTTGAATGGCTTCCGATTTATTTCGGAATACTCAAAACAGGTGCTCTTGCGGTTCCGATGAACTATCGTTACTCTTCAGATGAAATCAAGTACTGTACCGAATTAGCCGATGTATCCGTTCTTGTTTTCGGTCCGGAATTCACAGAACGTGTATCCACGGTATTCCTCGATATGCCGCTTGTCAAGGATTACTTTTTTGTAGGTAAAAATCCGCCCGAATTCGCGGGAAGTTATGACAAGCTTGTTACATACTGCTCATCAACAGCTCCCGCTGTCGATTTGAGTGAGGACGACGATGCTGCGATTTATTTTTCATCAGGTACTACAGGATTTCCTAAGGCTATACTTCATGCCCATCGTTCTTTAATCAATTCATGTCGTACCGAACAGAATCATCATGGTCAAACCAGAAATGATGTTTTCTTATGTATACCTCCGCTTTATCATACAGGTGCTAAGATGCATTGGTTCGGCAGTTTAATCAGCGGAAGCCGTGCCGTAATTCTCAAAGGTGTATCTCCCGAGTGGATACTGCGTACCATATCAAACGAAAAAGCTACGATTGTTTGGCTTCTTGTTCCGTGGGCTCAAGATATACTCGATGCCATTGACAGAGGCGACATTAAGCTCGAAGATTACCGTCTGTCGCAGTGGAGACTCATGCACATAGGAGCACAGCCCGTACCGCCGTCACTTATTAAACGTTGGAAAGCGATTTTCCCTCATCATCAATATGACACGAATTACGGTTTGTCCGAATCTATCGGCCCAGGATGTGTTCATCTCGGAGTTGACAATATCGACAAGGTTGGTGCCATAGGAGTTCCCGGTTACCTTTGGGAAGCTGACATTGTAGGATCCGACGGACACAGCTGTGCTGACGAAGAAGTCGGTGAATTGATTGTAAAAGGCCCCGGTGTGATGAAATGTTACTATAAAAACGAGACCGCTACAAACGAGATTCTGAAAAACGGTTGGCTATATACGGGTGATATGGCCAAGCGTGACAGCGAAGGATTTATTTACCTTGTAGACCGTAAAAAAGATGTAGTTATCACCGGCGGTGAAAATCTTTATCCCGTACAAATCGAAGATTATTTAAGACAAAACGATAAAATCAAAGATGTGGCTGTCATCGGGCTGCCCGACACGCGGCTCGGTGAAATAGCGGCGGCAATAATTGAGCTTAAACCCGACGTCACCGCTACCGAAGACGAAATTAATGAATTCTGTCTCGGTCTGCCGCGCTACAAACGCCCGAAAAAGATTATTTTCGCGGACGTTCCACGCAATCCCACAGGCAAAATAGAAAAACCTAAGCTCAGAGAGATGTATTGCGGTGTTTCTCTTGTTGAAGCTCAAACAACAAGATAAATTATCTATATAAAACAGCAACCCTCACAGGTGATGTACTGTACGTACACCGCTCGTGAGGGTTTTGTTATATTTATTCCATGTTGCTGTATTCCATAAGATACTCATCAACCTCGACGGCACATGCCCTTCCCTCGGCTATCGCCCATACTACCAACGATTGCCCGCGATGAGCGTCTCCTGCGGTAAACACCTTAGGTACCGATGTTGAATACTTTCCGCTGTCACTGATAAGACAACCACGTGCATTTTTTTGAACTCCGAAAGCCTCTGCAACATAGCTCTCACATCCCACAAAACCTGCGGCAATGAGTAAAAGATCACACGGTATTGTTTCCTCGCTTCCGCTAACCTCTTCCATAATTGTCCTGCCGCTTGATTCGTCCCTTTTCATATTGAGCTTAACAGTCCGCAAAGCCGATATGTGCCCGTTTTCATCGGATAATATCTCCTTAACCGTTGTCTCATATATTCTCGGATCACGACCGAATACAACAGCCGCTTCTTCCTGCCCATAGTCATTCTTACAGATTCGCGGCCATTGCGGCCATGGATTACCGTCGGTACGTTTATCGGGCAGTTTTTTCATCATTTCAAGCTGAACGACAGATGCGCATTTTTGCCGTATAGCGGTTCCGACACAATCATTTCCCGTGTCTCCGCCGCCTATTACAACAACATTCTTTCCGAACGCATCAATACCGAAATTTTCTCTGTCACCTATGATTTTTTCGGTCGCGGATGTGAGATAATCTACGGCGAAATATATACCTTCCGAATTTCTGCCCGGTACACTGATATCTCTTGCGGTTTTTGCACCGCAAGAAAGTACTACAGCATCGTAATCGCTAAGTATATCGGAAGCAGAAACATTAACGCCGACATTGGCACCGCATATAAATTCGACACCTTCTTCACGCATCATATTGACACGTCTCTCGATGACACTCTTATCCAATTTCATATTGGGAATGCCGTACATCAATAGTCCGCCGGGCTTAGCTGCTCGCTCAAATACCGTGACCGAGTGTCCTCTTTTATTAAGTCTTTCGGCAACAGTCAGACCCGCAGGACCCGAACCGATTACGGCTACTTTCTTACCGCTTCGAACTTTCGGAATCTCGGGCTTTATCCATCCGTTTTTATAACCTTCTTCTATAACGGCAAGCTCGTTGTCGTGGATGGTAACAGCATCTCCGTTCATCCCGCATGTACATGCGGCTTCGCATAAAGCCGGGCACACACGTCCCGTGAATTCGGGAAAGTCATTGGTCTTCAACAGTCTTTTCAATGCCTCCTGCCAATCTCCGTTGTATACAGCATCATTCCACTCGGGAATTAAATTGTGCAAAGGACATCCGCTGAACATCCCACCGTATAAAGTACCGGATTGACAGAACGGTACCCCGCAATTCATACATCTCGAAGCCTGTTCACGACGCTGTACCGAATCCAAAATAGCGTGAAATTCGTTGAAATTATTAATTCGTTCCGACACAGGAATACATGGAGATGATATTCTGTTAAACTCTAAAAATCCCGTAGGTTTTCCCATAATTTATCTCCTCTTATTTAATAGTTTCGGCAAGATAAAATGCTTTTAATTTAGCCTGTTCATAAGGAATCCCCTTCTCCTCGAGTTTTCCTATGCATATCATCATTTTACGATAATCCTCGGGTATAATTTTTTTGAAATTCGGTAAAAACTCATCAAAGTGTTCGAGTACTTTTTTTCCTAAAGCTGAACCTGTCTCCGCAACATGATTAGCAATCAATTTTTTCAGTTCATCGGCATCATGCTGCTCCGTTATCTCTGTCATCGTCACCATTTGTTTGTTCAGCTTAAGGTATAAATCGTGATCCGTATCGAGAACATACGCTATACCACCGCTCATTCCGGCCGCGAAATTTTTACCTGTTTTTCCCAAAATCACAGCGCAGCCACCTGTCATATATTCACATCCGTGATCTCCGCAGCCTTCGACTACGGCAACAGCACCCGAATTCCTTACGCAGAATCTCTCACCTGCGATACCGTTAATATACGCCTCACCGCTTGTGGCTCCGTATAACGCAACATTACCTATAATAATATTTTTTTCTGCCGCAAAGCTCGAACCATCTTCGGGTTTTACCGTAAGTTTTCCCCCGGATAAACCTTTTCCGAAGTAATCGTTTGAATCACCTTTAAGCTTGATTGTCAAACCCTTCGGCAGGAATGCTCCGAATGATTGACCGCCACCGCCGTTTGCATTTATGATATATGTGTCGTCTGTTAAAGTATTTCCGAATCTTTTTGTAATAACAGAGCCGAGTATGGTCCCGAAAGTGCGGTTCGTACTTGATACCTTAATGTTTGTTTCATGTTTTCGGTTGCTCATGAAATATTTTTCGAATTCGGGAATCAAAATCGATTCGTCTATTGTTTTTTCGAGTTCGAAATTATACTTTGCGCTGTTATCAAAATGATAATATCTTCCGTTGCTCTCCCCCATAAGGCTCGTTAAATCAATCGTTTCAGCACGATGAGTTATCAGCTTGCTGCGGACACGTATTTTTTCGGTATGTCCCACAAGTTCGTTAACGGTATGAACTCCGAGCTTTGCCATGATTTCACGCAGCTCTTCGGCGATAAATTTCATAAAATTCATAACATATTCGGGCTTTCCGCAAAAACGCTTTCTGAGCTCGGGATTTTGCGTTGCTATACCTACGGGACATGTATCGAGATTGCACACACGCATCATTACGCAGCCCATCGAAACAAGCGGTGCGGTAGCGAATCCGAATTCTTCGGCGCCGAGTATGCAAGCTATGGCTACATCTCTTCCGCTCATCAGTTTTCCGTCTGTTTCAAGTCTTACTCTTTCCCTCAGTCCGTTTTTTACAAGTGTTTGATGAGCTTCCGCAAGTCCCAATTCCCACGGTAAACCCGCATTATGTATAGAGCTTCGCGGAGCGGCACCTGTTCCGCCGTCGTATCCCGAAATCAGAACCACTTCTGCTCCTGCCTTCGCTACGCCTGACGCTATTGTACCGACTCCCGCTTCCGATACAAGCTTTACCGATATGCTCGCGTCACGATTAGCGTTTTTTAAATCAAATATCAATTGTGCAAGATCTTCTATCGAATATATATCATGATGCGGCGGAGGTGAAATCAGTGAAACACCTGGTGTAGAGTAACGTGTTTCCGCAATCCACGGATAAACCTTTTTTCCGGGTAAATGTCCCCCTTCTCCGGGCTTAGCGCCTTGTGCCATTTTTATCTGTATTTCCTTTGCGCTGCATAAATATTCGCTTGTCACTCCGAATCTTCCCGATGCAACCTGCTTTATGGCACTGTTTTTAATTGTCCCGAATCTTGCGGGATTTTCACCGCCCTCTCCCGAATTTGATTTACCTCCGAGTGTATTCATGGCTATAGCCATGCATTCATGGGCTTCCTGCGATATCGAACCGTATGACATTGCACCCGTTTTAAATCTCTTGACTATTTCGGAAACAGGTTCGACCTCATCAAGCGGTATTCCTCCGTTTTCATCCCATACAAACTCCAAAAGGCCACGTAATGTATGAGGCTTTCTTTCGTCATCAACCGCAGCGGTATATTCTTTAAATCTTTCGTATGAACCTGTGTGAGTAGCTTCGCGAAGTGCTATGATTGTCTGAGGGTTATACATATGATCCTCGGCATTATTATTCGAACGAAGCTTATGTATTCCCGCGCTGTCCGCTGTAGTATCAACACCGAGTCCGAGAGGGTCAAATGCGTGATTATGGCGCCACTCTACACCCTCGTTTATCTCCGCAAGACCTATACCCTCAACAGGACTTACAGTATTCGTGAAATACTTGTCGGTGACTGATTTACATATGCCCACAGCTTCGAATATCTGTGCCGATTGATATGACTGAAGTGTCGATATACCCATTTTAGATGCTATTTTAACTATACCGTGAAGGATGGCGTTGTTATAATCTTCTATGGCAGTGTGATAATCCTTATCAAGTCTGCCGCTGTCGATAAGCGAAGCAACACACTCCTGTGCAAGATACGGATTTATCGCACGTGCTCCGTAACCGAGCAATGTCGCAAAATGATGTACATCTCTCGGCTCACCGCTTTCAAGAATTATGGAAACCGATGTACGCTTTTTGGTTCGAATGAGGTACTGCTCCATTGCGGAAACAGCCAGAAGTGACGGTATTGCGACATGATTTTCGTCTATACCTCTGTCTGATAAAATCAAAATATTGGCTCCGTCACGGTATTCTCTGTCGCATTCAACGAAAAGTCTGTCTAATGCTTTTTCCAAAGAAGTATTCTTATAATACAGCAATGATACCGTAGATACTTTAAATCCCGATTTGTTCATAGAGCGTATCTTCATTAAATCTACGGACGTCAGTATCGGATTGTTAATCTGAAGCACACTGCAGTTATCGGGCTTTTCTTCCAGTAAATTTCCATCTGAACCGACATAAACCGTAGTATCCGTTACTATTTCCTCACGAAGTGAGTCTATAGGAGGATTGGTCACTTGAGCGAAAAGCTGCTTGAAATAATTGAATAAGGGCTGATGTTTCTCGGATAATACCGCTAACGGAACATCACATCCCATTGAAGCAGTTGCTTCGATTCCGTTCTTCGCCATCGGTAAAATTGCGTCGTTTATGTCTTCGTATGTATAACCGAATACTTTACACAGTCTGTCTCTTTCCTGTGCGGTATACATGGAAACCTTTTTATTCGGTACCGAAAGTGATGAAAGTGAAACAAGATACCTGTCAAGCCATTCACCGTATGGTTTACGTGAAGCATAATATTCCTTGCATTCTTCGTCGGATACAATTTTTTTATTAACCGTATCTACAAGAAGCATTTTACCGGGTTCCAAACGTGACTTGCATACAATATCATCTGACGGTATTTCGAGAACTCCGACTTCAGATGAAAGGATAAGCCTTCTGTCTTTTGTCACATAGTATCTTGCCGGTCTTAATCCGTTTCTGTCGAGCACAGCCCCTATAATATCACCGTCGGAAAATAAAATAGCTGCGGGACCATCCCACGGTTCCATCATGGTTGCGTAATACCTGTAAAGGTCTCGCTTCTCACGGGTCATGTCCGTACTGTTTTTCCACGGTTCGGGAATCGTTATCATTACGGCAAGAGGCAACGGAATACCGTTCATTTCGAGAAATTCAAGTGTATTGTCCAGCATAGCGGAATCCGAGCCGGATGCGGATATAACCGGATATACCTTGTCCAAATCCGATTGCATCAGTGTCGAACGCATTGTTTCCTCACGTGCGAGCATTCTGTCCGCATTGCCTCTGATTGTATTGATTTCACCGTTATGCAAAATAAGGCGATTCGGGTGGGCTCTCTCCCAACTCGGTGTTGTATTGGTAGAAAATCTGGAATGAACCATAGCGATTGCACTTTCGTATGATTCGTCCATAAGATCAAGATAAAACCTTCTGAGCTGCTTTACGAGGAACATGCCTTTGTATACAACCGTACGTGACGACAATGAACATACATATGTATTGTCATTGCTCTGCTCGAAAACTCTTCGTATCACATACAGCTTTCTGTCAAAATCAAGTCCGCGTGATATATTCGACGGTCGTTCAACAAAACATTGAGCAATGAACGGCATGGTATTCTTGGCTTTTTCGCCCAAAATCGTGCTGTCGGTCGGAACATCTCTCCAACCGAGCAGCCGTACACCTTCCTTATCGCAAATAATTTCAAACATTTTTTTAGCTTGACGTCTTGCAAGAGTATTTTGCGGAAAGAAAAACATACCGACACCATAGTCACGGCTATTCGGCAAATCGAATCCCAGAGGTTTAACCGCTTTCGAGAAGAAAGTATGTGAAATCTGCAAAAGAATTCCGACTCCGTCACCTGTCTCCCCTGTTGCGTCCTTACCCGCTCTGTGCTCTAACTTTTCAACAATCGACAATGCGTCATTCACTATCGAATAAGATGCAGTGCCGTCTATGCTGACTACCGCACCTATACCGCATGCATCATGTTCATAGCTCTCACTGTATAATGTTTTTTGCTGACCATCCGTCATATCTCTACCCTTCCCACCGATTTTATTTACCGCTTTCTCCGTAATTTGCCAGAACCCTTGCAGATGGATCATTTACATCACATCCTGCCCAATCTTTGTTCGGCATCCAGAATCCTGTAATCATTTCCGCCTGATCGGGATAATATTTTTCGAATAACTCCCTGTACAGCAATGACTCCTTGGTAAACGGAACGGCATATGTGTATTTTTTTATTCTGTTTTTAAATTCATCATCCGTGTACTTCTTTTCGGCAAATGCTTTCAAATCATCCACCATGGAATGCCCAACCGCATCACTGAATGCGGCTTTCTCTCTCATCAAGATGTTTCTCGGAAGCCATTCACCCTCAAATGCGTGTCTTAAAAGATATTTACCTATGCCCCGGCTGTTAATCTTCATTTCGGGATTAAGTGCTAAAACATACTGTGCAAAATCTATATCTCCGAACGGAACTCTCGCCTCAAGTGAATTTACCGAAATACATCTGTCGGCTCTCAGCACATCATACATGTGTATCTCGCGGATTCTTTTCTCGGATTCCTTTTGAAAAGCATAAGCCGATGGAGCGTAATCGGTGTATTTATATCCGAAAAGCTCATCCGAAATTTCACCTGTCAATATCACACGCAAATCAGTGTTATCGTGTATATATTTGCATACCAAATACATACCTATCGAAGCACGAATTGTCGTAATGTCATATGAGCCGATTACAGACACAACCGTCGGTAATGCCTCTAAAACATCACTCTCGGTAATTATTACCTCCGTATGTTCGGATTTAATATAATCCGCAACCTCTCTCGCATATTTTAAATCTATCGCATCGGTGCTCATTCCAATAGCAAAGGTTCTGATAGGCTTTTCCGAAAGTCTTGCGGCAATCGAGCAAACAAGCGATGAATCCAAGCCTCCGGATAATAAAAATCCTATCGGTGCATCTGCATCCAAACGCTTCTTTACTCCGCTTATCAACTTATCTTTGATTTTCCGTGCCGATGTTTCGAGGTCATCGTATATTACACTCTTCGGGCATGAAATATCATTGTAGCAGATAAATCTACCTCTTTTGTAAAAATGTCCCGGAGGAAACGGTTTGATTTTATCACAGATACCTACAAGGTTTTTGGCTTCGCTTGCGAACAATATCCCGCCGCATTTATCAAAGCCGTAAAACAAAGGACGTATTCCTATCGGATCACGTGCGGCAATTAACTCCTTTGCTTTGCCATCGTAAATAATGCATGCGAACTCTGCGTCCAACTTTGCGAACATATCGGTTCCGTATTCCTTGTATAAAGGAAGAAGAAGTTCACAATCCGATTCTCCGAAAAACTTATAACCTTTGCCTTCAAGCTCCGTTTTCAGGCTTCTGAAGCCGTATATTTCACCGTTGCATACAGAATAACAGTCTTCATACGAAAACGGCTGCATTCCCCTCTCATCCGGTCCCATAATCGAAAGTCTGTGAAATCCGAGTATGCCGCCATCGACATTTATAATCCTCGACATATCCGGCCCACGTGATACTGTTTTATCAAAGCCTTCGATGAATTTTTCCTGTGATATTGTATTTCCGTAATATCCCATGATAGAACACATATTATACTCCGTTTAAGCACAACTTTATTGAATTTCAGGACGAACTGTGCTGTCCGCGGTGCCACCTGTATTATCCGCATAGGATCTCTTTACTGCTCATTATTTAAGCATTGCAAATTAACGCTTTGCACACGCCGTACCTACTGTCATATATATGAGTTCGGTTTGGGGCTCGAAGGTGTTATTCGCGCAGGCATCGGAATACGTTTCTCACTGTCACGTACTCACTGTGTCCTCTGTATCTGCGGTACTTCTCCTCGTCACAGCCTTTTTTCACTTTATTTTTTAATTATAATTGTTTTATTCTCGGTAAGCCGATTCTACTTTATCTGACTCCGAAAAGAAGCTCACCGTATGACGGATAAGGCCAATTTTCACCTGAGGCAATAGTTTCCATTTCATCCGCGGGAATACGCATTGCTTTCATATCCGGAATAATCGTTGATTTATAAAACTCGGCAAGCTCGGCACAGTCTTTAATCGATTTTGCCGAAATAAGATCGAGCTCCGTCTTCTTTACAGCCGCATTGCATGCTCCGATTAATGCGCACAGATTCTTAATACTTTCCTTTTCATAGGTGCAATCCACATCAACGTCAAATGATGTTTTTACGGCAGCATTTTGCGCAAGCTCTGCCGAATATTTACTCATCGCGGGAAGTATATCTTTTCTCGCCATATCGAGCATTGTGAGTGCTTCTATATTTATTATCTTACAATAATTTTCAAGAAGTACCTCATGTCTTGCGATAAGCTCCGTTTTGCTGTACACATTATGACTTGTGAACAGCAATACATTTTTATCGTCCAACATATGCGAGAGTGCATCGGGAGTGGTTTTGAAATTGTACAAACCTCTCTTTTCCGCTTCCTTTACCCAAGATTCATCGTATCCGTCGCCGTTAAAGATTATTCTCTTATGCTCTTTAATTGTTTTCTTAATAAGCTCATGCAAATCTGCTTCGAAATTGTTTGAACCCTCGAGTATATCGGCAAACTGCTTCAATTCCTCGGCAACAGTCGTATTCAGCACCGTATTTGCACATGATATCGAAGCGGCTGAGCCGAGCATACGGAATTCGAATTTATTTCCCGTGAACGCGAAAGGACTTGTTCTGTTTCTGTCCGTCGTATCTTTGGGGAACTTGGGAAGAGTATGTACACCGATACGCATTAACTCTTTTTGCTTCGAATCGTACTTTTCGTCCTTCTCGATTGCTTCGAGTATTTCCGAAAGATCTGTACCGAGAAACATCGAAACTATCGCAGGCGGTGCCTCGTTAGCACCTAATCTGTGATCGTTTCCGGCGGATGCTACCGAAATTCTGAGAAGATCCTGATATTCATCAACGGCTTTGATTACGGCACAAAGGAAAAGTAAGAATTGCGCATTTTCGTACGGTGTTTCTCCGGGTTCGAGAAGGTTGGTTCCTTTATCCGTTGATATGGACCAGTTGTTATGCTTACCGCTTCCGTTCACACCCGCAAACGGCTTTTCATGAAGCAAACATACCATTCCGTGACGTTTTGCAACCTTTTGCATCATTTCCATAGTAATTTGATTGTGATCAGCCGCAATATTCGTCGTAGTAAATATCGGTGCCATTTCATGCTGTGCGGGAGCTACTTCATTATGTTCTGTTTTCGCCAAAACTCCCAGCTTCCACAATTCTTCGTTGAGTTCCTTCATAAATGAGGCTACACGTGGTTTTATGGCACCGAAATAGTGATCGTCAAGTTCCTGTCCCTTCGGAGCCATTGCACCGAACAAAGTTCTTCCCGTATATATCAAATCTTTTCTCTTGTCATACAGATTCTTATCGACTAAGAAATATTCCTGTTCGGGGCCTACCGTCGTTTTTACCGATGAAACATCATCGTTTCCGAATAATTTCAAAACGCGTAAAGCCTGACGGTTTATCGCCTCCATGGAACGGAGAAGTGCTGTTTTCTGATCGAGAGCCTCACCGCCGTACGAACAAAATACCGTCGGAATATAGAGCACACCGTCTTTTATAAACGCATATGAAGTTGCATCCCACGCCGTATATCCTCTCGCTTCAAATGTAGCACGCAATCCGCCCGACGGGAATGAAGAAGCATCGGGCTCACCGCGCATCAGCTCCTTACCTGAGAATTCCATTATCACTTTTCCGTTAGGCTTCGGCGAGATAAAGCTGTCGTGCTTCTCGGCAGTAACACCCGTCATCGGCTGGAACCAATGAGTATAGTGAGTTGCCCCTTTTTCGATTGCCCAATCTTTCATTGCGTTCGCGACAACAGTAGCTACTTCAGTATCAAGATGCTTTCCGTTTTTTATTGTTTTTTGTAATGTCTTATATGTTTCCTTGGGAAGTCTTGCCTCCATCACGGAATCATCGAAAACCATTGACGCAAATAATTCGGTTATTGTACTCATCTTAATCCTCCAAATGAATGAAAAAAGCGACAATCGGGCAGGAAAATATCGGTCTGAACAGACCGTATTTTACCGACGCCATTGTCGCTGTTAATCATATTAATATTATAAGTGAACACCTGTATCATTAACGGTTGTCCGCTTACTATGTGCATTATTATATCACCCACATAAAGTCTTGTCAATCAGTAAAATAAAAAAACACGTCTGACACCTTGACAAATTTTTGCCGTCAAAGTATAATATTTTCTGAAATTTTGATAAAATCATTCGAATTTATCACTTAATCACATTAACTCGGAGTAATTCTATGAAATATACCGCTGATGAAGTTTTTGATTATATCGAACAGGAAGACGTAAGCTTTGTTCGCCTTGCATTCTGTGATGTTCACGGCAGACAAAAAAATGTTTCCGTTATGCCGCATGAACTGAAGCGTGCCTTCGAATACGGTGTTTCATTTGACGCCACGGCTATTAACGGCTTTACATTTGATTCTAACGGAAAATCCGACCTCCTTCTTTTCCCGATTCCTTCGACATTGAACGTACTTCCGTGGAGACCTTCTCACGGTAAGGTTGTAAGAATGTTCTGTAATATAAAATATCCCGACGGCAGAATGTTCGAAAAAAACTCTCGTGCTGTACTGGAAAACGCTATATCCGAAGCAAAAGAAATGGGAATTACAGTCAAAATCGGATCCGAATATGAATTTTACCTTTTCAAAACCGATGAAGACGGAAATCCGACAAAAATACCGTTTGACAAAGCGGGGTATATGGATGTAGCCCCCGAGGATAAGGGAGAAAACGTACGCCGTGAAATATGTCTCACATTAATCGATATGGATATACAGCCCGAATGCTCTCACCATGAAGAAGGGCCCGGTCAAAACGAAATCGACTTCCGTTACAGTGACGCTATGACAGCCGCAGACAATGCGATGAATTTCATCACCGTTGTTAAAGCTACGGCAACACACAACGGTTTGTACGCGGATTTTTCTCCAAAGCCACTTTCCGATAAACCGGGTAACGGACTCCACATAAATATGTCAATCTCATCGGACAGCGGAATTGATTACAGTGATTATTTCATAGCGGGTATATTGGACCACATATATGACATGAGTTTGATTCTCAACCCATGCGAGGAGTCTTACGCAAGACTCGGAAAGCTGAAAGCACCGAAATATATAAGCTGGGCTGCCGAAAACCGTTCTCAATTAATCAGAATTCCCGCGGCTTCAGGTGAATTCAAAAGATTCGAGCTTCGCTCACCCGACCCCATGGCAAATCCGTATCTCGCTTATGCCGTATTGATTTATGCCGGATTAGACGGTATCAGGAGAAAGCTTAACTTATCTAAGCCATCGGATATCGATCTTTATTCAGCGGACAACGATACGCTATCCGAATTTAAAAAACTTCCCGAAACATATACCGAAGCGGTCAATGCCGCTCTTTCAAGCGACTTTATTTCATCAATACTTCCATTTGACGTTCGCTCTCTCATAAACAGATAAGGAGGCAAAAATGCTTGAAGAAACGTCTCCTTATCGTGTATTGATTGTATCAGACACAGATAAAGTCTCCGATTATATAACGGATTTGCTTCCGAAACGTGAGTTTTCGCCAATACTTCGGGCAAGCAGTGCAGGCGATGCAAAGCGCATGCTTCTATCATCGGAATGTGATATTGTGATAATCAACTCTCCCTTACCGGACGAATTCGGCACTGAGCTGGCTATTGATATTTCGGAGGATCTGTCAAAAACAGCGGTAATGCTTCTCGTAAAAAGTGACAGCTACGATGCTGTTTCGTACAAAGTAGAAAAGAGCGGTGTTCTCACATTGCCTAAGCCGAATACCAAACAAAATATATATGCGTCAGTGCGGCTTCTCGCGGCGATGAGCATGAAATTAAATCAACTTGAGAAAAAAAATCGTTCTCTGCAGGATAAAATGACCGATATTCGTACTGTCAACAGAGCTAAATGGCTTCTTATAGAGAATCTGAACATGACGGAAAAGGAAGCACATTATTATATCGAAAAGCAGGCTATGGATATGCGAATGACACGCCGCGACGTTGCTTTCGGAATAATCCGTACATACGATAAATAAAACAAAACCATCGTTTTTAACCGTAAAAATAACTCGGTTAAATCGCGATGGTTTTGTTTTATGGATTTTTTACAGCACAATCAAAAGAATGGAGACCACGGAAATCAGTGCACCGACAACCGATGTTATCGTGTAGATTTTCTTTGATTCCTTATCATCCTTTTCTTTCGCGAGATAATAAAGTCCTGCTCCGAGAATAAGTACCCCGATGATAAGTCCGATGATTTTTACAGCCATATTTATTTTTTCCTCCATGTTAATAAAAATGCAGAATTGGTAATTACAAGAACAGAACCTGCGTTGTGTACAAGAGCCCCTACAACGGGATTCAGTGTGCCGACAATAGCCAATGCTATTGCGATAAAGTTCAATGTCATGGAAAACGTCATGTTGAGCTTGATAACAGTCATCATCCGTTTTGAGAGTGCAACAAGATGCGGAAGTTCTTTAACCTCATCGTCAACCAAAGCAATATCTGCGGCATCAACCGCAATATCACTGCCCACACCGCCCATGGCAATACCGATATCCGCTTTTTTGAGTGCGGGAGCATCGTTAATACCATCGCCGATCATACAGACTGACATATCTTTGTTTTGATATTCACCGATATATTTCAGTTTATCTTCAGGCAAACAATTTGCACGTACTTCTTTAATGTGTAGATTTTCGGCTATATTTTTCGCCGCATTTTCGTTGTCACCCGTTAAAAGTACAGGCTGAATTCCCAGATTCGATAACGATTCAATGGTTTGGGCACTTTCTTTACGCAAGGTATCCGATAATGCGATAAATCCTGCGAATACACCGTCTATGGCAATATATGTTACGGTACAACCCTTTGCTATATACGATTCGGCGTCATGATTTTTCTCGAATACGATGCCGTTTTCGGAAAGCAATTCTCTGTTTCCGGCTAAAACATCTTTTCCGTCAACTCGCGCACAAACTCCCCTTCCGGGTATCATTTTAAAATTATCAGCCTGACTCAGTGCTGCTCCGCTTTTTTTATAACAGTTGACAATAGCTTTTCCGAGAGGATGCTCGGATAACTGCTCTGCCGAAGCTGCCGATTTGTATATGTCATCCTTGCCTATCTCTTTAACAACACTTACAACGCCGACAACCTCGGGTGTTCCGTAGGTTAATGTGCCCGTCTTGTCAAATGCGATTACTTTGGCTTTTGATAACCTCTCGAGAGCATCGCCTTCCCGCACGAGAAAACCGTGCTTTGTAGCATTTCCGATAGCAGCCATTATGGCGGTCGGTGTAGCCAAAACCAATGCACAAGGGCAGAACACGACCAATATTGTAACCGCACGGATAATTTTACCTGTAAATAGCCATGTTAATCCCGCGGCGGAAAGAGCGAATACAACTATCCATGTTGCCCAGCTGTCTGCCAAACCGACTATCTTAGCCTTACCCGCATCGGCAGACTGTACCAAACGAATCATTCTTTGGATAGAACTGTCTTCTCCTACTTTTGTCGCTTCCATTTCAAAAGCTCCGAATTGGTTAACAGTACCGCTTGATACACTATCTCCGACGGATTTATCTACGGGAAGTGATTCTCCTGTCATTACAGCCTGATTGATTGATGTCTGACCGGAAATAATAACACCGTCGACGGGAACTCCCTCACCCGGTAAAACACGAATACGATCCCCTACCGCTACATTTTCGGCGGGAATAATATTTTCCGTACCGTCTTTGATTACTCTTGCAGTTTGAGGTGTCAGGTGTACCAGCTTTTCGATGCCCGCTCTTGCTCTCGCAACTGTCAATTCCTCAAGCAAAGCTCCGAGCTGCATGATAAACGCCACTTCACCTGCGGCAAAATCCTCACCGATGCAAACAGATGCTATCAACGCAAGAGATACAAGCACATCCGCTTTGATATCGAACGCCGTTATCAAGCCGATAATCGCCTCTAAAATTATAGGAACTCCACATAAAATTATGGCAACCCATGCCATATCAAACGGGAACGGCTGAAACTTTAACAGACTGCAAACAACCGCTATGCCCGATATCACAAGTAAGGTTATATCCTTCTTAATTCCACCGAGACTCAGTAGATCCTGAAGTTTTTCCATTGCGCGTTTCATTTACATCCTCCTTATACCTTATGGGGTATGTGTATATTATACTTATAGGGGTATATGTTGTCAATGGTGAAAATAAAAAAATCAGTCGCTCGGACTGATTTTTTTATTTATTGCATATTGGCGAATCTTTCTACGGCCTTGGTAAAGCTCTCTATGGTTTTATCCGCATCCCCGTGCTCTATACCATCACGGACACAATGCTTTATATGTCCCTCGAGAACTACTTTACCGCATCCGTTCAAAGCGGATTTAGCCGCGTTAATCTGTGCCAGTACATCTTCACAAGGCACATCTTCATCAACCATTCTCTCTATAGCTTGTACCTGACCTATAATTTTTTTTAATCTGCGATGCAGATTTTCCGCATCCATGCATTGCTTCATACTTTATCATCTCCGTACTGTAAGGGGTATATGTACATTATAATACCGATTGCGGAAAAAGTCAATACATCTTCGTACCTGCGAACTGTACGATAATTACACGTGCCTGCTCAGTCATCCTCAAATTTCCTCAAGCCTGCTACCTCGGAAACAGGCAACGAGAAACATATAGCTCCCGCACTCGTGTTTGTACCTGCGTTTTTGTTAATAGCACGCATTATTTCAGATTTTTTGTCGGCAGACGAAACAATGTAAATCATATCCTTTTCTTCAGCGAGAGAAACTCCGAAAAACTTTTCCGTTTTTGTTTTTCCGGTTCCTTTAGCATGCAGAACGGTACCTCCCGTTGCCCCCGCCGAACGAGCCGCATCCATTACCATATCAGAGTAACCTTCATTCAGAACCACAATTATCAACTCATATTCAAATTCCATGACCGGCTTTGATTCTCCGAGCCTTAGCCCATCTGCTAAATACTCGAGAGTTTTTCCTCCTCCTACTGATTTCATCGGTATCGACATCATAATCCCGTTTCCGGGTATATCTATATACATCTTTTTCTTAGCGGTTTTTATCAGCTTTTTGGTTGATTCTGCATCCGCGACGGTACTTATTATCGCCTTTTCGGTTGTCTCCAGTCCGTAAATGGCAAGATTTTCCGAAGTTGCCGTTCCCTTGCCGAGATTAGTAAGTACCATTGACAGTGACAATTCGTGATGTATATCAAGCAATGCAGCTGCCTTGGAGCGATCGGTTATAGTAATAACATAATACAATTCCATAATTGCCCTCCTCAATTCTTCCAAAGCTCGATAATTTCGTCGTCGGCAAATTCGGGAAGCGGTGCTTCTGCTTCGACCTTCTTCGACTTGAAGACGTAAATCGCACCCATAACCTGTACTGTAATCAGAGGCATCATCGCAACCATAGCTACTATGCCGAATGCATCCGTCATAATATTTCCTCCGATTGCGGAACAAGCACCCATGGCAAACGGAAGCATGAATGTAGCGGTGAGAGGTCCCGACGCAACACCACCCGAGTCAAAGGCTATAGCGGTAAATGTCGGCGGGACGAAGAAACTCAAAGCAAGCGCTATAATATATCCCGGAAGCATAAACCACATTATCGAAATTCCGGTTATGACTCTGATCATCGCCAAGCCCATTGCGGCTGAAATTGCTATTGAAAGGCTCAAACCCATAGCTTTTGCCGATATAGCACCCGCACTTAATTCCTCAACCTGCTTATTCAGTACATGAACCGCAGGTTCGGCATTTATTATAAACCAACCCATCAGCATAGCGAGCGGAATAAGTACAAGCTTAAGACTACGTTCCACAAGTATCTGACCGAGTACATAACCGAGAGACGAAAATCCTACATTAACTCCGGTCAGAAACAAAACAAGTCCTATATAAGTATACACTATACCGATAATTATCTTTATCAGCGGACGTTTTTTTAATTTGAGTGAAAAAATCTGGTATATTATGAAAAATACAAATATCGGCAGGAGAGCGAATGCCACTTCCCCGAGATAATCCGGAAGCTCGAGCAAATATTCCCGACCCAACTCAACCGAATCCGCATAGCTTTTGACCAATGTCGAAACCGATGCCTCGGCACCGTCATTATATATGAAGCTCAGGATAAGCACTGCCAGTATAGGTCCGATAGAACACAGTGCAATCAATCCGAAGCTGTCCGATTTTGCGTTTTCGTCACTTCGAATGGATGCCACACCCACACCGAGCGCCATAATAAACGGAACTGTTATCGGTCCTGTTGTAACACCGCCCGAGTCGAAAGCTACTGACAGAAAACCTTTATCCGCAAACAGCGCCAACAGAAACAGCACGGCATAAAAAGCTACCAGCAGCCATTTCAACGAGATTGCGAAAAGTATTCTGAACATACTGACAAGAAGGAACAAACCTACACCGACCGATACGGTCATTATGAGGACCGTCTTATCTATCGCGGGAGCATACGTAGCAAGAACCTGCAAATCCGGTTCGGCAAGTGTGATAATAAAACCGAGGACAAAGCTGAGTACTAATATAAATCCCAGATTCCTTGATTTTGTCATTTTCGCTCCGACCAGATTACCCATTTGCGTCATAGACACATCGGAGCCTATATTAAATAAGCTCATTCCGATGATAATCATAACCGAGCCGATCAGAAACGATAGCATAAGTCCGCTTTCGATAGGGATAAAAAACAGACAAAGCACTGCTACAATCAGTGTAATCGGCAGCACCGACGCGACTGACTCACGCACCTTTTCCTTAAATAAGTCTTTGGGGAGCAAAACATTACCTCCTTTTTTATAAAAACGCCGTTTAAATACGGATTATTATCAATTAATCGATTCGAAAATAAAAATGACTATTCCGAGAATAACAAGCACAACACCCGTGTATCTGTTAAGTGCCTTTGCCTCCGCATTATTCGCAATAAGCGCGGCTATTCTCGCCCAAACAAACGTAAATGCTATAGACAATACAAGAACGAATATATCGGGAGTATTGCCTATTACGAAGTGAGATACGGCACCCGTCAGTGCGGTAAACGTCATGATAAAAACGCTTGTACCTACTGCGGTTTTCAATTCGTAGCCGAGTACGCTCGTCAGAATCAAAAGCATCATCATTCCGCCGCCCGCTCCGATAAATCCGCAAATAAAACCGATAACCACACCACAAACAATCGACTGTACTATGCGTTTTCTCGCCGAAACCGCGGCCATACTCTCCTTTGTTGTCATCACAGGTTTTACTATGAACTTAACGCCGAGTAAAAATGTCATGAAAACGGAAAAGTTGCCCATAGCAGTCGACGGCACGAGTTTAGACACGTAGCTTCCGATAACCGTAAACAAAAGAACCGCAGTCATCATAACCGTACCGTTCTTTATATCCAAATTTTTGTTTTTCCCGTATGTATAAGCCGAGACCGCACTTGCGAGAACATCGGAGGCAAGCGCAATTCCAACCGCCGTATACGGCTCGATATTTAAAAACGTGACAAGCATCGGTGTTATCACAGCCGCCGCGCTCATTCCCGCAAAGCCTGTTCCGAGTCCCGCTCCCATTCCCGCAAAAAAAGTTACGAGAATTATTTTTATTATTTCCAAATATATGCCCCGAAAAATATTATTCACTATAGAACCATTATACCATAATGACACGTGCAAAAAATGTAAATTGTGTAAATTATAAGTTCTATTTTCCCTTTTGTAAAGCAATATCCCTGCGCTTGGGAAACAGCACCGAAATGTAATGGAAAAACTTAAATGATATTGATTTGTCGTATGTTTTGATATATAATAATCACATAAAACCCGACACGGAGGTCAAAATGAAAGAATACAACAGAAACGAAGAACGTACCGGTGTACAGGAAGCAGCGATGTTCAGCCGTGAATTCGATGTACAGAGCGATTTCGTTATGGTATACGGATTCCATGATTTGAAAAACAGAATATCCAAATGGGCAAAAAGAGGATATGTTATCCATCTTATGACAGGTGTATCATGGGGCGAATATCAGGATTACCTCTACGGTAAATTTGACGGTATCGATCATCATGACGAAGGACAGCTCAGACGCGACGGAAGTGATATCAGCCACGGCAAGGATGTACCTTATATGGTTCCGTCGAATTCATTTGCGCACTATCTTGCTTCAAATCTAAAGAAAGCCGTTGACTACGGTGTTGAGGCAATTCATCTCGAAGAACCTGAATTCTGGGTTGCGTCAGGCTATTCGGATGCTTTCAAGAGAGAATGGAAAATATACTATAAGGAAGACTGGCAGGATCCGCAGTCCACACCCGAGGCACAATACAGAGCATCAAAGCTCAAGCAATATCTGTATACACGAACACTTGACAGACTTTGCTCCGAATTAAAAGAATATGCTCTCGTAAAATACGGCAGGGTACTGCGCTTCTACGTTCCGACTCACTCGCTTATCAATTATACACAATGGAAGATTGTTTCGCCTGAGTCGGCACTTATAGATATTCCCACAATAGACGGATATATAGCTCAAATCTGGACAGGCACTTCTCGTGCGGTAAATGTATACCGCGGTGTGCATAAGGAAAGAACCTTCGAAACTGCATTTCTCGAATACGGAGTAATGCAGGAGCTTGTTCGCGGTACCGGCAGAAAAATGTGGTATCTCGCAGACCCTATCGAGGACAATCCGCATCACACATGGGTTGATTATCGTGAAAATTATTACCGCACAGTCACGGCTTCATTATTCCATCCGGAAATATCGGATTACGAGGTATCACCGTGGCCAAACCGCATAATGAACGGCAAACATCTGCTTGCCGACGGTAAAGAAAGCGGCGGTATTCCCGCGGAATACAAAACAAACCTTCTTGAGGTTATGCACACACTTCGTCAGATGAAGGATAACGACAATTCCGAATGGATAACCAAAACATCCGAGGTCGCTGTTATGATCGCAGATTCGTCTATGTTCCAAAGAATCTGCCCCGTTGCAAACGGTGATGATTCACCCGAGTTTTCTTCATTCTTCGGCCTTGCTCTTCCGCTCTTAAAGGGTGGTATAGCCGCACGTCCCGTTCAGCTTGACAATGTAAAAAGATATGCGGGTTATCTTGACGCATATAAGACAATGATTCTTTCATATGAATTTATGAAACCTCAGTCACCCGATATAAACGGAGTTATCGCAAACTGGGTAAAGAACGGCGGAACTCTTGTTTACGTCGGTGACGGTTCGGACCCGTTCATGAACATCCGCGAATGGTGGAATACAGGACTCGGTACATACTCCAATCCCGCGGAACATCTCTTCGAATCACTCGGTCTCTCTCGCAACCCCGATGTAGGCCTTCATAACGTCGGTAACGGAAGAGTTTACTACATAAAGAAAGCACCAAAAACATTTGCGGATGATCCCGCATCTTCCGATGAACTCCTTTCGATAGTTACCGAGCTAATTAATGCCGAAAATTCGTCAAGTCTCATTCTTCGCCGCGGTTCATATTACATAACGGCTGTCATGGACGAAACTCAGAGAAGCGAAAAGAAGATTATGAAAGGCAATTTTATCGACCTCTACGATCATACTCTTCCCGTCATTGAAGATCCGGAGCTTGAAGTAGGTTCTGTCGGTCTTTGGTTTGATGTATCACGCATTGACAAGACTGACAGTGCTTCCATTATCGCTCTGTCCGGCAGAGCAGTATCCGTTAAAGCCACACAGCGTGCTCTGAGCTTTACCGTAATGTCTCCTACCGATATGAACGTATCTGCAAGAATCTGGACAAAGCGCCCTCCGAAATCGATAAAGATTACGGTAGATAAGATAACATCGGATATATCCTTTGAGTATGAACCCGACAGCGAAACAACTTATTTTGCTTACCCCGCAGGCAATTCAGACGCAAAAATCTCGGTAAGCTTCTGACAAATATTTCTATATAAGTGAAAATAACCCGTACACCTATCTGCTGTGCGGGTTATTTTTTACGGAATCTTAGTTAAATAAAGAAAAAACATACCGCCGCACTCCGATAAACGAGTGAGCGGTACGCTTTTTCATGTATAATTTACAATGTCGACTTACTTAATTCAGTCCTCGAGAATGCCGCATTCAAGGTCATTTCTCATTATAGGAGATTTATCGAAACGAGATTCGATCTTAACTTCTTTTCTCTCGTCGCCGCTTGTTGTAAAGCCTTCCATGATTTCAAGAACATGGTATGTCTGAGAACAGTTGCATCTGAATTTACGTCCGGTCTGAAGTGCCTTTGCCATATCCGCAAGTCCGAGTGCACGGCTGTTATCGGCATAGTTATTGAATTCAAGAGGCATTTCACGTGTGCCTTCGCCCGGTGTATGCAACGTTATGGGACCGCCGAAACCGTTCGGGTCAGGTACATAAAGTGTTCCCTTCGAGCCGTAAACCTCGACTCTTGCCTGTCCGGGATAGTATACATCGAATGTGGTGAACAATGTACCGATAGCTCCGGATTCAAAGCGCATGGTACCCGCAATGTATGTATTTACATCAACATCGATGATTTCACCGTTATGGGGCTGGCTGGTAATCAGTCTCTTATCAAAGCTCTTCTTTGTCATAGCGGAAACTTCGCTGACATTGCCGAGAAGGTTAATAAGTGCGGTGATATAATACGGACCCATATCAAACATAGGACCACCGCCGTACTTGTAGTAGAATTCCGGGTCCGGATGCCATGTTTCATGTCCGTGGCAGATCATAAATCCCGCACAGCCTATGGGTGTTCCGATTAATCCGTCTTCTATAATCTTTCTGCAGGTCTGTATACCGGCACCGAGGAATGTATCGGGTGCTCCGCCGAGCATAAGGTTCTTTTCCTTTGCGATTTTAACAAGCTCTTTTCCTTCTGCGAGGCTTGCGGCAAGAGGCTTCTCGGAATATACATGCTTACCCGCAAGAAGTGCTGCCTTTGATACTTCGTAGTGCTCATAAGGACGGGTTATATTCAATACAATATCAACCTCGGGATCCGCAAACAACTCATACATATCGTTGTACAGCTTCGGTATATTATACTTTTTTACCGCATTTTCAGCACGTTCTCTGATACGGTCGCATACACCGATAATTTCGATTTCCTTGAATTTATTTGTTATATTTTCGAGGTATATACCCGAAATGGCACCGACACCGACGAAACCTATTCTGACTTTTTTCATTGTTTCCTCCGTTGTAAATCAATACATCTTCGCGTTGTTTTCGAAACGCTCGGTTGTAAGGTTATGGTCGATAGCATACTGCTTTCCTTCAGCAGCCCAAAGCATACCGCGCTTCATAAGAACTTCTGCTGTGGGTGACTTTTCGAATACATCGTCGTGATGTCCTACTGAAAGGTAGAATACTCTTCCATTGCCCCAGTACTTCGTCCAAGCTACCGGCATATCGATCGGCTTATTGGAAATATTGTAATATCTTACCTGGGGGAAGCGTGTTGTGGCAAGAACTTCGATGGCAGGGTCTACATGAAGATAATAGTGCTCACTGCAAACCTCGAAATCCTCAAGTCCTTCTACAAGCGGACTGGAACCATGGCGGATATTTACTTTGTATACCTGATCGCCTCCACCCGGATGGCTGATCCACTGGCCGCCTGTAATAAACTGCCATTCAGTATTTTCACGGAATGCGTCGCACATACCGCCGTGGCAACCGGCAATACCTGTTCCCTTGCCTACTGCCTTTGAAACGTTCTGTACTCTTTCCGATGAAAGCTGTCCGCCTGTCCAGCAAGGACAAATAAGGTCGTATGTGCACAGCTTTTCCGCATCATCAAGACATTCGAGATTGTCGTAGATTTCGGCACTGTAGCCTTCTTCTTCCATAAGACGTGCGAAACGCTCGGAAACGAGCTTAGGCTCATGTCCGTCCCAACCACCTTGGAAAATCAAGACCTTTTTCATAAGTACGTTCTCCTTTATTATAGCTCTGCGAGAGCTTTGTAGTCATTCTTCAGGTGCGAATAAAGACCTTTGTAAATTCCGTAGAACTTACCGTATTGTACTGTATTTTCTTCTTCTGCTTCGACTGTATCCTTAACCTTAACGATTGCGTCGCATGCTTCTTTGACAGTCGGATATAATCCCGCACCGACCATTGCCAAAATCGCCACGCCGAGAGCAGGTCCTTCATCCGATTCGATTGTATTAACCGGTATACCGTATACATCCGCAAGCATCTTACGCCAAAGCTTACTCTTGCCGCCGCCTCCGCATATCTTCATGCTGTCCGGATGAACATTCATTTCATCGAGAACAGACAAGCAGTCCTTGAGCGAGTAGCATACGCCTTCGAGAACAGCACGCGTAATGTCTCCTCTTGTATGCATAGCGGAGAGACCTATGAATGCACCTCTGCAGTCAGGATCAAGATGAGGAGTTCTTTCACCCATCAGATACGGCAGATACAAGAGTCTGTTTGCGCCTATGGGCGACTCAGCCGCTTCTCTGTCCATAACTACGTACGGGTCAACACCCTCTTTTTCGGCTTCATGTATCTCTTCGGTGCATATATTATCTCTGATCCATCTCAGTGATAATCCTGCAGCTTGAGTTACACCCATAACATGCCATGCACCGGGAACGGCACAGCAGAATGTGTGAACTCTGCCCGCGGGATCGATAACAATATTATCGGTATGTGCGAATACAACTCCGCTGGTACCGATGGTAGTAAATGCACGTCCGTCGGATACTACACCTTCGCCTACAGCTGCCGCGGCATTGTCACCGGCTCCGCCTACCACGGGAGTTCCGACGGCAAGGGCGCATTTTTCGGCAGCATCTTTTGTAAGGTAGCCTGTAATTTCGGGGGATTCATATACTTTTCCGAGAAGCTTTTTGTCTATTCCGAGTTTTTCGAGAACTTCATCGGACCATTGTCTTACGGGTACATCGAGAAGCTGCATACCGCTGGCATCGGAAACCTCTGTCGCATATTCACCCGTAAGAGTAAATCTGATGTAGTCCTTGGGAAGAAGTATGTGAGCGCATTTTGCGTATATCTCAGGCTCGTGCTTCTTCACCCACATAATCTTGGAAGCGGTGAAACCGGTAAGGGCGGGATTTGCGGTAATCTCGATGAGTCGTGCACGCCCGATTATATTTTCTATGTCACGGCATTCCTCACCTGTTCTTTGGTCGCACCAAATTATCGAAGGACGGAGAATATTGTTATTCTCATCAAGCATTACCAAACCATGCATTTGTCCCGATATGCCGATTCCCACAACATCGCTTTTATCTACTCCGCTTTTCGTCATTACGGCATGAACGGTTTCGAACACTGCGTTTTTCCAATCCTCGGGATTCTGTTCAGCCCATCCGTTTTTCGGTTGATATAAAGGATATTCAACTGTATTCGAAGCTATCTTTTTTCCGAATTGATCAAACAATACGGTTTTAGTACCCGATGTACCTACATCGATTCCTATCGTATATTTCATATGTAGCTCCCTTAACTTAGTTTATCTTAATATGTTTATTATTCTATGACAAGGCAGTCGTCAAGTCCGAGTTCTCTGCTTCTTTCATCGGGCTGATGTCCGCCGACATAGAACTTAAGTCCGCCGTCTGCGACAGTTCTCGTGCCATCGGAAAGAACCGCTTTTGTCCAGTAAGCATCGACAGGAACCACAACACTCTTCTCTTCTCCAACCTCGAGAGCAACCGCTTCAAGGCCACAGAGCTGGAAATTAGGTGTCGGAGTTCTCGAATCCTTATATTGCGCGTATACCTGAACCTTTTCGATGCCATTCATCTTGCCCGTATTCTTAACCTTCACGCTTACTTCATATCCGTTTTCGGTTTTTGCGAATTTTGCGTCAGAATACTCAAACTTTGTGTATGACAGGCCGTATCCGAAGGGATAGAGCGGCTTTTCGGTCATGTATCTGTATGTTCTGCCCTGCATTGCATATTCGGTAAAATCGGGGATAGTGTTGTTTTCGCCGTAGAAAGTAATAGGCAGTCTGCCGTTCGGTGAGAATTTGCCCGCAATAAGTTCTGCAACCGCAAGACCGCCGACAGCACCCGGATACCATACGTCTATTACCGCATGAACCTTAGATCTGAGCTCATCGCCGAGATCCAAAGCACCGCCGCCCATGAGAACAACAACAACGTCATCGCAAACCTCGCAAACCTTCTCGGCAAGCTCCATCTGCGTCTTCGGAAGCTTCAATGCAACCTTATCACCGTTATCGAAGTACTCGTTCTTCATACCGGTTTCTTCACCCTCGATTGTACAGTCAAGGCCTAAGCAAAGTACCGTTACATCCGCGTTTTCGGCATAGGATATACCTTCGCTTATCATATTGGTAAAGCCCGAGCAGTCATTTCTGTGGTCAAGCCAAACGTTGCAGCCTTTGGCAACACGAACGTTTTCGGAACCGAATACCCTTCTCATTCCGTCAGCGGGAGTAATATATTCGGATGCCATACCGTTATAGTTTCCTTCGAGAGCGATATGCGACATCGCATTCGGACCGATTACCGCGATTTTCTTTTTATCTGCGGGATTAAGCGGGAGGAATCCGTCATTTTGAAGAAGTACTGCACATTCCTCGGCAGCCTTTAAATTGAGCTGTCTGAATTCCTCGCAGTCAAGTTTGTCGAATGGAATATCAGAATACGGATGCTCATTCTCGAACTCTCCGAGAAGAACTCTGATAGTGTAAAGTCTTATCGCCGCGGCAGTAATATCTTCCTCGGTAATAAGGTCGCTTTCATACGCTTCCATAAGGTGAGAATAAGCGCTTCCGCAGTTAAGATGACAGCCTGCCTTCAAGGATATGGCACATGCTTCTTCTATCGTTTCGGTATAGTGATGATATGCGTAAATATCGTTAATCGCTCCGCAGTCGGACGTATAGTATCCGTCAAACTTCAGCTGGTCGAAAAGGATATCCTGCATAAGCTTCGGAGAAGCACAGCACGGCTCGCCGTTTGTTCTGTTATACGCGCCCATAACACCCGCTACACCTGCGTTAACCGCATATTCAAATGCGGGAAGATATGTTTCCCACAAGTCATGGTCGCTTACCACGGCATTGAATGTATGTCTGAGCGGTTCGGGTCCGGAATGCACTGCGTAATGTTTTGCGCAGGCGGCAGCTTTAAGAAATTCGCCATCACCCTGTATACCCTTTATGTAGTTTACAGCCATAGATGCCGTAAGGTACGGGTCTTCTCCGAAGGTTTCCTGTCCTCTTCCCCATCTCGGGTCACGATATATATTTATATTAGGTGTCCAATATGTAAGTCCCTTATAAATATCGTAATCCTCGTGCTTTTGCGAGCTGTTATACTTAGCTCTCGCCTCTGTTGAAACAGCCTCGCCCACTTTGCCGATAAGCTTCGGATCGAATGTTGCAGCAAGACCGATAGCATGCGGGAATACCGTTGCCATACCCGATCTCGCAACTCCGTGAGAGGCTTCATTCCACCAGTTATACTCATGTATGCCGAGTCTTTCGATTGCGGGTGAATTATAGAGCAGCTGTGACGCTTTTTCTTCAACCGTCATTTGAGAGACCAGTTCCAGAGCTTTTTTTCTCGCAGTTTCTTTATTCATAAGGTAATACCTATCTTTCTTATCTTTAAAATTATCCGCTTAAGCACCGAACATTACGTCGTTTACGATATTTTCGAGGTATTCCTGTCTGCCGCTGATGTTTGTTGTAACATCGCCCATCTTCTTTGCATATGCATCAAGCTCTTCGATTGTAACGGTTCTGTCGCTGATCTTCTTACCGATACCATCATTGTAGCTTGCGTAACGATTCTTTATAAACTCGTCTATTCTGCCGTCCTTGATAAGACGTTCCGCGAGTCTGAGACCGAGTGCGAATGAATCCATACCTGCGATATAGGAGTATGCAATATCATCCCATGTGTATGAACCGCGGCGAGCCTTAGCATCGAAGTTCAAACCGCCGTTTGTGAATCCGCCGGCACGAATAACTTCGAGCATGCAGAACGCTGTCTCATATACGTTTGTCGGGAACTGGTCTGTGTCCCAACCGAGGAACAAATCGCCCTGGTTTGCATCGATTGAACCGAACGCGCCGTTAACTCTCGCTACATTGAGCTCATGCTGGAATGTATGACCTGCGAGTGTTGCATGGTTAGCTTCGATATTGAGTTTAAAGTCCTTATCAAGGCCGTATTTTGCTATAAATCCGCATACCGTGGATGCGTCAAAGTCATACTGGTGCTTTGTGGGTTCCTTCGGTTTCGGCTCAATGTAATAGTCGCCCGTGAAGCCTATGGAACGACCGTAGGACGATGTGAGCTTGAGAAGGAATGCGAGGTTGTCAAGCTCCTTGCCCATATCCGTGTTGAGAAGTGTTTCATAGCCTTCTCTGCCGCCCCAGTATACATAACCGTTACCGCCGAGTTTAACCGTAACTTCAATAGCCTTCTTATTCTGTGCTGCCGCGAAAGCGAAAACATCGGCATTCGGAGCTGTGCCGGCACCGTGCATATATCTCGGATTGTTGAAGCAGTTAGCTGTGCCCCAAAGAAGCTTCTTATTGTTTTCTTTCATAAGCTGTGCGAGAAGCTCGGAAATCTCGTCTATACGCTCGTTGCTTTCTTCAAGAGACTTTCCTTCGGGAGCGATGTCTCTGTCATGGAAGCAGTAGTAGTCTATGGAAAGCTTATTCATAAATTCAAATGCCGCATAAGCCTTTGCCTTTGCGATTTCCATAGGATCTGTCTCGCCGTATGTCTTTACGTTAGTACCGCAGCCGAACATATCGGTACCGTCGGCGCACATTGTGTGCCAATAGGACATAGCGAACTTAAGCTGGTCCTTCATCGGTTTTCCGAGTATTACCTCATCGGGATTGTAGTAGCGGAACGACATCGGATTTTTGGAATCCTTGCCTTCGTATTTAACGTACGGAATAGATGCGAAAAATTCTTTCATGTTTTTTCTCCTTATTTCAGAAAAATATTGTTTTATGTATATATTGTATGATATCGACAAATGTTTTTCACGTCATATAGATATTTTTTATAGACAAAATTTGACTTTTCGAAAATGGGAACTTGAAATCGTATCGTCGTATATGTATAATAAATTCAAAATATTGATTTTGTTTTTATTCTGTTGAAATTATGTTTTATGAATTCAGTCACTCATTGTCCGCCGATTATTTTACTGTAGAACATGGCTGTGATTTTAACTTTCCGGCTCACATGCATCACTGTTTCGAACTTCTGTGCATTCTCGAGGGAGAAATGCATGTCGAGATTGACGATGTCGGATACGACATGGTACAGGGAGATGCGGCAATGATTTTTTCAAACCAAATACATTCCATGAAAACCGTCGGTAATTCCAAACACGTATTGACGGTTTTTTCTCCCAGGCTTATCAGCGCATATTCCGAAAAAACATCGGGTAAAATCCCACTTAATAATATCTTCAGACCCGACATGTTTTACATCGGAAAGCTCGAGACATTCAGCAAACAAACACCGATAATCGATGTCAAAGGGCTTCTATATTCGATTTGCGGAGAATTCGATGCGGTTACCGAATATCATGTGAACGACGCCAAATCGAATATGCTTCTCTACAACATATTCAAGTTCATCGAAAACAACTACAATAAAAACTGTATGCTGTCAAACCTTGCCAAATATACCGGTTATGATTATGCGTACATATCAAGATATTTCCGCAAAACAGTCGGAATATCGTATAACGATTATGTTAATCAGTACAGAATATCAAAGGCATGCTATCTTCTTCAAAACAACGAAATGAGCATACTGGAAATATCAAACGAATGCGGTTTCAACTCGCTGAGAAGTCTCAACCGTCATTTTAAAGAACAGCTGGGAATGCCGCCCGCCGACTACAGAAAAGTGATAAAGGATCGCGTTAAGACGACAAAGTCGGAAATTAATTAACGAACCGAATTCGTCGGCGAATACGATAATCTTCGTTTTTTCTTCGAAAACGACTTATTACGCACTTCATTAAGGACAATCCCCCGATTTTGTGATTTTAGACAAATCGGGGGCTGTTCTTTTATTTACTTTTCTTTTTCGGAGACGACTGGATATACACTATAACAATAACAACCGCCGCCAAAAACAATGTGGTTGCGGCAAACATCGTTATATTGTCGCTCGAATTCTCGACGTCCGCATCCGTTGCTATAATCTCCTCGACATGTTTTTCATAATCGTACTCTGTCGATGTCTGTTCGACGATGGTACCGCCGGGTACTTCCTCTTCTGCCTCTGTTTCCTTGACGGTCTGTTCGGTTTTGTCCGTCGTACCGCATATTGTCACCTCGGACAGCTGGAATGTTCCCGATCGTGCCGCAGTAGCGTAAAATCTGAAATAAGAATAAGACTCGTCGCTTTCAACTGTCGTTGAAAAATATGTGAAATTAACATTTTCGAAAAACGAATCGTCACCTGAAATAATCGTCGTCCAATTCTGTCCGTCGTTTGAACCTTCTAAACGCCATTTTTTCGGATTTCGTCCCTCGTATTCCTTTGTATCATTCGCGGTTGCCATCAGCAAACCCGTCACAAAATACTGCTGTCTGCACTTTATTGTCGAATACAGCGGAAAATCTCCTGTACAGAACTTAGTATTGACACTTCCGTCCCACAGCATATCCGCACTCTCGTTCGGATTTCCGCCTGTTCCGTTAACAAATTCATATCCTTTAATTATGGTCAGCCCAAGTGCATCCGCCGCTTCCTTTGCACCCGAGCTTTGTCTTGCACCCGATCCGCCCAGTTCAATGTACGACCAGTTTGAGCTGTCACTCTCACCCTCTCCGATCTCATCGGACCACGTAAAGAAATATGAAAGCTCCCCTTCTTCGTTTATATCGCAGAACGCGAAATCGGCAAGAAGTCTCACACCGTCTTCCAATACCATGTTTTCGGGTACATATTTATACTCTATTATGTATCCGTTGTTCTCTTTTCTGTAGCCTATCTTTGAGTATTCGGGTTCTTTGCCGTGAATGGTACGTATCGGATTCATACCGTCAGGAACCAGCTGAACCATACGCTGACCGTCCTGCCATGTTTCACCGTAGACGTCATTTTCATCTATATAGACGTTTATGCAGTCATTCTTATATTTACCGTCCGAATCGAACGTAAAATCGTCATCGTAAATTTCAAAAAGAAAATATATCGCCTCATCGTCGTACAATACCGAGACATACGCAACAGAGCCACCGGGAAGCTTGCCGTTATAATCACTGCCTCCCGTCACATTCATAAGTCTTGAACGTGTTGTTTTATACCATATTTTATCGATACTTCCGTCAATTACGGGGGTACCGTATTTCGCTGTCATAGTCTGTCCGATTGCGGATACGGGCACAGGAAACGACGCTAATGCGGTCACGATTATCATCGCAAGAAGAAGTGACACAATTTTTCTCATTAATAACAATTTCCTTATTTCAATTTATGTAAAATATATTGATTTTATATATTCTCACTCCTATTATAATATTACATAAAGGTTTTGTCAACCGTTTTTATAAAGTCGATTATATTGCATTATTCCGGTTTTCATAGTATAATAGTGCAGAATTCATTTACATTTCAGCTATTTAAATATAACAGAGGATAATTATGATAACAGACTATAATATTCCGTATGGCAATCTCAGTGAGCACAAGCTTGACTGCTACAGTACAGACAATACCGAAAATTCTCCGCTCTTTATATACTTTCACGGCGGAGGGCTCGAATGCGGTGATAAAGGCAACGGTTCGCCTGCCGCATTCGAATACCTTGCTTCCCACGGTATAAGCGTTGTTTCCGCCGACTACAGAATGTACCCCGATGCACACTTTCCCGATTTCATCGAGGATGCCGCACAATGTGTCGCTTGGTGTGTGAAAAATCTGTCGTACAGCGAACTCTATGTGGGCGGTCAGAGTGCGGGCGGATATATTTCCATGATGCTTGCGTTCGACAAAAGATATCTCTCCGCTTACGGAATCGACTGTGCCGACAAAAATCAAATCGCGGGATTCTATCTCGATGCGGGACAACCTACAGTACACTACAATATTCTGCGTGAGCGCGGTCTTGACACTCGTCTTATCCGCGTTGACGAAGCCGCTCCGATTTACTTCATAGATGAACCTGTTCATCCCGAGCTTTTACCGAGATACGAAATCACGGTATCGGACAACGATATGGTCTGCAGACTGGAACAAAATATGATGCTGTATAAAACAATGCTGCATTTCGGATATCCCGAAAATAAAGTCAAGCTTGTAGTAATGAATGGTTATACACACTGCGGATACGGAGGAGTGATAGACGCGGACGGAAAACCGAAATACGGTAAGATGATTGAAAAATTTATAAAGGGTTAATTCACGCATTATAATCATAAAAAAGCTGTCACGGATGAAGCGGATTTTCACCTGTGACAGCTTTTATTCAGTTTATACCCTGTACTATTTCGAGAAGTCTTTCGGCAGACACGTCATTTGAAATATGGTTTCTCTTTATCGCATAAAGCGACTGACCCAAGCCGCGTACAAGCTCCTGCACTCCCCAGTTTGTCGAAAAAGTGACGGTATACCCCTCTTCTACCGCTATTCTCGCGGCGTTGTCAGTTATCTTTCCCTTTGGGTATGAGAGTGCGAGAACATCGTCATTCCTCAGGCTTTCGAGAAATTCCCGAGACATTGCGAGATCCTCTCTCACCGCATCAATGTATTCTTCTTCCGTCTCCTCCGCAAGCTGACCCATATCATATCGAGCATTCTTTTCGTAGTTTT
>CAVIJI010000009.1:0-15523 GCA_963642885.1 bacterium
GTAAGGCCT
This sequence comes from bacterium, assembly GCA_963642885.1. Taxonomy (GTDB): domain Bacteria; phylum Bacillota; class Clostridia; order Oscillospirales; family CAG-272; genus UMGS1696. The sequence continues at coordinate 10 of CAVIJI010000009.1, forward strand.
GCGCCTTCCTTGAGCTCGATGAGTCCGTTATCGGCGAGAAGAAGAAGTGCTCTCGCTTCGTTTGTTGTGTCATTGGGAACAGCTACCACAGCACCGTCTGCAAGTGCATTGAGAGAGGAACATGTTCCTGCGTAAATTCCGAAGGGCTCATAGTGTACTTTGGCAACGGAAACGACGTGTGTGCCGTTTTCTTCGTTGAACTGATCGAGATAAGGCTGGTGCTGGAAGTAGTTTGCGTCAACGTCGCCGCTTTCGGTAGCGTTGTTGGGAGTAACATAGTCATCCATTACTTTGATTTCAAGGGTGTAACCCTTATCCTCGAGAATGGATTTGCACTGTTCGAGAATCTCGGCGTGAGGAGTAGCGGAAGCCGCAACCGTGATGGTCTTATCATCGGAACCTGTGGAAGAGCAGGAAACAAGAGATGCTGCTGCGAGAAGAGCTGCGAGAGCTAATGTAAGGAACTTTTTCATGATTTTTCTCCTTTGTTTATTCATTATTTATTTTTTATATATCATTTGCCGCGGATACGCTTATCGGACTTTTTCGCGAGGAACGAAAGGCATTCCTGAAGAATTTGAACGATAATTATGAGCAGCAAAGATGAAATATACATGTGTTTGGGCTGGAAACGATATAAACCGTATCTTATGGCAAGCTGACCGAGACCGCCGCCTGCGATAAGATATGTCATGGGGGTGTATCCGAGTATTGTCGTTACCGCGATTGCTCCTCCGACTATGAGGGAAGGCTTGGACTCGGGCAGAAGAACCTTTGTTATTATTTGCCAGTTGCTTGAACCCATTGCCTGAGCGGCTTCGATTACACCTCTGTCAACCTCACGGAATGACGACTCTATCATTCGCGCAACGAACGGAGCGGCCGCAATGACAAGATAGAATACAAATGCTCTGTCGCCTATCTGAGTACCGACAAGTATTTTCGCAATAGGCTGAGTCATGACAAGAAGTATGATGAACGGGATTGAACGCAGAACATTTACTATCACTCCGACGATACTGTTAACAGGATGATTCGGGAAAATGCTGTCCTTTGATGTACAGTATAGGAGTACGCCCAGAGGAATTCCGATAATATAAGCTATAACAGTCGATACGAGTGTTATTACAAGTGTTGAGAGTACAGCCTCCGCATAAACTTCGGTCATTCCGCTGTCGAGAATCTTATCCAGAAAATCAACCATTTGTATCACCTTCTTTAGTTTCGGTCTTTAAATCGGTATTCGCGATTTTTTCGTATTTAACTCCGTGAGAATCAAGGTACGCAAATATTCTTTCGGCCGACGTTTTGTCTGACGGAAGTCTGAGAAGCATCTGACCGTATGCTTTGCCTCCGATGTCCTTAGTGTCCGCACCCATTATATTTACGGATGTACGACATTCGAGAGAAAGATTCGATATGATAGGCTCGTTGGATTTTTGACCGTCAAAGACTATTCTTACAAGCTCGCCCGTCGGTACGAAATGCGCCGCGGCTCCCTTTGGAAGAATAAGGTCTTTGGCAATAGCAGATTTCGGGGCGATGAATATATCCTTAACAAGCCCCTGCTCGACTACGGTACCGTGGTCGAGAACCGCTACTTTATTGCAAATGCGTTCTACGACCTTCATCTCGTGAGTAATAACCACTATTGTTACACCGAGCTCGGAATTAATCTTTTTGAGCAGTTCGAGTATCTGCGATGTGGTGTTTGGGTCGAGAGCGCTTGTCGCTTCATCGCAAAGAAGAACCTCGGGATTTGTGGCAAGTGAGCGTGCTATGGCGACTCTTTGCTTTTGACCGCCCGAGAGCTGTGCGGGATACGAGCTCATTCTGTCCTCGAGACCGACAATTTTAAGAAGCTCTTTCGCTCTTTCGAGTGCCTTTTTTCTCGGAACACCCGATATTTCCATAGGGTAGCATACATTTCCCAAAGCGGTACGCTGTGCGAGCAGATTGAAGTTCTGGAAGATCATCGCGATAGAGCGTCTGGTTTGAAGAAGCTCCTTTTTGGAGAGGGAGGCAAGGCTGACGCCTTTGAATTTTACCTCACCCGATGTCGGAATTTCCAGAAAATTCATGCATCGAACAAGTGTGGATTTACCAGCGCCCGACAATCCGATTATGCCGTATATATCGCCCTTTTCGATTTTAAGCGAAACATTGCTCACGGCTTCTACGGAATCATGCTCTGTTTTAAAGGTTTTTGTGACATTAATCAGCTCAATCATAAATTCACCGTATAAATCAATATTCAAAAGAATAAAAAACAGCCCGGAGTAATGCATTCATACACCGGACTATTCATCAAGCATTATTTATTGTTAATCAAGTAATTTAAACATATGACAACAACACCCGATGTTAAGCCCGGGCGGAGAACATTCGAATTGCGGCTCTCTTGATGCTGTACATAATAACTCCTTGAGTATCACTTGTAGTAAATATTTTCTGTAGCTGTATTATAGCATATATATGTATCATATGTCAACCGAAAAAAGCGAAAATTATCGATAAAAATTCGAAAATCATGCAATAGTTGTTCGTTTCTTTTGCTGTGTACCGTATCATAAATACCGACTTCAATACCGATTTCGGGTGTTGTTTCCCGATTTAAGATCAATTTCGGGCCATCATTAACATTTTTTGCGAATGTACGATATTGCATATTCATGTTTATGATTTATAATCAAAATATAAACATATGAAAGGAGTATGGGTTAAGGAGATACCGAGACATCATTGATTCGGTTTTTCCTTAATCATGCTGTAAAAAAATATGGCAGTATACAATCTTACAAGCGGTGCATTCGAAAAGATTGCTCAAAGCAGCGAAAAAACGGTATTTATCGATTTTTGGGCTCCGTGGTGCGGCCCGTGTAAAATGCTTTCTCCGATTATCGATAAAATCTCGGAAGAAAGAGATGACATCCTTTTTTGCAAGGTAAACGTGGATGATGAACCGGAGCTTGCGAAAAAGTTCGGAATTATGTCTATTCCGACCGTTGTTCTGCTTGAAAACGGAAGCGAGAAAAAGAGAACGGTGGGATTTATGCCCGAGGACGAGGTTCTCGATTTTTTAAATAACAAATAAAAAAATTCCAAGAGCTTATGTGCTCCTCTGCGTTTTTACATCGGAGGAGCACGTAGGATTTAAGATTGTTTCTTTTTATTCAATCGGTTCGATAACATCGCCCAAACAGGACTGCTTAGTCGGGTTGAACATTCTATACGAGCATGTCAAGTGAAAACAATAAATTATAAAAACATAGAAAGGACGAAAAAATGAGCGTAATCAAGACCGAATACAACGTTAAATCCTCCGACGGAATACATACACTCGCGGGACATGTTTATGTGCCCGATAACCCCGACCGTGAGATAAAGGGTATGCTTCATGTTGTTCACGGTATGTGTGAGCATATCGGCCGCTATGACGAGTTTATGCGTGAGATAGCGGAAAGAGGTTATATATGCTTCGGATACGATAATCTCGGTCATGGAAGAACCGTGAGCGATGAGGAACTCGGTTATATTGCTCGCCGTGACGGTTACGAAAGATTGGCTGAAGATGTAGGTATATACGGCAGTGCGATAAGACGCGACTTCGGAGGAAACAAGCCGTACTATCTCATGGGACACAGCATGGGCTCGTTTATAGTCAGATACGCCGCCGAAAAATACGTGAAGCCCGATAAGCTGATAATCATGGGGACGGGCGGCGAGAATCAGGCGGCAGGATTCGGCATCACGCTTATTAATACGATGATGCTGTTTTTCGGTGACAAATATCGTTCAAAGCTCATATACGGATTGGTTTTCGGCGGTTACGTGAAGAAATTTAAGGAGAAAGAATACAACTCATGGATATCGAAAATTCCTGAGGTACGAGCGAAATATCGTAAGGATAAGTATTGCAGCTTTATGTTTACGCTCTCGGCCATGAAGGACTTGGTTATTCTCAATCGGGATACCAATTCCGACAAATGGTTTGATTCGTTCGACACGAGTCTTCCCGTGCTTCTTCTTTCGGGAGGTGACGATCCCGTCGGAGACTTCGGTAAGGGAGTAACACAGGTGTACGAACGACTTCGAGATAAAGGCTGTAATGTGAAAATGAAGCTGTACCGTGAATGCAGGCATGAAATACTGAACGATACAAGCAGGGAAGAGTGCATACAAGATATCTTAAACTTCATAGATTAAACGGTGATAAATACAAAAAGAACCGGAACAGAGTTAAATCTGGACCGGTTCTTTTTTTACTTAAACCATGCTATGATAATCGATTTATGATTATTTAGCTGTCTTTGTAAGGAATGTGTAGATAGCAGCTGCAACTTCTGCGCGGTTAGCGTTTTCGGTAGCGTTTACGTTTTCGCCGTCAACGAGGAGGCCTTCGGAAACTGCCCACTGAACGTCAGCCTTAGCCCAGTCGGAAACTACTGCTTCTTCACCGAGTTCAACTGTTGTTTCGTAGATGGTGATGCCCTTGTACTCAGCATATCTGTAGATGATAGCGGAGAGCTGTTCACGTGTAACAGCCTTCTTGGGAGCAAATGTACCGTCTTCGTAACCCTTTACGATACCAACGGAAGCAGCCCATTCAACAGCATCGGAGTACCATTCACCGGGTTCAACGTCGGAGAAGGTATTCTCTGTGTCAACTTCGGGTTCGCCTTCGAGTCTGTAGAGGATTGTAACGATTGTAGCTCTGTTGAGCTCGTATTCGGGTGAGAATTCTGTATCGCTTGTACCGTTCATGATACCTTCGTTGTAGAGATACTCAACAGCGGTGTAGTACCAATCTTCGGGATTTACGTCAACGAAGGGAAGCTCGTCCTTAACGGGTTCTACTACAGGTTCTTCAGTCTCATCAACAGGTTCTTCATCGTCGTCTTCCTTAGGCTCAACAACGGGTGTTGTGGGCTTTGTGGGGTTGAGGATGGGTCTTGTGATAGGATTGATTACCGGAAGAGGATTGTTGCCGCCGATTTCGAGACCGCAACGAGAGCAAATCATTGTGGTTCTTGAAAGTCCTGCGTAGCCTTCCTTAACAACGAAGTTGTGTCCGAGAGCTGCGAGGATTTCGGTCTTTGTTTCACCGCACTTGGAGCACTCGTAATCTACATAACCGTTTTCGGTGCAAGTAGCGTCTTCACGATCGGTTTCAACCCAGTCATGACCGCCTACTTCATCCTCGATGGAGATTACAACAGTGTCTTCGTCAACATCGGTATCGTCGTTGCGTTCTTCAACGTCGATGTCGATTTCGGTTTCAACATAATCGCCGTATTCGAATGTTACGGTTGCGAGAGTCTTGCCTGCTTCAACAGCGTCTGCGGAAGCGAATGCAAATACAACCTTACCGTTTTCTTCGTCAACATTGAATGCCTTAACCTTTTCGGAGGAAACTGCGCTTACGAATGTAACCTTAGTGGGATCGTAGGAAACAACATACTTACCGTTTGTAACAGCTACGTCTTCCTTAACATTTACGGTGAGAACGTGTTCGTCAGCGTCGCCATCGGAATCCTTTACGGAATCAACGGAAGCGGCATTGAGAGAACCGTTAACAACGGATGTGGAAACAGGAGCGGAAACGGATACGTTTGCTGTAGCTTCGAATGCTTCAACAGCATCTGTCTTAGCGTTTGCGGATGTTGCCATTACAGCATTAACCACAGGAGCGATAGATGTTGTTTCTGCTTCTTCAACCTCAAGCTTAACTTCTCTAGCCATGATGGACTTCATAGCGTTTCCGGAAGCTGTATTAGCAGCTGCGGAGTAGAGAGCTGTGAGGTTTGTAGCGCCTTCTACGTTGCCGATCTTGCCGATTGTAGCTTCTTCGTCTGCAAGGTTGAGGTAGTAAACGGCACCGTTTGTTTCATCGGAAATGATGAGACCGTAGTTGTCGCTGCTGAACTCAATGTATGCTGCGGAGAGAGCATTGGGATCGGTGAATTCGGAATCGAATGTTGCGTATGTGCCGCGTACAAGGGATGCGCTTACTACATATGCACCTGTTTCATCGTCGTCATCTACAGTCATGATCGGAATAAGATTGTATTCGAATACCTTACCGTCTGTAGAGAGAACGTAGTAAACATGGCAAGTGGTATTGGCGTCAGCCTTTGTAACGGGGCTTGTGAGCTGCTTGTTGATTTCAGCAAGAGTTGTATCGCCTACATAAGCGATAGCTGCGAGGTTAGTATAATTCGTGCTTGCTCTCCAACCGGAAAGTGAACCTTCAACATAGTCGACAAGTTCATAGAGACCGTCGGATGTGGGAATGTAGAGTGCATCGCCGAAGCCTGTGCCGGAGTGAACGACCTTGTCGTCATCGGTGAATGTGAATTCAACTGCGGCATTTTCTGCTACGTCGCGGATGGAGTAATCTACGGAGCAAGCGCTTCCTTCGCTTTCCTCGAATGTGGTAGCATCGATGCGGTAGATATGACCTTCATCATCCTTGACATCTGTACCCCAGAGGTAACCAACGGACAAACCGCCGCCGTAAATCTCTGTTGTAGCAGAACCGTTAGTGGATACGGACATATCACTGAGGTCGATGGAAACCCATGCTGTTGTGCCGTTGATTGTTGCCTGAGCATTTACTGTAGCGTCAACGGATACGAGACCTCTTACAGTAACGTTAATGCTCTTGGAGATGTGCTCACCATTGTCGTTCGTGTCAACTGTTGTGCATGTAATAACGGCTGTGCCTTCGCCAACGCCTGTGATTACACCGTTTTCAACTGTTGCTACGGATGCATCGGATGTTGTCCATGTGAGCTCGTTTGTTTCACCGAGGATAACCTTCGGAGAAACCTTGTAGTTGTCTTTTACGTAGATTGTGATATCAGATGTGTCGAGCTTGACTGTAAGATCTGTAGCTCTGTCATACTGATAGAGTGAAACTACGGGCCATACCTTATCGCCGAATGTACCAACCTTGGAAACTATGAGAGAATCGGGGTTGATAGCGTAAAGTGTAGCTTCTTCACCGTCAAGATATACGGATGTGAGAATGTAACCGGTGGTTTCATCATAGAGCATGGAAGCGTACTTGCCGCCTGTAACTGCGGATACATTAGTAAGCTCGAGACCGGTATCGCCGATTTCTTCGCGTACCATTGTGTAGCTGTCGCCTTCATTGTATGTGAATACAATGAACTTGTAAAGCTTTCCGCTTTCGGTCATTGCATAGTAGAAGTTAGCCGGCCAGTTGCCGCTGATGAATGACCAAGTGCTGAAGTCAATTGTTGAATAGTAGTATGTGCCGGAACCGCTATATGCGATAGTTGCCATCGGGTCATCACCGAACGCGGAGGAGAGATCCCAGTAAGAGAGTGATCCTTCTACGGGGTTGAGCATTTCGATGTAAGTACCGTTCATGCAGATACCGATCATACGTCCGAAGTAACCTTCTTCGGTAGCGGGAGCTGCTGCTGCGTCGGACCAAATCCAAGAAGAAGCGATTCCGCCGTAGCTTGTGATTGCGAATGTGTCGGGATCTACGCCGAACATTGTGTCACCGGTGTGAACGAGGATTTCATCGTCCTGGAGAGTACCTGCGTAGTAGGATGCGCCTTCTGCAACAGATGTCCAAGCTTCGGTGTCGTCTGTTTCGAATTCAGACCAGTAAGCCTTGCTGTCGGAGCCGTAAACGAGACCGCTGAGTTCAACGTTGTCGAGCTTTGTTACTTCTACTGTGCATGTTGCGGACTTTGTAGGATCAGCAACGGATGTAGCTGTAATTGTAGCTGTACCAACCTTGAGAGTTTCTATTGTACCATTGGCATCAACGGAAACTGTGGATGCATCGGATGTTGTCCATGTTACCGACTTGTCGGAAACGAGCCAAGGAAGAACGCTTGCTTCAAGAGATACTGTAGAGCCCTTGAGGAGAGAGAGTCTTGAATGGTTGAGAACAACACGTTCAACATCGGGATTCTTGGGAAGTGTAACTGTGTTAGCGGGAACTACGTAGAGAGCTACGGTGTGGTCATAGAACTGAGCGTTGTTGGATGTGTTGGGATGAGCGATTGTCTTGGCTACGGGATCATATACCCAAAGCTCATTGTCAACGTCAACACTGTTCTTTGCGCCGTAACCGCCTGCGAGATAAATGATATCCTTGTCATGGTCATAAGCCATGGAAGCATAGCTTGTGAAGTATACACCGGACTTGCCGACGCTTGTACCGTAAACGGTAAGCTTGCCGTCTGTGATATCATCGAGTGTCCATTCGTATACAGATACGAATGAGCCGGATGCGGAGTTTACACCGTAGAAGTTACCTTCGTCGTCGATGGTAAATGCACGGAGTACGCGATAAGAGGAAACACTGTGGTCTACAGTAATATCGGCAACCTTTTCGATTTCGCCGCTTACGTAGTCGACTGTGTAAAGTGCGTTTACGTTATAAGCAATTGTACCTCTCTGAGTATTGCTGAGGTGGTTTGTCAAAACGTAAAGTTTGCTGTTCTGAGTATTGAATGCCATATCGGCAACATATTCGTCTTCTTCGAATATCTCGTTGAACGATGCAACCTTAGAAGTTTCGGAATATGCTTCCTGAGAAGCAGCGTAGATTCCGTCGAGTGTTGCGAAGAATACGTAACCGCCGATGTAATCAGCAGCATATGCTTCGTAAGTAACTTCTTCGAAATCGGTAAGACCTGCTGTGCTTGAAAGTGTTGCGGGATCAGCTTCTACCCAACGCGCACCGTTACCGCGGTTTGTACCGGATGTGAAGCCGAACATTCTGCCTGTGAAGTCTTCAGGTGTACCACCATAGTATACCTTGTATGTTGTTTCGTTGCCTGCGTAGTCAGCTACAACGATCTTGATGTATTCGCCAACGGAATCATCGAGGTCGAATGTTTCGCTGCATTCCTGACCTGCTTCGGTCTGGGTGGGAACGACACCGGTGATAAGCTTGTTTCCGATACCTCTGTAAATAGCGAGTTCCGCTATGTACTGGTTGTCCTTAGCTGTAACGGTAATATCACCTGTAAGGAGATCCTTGGAGATACCGACAAGTTCGGGAGCTGTATCGTCAACTGTGAATGTGTTTGTAAGGTATGCACCCTCACCGAGAACATCGGATTCGAGAACAGCCTTTACGGAATCACTGTCGAATACATCGTCTTCGTAGTATTCGGGAATGAATGCGAGACCTGCTGTGAATACATCGCCTTCCTTGAAGCCGAGAGTAGCGGGCTTCTGGTTAGCTGTAAGAGAAGAAGTTGTGTTTCTCCAAGAACCGCCGTTTACATAATAGTAAGCGGAAATAACCTGGTTGGAAACGGGACCCATGTAAACTATATTGCCGTCAGCGTCCTTTACAAAGTAAACAACAGCTGCTGCATTACGTTCGAGGGTTACCTTATACTGGTTGATTACGGAGTTGCTGTTGATTGCAGCGCGTTCGTAAGGAATATCTGCTACTGAATCACCTTCTACAAAGTAGGGGTTGATAGTGTAGATATAGTTTGTGCTTTCGCCGGGATAACGGATTGTTACATAGTTGGTTGCTACAACACCCGTGTGAGGTGTACGATCATCGCCGTAGAGCTTTTCAACGTATGTTGAAGTTTCATAAGCGGATGCGTCGGACCAGTTGCCGTAGAAGCCGAGAACAGGGATGGAGTGAGCGGGAAGAACCGCGCCGTCTTCTGTGTTAGCTGTTTCTACGAAAATGTAACCTTCAACGTATGCGCCAACGGGATAGGTTTCATCAAGATATGCCTTCTGAGCGTCTGTGAGCTTGATGTTAACGGAAACATTGATTGTTTCGCCTGCATCAACTTCAACGGAAGCGAGAGTGAGGTTCTTGAGAAGGAGATGTGCATCGTAAGAAGTGATTTCGCCGTCACCGTCTACGTCTGCTGCATCTTCATTGAACTTTTCTACCTTGTTGCCGACAACATGGTCGATGATAGCCTGAGCGTCATCGGAGTCTGTGTCGCCGTCGCAGTCAACGTCGCATTCGAAGCCTGTGTTGGGAACGAATTCTGTTCCGTTTACAGTGTATGTAACGTCTGCGTCGAGGAGAGCTGTCCATGTATCAAGATATGTGTAATCGTAATCAAACATATCCTGAGTGAACATATCTGTGGAGAATGTATATTCGGTGTCTTCGTCGGAGAAGTTTGTAACCGTGAAGTCTACGGTGTAGTCACCTGTCTTGTCGGGGTCATCACCGAGTTCGGCTTTAACCTTACCGTCGGAAGCAGTACCGCTGAGGTTTTCGTCAACGAGCACATAAGACTGTGCGTTGACAGCATCACCTACATTGGCAAGACCTGCGCCCTGATTGAGAACCGAATAATAATTACCGCTGTTGGGATCGATAACGGGTGTTGCTGTGGACATGAGAAGGCTGTTGATGAGCTGTCTCTGTGTAAGTCCGGTCTTTGTTGTGAGATCATTCTCACGAATGTACTGACCGAGAACAGCAGCCATACCTGCTACCTGAGGAGAAGCCATGGAAGTACCGGACATTGTCTCGTACTGGTCATGAGCTGTCTGCTTGCTGTCGGAGCTGTTGTTTGCGCCCCATACGGAGTAAATGCTTCCGCCGGGAGCTGTGATTTCAGGCTTGAGTTCGAGAGAACCGGGAGTACCCCAGGAGCTGAAGTCACTCATTTCGACATCTGCGTCGTTCATAACAGCACCGATGTTGGATGTGATTGTCATCTTGCCTGTGTAGTACTTGCCATCAGCGGAAACGGTGGATACGGACTTAACGTATGCGCCGTCAGCCTGTGTGATGGATACGCAGGGAGCTGTCTTTGTGTAAGACGAGAGGTCCATGTTGATGGTACCGGACTGGTTGTTGTAAATGATAGTCGCGATAGCACCTGCTGCAACTGCAGCTTCTGCCTTCTGATAGAAGGAAGTTGTACCACGAGAGCAGAATACAACCTTACCCTTTACATCAATACCCTCAAAGTCGGATTCCTGACCGAAACCGTTGATGAACACGTATTCCTGTTCACCGGAAAGTGTGGTAAGGGAAGCGTTTGTGTAGTTCGTCTGAACGTAGAAAATGTTCTGGCCTTCTACGGTGAAGTAGTAGCCTGTGGAACCTGCGTTAGCGATAGAAGCTACTGTAAGAGAGTTTGAGTAAGATCCGGGAGAACCGTCTACCTGGAAGTTGATTTCGTCGTCGTAGAGGTAACCGATACCGCTTGAGGAAGTATTGGCCCAGTTGTAGGAGTTACCTGCGGACATGGAAACTACTGTTCCGCTCTCAGCGAGAGAATCAAGAACGTCCTGATATTCATCGCTGCGGCTGAAACCGGGGTTACCGGAACCGAGGGAGAGGTTAACGGAGTCGCATCCGAGAATAACAGCATCTTCGATAGCTGCCATGTAGTCGGAGTCGTAAGCACCGCCGCCCGCACCGAATACCTTCATAACAATGATCTGTGCATCGGGAGCAACACCCTGTACCTTTACGGTGTCAAGTGCGCTGGAGAATGTACCGTCATCATTGGGAATGTACTTGTTGGCTGCTGCGATACCTTCAACGTGAGAACCGTGCTCGCCCTGAGAGTCGTGTACGTGGTCGATGGTATAGTTGGAGTCGATGTAGTTGAAGCCGAAAGGAATCTTCGAGCTTACATAAAGGCTGTCGGCTGTCATGCCGCTCTTTCTGGAGTAAGCATTGAGCTGAGTAAGAACAGCGTCGATATCCTCTGTTGTGAGAACGCCGATGCTTTCCTTGTACTCATCAATAGTCATTCCCGCAGCACCTGCGAGGTTAGCGAGTGAATACTCATAACCTGCGGCTGTGAAGGACTGATGCTCATAGTCGATACCTGTATCAACTACGGCTATCTTGCTGCCCGCACCGGTGTAACCTGCTGCCCAAGCAATGTCGGAACCGGTCTGGATAGTAGAGGTAGCCATATTGGGGTCGTTTGCTTCATCGGTATCTACAACCATAGGATCATAACGGTTTTCGATAACGACTTTTTCAACGCCTGCTACGTTTTCGATTGTTTCAATCTGTTCGTAGACAACATTAGCGGAAATGATGTTAGCGGCAAGTGTGAGATTCCACTTAACATCAAGAGTTGAACCGAGTGCAGCTTCGATAGCTTCGGTTACGTCAGCCTGTTCTGCTTTGAGCTCTTCACGATAGGAAATCGCTGCGGAGTTGGAAGCAAGGTCCGATGAACCGTACTTTTCAACAGTTGACTCGCTTGCAAGTACGATTGATACACGAACTTCTTCGTCATCAGCATACTTGTATTCGCCGTTTTCGATATCATTGCCTTCTTCGTCAGCAACTGACTCGGAGAGCTTTGTCGAAACGGGTTCGTCTACCTTCTCAAACTTCAATTCGGTTTTGCCCGAACCTGCAGCTGATACCGGAACGAGAAGTCCGAATACCATTGTCAGTGTGAGAAGTAAAGAAAGCAGACGATAGGAGAATTGTTTCTTCATATACTGTCCTTCTTTCATAAAATTTTCCATGTTGGGCGACATGGCCATGTTGGGCGACATGGTTTGGTACCCGCAGAAAAGGGATGGCCTCTCGTGCGGGGTATAGACGTCCGGAACAGTATACTTTGATATACAAAAATTATGATATCATATAACGGCGTAAAAATCAATATTAAATTGAAAAAAATGAGACAAAATTGAATGTTTATTAGGCTTGTTTGTTGTAAATGTTTAGCTTTGATGAATATGCACTGAATAATAGGTGAAAAAGCGAATATTTATACGATAACCGAGAATGCGGTAATCGAGAGCGAAAAAGAAAACAAATTGACCGAATAAACGTGAGATTTCTCCGAATAACCGTAAATAATCGGTCTTGACATGCAAATAAATATGTAGTACAATCAAAAGGCTTTATGTTTATTATTGCGATTGGTCTTATATAATAAAATGAAGGAAAATATTGAAGAGGCGAAAGGTGCGTAAAATTATGAAAAAAAGAACGGTAATGTATACCGAAACGGCGTATATACTCGGAGTGGTTATTCTGGCACTCGGTACGGCTTTCATGGCGTTGGCTGATTTCGGAGTGTCGATGGTGGTCGCTCCGGCGTATATAGTGTATTTGAAAGTATCGGAATATCTTCCGTTTTTTACATTCGGAATGGCGGAGTATGTTCTTCAGGCATTGCTTATCGCGGTTATGATGCTTGTTTTGAAACGCTTCAGAGTTAAATATTTGCTTTCTTTCGTCACGACTATTATATACGGTCTTGTACTCGACGGGTTTATGCTCCTGCTCGGATTGATCCCCGTCGAAGGTATTGTGATAAGAATAGTGTATTACATAATCGGACTTCCTTTGTGCTCGGTCGGAGTTGCGTTTATGTTTCATACCAAGCTCCCGCCTGCCGCATATGAGATGTTTGTTGCGGAGGTTTCGCGAGATAAAGGAAAGGATACGACAAAATTTAAAACCTGCTACGATTTGGTAAGCTGTGCCGTATCGATAGTGATGTCGTTTGTATTCTTCGGTTTCGGTACATTCAGGGGAGTGAATGTAGGCACGGTTCTTTGTGCGTTTCTGAACGGGCCGCTTATCGGCTTGTTCGGAAAGCTGTATGAGAAGCTCTTTGTTTTCGAAGACGGTACCGCACTGAGCAAAAAATTCTGAGAAAAAAACACACCTGATAATATAAAGGTAAAAAATCGCTCGTGATAGTTATAATACCGAAATAAATCGTTGAAATTCAAACGGATGTAGGGTATAATAGATTCAGATAATCAAGGTAACGTGTATGGGTTTTGACGGGAAAAATTCGAAATCCGATTACACCTGACAGAATTGTGAGATGTGACGATGGACAACATTTTCGATAAACTTAACGACAAGCAGATTGAGGCAGTAGCGAGCACCGAGGGATACGTGCGTATAATCGCGGGAGCGGGCTCGGGCAAAACCAAAACATTGACTAATCGTTATGCATATCTCGTGCAGGCCGCGGGAATTCATCCCGGAAACATACTCTGTGTTACATTCACGAACAAAGCTGCCGGAGAAATGAAGCGTCGTGTACGTTCTCTCGTGGGAGACGGATACGATACATCATTGATAACGACATATCACGGATTCTGTGTAAGAGTTTTGCGAGAGGATGCGGGAGGGCTGTTTTATCCGCGAAACTTCAAAATTCTCGATGAAGGCGACCAGAAGAAAATACTCGAAGAAATATATTCCGAGCTTGAGCTCAAGCTTGACCGAGCGAGCTTTGAAAAAATGCTCGACAAGGTACATGAACTGAAATGCAGTGAAGATTATGTCCCGATGTTTATCACGGGCGATTTCGGTGTAAAAGCAGGGGATTCGAGCGATGACAACATAATCCGAATGTATATGCAGCGTGAAAAAAACGTATTCGGTCTTGATTTTGATGATTTGATTTGTTTTACGTTTCAGCTGTTTAAGTCGCACCCCGAAGTTCTCGAAAAATGGCAGGAAAGACTTCACTATATACAGGTAGATGAATTTCAGGACTCGTCCAAAAGAGAACTGAGACTCATATCGATGCTGGCGGAGCGGCATAAGAATTTGTTTGTTGTAGGAGACCCGGACCAGAATATATACGAATGGCGCGGCGCGGACATGTCCATTCTCGTGGATTTCGATAAGACTTTCCAAAACTGTCAAACCGTGATTTTAAACAGAAATTACCGTTCTACGGAAAATATACTGCGCTGTGCGAATACGCTCATTGAAAAAAACAAAAACAGAGTACCGAAGGACTTATATACAATCGACAATATCGGGGCGGATGTTATCTGCCTTCACTCGAAAAACGAAAAATCCGAGGGAAAGTGGATAGCGGACGAAATCAAAAGACTGGTTAAAGAAGACGGATTTAAATACCGTGATATCGCGATACTTTACCGTTCGGGATTTTTGTCGCGCTTTGCGGAGCAGGCTTTGTCGTCATCGTCTATTCCGTATGAATTGTACGGAAGTGTGAAATTTTACGACAGAATGGAGATACGCGACTGTATCGCATACCTTAAGCTTGTTGTGTCCGACGACAACGAGGCACTCGAGAGAATTGTCAATACTCCGAAAAGAATGTTCGGGAAAACCAAACTCGAGAAGCTGAAGATAATTGCGGAAGGCGAGAATATTTCTTACTATGAAGCTCTGAAGAGAAATATCGGCATTCCCGAATTCAAGCGTTCCTCCGTTGAAGCCTTGGTTTGCCTTATAGAAAAAATACGGTCGGAATACCGTAATATGACAATTGCCGAAATCGTTTCCGAAATTTTGGACAAATCCGGATACGAGCAGTACATACGTGCAAACGGAAGTATGGATCGTCTTGATAACCTTGCCGAGTTTAAAAGAAACTGTACGGAAGAGGAAAGATCGCGTGGTGAAGAATATTCACTTGAAGAGTTCTTAGCCGATATTGAGGTGAAGGCGGAAACCGATGAAGATGAGGATAAGCGTGACAGAGTCAAGCTGATGACTATACACGCGTCTAAGGGGCTTGAGTTTCCCGTGTGC
>CAVIJI010000009.1:15623-69989 GCA_963642885.1 bacterium
CGTGTGCTTTGTGTGTGGAATGACCGACGGGATTTTTCCCTCCGGAAGGACAATCGAAGAGAGAAAGGAAGCGGGGATAGAGGAAGAAAGACGCCTGTGCTTTGTTGCCGTAACACGTGCGATGAAGCGCCTCTACCTTACCGAATCGGAAGGAAGTACGGGAGAGACTTCACGCGGCGGCAGTAAAAAGCGTCCTTCGAGATTTCTGTACGAAATCGGAGAAGATAACTACAGACGCATAGGCGAAATACCGAAGGAACTGAGAAACGACGGACAGTCATCGGAGAACGAAAATAAGCCGAAAAACGAATTTAAAGTCGGAAGTGAGGTTGATCATCCTATTTTCGGACACGGAAAAATTGTCGGAATCGATGACGACCGTGCGGTATATAATATAAAATTCGATAAATTATCCGATATTAAGCCCGTGGGAACGGACTATGATTTCGATAAATGGCGTGCTATTGCCGAGATGAAGGAAAAGGCCTTGTGCGAAGCCGCCGAAAATAAAGGAAAAAACATGGCGGCAGTTGCGGTGCAAACAGAGAACATACTTCCCGATGCGGCACCGACTGACGATAATGATACACAGAACGTATCCGTTCCGTGTGATGACGATGGCGGGACGGATGAAAATAACGATAAAACCGTCGGCGATGATACCGTTGAAATCGTAATACCTCCCAAAAACGAGATTCCCGAAAAATACCGCAATGCCGAATGGCTGAAGAATATCGACCTCGGAGAAGACAATCTGTGGAAGAGGGATGATGTCCCGCATACAGGCTGGAAATGTGTGGGAATAGTTGATCTCGGTTCTCCCGCGGGCATATGCAGGATGTGCGGGTATCAGGTAATCCGTTATGTTCACATTATGGAGCATCATGAATTCCCGCGTAAGATAGGTGCGGGCTGTGTATGTGCGGGAAAAATGGAAGGCAATGTCGAGGCCGCAAAGGAAAGAGAGACCGCATTTAAAAACAGGCAAAGCAGACAGGAAACATTTCTTTCGTCAAAGCTGAAAAGAAGTAAAAACGGAAACGAATATTTTAAATACAAGGGCGAAATTATTACGGTAGTCAAGGATAGATTCAGACCGGGATATTATAAATCCGTTTGCAGGAATGTTTTTTCGGATTCGCATCCGACAAAAGAAAGTGCTTTGCTTGACGCATTCGATATGATTGATCCGCCGCCCGAATGGGAGTAAGCTTCTATCGAACAGCAGAGCGGAAATTCACCGTTCTTATGCTTTAAAACAGAGAATATATAATCATCATGAAAGGAGCATTTATGCAGAACTTGTGGAAAAATAAAAAATATACTCAGATATTTGTGTATGCCGTACTTACAGTTATTTGCGGAATATTATTTTACTTTGTGATGACCGATTCGTCGCGGCTGAGCGAATGGATTGATAAATTGTTTTCAGTGCTGTCGCCGCTTATATACGGATGTGTGATTGCTTATATTATGCTTCCTTTTATGAGATTCTGCGAAAACAAACTGCTTCGCTTTAAGGAAACTTCATCATTCGGGAAAAAGATTAAGCGTCCTCTCGCCGTGACGTTGACAATGCTGTTGTTCCTGCTTATTGTGACTGTATTCGTTGTGCTCATTATTCCTCAGGTCGGAAAGAGCTTTGTGGAATTGGAAAGTCAGATAAATAATTATTTATCCGCCGCACAGAATCTTGCGGATACGATTATCAGAGATTTCCCGCTGTTTAACGGACAATATGAAAATCTATCCGAATTTCTCGATGTAAATGAAATATCAACCGATATCAAGAGCTTTATATCGGGCTTTTACGGATATCTCGAGCAGGGAGCAAAATATCTTATAGCGTATGCGGGAAGCTTTGTTATAGAGGTAAAAAACGCGCTGATCGGATTTATCGTGGCAATATACTTGCTTGCCTCGAAGGAAAGACTTGCGGCTAAGACAAAGAAAATCTTTTCCGCCATTCTCGACAGACGCCGCTATGTTAATTTGATAAATCTCGTTCGCTTTACGGATAAAACCTTCGGCGGATTCATAATCGGAAAAATCATAGATTCGATTATCATAGGAGTGCTGACATTTATCGTGATGTCTATAATAGGTATGCCGTTTACTCCCCTGATAAGCGTTATAGTCGGAATAACGAATGTCATACCGTTCTTCGGCCCGTTTATCGGAGCCATACCGAGTGCTTTTATAATTTTTATAGCAGAGCCTAAAATGACAGTTTGGTTTGTTCTTATGATTTTCGTAATACAGCAGCTTGACGGCAATGTCATAGGCCCGAAAATTCTCGGAAGCTCGACGGGACTTACGTCGCTCGCGGTGCTTATTGCCATTATGGTAGGCGGAGGTTTCTTCGGAGTTGCGGGAATGATATTGGGAGTTCCGGCGGCAGCGGTCATTTGCGCTCTCGTAAAGCAAAAAACGGACGAAAAGCTGCTTAAGAAAAACGCTCACGCGGATTTGGACTATTATTATAACGATCCGCCGCGCAGAGACTTCGACACGGAGCCGATATTCATATCCAAAGAAAATATATCGGAAATGTCGGTCGATACGGTCGATTCGAAGCCTGTTGACGTCGCAGACAACACTATAACCGAAAAAAATAAAATGTAATATAATCCGAAAAGAAAGGGAAAAAATGAAAAACGATTTATTGTATGATCCGTCGGTATTTCGCGTCGGAAAGGATTATCAGATAATTTTCCGTACGGTTACAAAAGGAATAGGATGGATAGAAATTGATGGAGTAAGATACACAGACGAGGAATGCGGCCTTTTGAAATACGGTACGGTTCATAAAATCTGCGTTCCGGGAACGATTCTCGATGAAAAAAAGAGCTATACGGTAGTATTTGTCGAGTATAAGGAAAAGCCGCCGTATTATCCGAAGGGTGTTGAAACCGTACGTGAGGAATACAAATTCTATCCGTGTGAGGGAGATAACTTCACAATGTTTCAGTTCGCCGATACACATGGTGCGGTGGATGTTCCGCTGGAGGCATATAAAAAGTATGTTGAATCAAACGGCGGAAATGATGCCGATATACTCGTGTTGAACGGCGATATAAACGATTCATCAGCTACGATTGAATGCTTTGATGTTTCGTTTGCGCTTGCGGGTGAATCGGTACACGGCACTCGTCCCGTTCTGTATTCACGCGGAAACCACGACACAAGAGGAGATGCAGCCGAAAATCTTCCCGATTATATTCCGACAGCCTTCCGCGGCGGCAGAAGAGAGACCTTCTATACTTTCAGAATGGGCGGCTTATGGGGAATAGTGCTTGACTGCGGTGAAGATAAGTACGATAAAAACGTGGAGTACGGAGGAACAATATTCTTCGATAACTTCAGACGCCGCGAGACCGCATATCTCGAATCGGTACTTGCCGATGCCGAAAACGAATGGAATGCCCCCGGTGTCACATCGCGTATAGCAATATGCCATGTACCTTTTGTGGAACACTTTGAATTCCCGTTTGATGTGGGCGGAGAATACTACGAGAAATGGACACGCATATTGTCGGAAATGAATACGGATCTTTTGCTGTGCGGACATATGCATGAGGCATATTTCATCGCTCCCCATTCCGCAGGCTACCGAGACGGCAATTTCAAAACCGCAGTAATGTCGATCCCCGTTCATGAGGAAAACGGAACGACTCTTTATACGGGCGGAGTTGTTGTCAAGAATGATAAAGAAAGATATGCCGCTGTCATCACCGGCGGAAGCATCACAGGTAAAACGGAATTTTAACGGTATTCGATAACACAATAGCGGAAAAAGCATCCGCGATTAAAATATTTTTATAAAAGGAGTACTGTATGACAAACTGCAAACCCACAAAAGAACAGCTTGCGTTTATGGACTGGGAATTCGGTGCGTTTTTCCATTTCGGTCTGCGTCCTTTTTACAAAGGTTACCGAGACTGGGATGAACGTGACATGGATGCATCTGTTTTCAATCCCGAAAAGCTCGATTGCAAATCATGGCTGCGTACGTGCAAAGATGCGGGCATGACCTATGCTATTCTGACCTGCAAGCACCACGACGGCTTCGCAAACTGGCCGACGGAATACGGTGACTACAGCGTCAAAAACACACCGTGGAAAAACGGCAAGGGAGATGTTGTGCGTGAATTTACCGAAGCATGCCATGCGCTTGACATGAAGGTAGGCTTCTATTATTCTCCCGCGCAGCGCGATTTAAGCAAATTCGATGAAATGGATTACGACGACTATTTCATCGGACAGATTACGGAGCTGCTCACAAATTACGGAAAGATAGATTATCTTTGGTTTGACGGATGCGGTTCGGACAGACACGAATGGGATCGTATGCGTATCATCCGTACGATTCGTTCACTTCAGCCGAATATACTTATCTTCGGCATGTGGGATCCCAATACACGCTGGATCGGCAATGAGGCGGGAGTTGCTTCAATGCCGTATACCTACATTATGAAGAGCGGTCATATCTCACTGGAGGACAATAAAGAATGTGTAGATGATATGTTCTTGCCGGCAGAGTGCGATACCATGATGCGCCGCGGAACGTGGTTTGACTGCGAGGATAACGAGGATCAGATACGCACGCTCGAGGAACTTATGGGAATTTACAGTGTATCTGTCGGACACGGTGCAAATCTTCTTTTGAATATCGGCCCGACATATGAAGGACTGCTTCCCGAAAAGGACGCCGCAAGACTCACCGAGTTCGGAAATGAGATTCGCAAGCGCTTTGGTCATCCGCTTGAAACCTCCGAAATGCAGAGTGACGGAGACACGCATTCGATTATGTTTTCCGACTATCAGCTTGCGGATACCGTTATTCTGTCCGAGGATTTGACCGAGGGCGAAGGCGTTAAGAAATATCAGATTTACGCTGTCGGCATTCCTTATACAGGCAGTGATGAATTGGTATACGAAGGATATGTTATAGGTCACAAGGCTATATGCACATTCCCCACAATATACGCAAAAGGATTCAAGGTAAAGGTTACCGATTCCGTCGGAGAGTATAAAATAACCCGATTCACCGCTCACAACACTAAAGCATAACAAAAGGCTGCCGCAAATTATTTGGCAATTTGCGGCAGCCGATTTTTTATTATATGTCTCAGATTTCGCCGTTAATCACAATTTCTTTGTGTACGCATATCGGCGTGTGGAAATCAACGGTTGTTCCGTCCATAATATACGGTACGTTTGCACCGTCAGCAGATACGGATTTTATTTTCTTCATGTAGGGCAGGGACAGCTTTTGAACGGTAAGAGTGCCTTCGGTTAAGCGTATGGTGCTGCTTTCGGCATTTTTTGTAAAGGTTCCCCAGCACGTGCCGACACCGAAGAAGGTTTTGTAAGGTACATCCGACAGTACGGGATTGAATCCGATCATACCGTTCGGTATATCATATGTGAATCCCGCACATATGGGATAGAGTGCAAAGCTTGCCATTGAACGGGCGTAGTTATTACCGCATTCGAACTCATTGTACGGGTTGCGCCAAACACCGTTGAAACGCTCCTCAAGCGCCTTGACGATGTTAAAGCCTTCGTCAATGAATCCGTTTCCGACAAGGAGTCCCGCAAGCTGATATTCGAAGCCTGTCATTGTTTCCTCACAATAGGGAACGGGGATTTTCGGCTTGTATGCATTATCGGGATAAACGCATATCTGAGCACCGCCTTCGTCTTCCATTGAGTAAAGACGCCACGGATTTACGATATTGCGTACGGATGAATGGAAGTTGTTCTTGTATAGATTTTCCATTGCGATATGCGATTCGGTCGGATCGAAAAGATTTCCGAGACCCGAGAGATCCGCATGCCACTGTGCGCATAACTGGTCGATTGACGAGCCTTCACCGATTTGATATTTGATTTCACCCGTTTCATCATTCCAATATGATTCGGCATCGAACCGTTTGAGTATGGCGCGGTCATGGAGATCAACCTTCTGGATGAAATATTTTCCGTTGAACAGATTGTCTTTCGTATACTCATAGCCTTTGCGGAAGAGCTCGGAGTATTCGGTTTCGGCCGCGGAATCTCCGAGGAATGCCGCCATTTCAGCTCCGGCCTTCAATGCGCCGAGATAAAAGCCTTCAAGCCAAGACGAGGGGCCGAACAGCTCCATATCGAGGGTGTGGTGCTGTCTGCCTTCAAGTACGCCGTCGTGATTTCTGTCCCACGCGTCTGCGTTGTCATCACTCCACGCATAGGAAATGATTTTCTTGATAGTATCCCAGTGTGCACGCAGCCATTCGCTGTTTCCCGTAAGCTTCCAGTCGCGGTAAATTTTCATGACGGTACCCATCTGTCCGTCGACACACGCACGGAATTTGCCTTTTTCTCGCCCGAGAGGGAGCTTCATACGGAAATCCGTTTCTCCTGTGGGGTATGTGCCGTATGTCAGCTCAAGATCGCGAATCGAACGCTCGAGATCGGGGAACAGGTAGCACATAGCATAAGCGTAATTCCAAACGTGTTGACAGGTGCCCTCACAGGAACCGGTTGTTTCGTTTAAGCCTTCCCAGCCCCAGAAGGAACCGTCCTCAAGACGCATTGCGGTCGGAGTTTTGAGTACGGATAAATTTGCGGACGCACGGTTCAATACATAGTCCGGCAGAGTTGTGCCGCTGATAGCATCGTAAAATGCCATAGAACGACTGTATAGCATTTCGCGGTTTTCATACGCATAAACATTTACGTCATAAGCCGAATCGAAGACTGTGGCGTAATAGTTTTTCCATGTGATGTCATGTCCGTCGGCATCCTTGCAGGGCGACCAGTAGTTATAGCATACGGGGACATACCAGCTCAATATGAATTGAACGGATTTTGTCTCACCCGGAGCTACCGTGAGTGTGCCGACGATCGTTCCCGTATCACCCCAGCCTGCGTTGTCATAATGTCTGTCACAGAGACGTTCACCCGATGAAAATTCATTCCAGTATGTAACTGTAGGATCACGCCAGCCTCCGCGGTACCAATGGCTTTGCAGGCATGTTTCTTCCGCTATACAGCTCAGGCAGAATTCACCGTAGTCGGGCGAAGAAGGATCGGCGGTACAGCCGAAGAAAAGACTATTGTCTCTTACGGTATTAACGGAACCGGGAAAGAAATTCGTCAGAGAAAACGCAGTGTCAAACGACATTGTTTCGTTTCCGGTATTTGTTATTTCCGCGGTATAGAATGCGACGGGCAGGCTTGAATTTTTGCTGTCCAGCGGTATCATGGGATTATATGCGGTAATTCTTATCGATGCGGGGAAATCGTCATCGGTAAGATCGATATGACAAAAAGGAAACGCACCCGTAAATTTACAATTTCGGAAATGAGGGAAGCCTCCCATTGCAGCCTCTGACGGTCCGTGACCGTAGCCGCAGTTGTACTGTCCTGTTCGACAGTCGGAGTAATCCCCTTGAAGAATTCTCGTGTACACCTTACCCGAGGAATCCTTGCAGCGTATTGCGGCATGTGTATGGCCGTTGACACTGCCTTTACTCGGACGGTTGCGTATTTCCCAATCCTTGAAGCGCCCGTTGCCGGCCAGTCCGATTGAGCCTGTTCCTATTCCGCCGAGCGGAAATACAATTTCACGCAGAGAGTTATTTTCGTATTGCATAATACACCTCCACTTTAACAGTGATTTTTTCATCATTATAGCGAAAAAAATTCAGCGTGTCAATATGCTTTATATAAACATGCGGAAAATATCATTTCCGTTCGACATGGCCTGATTTTTTCGGAAATCGTACTTTACACTTTATTAACGTGGATTAAACAGCTCAAGCTTGATTTGAAGGGACGATAAGAGTATAATTAGTACCGTATGTGCTTAACAGAAACACACGACTATAATGTAAGAAAGAACCTCGGTGATCAAATGAAATATGATGTAATAATCATTGGAGCAGGCCCCGGCGGTATCTACTCCGCATACGAACTTATGAAGCTTAATCCCGAACTCAAGGTTGCTATATTCGAGTCCGGAAATCCGCTTGAAAAGAGACATTGCCCTATCGACGGTGTTAAAATAAAAAGCTGTATAGGATGCAAGCATTGCTCTATTATGAGCGGCTTCGGAGGCGCCGGAGCGTTTTCGGACGGTAAATATAATATTACGAATGATTTCGGCGGTACTCTTTACGAGCATATCGGAAAGAAAAAAGCTTTGGAACTGATGCACTACGTCGATGAAATCAATATGACTCACGGCGGCGAGGGCACTCATCTGTATTCAACGGCAGGCTCGAAATTTAAAAAGCTATGTTTGCAAAACAAGCTGAATCTTTTGGACGCTTCCGTAAGACATCTCGGCACAGACAGAAATTACGTTGTTCTTACCAATCTCTACAATGAATTGAAGGATAAAGTCGATATTTATTTCGAAACACCTGTCGAAGATCTTTCTGTTATAGACGGCGGTTACGAGATAAGCTGCCGAAACGGAAGCAAGTACACCTGCAAAGACTGTATTGTTTCCGTCGGAAGAAGCGGCAGTAAGTGGGTAGAGAATATATGCAAAGAGCTTAATATCGAGACTAAATCGAATCGTGTGGATATCGGTGTAAGAGTGGAGATACCCTCGGTTGTATTTTCGCACCTTACGGACGAACTTTACGAAAGTAAAATCGTATATCGCACCGCAAACTACGAGGACAGTGTCAGAACCTTCTGCATGAATCCACACGGCATTGTGGTTACGGAAAACACAAACGGAATCGTTACCGTAAACGGACACAGCTACGAGGACCCGTCAATGCTTACCGACAACACGAATTTCGCGCTTTTGGTATCAAAACATTTTTCCGAGCCGTTCAAAGACAGCAACGGATATGCGGAAAGCATCGCAAAGCTTTCCAATATGCTCGGCGGCGGAGTTATTGTTCAGCGTTTCGGAGACCTTGTACGCGGCAGACGAAGCAATGCGAAGAGAATCGAGGAATCGCTTGTAACACCCACGCTTTCGGCTACTCCGGGTGACTTGAGTCTTGTCCTTCCCAAGCGTATTCTCGACGGTATTATAGAAATGATTTATCAGCTTGATAAAATCGCTCCCGGATGCGCCAACGACGATACACTGCTCTACGGCGTCGAGGTTAAGTTCTATAATATGGAAATAGCGGTTGACGAAAACCTCGAAAGCAGCTATGACGGCTTGTACATGATAGGAGACGGCAGCGGAATTACACACTCACTGTCCCATGCATCGGCGAGCGGTATCTATGTCGCAAGACATATCTGCGAAAAAAACTGAAATTATTTGAATAATAAATATTGACGGAGGATAATATGGAGAAACAAAAGAAGCTTTATGTAGTATCAAATGCTCACCTTGATACTCAATGGAACTGGACTATACAGGACACGATTCGTGATTGTGTCAAAGCGACTCTCGAGAAGAATTTTGAGCTTATAGAAAAATATCCGCATTACAGAATGAATTTCGAAGGAGCATTTCGCTATAAGCTCGCAAAAGAATATTATCCTGATCTTTACGAAAAGCTGAAGGGCTACATTGCCGACGGCAGATGGTCTGTATCGGGAAGTACATGGGATGCGATGGACGTAAACGTACCGTCCTCCGAAGCTCTTATGCGTCAGGTTCTTTACGGAAACGGATATTTCGAAAAGGAATTCGGCAAGAAGAGTACGGATATATTCCTTACGGACTGCTTCGGCTTCAGATATGCTCTTCCTTCGATTGAGGCACATATGGGCCTTAACGGATTCTCCACGCAAAAGCTTGTATGGGGTGTAGGCGGTCCCGTTATTAACGAGGACGGTTCGGTTACAAAGCCCATGCCCGTAAAAGACAAACCTCGTATGGACCTCGGCAAATGGGTAGGCCCCGACGGAAATTATGTTGTAGGCTCGCTTCTCGAAGGTAACTACACATATAATTTCAACAATGACGAAAACAATACTCCGGTAAACGAGAGAGAAGAATACCTGCACGATATCGAGCATAACGAGAAATACGCGGGAGTTCCGTACAGATCCATGTATTACGGAACGGGTGACTACGGCGGATCACCGAAGGAATCATCCGCACGCATGGTCAATGAGGCTATCGAAAATAACGATAAGGGACTTTATACGGTTGTTTCGGCATCAACAGACCAGATTTTCAATGAGCTTACACAGGACGAAATAGATAAGCTGCCCGCATATGACGGAGAGCTTCTTATCCCTCACGGATCTGGAGCACTTACTTCACATACGATAAACAAGAGATGGAACCGTAAGAATGAGCTTCTCGCGGATTCAGCGGAAAGAGCATCGGTTATCTCGGCATGGCTCGGCGCGTCCGAATATCCGTCGGAGCGTCTTCTCACGGCATGGCAGACCTTCCTGTGGCATCAGTTCCACGATGACCTTCCCGGAACATCGATAGCCGCGGCGTATGTATTCTCATACAATGATTATGTAATCGCGCTTAATATGTTCGCGTCGGAGCTTTCCAACGCCGTCGGCGGCATCACCGGCACTCTCGATACAAGAGTAGAAGGAACGCCCGTTATAGTTTACAACCCCGTATCTTATACGAGAGATGATATCGTTACGGCTGAAATAGATATAAAGACACCGTACGTACGTGTTTTCGATGCACACGGAAACGAGGTTCCCGCACAGCTCGGAACCGAAAACGGCAGAAAGGTCGTTAAGTTTAAAGCTGTTACGGCTCCCGTAAGCTGCACCGTATTTGATGTACGTGAAAGCGAAATCGCATGTCAGGTTGAAACGGGTATTAAAGTATCGTGCGGTAAGCTGGAAAACCAAAGATATGTTGTTACCGTAAACGAAGACGGTGATATAGCAAGTATCGTAGATAAGGCAAACGGCGGATTCGAGCTTCTCTCATCTCCCGCAAAGCTTGAAATCGGTCCCGATAAGAGTACAAACTGGCCGTCATGGGAACTTGTATGGGATGATGCTCTCGTTCAGCCCGCAGTAGTTAAGGATAACGTTAAAATCGAAATCGCGGATAACGGCCCCGCCGTTGTATCGCTTAAGGTTACGAGAACATACGAGGGTTCAACCTTCGAGCAGACTATTTCACTGTGTGACGGCGGACAAAGAGTCGATGTCGCAAACGTTGTGGATTGGTATCAGCGCAAATCAAACCTCAGAGCCGCATTCCCTCTCACCGTATCCAATCCGAAGGCTGTATTCGACCTCGGACTCGGTGCTATCGAAAGCGGAAATACAGATTCGTTCCCGTATTATCAGCATTGTACTCATCAGTGGGCCGATCTTACCGCAGAGGACGGAAGCTACGGTGTGTCCATTATGAACGATTGTAAGTACGGTATGGATAAGCCGAACGACAATACATTGAGACTTACATTGATTCACACGCCTCTCGGAAAGTTCATGAGCGAATCCGGACAGAACTGGCAGGATATGGGCTTGAATATTTTCACATATTCCATAGCAGGTCATAAGGGATTCAGAGACGGAACCACAAAGGAAGCCGCAGAGCTTAACCAGCCAATGATTCCTTTCACAGCATCAAAGCACGACGGTGAAGGAAAAGAGATTTCGCTTGTATCCGTAAACGATGATAATGTCGTAATCCGTGCGATCAAGAAGGAAGAAAAAGGCAGCCGTATAATAGTAAGAGTTCAGGAAACCTCCGGTAAGGGCAGCGAAAAATGCACGTTGACATTTGCCGGAAAGCTCGCTTCCGTTACCGAAACAAACGGTTACGAGGATGAAATCGCGCCGATCGAATTTGACGGAAATGCGTTCTCCTTTGATCTTACCCGTTACGCGGTAAAGACATTTGCGGTAACACTTGCCGAGCCGAAAAACAAAGCAGGTAAAAAAGACGACGAGGTATATGTAAAGCTTCCGTATACAAGACGTGTTACCACATTCAACTCCGCAAGAGCATCACGCGGATTTGCGGACGGCATATCGATTCCTTCGGAGCTTTACTCCGAAAACGTTACCGCGGGCGGCGTATCATTCAAGCTTGCTCCCGCTGTCGCACATAATGCCCTCGGATGCGACGGACAGAAGATAAGCGTTCCCGTCGGATACGATACACTTTATATTCTCGCGGCAAGCGCACACGGCGACAAGACTGCCGATTTCCTTGTAGACGGAAATAAGGTTTCGGTAGGAATTCAGGACTTCTGTGAAAATGTCGGAGCATGGGAACAGCTTGTAAACGGCAGAACTCCCCTTGTAAAGCGTGACGAGATAGCGGTAAATTATACTCATACGCACGATAAAGAAGGCGACAGACTCTATCTTTTCGCTTATTTGTTCAAGTATGCGATTCCCGTAAGCGGAGCCGCCGAGGTGGTTCTTCCCTCCGATAAGGATATCGTTGTTATGGCTGCCACATTCACAAAGCGCGGAAACGACGATGTTAAACCGCTTGCTCCCCTTTATGACAGAATAGACAGCACAAGCGCTCCGATGCATAACATAACCATTCTCGGCCTTGACGGAAGTGTCAGCGAGGTTCTTTCGAGAGAAGAAGGCAAGGCTGCCGTTGTTAAGTCAAACAGTTATTCAAACGGATGGCTGTTCAAAGGCTGGGACTGCGAATATATTACGGCAGAGTGTGACGGCGAGGCGGTTATTAAGGTACCCGACCACGATATTACGGTAGGAATCAAATCCGAAAAGCTCGGCGAAAACGTCATTTTGAATAAGCAGTGCAAAACAAGCAGTGACTTCAATGCAAGAGAAACAGGTGCAAATGCATTGGACGGAAAAGATGACACGAAGTGGTGTGCCGAATCCGAAAACGGCGAAAGCTGGATTGAGGTTGATATCGGTGAGACAGAGAAAATCGGCGGATGGTTTGTAATGCACGCAGGTGCTCAGGAATCCGTCGGATACAACACAAAGGAATACAGACTCGAGTATAAGTGCACTGAAGATGACGAGTGGAAGTGTGCCGATGAAGTTTCCGAAAACCATGACAACATGACAAACAGAGAATTTGCTCCCGTTGATGCGAGATACGTAAGACTGTACATTACAAAGCCCGATCAGTCGAGACGCGGACGCACGACAAGAATCAACATGTTCGAAGTTTTCAAAGCATAAAATGATACGGTAACAAAAGGCTCCGATGCCGATTTGACGCGGCAGAGGAGCTTTTTGTACGTTATGTGTGAGCGAAGCGTAAGGGGTATTGTTTTTCACGTATTAATTTGGTATAATAAGCAAAGCGACAAGTGTATTTTTATCGTTATGATAAATACCGGTTAGGAGTAATCAAATGCTGCAGAACAAATATATCGGTTGGGCACATTATAAAACCGTAAAAGACGGTATATATTGGCCCGACACTCAGGCAATTCCTTCGTTTTCGAAAATCGAAGGCGAACTCGACGCGATAACGCTCGGATGCTTTTCGGATGATGTTAAAATAACTCTTTCGGCATTACAGGGAATAGTTAACCGTAAAAAAACGAGAATATATTTAAACGGAACAAACGGCCCTCAGGAGGGAGTAAACACATGGCCCGACAGACTCGGATTGAAACGAAATGAATGCGCAGACCTTTATGCTTTTATAAAAAAGTATCAGGGCGAGATTGACGGAGCGGTATTGTATCCGTCGGGTAACCCGCATTTCAGAAACCTCGCATCAACTGCCGCGGGAGTAAACAATGTTCTCCCGATTGAAGCGGGGCTTTATAAAATACTGCTCGAGCACGGTATAAATTTAGATATAAAATGTGACTTGACGAAGGTAAAAGCCAAAACGCACCTTGATATATACGAATACCTGTATGAAAATTATTGGAAGGACTGCAGCAGAAGAATATTTGTCAGCCTCAGTCCCAGAAGCCACACTGCTTTTGTTCGTGATATGGCTGCGGCTGTTGGAGCGGCGGTTGTCTGGCTGGATGCGAGAATCGAAGAAGAAAAAGTATTGCTTAATAAATTCCTGTGTGAGCTTGAAGCAGGCAAGAGCATAATTCTCGGATGGTGGCCGGAGGAACGTTCGGGAATCGGAGCGGGTACACATTACGGTGTATCTACGATTCCGTCTGATTTTTACGAAAACAGCACGGTACACGCTGCAGTCGGTCATGTGATGCATATACCGCCCGTACCCAAAAAGCCCGAGCTCGAAAATAAAATATATATGTCGTTTTTTATGAGCGACGGTGACAATGTGCAGTATTGTCAGCATCAGATGAGTGTGCTTTGGGGCAATAAATCCAGAGGAAAAGTTCCGCTCAACTGGACGGTTAGTCCCGGACTTGCCGATATAGGCCCGGGCATATTGAATTATTACTTCGATACGGCTACGGATAACGATTGTTTCTCGTCCGGCCCTTCGGGTTTAGGCTATGCTTTGATATACGATGAGCACAATAAGGTCCTGAATCTTACGGATGAAAATAAGACTGACTCGTATACGGCTTTTTCGAATCAGTACCTTACCAAAAACTGTATGCGTGTTATAACGGTGTGGGATCAGCTGCGTGAAATGCATTTCAAGTATTATGAAAAAAATTGCCGTTCGTTATACGGTATTACCGTAGAGGATTGGTTCCAGAATCCCGAACCGCTGAAGCTTCATATAGAAAACAATCGCCTTCCGTTTATTCCGAACAGGCCCGCATATGCGGAAAACACGGACGACATGTATAAAATGCTTGAGAAAACAATACGTGAATATGACGGTAAAAAGCCGCTTTTCCTCGCGGCACAGGGCGTTACATGGTCTCTTTCACCCGAGAATATCGAAAAGCTTGCGGAGAGATTCGATAAGCTTCAGCCGGGCAGGATAGAGGTGCTTCGTGCAGACCATTTCTTCACACTTCTCGCCGAAGCATACGGTTGTCCGTTTAATCTCGCACTTTCGAAAAGGGTTAAGGTTAAAGTCAACGATACAAATGATCCGTCGTCAGTACTTAACGGAAGTACATTCGGTACAAACCTGTGGACAGCGGACGGAGAGGGACAACGTGTCTTCGATTTCGATCTCGGAGATGTGTACTGTATTTCACGCTATGTTCTGAAGCATGCGGGTGTTAATGAAGAAAACTCCGATAAAAACAATCGAGAATTCACGTTCTCCGTGAGTACGGACGGAGCAAAATGGAACGTACTTGACACAAGAGAAAACAATCTCGATGACATAAACGATGTTGATTTACCTAACACCGATGCCCGCTATATCCGCCTCGACATATCAAAAGGAGGAGCGGACGGGGTCGTAAGAATAGCCGACATCGAGCTGTACGGCGCTAAATAAGCACAAACAAAAAACTTCCGTATCGAAAATACGGAAGTTTTTTTATGTTTATTCGGTGAGTTCGTCTCGGCGTATGATTTCTTCCTGTGCACTCGGAGACATATCGACGAATACTGCACTGTAGCCTGTGATTCTTACCATCAGGTCTTTGTAGTTTTCGGGATTTTTCTGGGCCTCACGCAGCTCGGCTGTGTCCGCTACGCTGACTTGAAGCTGCATTCCGCCGTTCGAAAAATAAACATCCGTGAGAACCGCTAGACGATTTAATCCTTCATCTCCCGAAACAAGGTCGCGTCTGAGCCTCATATTAAAAGCTCCCGAATGAATTCTGTCGAAAGGAAGCTTGGATACGGAATTAAGCAGTGCTGTGATGCTTTCGGTAAAACCGACAGTGGGCGAGAGATTTTCGCTGAGCGGAGCACCGCATGAACGTCCGTCGGGTGTCGCACAGAGATTTGCACCATCGACTATATGATTCATGTCGGTTATCGTCACATTGAACGAAATAACATCGCGGATACCGCTGTCGTTCAATGATTCCTCGTCGATTATATCGAGAAGCATATCGAGAAGACGTTTCGCGTGATAGTCGGCAGTGTCTGTATCGGTACCGTACTTGGGTGCCTTAATGCACTTTGTTCTGAGCGATGTTTCTTTTTCGAAGTTATCCGCAAGAGCGGCGGCCATCTCCTCGAGCGTGCAATTGTGTTCCGTGAAAACTACTTTTTCGAGAGATGACATAATATCTGCGGCGGTTCCTATGTGCCTGAGCTGTGTGTAGATTGCAGGATAACGAACACCGCCGTCATACATTCCGCGTACATTTTCCAGGCATCCCTCGGTGAAGCAGTCTGTAATGCAGATGTTTTCCGTCGGTTTCTGTTTTATTCCCGAACGGTAGCGCTCACGGTAACGCTTGAAATGAGGACGAATGTCGTCACGGAATCTGCTGCCGATTTCGTCGTACAGTTCATCGACGGAGGCATAGTTCTTTCTGAGCTTGCCGTTATCGAGAAGGGCACCCATAATCATTTTGGCTATAGAGCCTCCGATTGTATCTGTTACGGCATAGCTCGGAGCATCGGGCCAGTTGCAGGCGTGTATGGTATAATTTATCGCATCCTCGTGAGAAATACCCGCGTTTTCCATGGCCGGTATCATCGTTTCGTCATTGTATATGATTACGGAAGCGTTCAGGCGAAGCTTATCGCAAAGCAGACGCCATAATTCCTCGTCATCGTCCTTTGTTCTGCGGAAAATATAAACGGGATTTTCGAGTCTCGGATGAATACGTTCGACAAAGAGCTTTGTGAGTGAGTTCTTTTTGTAATCGCAGTGAGTGCTGTAGCCGCCGATTATAACGTAGGTCGGAGAATCGTATACACTGTTTCTTAACCAGCCTGTTCCGTAGGAATCGGACATCTGGTGCTCTCCGCGTCCGAGTATAAGGCTCGCTTTGCAGTTGAAGTCGTCTATAAGATAACCGGCGTCCTCTCTTGTCAGTATGCCGTCGGCGATATCCGCTTCATAGAACGGGAAGAGAATGTCGTCCATCCTTCCGCAGGTGAGTGTCATTACGATATTGCCCGCATAGATATAGTCTATGTTCAATACGAAAAGAATGAGCTGCAGAGCCGAGCGGAATGTAGTCGGCGCACCTGCGGTAAGAATTTCGCATACATCCGCAAGGTCGTCCATTCCGATTTCACGGGCGGCGATACCGTATCTCTCGATGTATCTCAGGCATGCCTTGTACGCATAGAGCATTCCTTTGAGATATATTATTTCTTTTTCATCGGCTCCGTTTGCTTCGGCTTCCTTCAGTTTTTCTTCGGCAAGAGCTATATAGCCTGTGATTCCGCGTTCCGTTATATGATACCAGTCGAGTGTGATATGGCTGTAGTTCATCCGTGTAATGGGGTTGGCTGTCGGATTGTTCTGCATAATATGCTGGAATCTCGCTTCTTCCTCATCATTCGGAACCTTGTCGATAAATCTGCCGAGGAGTAAATCGTGTTCCTTTACGGGCAGTGAGGCGTGCTCCAATATATATTCCAAGCCCTTGCCGAACTGGATAGGCTGCGGAAGTCCTTCGACCTCCTTCCATGCTTCCTCTAATAAAAACCAGTGTTCGGTAAGTGTGCTGTTTATCGGTTTGTTGCGTAAAAGATCGAGTGTTTCCTCAAGCATGCAATGTGCTTTTTCCTGCATTATCATAGCAGCCTCCTATTTTTTATTTGTTTCGAATCCCATTTTTATAAGTAAATTATGAAGTAATTCGAGATTTTCCGCAGTCGGTACGGAGAATGATTTTATCGGATAATCCCGTCCCAAAGCTTCGTATTTATGCTCGGCCAATTTATGCATCGGCAGAAGCTCTATTCTTCGATAAGGCGTGTTCTTTATAAGAAATTCCGCTGTTTCGGCTATATTCTCTTCGTTATCGTTTATTCCCGGGATAATCGGAATACGTATGAGCACATCCGCATTGTTTTGCGCAAGGTATACTACATTTTCGAGAATAATTTCATTTGAACATCCGGTTGCTTTTTCGTGTATATCCTTGTTCATGACCTTAATGTCGGCCATGTAGAAGTCAATATAAGGCATTATAGTACGAAGTGATTGTCGGCTTCCGAAAAGCGAGGTTTCGACCGCGGTGTGTATTCCTTTTTCCTTTAGCTTCGATGCACATTCGGCCGTGAATTTCGCCTGAAGCAACGGCTCTCCTCCCGAAAACGTAACGCCTCCGCCGCTTTTTTGATAATACTTGCAGTCACGCATAACCGCGGACACGATGTCGTCACTGCTCATGCTTTTGCCGTACAGCTCTGTCGCACCGTTCGGACATGCTTCCGTGCATTTAAAGCATGACAGACATTTGACGGGGTTTCGGATTATTTTTCCCTCCGAAACGGTTAATGCTCCCGACGGACATACCGAGATGCATTCGGTACATAGCGTACACCTCGAAGAATGGTAGCCTATTTCGGGTTCCGGGGAGGCCGATTCCGGATTATGACACCAAAGGCAGCGCAGGGGACATCCCTTTAAAAATACGGTTGTGCGTATGCCCGGGCCGTCGTGAACGGAGAAACGCTGAATACTGAAAACAATACCCAATATAATACCTCCCACATAAAATCACTCACAGTGAATGATATCATTACATGACGGATTAGTCAAGTGTTTTTAATATTTAAGCAACATAAAAGCATACACGAAGCCAATGTGTATGCTTTTCGGGGTGACAATTACATTTTATCTACACGCTGCTTTATCTCTTTTACATCCTTCATCATCTTGAAGGTGTCACGCATAAGATTGATTTTCGATTCACGGTGATTTATCACCTTAACGGGATATTCGCGTATAATGAAGCCGAGCTTTTCGGCAATCATCAGCGCTTCGAAATCGAATGCCCAGCCGTTAACGGTGCACAGACCGAATACGGCTTTGGCCGCGTCGTTCCTGAAAATTTTAATACCGCTTTGCGAATCACTGTGCTTGAATCCCGCAGCCAAACAAAGCATTTTCTTAAACGTTTTCGACGCGAGCTTTCTTATAAACGTGTATCCCGCGTAACCGTCCTTGTGTATCGCTCTCGAACCGATCATAACCGCACATCTGTCGTCCTTTTCGGATACCTCGATGGCAGTACGGAACATCTGCGGGATTATTTCCGTGCCGTATGCGAGGTCACAGTCGGTGAACATTATAAAGTCTCCGCTTGCCGCAAGCATACCGCGGCGTACCGCACCGCCCTTGCCCTCGTTTTGGGGAGAGGTGATTACATCGACCGTTCCGCCGATAAGAGAAGCGTTGCGTATGTATTCGCGTACACAGTCTCCGCAGCCGTCGGTTGAGCCGTCGTCAGAAAATATTATTTCATATTTATATGAGTTGGCGACGGAGTCTGCTTCGAGTTCTTTTACCAAAGATGAGGCACAGTCTGCCGCTATAGCCTTTTCATTATACATCGGAATTATCACGGACAATTTCATATTAAGCTGTAAACCGAATAATTCACGTCAACGGTAACATCAAGCTGTGAGTGTGAATACAAACGGTTTTTACCCTCCTCTGTGGTTTTATAGTAGAACGGTGTCATTGTGAAAAGATTTCGTATGTCATCTCCGTTGTTGATGTGTATGGTATAACACAGTTCGGATGTATCGATGAGTTCGAAATGTTCGTTTCCCGTCGGACGAGAGTCGGAGATGCTGACATTATCGTATATCAGCTTTCTCAGTTCGATAAGGTGGTTCCGTCCGGATGAGAGAACCAGAAGCATGCTCTGAGAGTTTTTCTTCATTATACGGTATGCTTCATCCCACGGAATAGGTGCGAACATGCTGATGCACACATCCGCACAGCTGTTGTCAAGAGGCAGAGAGAATATATTGGCGGGGATAAACAGAAGCGGAGATTGCTTTGCGTCGTACGGATTCTTTTCGGCTAAGCCTGCCGCACATGCTTTTTTCATTCCGCATTCGACGGCATACTTGGAGGCATCGAAACCGACGGCCCGCACTTTTCCGCCGTTTGTTATGAGCTCGTTTGCGACATTCAAGGTATGTCGTCCCTCTCCGGCACCGAGATCTATGAGAGTCAGCTCGCTGTCGTCGTGATGCTTACGGATTATTTCGGCCGAGTGTGTGTCGAGCGCGTCATAGTATCCGTGAGATAAGAAATCGGCTCTTGCTTTAACCATGTCGCGTTCGTCTCCGGTATGCGAGTTTCTGCCCTTACCCGGAGGAAGAAGATTAACATATCCGCTTTTCGAGATATCGAAGGTATGATTGAGCGGACACTTCAGCGAGCCGCTGTCATACTTCAGTGCCCCGGAACAAATCGGACAGACGAGAATATCCAAAATATTTGACATTATTGTTATGTATGATGAATCAGTCGACGATTGTTTTCACAAGACGTGCGTGTAGAGCGTATCTTTCGGAGTTTATTACGTTAGTGCATGTCGATAATGTGAGTATTCTGTCGTTTTTCGTGAATTCAATATCCTTTTCTTTTTGTGAATTGTCGCGCATCTCGTTTGCGAAGGAAATGAAATCATCTGCGGACGTAAACGCGGTGCGGAAATATTGATAATCGTATCTCGCTTTATAAATGGAAAACGGTTTGTAATAGTAAATTCCGTCCATTGTATAGATAACTATATACTTCTCGTTGAAGTAATCGTCGTTATAAAATTTCTCTATATCATGAAACATGGTGCCGCTTGTGATATTGTGACCGTATATTACCGTATTGTAGTTTTTCGTGATGCTTGTATTGTTGCGGTAATCTACGAAAATAGCACCGATCGGGAGATAATCACCCGTATAAGCGTGGTTCAGATAATATGAATTATCATCGCCCTGTACTATGGGGTAGTTTATGTTCGTTCCCTCAACGCTAATCCAGCCGTAAAGGTCGGGATTCTTCTGTGCAAGTGATGAAAGCTTTGCGCGAACCATTTCAAGTTCTTCATTGTATTGCTTTTGTTCGGTCTGTACGGTGTCATCCTCATCCGAAAGATTTTCGATGGCTTCGCTCATGCTCACCAACGAATTGTTTTCCGTATCCTCCGCGAGATAAGACACGCTTCCTTCATTGTTTCGAAAAGCCGCTCCGGCATCGAATGTGAATCCGTCGGAGAAAAATTCCTCCTCAAGCTGTTTGTATATATTCTCGCCCTTTTGCTTATCGATTAAGTTTTGTATAAGCATCAGACAGCTTACGATGAAGACAGCGGAGAAAAATACGAACATTATTTTACGCACTGTTTCCGTGACGGAGGAACCGCCCTTTCCGTTCTGCCGCGTACACGGAGTGATATCATCCTCGGAGAGTGTATTAAGGGAATTTATAAATTCACCCGAACGGAAATCATCATCCGACTCGGAGTTGTCGAGCACGAATTCGTCGCGAGGTTCGGGTGTATCTGTTTTATTTCGTTTAAAGAGATTTAGTTTACTCATTTTAATACCGAAACCATTATAGTATTTCATTGAATTATTATAACTCAAAACTCGTGGTATTCAATAGATTAACGTGATTATTCTCCGATTTTTAACCGAGTTTTTACAATTAAATCGGAAGGACAATCACTGCCGAGAAAAATACGGAGGGAAAATTCGAAAAACTATGGACAACTTTGTTTTTCGGTGCTATAATATTGACAGCGTCGATGATGCCGTAAATTCGGAAGCATAGCTCAGCCGGTCAGAGCGTTCGGTTCACATCCGAGAGGTCTTGGGTTCGAGCCCCAATGTTTCCAGACTTGATTGTGCATCCTCGGCGCTTTTTTGAAAATATCGGTTTACCCGGGATTATATTAACGGAGGAGGCGTGAACTTGGATATACGAACAGCCATATGTGATGATTCGCCGACGGATCGAGAAATCGTTATGCAGTATCTGAAGCGATGGGCTAACCTTAACGGCAATACAGCAACAATCAGCATGTTTTCGTCGGCTGAAAGCTTTCTCTTTGATTTTGACGATAACAAAGCTTATGACCTTCTGCTTCTCGATATAGAAATGAGTGAAATGAACGGGGTAGAGCTTGCGGGGCGCATACGCCGTGTGAACAGTGAAGTACAGATAGTGTTTATTTCGGGCTACAGCGATTATATATCCGAAGGCTACGATGTCGATGCGCTGAATTACATTCTGAAGCCCGTGAGTTACGAGAAGCTATCGAAGGTTCTCGATAAAGCCGCGGAAAGAATAAAAAACGCAGAACGCGCCCTGTTCCTCGAAACGGCGGACGGTATGGAGAGAGTTCCGCTTTATTCCATAATATACGCGGAGGTTCGCGGCAACTACGTAACTCTGCATACGGTAAACGGAGATGTTACGGTAAAGAAGACGCTGGCTCAGATAGAAGCGGAGCTCGACAACAGATTTTTTAAAACCAATCGTTCTTACATTGTGAATTTGAAATACGTAAGCCGTACATCGAAAACGGATGTAACTCTTACCACGGGTGATGTCATTCCGCTTTCGAGAGGGCTTTACGATAAAGTGAATCAGGCGTTTATTAAGCTGTTTTAAATATTTCCGAATAAATCGTTTTTTACATTGCAACGGAGGAGAAAATGTCGATACTGTCAAAATATGTGGATAAGAAGCTCGCGGCATATCAGCGTGAGCTTGTGGAAACGCATTACTCCGAGGTAGAGAATATGTACCGACAGATGCGCGGATGGCGTCACGATTACAGAAATCATATACAGACAATGAAAGTATTGGCCGAGAACGGCGACATGGATGCTCTGAAGGATTATCTTAATAATCTGGACGATGACTTGAATAAGGTCGATTTGGTGGTAAAGACCGGAAATAAAATGACAGACGCGATATTGAACAGTAAAATTTCACTCGCAAAATCAAAGGGAATAAAGGTCATCGCAGACGCGAAGGTTCCGGTGGAATTGAATATGTCCGAGATTGATTTATGCATAGTTGTGGGAAACCTTTTCGCCAATGCCATAGAGGCATCGCTTGCACTGTCGGAGGAGGACAGGCTTATCAGGCTTTACATGGATATAAAGAACACACAGCTTTATATATGCATGACGAATTTTACCGCCGCAAAGAAAGCAAAGAAGCACGGGAATTTATTCGCCAGCACAAAAGGAGATGGCCACGGCTTCGGTCTTGTACGTGTGGACGATATTGTATCACGCTACGGAGGTTATATTTCACGCAACAGCGAGGACGGAGCATTTACAACCGAGCTTATGCTTCCCGTGGCAGGTCAAAACCGCAATTCGTCACCGAAATAAAGCGCTTTATCCCCGAAATCACAAATCGGGGATTTTTTATGTTATACTGTGTGTGTACAAAAGGAAAGGAAGGCGAGAAAATTGACGAAAGAGAAAATCGGAAAAGAAAAAGCTGCGAAGCCGAAATATAATATGCTGCGGAATTCCGTGTTTATGATAAAAACGGCATGGATGGAGCATGAGAAAAAAGTATTGCTTACATCAGTTTCACTTGCATTGTTGTCGGTGATAAACAGCTTAATCGGCTTGTATATCACTCCCGTGCTTCTCGGACAGATAGAGAGCGGAGTGTCCCCCGTGACATTTATAATAACAGCGGTGGAATTCACTCTCGCATTGATGCTGTGCGGTGCGCTTACCGCCTATGTAAGAGAAAACGAAATGTACGGTAAAATAACAGTACGCATGGCGCTGATAAACAGGATGAACGAGAAGGGATGCCGTACATCATATCCGAATCTCGAGGACGACAAGTATATTAAGCTGAATTCCAAGGCCTCACAGGCAACCGACGGAAACAGCGAGGCATCGGAGGCAATATGGGAAACACTTACTTCGCTTTTGAAGAACATAGTGGGATTTGTTATATATCTCGTAATGCTGACAAACACTGATCCGGTGCTTATAGCGGTAATCGCGGTAACTACAATCGTCGGTTATGTTATCAACAACAGCCTCGGTTCGTACGGCTATCGCCATCGTGAGGAGGAGGGAGAGATATATAAAAAGCTGGATTACAGCTCGAATATAAGAAAAATAAACGGTATAGCAAAGGATATCAGAATATTCAATATGCGTCCGTGGATTGAGGAAATGCATTCAAAGGCACTCGGCGCGTACAAAGCGTTTAAAACGAGAGAATCGAATGTGTACATTTGGGGAAGCATAACAGATCTTGTTCTGACATTTATCCGCAACGGAATTGCGTATTTTTATCTCATCGGAATGGTGCTTGACGGAAGTCTCGATACGGCGGCATTTCTCTTGTATTTCTCCGCCGTCGGAGGATTTACCGAGTGGGTGAGCGGTATTCTCGGCGATTTTACGACACTGCACCGCCAGTCCCTCGAGCTGTCGACATTGAGGGAATTTTACGAGTATCCCGAGCAATTCAAATTTGACGACGGAGAACATCTTGAAGTTGAAAAAGGAAAGAAATATGAAATAAAGCTTGAGGATGTTTCGTTTAAGTATCCCTCGGCGGAAGCATATACACTCGAGCACATTAATCTTACGATTCACCCGGGTGAGAAGATAGCGGTGGTGGGCCTGAACGGAGCGGGAAAAACGACTCTTGTGAAGTTAATCTGCGGTTTTTACGATCCTACCGCGGGAAGAGTGTTGCTCAACGGTGAAGATATACGTAAATATAACAGGGAAGATTACTACGAGATGTTTACCGCCGTATTCCAGCAGTTTGTGGTATTGCCGGCAAGCATATCGATGAATGTCGCGCAGACAACGGGCGAAATCGATATGGATAAAGTAAAGGAATGCATAAGAAAAGCAGGACTTACGGAAAAGATTGAGTCATTGCCGAATAAGTATGATTCCGTTCTGAACCGACGTGTAATAGAAGACGCAACGGAGCTGTCGGGTGGAGAAACACAGAGACTTATGCTTGCGAGAGCATTATACAAGGATGCCCCGATAGTTATCCTCGATGAGCCTACAGCGGCGCTTGACCCCATAGCCGAGGCGGACATGTATAACAAATATGACGAAATGACGGAAGGATGCTCATCGGTATATATTTCTCACAGACTTGCGTCTACCAGATTCTGCGACAGAATTATTCTGATCGGCGAACACAGGATTCTCGAAGAAGGTACTCATGCCTCGCTTATGGAATTGAACGGTCAATATGCGCATCTGTTTGAGGTACAGAGTAAATACTACAGAGAAGGGGAGGACTTGACAAATGAGTAAGGAAAAAGAAGAAAAAACAACGCTTAAAGAAGCATTTAAGATAAACATGCGTATGTTGAAAGTTATTTATCATAAAATGCCGGGAATGATTATATCGAAAACCATGAGCATTATATGGAATTCGCTTACACCTTACGTCGGAATTTATCTTTCCGCTCTTATAGTAAACGAACTGGCAGGTGCGAAAGATCGTTACAGACTGACCGTGCTTGTTCTGACAACATTGTTCTCCGCTGCCGCGATTACTCTTGTAAAGGTATTGCTCGAAAAACGGAGCAACACGGAAGAGTCGACACTATTATTGATGAACGATAAGATGCTGTCGGATAAAATGTTGGATATGGATTTTGTCGATGCCGATGACCCGAAGACAAATCAGACGTTAGGTACGATAAAGCAAAACGAGAACGGCGGCGGATGGGGAGTATACAGACTGTATGCAATTTGTTATAAACAGCTTCTGGAATCGGTAATGTCGCTCCTCGGCGGTATAGCATTGACGGTAACGCTTTTTACCGCACGTGTACCGGAATCCGCCGGTAAGTATACCGTCCTTAATAATCCGTTTTTTGCGGTGGCGCTTACCGCACTTATGCTTGTCATAACCTTTATCGCACCGATACTCGGCAATAAAGGCAACAGCTATTACGCAATGAATGCGGGCACACACAATCTTGCGAACCGCTTGTTCGGTTTCTATGGATTTATGGGTTCCCGAGGCAGCGAGTATGCGCCCGACATCAGAATATACCGCATCGATAAAATATGCGGGATTGTCAACAGTGATAAGACATCGACATTCTGTTCGAAAGGACAGTTCGCCAAGATAGCCGGAACCATATCCGGCGTTTACGCTTCCGCATCAGCGGCTGTGTCCGTGATATTCACGGGATGTGCGTATGTATTTGTCTGCATGAAGGCTCTTGCGGGTGCTTTCGGTATAGGTGATGTCACACAATATATATCATCCATAACGAGAGTTTCAGGCAGTGTATCAACTATAGTTGCGGCTGTCGGTAATATGAAAAACAACGCACCGTTTTTAAAGCTCTCCTTGGATTATCTTGATACACCGAATAAAATGTATCAAGGAAGCTTGAGTGTGGAAAAACGCAGCGACCGCAAATACGAAATAGAGTTTCGTGACGTATCCTTTAAATATCCGGGAAGTGACAGCTATTCGCTTCGTCACGTGAACATGAAATTCAAAATCGGCGAAAAGCTTGCGGTTGTAGGTCAAAACGGCAGCGGAAAAACCACATTCATTAAGCTGCTTTGCCGCTTATACGATCCCACCGAGGGAGAGATACTGCTAAACGGCATTAATATCCGAAAATATGATTACAAGGAATATATGAATGTATTCTCCGTGGTTTTCCAGGATTATGCATTGTTGTCGTATACACTCGGGGCGAATGTTGCAGTAGGTGAAAAGTACGACGCGGAGAAGGTTGAAAAGTGCCTTACGGATGTAGGATTCGGAAAGAGACTCGGCGAACTCGAGGAAGGACTCGCTACATATCACGGCAAGGATTTCAGCAAAAACGGAGTAAGGTTCTCGGGAGGAGAAGACCAGAAAATCGCCATTGCCAGAACACTGTACAAGGATGCGCCCTTTATTGTTCTCGATGAGCCCACAGCGGCGCTTGACCCCATAGCCGAGGCGGATATTTATTCCGATTTCAGTAAAATAGTGGGCGATAAAACTGCTGTTTATATTTCTCACCGTTTGTCATCCTGCCGTTTCTGCGATGAAATATTGGTGTTCTCGGACGGAAGCGTGGTTGAACAGGGAAGTCATGAAGAGCTTTTGAAAAACGAAAACGGAAAATACCGTGAATTGTGGCTTGCTCAGGCTCAGTACTACGCGAATGATGAAGAGACATCACGGCTGTTTGCGTAACGATAATTAAATATTGCATTTTCGGATGCAATGTGATATAATCGGATAAGTGTAAATCGAGGAAGTGTATATATGGATAACAGAGTTGCCGTCATAAGCATAATCGTCGAAAACCCCGACAGTGTATCGAGACTCAATGAATTTCTTCACGAATACAGCGAGTACATCATAGGCAGGATGGGAATACCGTATCATGCCAAGGGTATAAATATTATAAGTGTGGCGATTGATGCGCCGCTGGATAAGATAAACTCCCTGACAGGACTCATAGGAAAGCTCGACGGCGTGTCCGCGAAGGCAGCTTATTCCAAGGTTAATTAATTTTATTGATTTATGTCCCCCTGACATCGAAATCGTTTGATAAACAGCTTATCGGATTGAGATGAAAGTTACGGATAAAAGCGTTGTCTCCTCTTGCGTGTGTTAAGCCATGTATCGGCTTTACATGCGTGATAAGGTAATTCGGCGTCTTTTTGTTGTCGGCTTTACATCGGTCGGGACGAAAGGACGCTTTTTTATGTCTGAAAAGATATCATACATATTGTCTCTTACTGACAAACTCAACGGCTGCGGCAAGCTGACACACAAGGAGTGGGAAACGCTTCTCGACAACAGGTGTGATATAAGCGCATCCTATGCGGCAAAGCTTGCCGATGTAAAACGCAGGGCTGTGTACGGGAATGATGTATATGTGCGCGGATTAATCGAGATAAGCAATATATGCAAAAACGATTGCTATTACTGCGGTATAAGAAAAAGCAACAAGTCATGCGACAGATACAGACTGACCGAGGATGATATTCTGTTACGGTGCGATGAAGGATACGCTCTCGGCTTTCGCACCTTTGTATTGCAAGGCGGAGAGGATATGTATTATACGGACAACGTTATGTGCTCTATCGTCGGACATATAAAGGAAAAGCATCCCGACTGTGCCGTTACTCTTTCCATAGGTGAAAGAAGCCGCGAAAGCTACAGTGCTATGTATAACGCGGGAGCGGACAGGTATCTTTTGCGGCACGAAACGGCAAACGAGGAGCATTATATGAAGCTCCATCCGAAAGAGATGAGTTATATAAACCGCATGAGATGCTTATACGATTTACGTGATATCGGGTATCAGGTCGGATGCGGCTTTATGGTAGGCTCACCCTATCAGACAAACAGCGATATTGCATATGACCTTGAATTTATTACGGAATTTCAGCCCGATATGTGCGGTATCGGCCCGTTTGTCCCGCATCATGCGACACCGTTTGCGCATTTCCGCGGCGGTACGGTTGAAGTGACGACATATTTGCTGTCACTTATAAGGTTGATAAAGCCGAATATATTGCTTCCCTCCACTACCGCGCTCGGAACAATACACCCAAGAGGCAGAGAACTCGGAATACTGGCGGGTGCTAACGTAGTAATGCCGAATCTTTCTCCAGCAGCGTTGCGTGAAAAATACGAGCTTTACGACAATAAGATAAGCTCGGGTGAAGAAGCGGCGGAGTGCAGAGCGAATCTCGAGCGGCGCATGGAGACTATAGGCTTTCATGTGGTAACATCGCGAGGCGACATAATCAAGTCACTGTAATTAAATGAGAAGCTCACGCTTAACAAGTTAAATCTG
This sequence comes from bacterium, assembly GCA_963642885.1. GTDB lineage: Bacteria > Bacillota > Clostridia > Oscillospirales > CAG-272 > UMGS1696. Next base: position 44,129 of record CAVIJI010000009.1, read on the forward strand.
AGGGGTAAGTTATCTGCCCCCAAAGAAAGGATAAATAAATATGGCAAAATTCGACCCGAAATCCCTCAAGGCGGAGGAATTCATCAATCACGAGGAAATCCTCGAAACATTGAAGTACGCGGAGGAAAACAAAAACAACGCTGAGCTCATCGACAGCCTGCTCGAGAAAGCGAAGCCGAGAAAAACAGAAAAAGGCGTTCACTGCGAAGGCCTGACGCATCGCGAGGCATCCGTGCTTCTCGCGTGCGAGCTGCCCGATAAAATCGAGAAAATGTACAGGCTCGCGGAGGAGATTAAGCTTGCGTTCTACGGTAACAGAATCGTAATGTTCGCGCCTCTTTACCTGTCCAATTATTGTGTGAACGGATGTGTATATTGTCCGTATCATATGAAGAATAAGCATATAGCGAGAATAAAGCTTTCACAGGAAGATATCAAAAAAGAAATCATCGCGCTTCAGGATATGGGCCACAAACGTCTGGCAATCGAAGCGGGTGAGGATCCCGTGCATAATCCTATCGAATATATTCTCGATTCGATTCATACTATATACTCGGTCCATCATAAAAACGGCGATATACGCAGAGTAAACGTCAATATCGCCGCGACAACGGTGGAAAATTACAGAAAGCTCAAGGAAGCGGGAATAGGTACGTACATTTTATTCCAGGAAACGTACCATAAGGAGAGTTATTTACAGCTGCATCCGACAGGACCGAAGCATGATTACGACTATCATACCGAAGCTATGGACAGAGCCATGGAGGGCGGTATAGACGACGTAGGACTCGGAGTATTATTCGGACTCGAAATGTACAAATATGAATTCGCCGGACTTCTCATGCATGCGGAGCACCTTGAAGCCGTACACGGAGTCGGCCCTCACACAATCAGCGTGCCGAGAGTCAAGAGAGCGGACGATATAGATCCCAATGTGTTCGACAACGGCATATCGGATGATATATTCCTCAAGATTATCGCATGTATAAGAATAGCGGTTCCGTATACGGGAATGATAATTTCCACAAGAGAAAGCGAAGCCGTGCGCGAAAAGGCTTTGCAGGTCGGCATTTCGCAGATCAGCGGCGCATCGCGTACATCTGTCGGCGGATATACGGAAGAAGAACGTCCGCATGACTCCGAGCAGTTTGATGTTTCCGACCAGCGTTCACTTGATGAAGTGGTTGAATGGCTTATGGAGATGGGCTTTATTCCGTCATTCTGTACCGCTTGTTATCGTGAAGGAAGAACGGGAGACCGCTTCATGAGCCTATGTAAAACAGGTCAGATACAGAACTGCTGTCACCCCAACGCTCTTATGACTCTCACGGAGTATTTGGTCGACTATGCATCTGATGACACAAAGAAAACCGGATACGAGCTCATTGAGCGTGAACTTGAAAAAATCCCGAATGAAAAGGTCAGAAGAATAGCCGCAGAACATATAGAGGACATAAAAAATTCGGGCAAGAGAGATTTCAGATTTTAATTAAGGGAGGAAAAATATGAGCTTGAACAGCACACCGTCGGCTAACCGTATTCACATAGGTTTTTTCGGATGCAGAAATGCAGGCAAATCAAGTCTGGTAAATGCGGTAACGGGACAGGAGCTCGCCGTGGTGTCTGATGTAAAGGGAACAACTACGGACCCTATATCGAAAGCAATGGAGCTTTTGCCTCTCGGACCGGTTGTAATAATAGATACACCCGGATATGACGACGAAGGCTCGCTCGGTGAAAAGCGTGTCAGACGAACAAAACAGACACTCAATAAAACCGATATAGCGGTTCTGGTGATTGACGGAAGATGCGGAATGAACCGTTTCGATTTCGAATTGCTTAATATTATAAAAGAGAAAAAAATACCGTATATTATAGCATATAACAAATCAGACAACGGAGAGCCCGTCGCGGTTATAGACGGAGAAAACTGTATTTCCGTCAGTGCTCGGAGCGGGGCAAACGTCAATGAGCTTAAAGAGCGGCTCGGAAAGCTGATGCCGGAGGATGACGGCAAAACACTTATCGACGGCATTATGTCAAGCGGAGATACCGCGGTACTTGTGATTCCGATAGATGAAGCCGCGCCGAAGGGCAGGCTTATTCTCCCGCAGCAGCAGGTTATACGTGATATACTGGATATAGGCGGCTGTGCGGTCGCGGTAAAGGAAACCGAGCTTGAGAGAGCCTTGGACAGACTCAAGGATAAGCCGAGAGTGGTTATAACCGACAGTCAGGCTTTTGCTTATGTTTCGAGGATTGTTCCCGAGGATATACCGCTGACATCGTTCTCCATACTCATGGCAAGATACAAGGGATTCCTCGAAACCGCATATGACGGAGTTCGCGCCATAGACAAGCTGTGTGACGGAGACACGGTTCTCATAGCGGAAGGCTGTACTCACCACAGACAATGCGGAGATATAGGAAGCGTTAAAATACCTCGTTGGCTTGCGGCACATACCGATAAAGATATAAAAATAAAAACCTGCTCCGGCACCGAATTTCCCGAGGATCTCACGCCGTATGCCGCTGTTATACACTGCGGCGGATGTATGCTCAGTGAAAAAGAAGTGCGGTACAGAATGAAATGTGCCGTGGATTACGGAATACCGTTCACCAATTACGGTATATTTATAGCTTATGTTACGGGTATTCTCGAGCGAAGCGTGAAAATGATACCTGAGCTGCGGAATAAATAAACCGAAAAAACGTATGTCATCTCGAAAGAACGACATACGTTTTTGTTTTGTTTATTGTTTGCTTTTTAAATGATTCTTGATTGCATCGAATGTCTCATCACTGATTATATGCTCTATTTTACAAGCGTCGTGTGCGGCAATCTCGGGCTCGACACCGAGTCTTACGAGACAATCCGTCAGGATGGTGTGCCGTTCGTAAATTTTAGAGGATATTTCCTCGCCTGCGTCCGTAAGCTCGATAAAACCTTCTCTGTCGACCGTTATATATCCGCCGTCCTTAAGAAGACCGACGGCACGGCTGACGCTCGGCTTTGAAAAATTCATGTATTCGCTTACATCAATCGAACGCACGCCGCCCCCTTTTTTGCTTAATATATATATAGTTTCAAGATACATTTCGCCAGATTCCTGTAATGCCATAAACCCCTCGTGTATAAGTCCGAATAATATACAAAATTCACATTTTGTAATATTGTATCATGAATTTTTTAAAAATTCAACAGCTATTTATGTCGTATTATGCAATGCATGTGTTTTCGGCATATAAAAGTGATTAAACAGATATTTATATGCGGGGAACATCTATTTACAAACGGCAAAATACATGCTATAATAATAACATGATCGTTATACAATCGGGGAATTGTCGGAGTCGAAAATGAATATTCCGAAATTTGACACAGGAGACAAGCTGGAACTCAAAAAAAAGCATCCGTGCGGTTCGAATTGCTTCACGGTTTTAAGGTGCGGAAGCGACGTCAGAATAATATGCGACGGCTGCGGGAGAGACATGACATTGCCGCGTGAAAAAATCGAAAAAGCAATAAAAAAGGTTATTAAAATTACGGCAGAATAATAAAAGCTTTATATCGCATACGTTTATTCGGATTTTTTAACACAGAGGATAGATAAATGACTGATTCTAAAACCATCAATCTTACGGAGTCTGATGAAGACCGTAAATACAGAGACAGAAAGGCACTGTATTTTTCTTTTGTCGCGGCTATGGCGGGCATGTTTTTGATTTACTGCTTCCTCAGGGTGTATCCGTTCGGAAATAATTCCGTTCTTGTTCTTGACCTGAACGCACAGTACATATATTATTTCGAGCAGCTGAGAAGTATACTTACCGAAGGCAAATCCATTATCTACACCTTCGAGCGTGCCGCGGGCGGAGAGTTTATGGGTATGTTCGCCTATTACCTGTCAAGCCCTTTTTCGTTGATTGTGGCGTTATTTCCCAAGCAATCGATAACAGAGGCAATGTTTACCATTCTCGTACTCAAGACAGGATGTGCGGGGCTTTCCTTCTCGTATCTTCTTACGAAAAAATACGATATGGGAATAATTCCACGCGTAATGTTTTCGACAATGTACGCACTGTGCTCATACGCTGTCGTAATGCAGCATAACGTAATGTGGATGGACAATGTCATCGTATTTCCGCTGCTTCTTCTTGCGATAGACGAGCTTATATCGAAAGGCCGATTCAAGCTTTATGTTATTTCGCTTGTTTATTCGATAATGTCGAATTTTTACATCGGCTACATGACATGTCTGTTTGTGTTTATTTGGTTCTTTGTCAGATATTTCATGCTTTCGCGTGATGAAAGAAATCCCCGAAAGGTTAAATTACATTTTATCAAAACGCTTGTGAGAATCGGATTGTTTTCACTTCTTGCCGTTATGATTTCCGCCGTTATCATACTTCCCGTTTATTATTCTCTCGGATTCGGCAAGCTTGAATTTTCGACTCCGAATTATACCCCAAAGCAGCTGTTCGATTTTGCCGATTTGCTTACAAAAGCATTTTTCGGTTCATACGATACTGTCAGACCGAGTGGTATGCCTTTCTATTATTGCGGTACTCTTACGCTTATTTTGGCTCCGCTTTACTTTTTCTGTGATAAAATACCGACCGGAAAGAAAATCGGTATGGCAATTATCATGCTGATTCTTATCGCAAGCTTCAATTTCAGTATTTTCGATATAATCTGGCACGGAATGCAGAGACCTAACTGGCTTAACGCAAGATTTTCGTATATGTTCTCGGCTTTAATGACTCTTATGGCTGTGAATGTATTTATCAATCTAAAAAATATAGGAGCAAAAGCATTTACCTGTTCCGCTGTCGCATGGTGTGCGCTGCTTGTTGTGCTGGCGAAAATCGGATACGACAATCTACCGGATTTCCAGTGTGTCTGGGTGGGAATATTCCTGTTTGTGCTGTTTTCAGCTATTGTGCCGTCGTATATCCGTTACTCTAATCGTGTGTGTTCGGCTGTTTTGTGCGGCGTGGTGCTTGCGGAGGCTGTCGGAAACGGCGTTGTCATGTTGTACGCTTTGGACAGTGATGTATCGTATTCGAAACGCAGCTCATACAGGCAGATGATCGACACGTATGAGCCCGCGGCCGATACGTTCCTTACAAAGACAGGTGACGAATTTTATCGGGCGGAAAAGCTCGTGCACCGCAAAAAGAACGATAACTTCGCTTTGGGCATAAAGGGAATGTCGAATTCCACGTCTACTCTTAATGCGAGAACGGTAAAACTTCTGAGTCAGTTCGGATATGCTTCAATGTCGCATTGGACGATGTATGCGGGAGCCACAGCCGTTACGGATGCGCTTTTTGATATAAAATATGTTATGGCGGACGAATCGGACGACAAGCCCGTTATGAACTACATTCATGATTTATACGAAATATACGATTCAACCGATGATGACATAGATATATACGAAAATCCGTATGCTCTTTCGATTGCGTACTCTGTCAATGCCGATACACTCGATTATGACAAGGCGCAGAATGAAGACGCGTATGTCGACGACAAATATGTTGATCCGTTTACATACATGGATCAGCTTCTCTCAAAAATGGTCGGACACGATGTTGACATATGGACTAAGGTAGATGTAAAGGAAACATCGGAAAGCGGATGCAGTGTAACATTCGCAACGGGACACAGAGGCTACGAGAAGGACGGTGACGATACTGCCAAGGTGACATATATACTCGATATCGAATCAAGCAAAGCCGTTTATGCCTATTTCCCGTCCGAATATCCGAGAGATGCGGAGCTTAAGCTTGACGGAAAGAAGCTGTGTAAATATTTTGACGGTGAGGATTTTTCCATACGTGAACTTGGTAAATTCAATATAGGTGATGAGGCGAAGGTAGAACTGGTGCTGAAGGAGGATGAGATGTATATCAAATCCGGCTGTTCGTATTTCTGGTATTTCGACGAGGAACAGTTTGTCGATGTGATTTCGGAATTGAAAGACGGCGTGATGGATGCGCATTCCGAGAAAGATGACAGAATATACGGAAGCATTAACGTTCCCGAGGGAGACGAGGCTGTCTTCACGACAATACCATATGACGACGGTTGGAAGGTATATGTCGACGGCGAAGAAGTCGAAAAGAAAGCTGTACTCAACGAATCGCTGATAGCGTTTGATATCACACCGGGAGAGCACGAGCTTGTGTTCGAATACAGACCCGATTGCGTAAAATACGGACTCATATTTACATTTACCGGCATTGCGATATTTGTTGTTTTATGTGTTGCCGAGTATGTGTGCGGGAAAAGAAGAATGACAGAGACGGCAGCTGTTATCGCGGAAGACGACACCGAGGTAATACCCGATGAAGAGGTGTTCGAAAACGCCGAGAGCACGTCGGAAAACGAAAGCGATACGGAAGCTGTCGGCGAAGAAAATGAGACAGATACCGAGGTGAGTGAAGAATGATAGAAACTCTGTATGGCAGGATATTCGAAATGGATGCTGCGGCTTGCAGCATAATAATGGAATGCTCGGGTGTGGGATATCATGTAACGGTAACCGCAAACACACTTTCACATCTCCCGTCACCGAAGCTGTCGGGAGACGGAAACGAATGTGTAGGTGATCCCGTTCGTATATTTACGCACATGGCAGTTAAAGAGGACGGAGTCGAGTTATACGGATTTTATTCACGAGAGGAGCTGACGATGTTTCGCTTGTTGATATCCGTATCGGGAATAGGCCCGAAGGCAGCAATGTCGGTTCTGTCCATGTTCACACCCAAGGGACTTTGTACTGCCGTAGCATCGGAGGATGTGAAGGGAATATCACGTGCACCCGGTATAGGCTCAAAAACAGCCGCGAGAATCGCGCTTGAGCTGAAGGACAAAATTAAAAAGACATTTCCGGAGTACTGCTCGCTCAGCGGAGGGGATGCCGAGGAAGTTCCCGCTGTTGTACAGGCTTCGGGAGGCAAGCTCGATGATGCACGCGACGCACTTGCGGTTCTCGGCTACTCACGTTCGGAGATAGCCGCGGCGATGAAGAATATTGATACCGCACTTCCTCTTGAGGATATCATCAAGAATGCACTTTCAGCATTGATGAAAAACTGAGGAATGAACGGAATAACGGAAGGATATCGATATGGACGAAAACGAATTTGACTTCGAAAGCCGAATAATGTCGTCGAGCTACGACCCACAGGAGACAGAAAACGAAAACACACTCCGCCCGCAGACACTTGACGAATATATCGGACAGGAAAAAGCCAAAGTTAATTTAAAAATTATAATGGAAGCGGCAAAGCTGAGAGGGGAACAGATTGACCACGTGCTTCTGTACGGTCCTCCCGGACTCGGTAAGACTACCCTTTCCGCTATTATAGCATCCGAAATGGGGGTAAACCTCAGAATTACCTCAGGACCCGCGATTGAAAAGAAGGGAGACCTTGTTGCCCTTCTCGCAGGACTGCAGGAGGGAGACGTGCTTTTTATAGATGAAATACACCGCCTTCCGAGAACCATGGAGGAAATTCTGTATCCCGCTATGGAGGACTATGCTATTGATATAATCATAGGCAAAGGCCCTGCTGCGAGAAGCGTACACCTCTCCCTCGCGCATTTTACGCTTATCGGAGCTACTACGCGTGCGGGACAGCTTTCTACACCGCTCAGAGATCGTTTCGGCATTCAGATGAGACTTGAGTTGTACAATCCGAGTGAGCTTGCGACAATAGTGAAGCGTTCCGCGGGGATACTCGATGTTCCGATTGATGAAGACGGTGCAATGGAAATCGCATCACGTTCGCGAGGAACACCTCGAATAGCAAACAGATTGCTCAAAAGAGTGAGAGACTATTCTCAGGTTATGAGTGACGGCAGGATAAACCTCGATGTTGCACGAAAAGCACTTGATATGCTTGAAATAGACGAGCTCGGGCTTGATAAAACCGACAGACATCTGCTTGAAACGATAATTCGTTTCTACAACGGCGGCCCCGTAGGACTTGAAGCTCTTGCGGCGACCATAGGTGAAGAAGCGACAACTCTCGAGGATGTATGTGAACCGTATCTGCTGCAGATAGGATTTCTTGCGAGAACACTGCGCGGAAGAATGGTAACTCAGCTCGGCTACGAACACCTCGGCATACCTTATTCAAAGCAGGTCGAGCGTGAAGAAATTAACGAACAGATTTCTTTCAGTGAAGAGACCGATGACACAAACTGAAAGAAAAATGTATTTCCGCGAGAGAATGTGCATTTGTTAATCGGCTGTATACGTAAAACGGCACCACCGCATAAAAGCGGAGATGCCGTTTTTTTCAGTCTTTCTCAAGGTAAGCCTTGATTTTTTTCATGTCGAAATACATATCTTTCTTTTTTGAGGGATCTCTCAGAAGCGCGGCTGGGTGATAAACCGCCGTCATTGCGAACGCACCTTTTTTTATTATGATACCATGCTCGCGCGTTATTTTGAAATCGGGTTTGATTAACCGCATTGCGGATATTCTGCCGAGACATACTATTATTTCGGGCCGTATAAGCTTGACCTGTTCGCGAAGAAATCCGATGCATGCATCACCTTCCTCCGGAAGCGGATCGCGGTTGTGCGGAGGACGGCATTTTAATATATTGGCGATATAAACGTCATCACGCAGTATTCCTACTGCGTCAAGATATTTGTCGAGAAGCTGTCCCGCGGCTCCGACAAAAGGTATACCCTGTATATCCTCCTGTTCACCGGGGGCTTCTCCCACGAACATCAGGCGGGCATTACGGTTGCCGCAGCCGAACACGGTATTTGTTTTGGTTTTGCCGAGAGGACATTTATCGCACATACAGCACTGTTCGAATAGTTGTTCCCAAGTCATTCTCACACATCCTAACATAAATCACATTTAAAATAACTTTATAGCACGGAAATAATGTGAAAGCGCGATAAAGTCTGCCTTGACTGTTGTCTTTCGACATGATATAATATATCATAATTAATTATAAAGTAAATGACGGCTTCTGTCAAGTACAATCGAATTGCGGTTGTATGAAAGGATGTATCATGAAAAATAAAATAATGGTTGCGGGTAATATCATTGTCGATTACCTTTATCCGATAACGGGATATCCCGAAAGAGGACAACTGACGACTATCGAGGAAGGATGCGGAAAATCGGTCGGCGGTGCCGTGTGCAATGTCGGAATCGATCTGAAAAAGCTTATGCCGGACACGGAAATAAGTGCTCTCGGTTTGGTCGGAGATGACGAGAGCGGCAATTTTGCCGTATCGGTTATGAATAAAGCGGGTGTTGATACATCGCTTGTGAATAAAAAAGGTTCGACCTCGTTTACGTATGTCATGAGCGACACACAAACAAGAGAGCGTACTTTTTTTCAGTACAGAGGAGCCAATGCTCTTTTCTCGGAGGATTCCTTTGACTGGGATGATATCGACTGTGACCTTATTCACGTAGCGTATATACTTTTGCTTGACGAGCTTGATAAGGAAGACAGTGAATACGGAACAAAAATGGCGCGTTTTCTCGCACATGCCAAGGAGAAGGGAATCAAGACCTCTATCGATGTAGTAAGTGAAACGGGGGAAAGATTCGGAAGAATTGTTCCGCCTGCGCTGAAATACACCGATTACTGTGTTATAAATGAAATCGAAGCAAGCAGATCGACGGGTATTTTATTGCGTGACGAAAACGGAGTATTGATTTACGATAATATAAGGCAGGTTCTTTCGAGACTGTTTGAACTCGGTGTATCCGAGTGGGCGGTTATTCATTCACCCGAAGGCGGATTCGGAATGAACGGAAAAGGTGAGTATGCCGAATGCGGTCTTGTCTATACTCCGAGCGGATTCATAAAAGGCAAGGTCGGTGCAGGTGATGCTTTCTGTGCCGGTGTGCTCAGTGCCGCTCATCGCGGATATTCATTGCTCGATGCGGTTAAGCTCGGAAATGCCGCGGCAACGGTATCGCTGCGCTCACAGGGAGCTACCGAAGCAATGGAAACGATTGAAGAAACCATGCGTATATGCTCCGAACTCGGTTTTGAACCTGTAAAGTGTAAGATTTAACATAAGTTGAGTGAAAACAAAAGAAGAAGAAGGGATATTGTAGTATGGCAAAAAAAGCTGTAATAATAGGAGCCGGAAATATCGGACGCGGCTTTATTGGTCAGATAATGTACGAAGGCGGATACAGTATATGTTATGTGGATGTTTCCGCACCGATTGTCGAAGCACTTAATTCACGTGGGGAATATCCTCTTGAAATAGTATATACAGGCGGCTCGGACAGAAAGATAATAAAAAATGTATCAGCGGTAAACGGAAACGACCATGATGCCGCGGCAAGAGCTATAGCCGACTGCGATATATGTGTAACATGCGTCGGCGCAAAGGCTATTAAGTACATTATTCCTAACTTTGTTCTCGGAGTGAAGCTGAGATATAAAGAAGGAAAAGGTCCCTTAAATTTACTGATTTGCGAAAATCTGATGGACGCCGACAAGTATATTCATTCACTGCTCGAGCCCGAGCTTAGCGCGGAGGAGCTTGAAAGCGTAGGTCTTGTCGAAACATCTGTCGGCAGAATGGTTCCTCTTCCGAATAAAGAACTTCTCGCACTTGATCCGCTTCTTGTTCGCGCGGAGGCTTATCCCGTTTTGCCGTGCGACGGGGATGCTTTTAAAGGCGATATACCCGAAATCAAAAATGTCATCCCGATTTCACCGTTTAAGTTTATAATCGAAAGAAAACTGTATATTCACAATATGGGTCATGCCGTTTGCGCATACCTCGGAATGTATAAAGGCTATACATACATCAGTGAAGCCATAACGGATGCGGAAATACGTGTGATTGTACGTGAAGCAATGACGGAATCCGCGATTGCTTTATCGGAACGGTATAATAAACCGGCAGGAAAACTGATTCTGCACACGGATGACCTTATAAGACGATTCGGAAATACATCTCTCGGAGATACATGCGAAAGAGTAGGAGCGGATATTCCGCGTAAGCTTGCCAAATCAGACCGACTGACGGGTGCATCGTTGTCAGTTATCGAGAGCGGCGGCTGTCCGATATACATTGCACTCGGAGCGGCGGCTGCGCTTTATCACTATGCATTATCCGAAGGTATGGACAGCGGCAAAGCGAAAGAAGCTTTCGGCAAACTCACGGGAGTCGAAGGCGGTTGGTATTATGATGCGGTGATGGCATTGTATGATTTGTTTGACGCTCATAAGACTTTACCCGAGATTATATCGAAAGCCGATTACATGCTGAAAGATCTTGTAGGTGTAGTGATATAAAAATTGAGCAAAGCGATATGCGCAACTGAAAAGACTGACAAAAACACCCCGTACGGTTTATGCCGTAAGGGGTGTTTTCACATGTGGTTTAGTTAATTCTATATTAGCCTAAGCGAGCAACAAGTGCGTTGAGTTCTTCGTGAAGTTCAGCGGGAACTCTGTCGCCGATCTGTTCGTAGAATGCCTTAATGTTTTCGCAGTCTGCCTTCCAGCTTTCGGTATCAACGGAGAGAAGCTCACGGATAGTGTCAACTGTAACACCGTCGAGACCTTCGATGTTGATGTCTTCCGGCTTCGGAACGTAACCGATAGGTGTGAGGTCAGCGTCAACCTTGCCTTCGCAGCGAGCGAGAATCCAAAGAACGACTCTCATGTTGTCGCCGAATCCGGGCCAAATGAAGTTGCCGTTAGCATCGGTTCTGAACCAGTTAACGTGGAAGATCTTCGGAGCGTGAGGAATGGTCTTGCCCATTTCGAGCCAATGTGCGAAGTAGTCGCCCATATTGTAGCCTGCGAACGGACGCATAGCCATCGGGTCACGACGAACTACGCCGACAGCACCTGAAGCGGCAGCTGTTGTTTCGGAGGCCATGATGGAGCCGACGAATGTACCATGCTGCCAAGATGTTGACTGATATACCAGGGGAGCTGTCTTAGCACGACGACCGCCGAAGATAATAGCGGAAATCGGTACACCTGCGGGATTATAGAATTCCTTGGAGAGGCAAGGACAATTGGAAGATTTAGCGGTGAATCTTGAGTTCGGATGAGCACCTGAGGTTTTAACCTTGTCGGCCTTATCGTACTTTGTGTAATCCCACTTTTCGCCGCGCCAGTTAAGAGCGTTCTTCGGAGGATTGTTGTCAAGGCCTTCCCACCAAACGGTATTGTCGTCGAGGTTCTGGCAAACGTTTGTGAAGATAGCATCCTTCTGGCAGGTATGGAGAGCGTTCGGGTTGGACTTTTCGTTGGTACCGGGAGCAACGCCGAAGAAGCCGTTTTCGGGGTTAACAGCCCAAAGTCTTCCGTCGGGACCTATTTTGAGCCATGCGATATCATCGCCTACGCACCAAGCCTTGTAGCCCTGCTTACGATAGATTTCCGGAGGAATAAGCATAGCGAGGTTGGTCTTACCGCATGCTGACGGGAATGCGGCTGTAACGTATTTAACTTCTCCGTCGGGATATTCGATGCCGAGGATGAGCATATGCTCAGCCATCCAGCCTTCTTTTCTGCCGAGGTAGGAAGCAATACGGAGAGCGAAGCACTTCTTGCCGAGAAGAACGTTTCCGCCGTAACCGGAGTTGATCGACCAAATTGTATTGTCTTCCGGGAAGTGGCAGATGTAACGGTTTTCTTCGTCGAGATTAGCCTTTGAGTGGAGACCCTTAATGTAATCCGCACTGTCGCCTATAGCATCAAGTACGTTTGTGCCTACTCTTGTCACATAGATTGAGTCTGTGAGCTCGATACCGTACTTGGCGAAATCAGAACCTACAATACCCATGGAGTAGGGAATAACATACATGGTTCTGCCCTTCATGGAGCCGCGATAAAGCTTTGTGAGCTTTTCATAGCATTCCTTGGGGTCCATCCAGTTATTGATGTTACCGGCATCTTCCTTCTTGGATGTGCAGATGAATGTTCTGCCTTCGACACGTGCTACATCGTTAACGGCGGTACGGTGGAGATAGCATCCGGGAAGTTTCTCGGAGTTAAGCTTAATCATTTCGCCTGTTGCGCAAGCTTCTTTACGAAGCTCTTCAGCTTGTTCTTCTGTTCCGTCTATCCAAACGATCTTATCGGGTGTACAAAGAGCAGCCATTTCGTCAACCCAATTAAGGATGTGCTTATTGTTTGTAAACATAATTGACTCCTTTATATTGTTAAGATATTTACGCTGAAAAATGGTGCGGGAGGTTTTAAGCCCCTAATCCGCTATGATACATTATACACTAATAAATCTCTTTTTTCAACCGATATGAAAGCGGAATTTACTTTTTTACATTTTAGTAACATAAAAATCGAAAATGAATTTGGCGTTGGATAATTATAACCAATGCGAAAATGTTCAAAATATATGCGAAAAAAATTAAAAAACAGAAAGCGAACAGGCGTTTACAAACAGAAGAAAATATGTTATAATAAGTTATAATTAAACGAACGGCAAAGTGAGGTTTTGTATGGTTAATCTTGAACCGAAGGAACAGTTGATATTCGACTATATAAAAGACAACATAAGAAAGAACGGATATTCACCGTCTATCAGAGATATATGCGGTGCGCTTGGCATAAAGAGCACGTCGACCGTGCACACATGCCTTGAAAAGCTGGAGAAAAAAGGGTATATACAAAAGGAAAACGGCAAGAGCAGGACTTTGCGCATAGAGGGCGTTTCGTATGATGAGAACGGTGAGATAAGCGACTACACGAATGTTCCGATATTGGGGAAGGTTACCGCAGGACAGCCTATCCTCGCTGTTGAAAATTACGAGGGCTTTATTCACTATCCGAAGGGAATTTACCCGATGCCGGAAAACGATTTGTTTGCGCTCAAGGTTACCGGTACGAGCATGATAGAGGTCGGAATAATGGACGGAGACATAGTTATAGTCGAAAAAACCTCTATTGCGCAGAACGGAGATATTGTGGTTGCGCTTCTCGATGATGAAGCGACGGTAAAGACCTTCTACAAGGAAGACGGACACTTCAGACTGCAGCCCGAGAACAAGACGATGCTTCCGATTATAGTAAACAGTCTTATGATTCTCGGCAAGGTTGTAACAAGCATCAGGTTTTACCACTGAGCGGGGATAACATTTTGGCTAAGTAATGGAGAAAAACACCCCGCTCCCGAGAATTTCACTGTCGTGAAATTCTCCGAGGTTAGGCTGAAGGGTGCGGAGGGGATAACATTTTGGCTAAGTAATGGAGAAAACCGCCCCGCTCCCGAGAATTTCACTGTCGTGAAATTCTCCGAGGTAAGGCTGAATGGTGCGGAGGGGAAGAATGATTTCGACGGCTGAATAAACATGAGATTCAAATTTATTTCTTATACAGAAAGGAAAAAAACATGGCAAACGAAATTGTTAAAGGAATGGGATTCCATCATGTAGCACTCAAGGCTGCGGATTTTGACGCGGCTTTGAAGTTCTACACGGAAGGACTCGGAATGAAATTCTACACATCATGGGGAGAGGGCAACGGAAAAATCGCAATGCTCGATCTCGGTGACGGCGGAATACTCGAGCTGTTTGCGGGCGGCGATGAATGTCACGGCGGCAACGCGGGATATATTCACTTTGCTCTCAAGGTTGACGATGTCGATGCGGCATTTGACAGAGCTATTGAATGCGGCGCTCGTGTTAAATCAAAGCCTGCTGTAGTACCGCTTGATTCCAAGCCCGTAAAGCTCACGCTTAACTGCGGATTTGTATACGGCCCATCGGGTGAAGAAATAGAATTCTTTAAGGTTATAAGTGCGGAATAATCTCGGAGGCTGTGAAAATATGATAGCGACAATTGTTTTTGTAAATGTTATTCCGGAATTTACCGCCGAATTCGAGAAGATTACCGAATATAATCATGTGAATTCGCGCAAAGAAGAGGGAAATGTACGTTTTGATGTGCTTCACGACAACAATGATCCCAATAAGTATGTTCTTTATGAGGTCTATCGTGACACAGATGCCGCTAAGGCACACAAGGAAACAGAGCATTACAAGAAGTGGAAGGAGACGGTTGCACCTATGATGGCTACACCGAGAAGCTCCGTTCCCACAACACCGCTTTGTTTTGACTGAGAGACAAAAATCCGACAGCTGACGCTGCTTACATCCGAACATAAAACCGATATGATGTGTCGCACGGACATATATATCGGTTTTTCTGTTTGTTTTTGATTCATGGGGCTGTAGCGGTGCCGTATGCCGGAAAGATTAACATTGCCTTATTAATCTGATTAGTTAAAATGCTAAAATCGGCTATGTAAAATTTATTTAAAACTAACATATTCATCAAAACACACTTGCAATCAGCGTTAAATTATTGTATAATAAGGTATACGAAAGGATGGATAAATCATGACGGGCAACGAAAATAAAAATACAGCTCACAATTATTCGCTTCCTGTGTACCTTTTCCATCAGGGTACCAATTTCAGAGCATATGATTTTATGGGAGTGCATAAAACACAGGACGGTGCGGGTAACACCTACAGCTTCCGAGTATGGGCTCCCAATGCGGTAAAGGTCAGCTTGTGTTCCGATTTTACGGATTGGAATGAGGGATATCCGCTTGATAGAATTAACGAGGAGGGTATCTGGGAAGCTGTTATCACCTCCGAGAAAGCACTCGAAGGCGAATTTTATAAGTATAGGATAGTCGGACGAAACGGTATTGCTCATATGAAAGCGGATCCGTATGCTTTTGAGTCCGAAACGCTGAAGAAAACAGCATCGATAATTCCACATGAATCCCGACACAGATGGAATGATTCGTTGTGGCTGAAAAAACGTATGGACACCATGTGTCCGAAACAGCGCGGCTTCAAGCCTAAGGTTCAGCATTTTTACAGTGCACCGATGAATATATACGAGGTGCATTTGGGTTCATGGAGAACTCGCGACGGAGAATCAACGTCCGACGGAGAACACTATCTGAATTACAGGGAAATCGCGGACAAGCTCGAACCGTATGTCAAGGAGATGCATTACACACATATTGAGCTTATGCCGATTATGGAGCATCCGTTTGACGGATCGTGGGGATATCAGGTATGCGGTTACTATGCACCCACATCAAGATACGGCACGCCAGATGATTTCAGGTATTTCATTGAGAAAATGCATGAAAACAATATCGGAGTGATACTCGACTGGGTTCCCGCACATTTTCCTAAGGATGAACACGGTTTATATGAATTTGACGGAGAGCCGCTCTACGAATATCAGGGAAAGGACAGACAGGAAAACCGCGGGTGGGGAACGCGATGCTTTGACGTCGGAAGACCCGAGGTTCAGTCATTCCTGATTTCAAATGCCATGTACTGGCTGCGTGAATTTCATGCGGACGGACTCAGAGTCGATGCGGTGGCATCAATGCTGTATCTCGATTATGACAGAGAACCGGGAGAATGGATTCCGAACAGAGACGGCGGAAATCATAATCTCGAGGCAATCGCATTCTTCAAAAAGCTCAATTCGGAGATATTTTCCGAATTTCCGGATGCACTCATGATAGCCGAGGAATCGACGTCGTGGCCGATGATAACGAAGCCCGTCGACAAAGGCGGCTTGGGCTTTAACTTCAAGTGGAATATGGGCTGGGCTAATGATATGTACGACTATATCGAAACCGACCCGATTGCTAGAAAGTACAAGCACAATAAGCTTACCTTCCCTCTGATGTATGCCTTCAGCGAAAACTATATTTTGCCTGTTTCGCATGATGAGGTAGTACACGGAAAAAAATCGCTCGTAGACAAGTGCTTCGGCAGCTATGATGATAAATTCGCGTGTATGCGCACGTTTATTTTGTATATGATGACGCTGCCCGGAAAGAAGCTTATGTTCATGGGAACGGAATACGCGCAGTTCAGAGAGTGGGATTTCGAAAATCAGCTCGAATGGTTTATGACGGAGTATCCGAGACACATCGAAATGCAGCGCTTTGTTGCGGAAATCAACAGAGTTTATCTTGAAAACAGCGAGCTGTGGGAGATAGATGATTCGTGGGACGGCTTTGAGTGGATAGAAGCGGACCTTGCGGATTTGAACATAATAGCATACAGGAGAAAAAACAAACGGGGCAAAGAGCTCATTACGGTATTGAATTTCGCACCTGTCGAGAGGGATAAGTTCCATTTAAAGGTACCGAAGCTCGGCAGATACGAGGAGGTATTGACAACGGACAAATACGAATTCGGAGGAAAGAACGTACTGAACACAAGCGGAATGCGTTCACATCCGATAGTCGATAAAAACGGTGTTAAGTATTCCGTTATCGACATAGACCTTCCCGCACTCGGAGGAATCATTCTTCGTAAGCAAGCGGCAAAGGAAGACATCGAAACCATAACAGATAATAATTAAATCATATAATCGGAGGAAGCTATGTATAAAAGACAGGAATGTGTGGCAATGCTTCTTGCAGGCGGACAGGGAAGCAGACTTTACACACTAACCGAAAAAACAGCGAAGCCTGCAGTACCATTCGGCGGTAAATACAGAATAATTGATTTTCCTCTTTCAAACTGCGTGAATTCCGGTATTTACACAGTCGGTGTGCTTACACAGTATCAACCTCTTGTACTTAACGAATATATCGGCAGCGGTGAGCCGTGGGATCTTGACAGAGCACAGGGCGGTGTAACGGTTCTGCCGCCGTATCAGGCAAAGAACGGTGCCGATTGGTATAAGGGTACCGCAAACGCAATCTACCAGAATATCGATTTTATCAAGAGATACAATTGCGATTATGTGCTTATTCTGTCGGGTGACCATATTTACAAAATGGATTACGAGAAGATGCTCGAAGCACATAAGGCAAAGGGCGCGGACTGTACCATAGCGGTTCTCGAGGTCAGCCTTGAAGAGGCAAGCCGCTTCGGTATAATGAATACCGACGACGACCTCAGAATCATCGAATTCGAAGAAAAACCGAAACATCCGAAGAGCACAAAGGCCTCTATGGGAATTTATATCTTCAATAAAGAAGTGCTCAAGAAATACCTTATAGAAGACGAAGAGGATCCCAACTCGTCAAAGGACTTCGGTAAGAATATCATTCCGAAAATGTTGGCGGACGGCTGCGGAATGTATGCGTATCCGTTCAGCGGATACTGGAAGGATGTCGGAACAATACAGTCTCTCTGGGAAGCTAATATGGACCTTATAGGGGAGAATCCGAAATTCAACCTTCGTGACCGCTCATGGAGAATTTTCTCGAGAAATTATTCCGATCCGCCGCACTTTATAGGCGATTACGCGAAAATTTCCAATTCACTTATTACGGAAGGATGCAATATCGAAGGTATTGTGGAAAATTCGGTGCTTTCGAGCGGCGTGAAGGTTTCACGCGGAGCATATATTAAGGATTCCGTGATTATGAAAAATGTAACCATAGGCGAAGGAACCACGATTAATTATTCGATCATCGACAGTGATACCGAAATCGGAGCCGGTTCGGTTATCGGAAGAACCAAGAGCGCAAACGAGAAAATAACGGTTATCGGATCGGGACTTAAGCTGTCACCCGGCACCGATGTTCCGGGCGGCGAGATGGTAAATGAAGAGTGGCTTAAGGAAAAGCTGAATTAAGACATATTCAAAAAACAACAAGAAAGCCTGACTAAACTGAAACGGCAAAGAAAGGAAATTTAATAATGTCAGCAACAGGAATTATTTTTTCAAATATTCATGATAATAATATACCGGAATTAACCACGCGCCGTACTGTAGCGTCCATACCGTTTGCCTGCCGTTATCGCTTTATCGACTTTACCCTTTCGAATATGGTAAACTCCGACATATACAACATAAGTGTGATTACGCATTACAATTATCAGTCGCTTATGGATCATATCGGTTCGGGTAAGGATTGGGATCTTGCGCGCCGTTCGGGCGGTATAAAAATACTTCCTCCGTACATTACGGCATACGCCAACAATGTAAACGCGTTGTACACAACGAGACTTGAAGCTTTAAAGAGTGTGAATTACTCAATCAGCAGAATTACCGATGAGTATGTTGTGCTTTCCGACTGTGATGTTATATGCAATGTCGACTTTAACGACATGATAGAATATCATAAGAAGAGCGGTGCGGATATGACATTCGCGGTAAAGAACGTTGATCTTACAAAAGAAAAGGCGAAGAACAACACTATACTCACATCCGATGAAAGCGGAAGAATCACGGATGTTCTCGTATATCCCACGGATTTCGAAGGAAAAGCCGATATTACTCTCAACATGGTTGTAATCAACACATCGTACCTGAGACAAATAGTGACCGATGCGATAGCACATGATTACAAGAGTCTTTCACGGGATGTTATATCGAGAAATTTCAAAAAGATGAACTATCGTATCTACAGATATGACGGATATTTCGCATGCATTTCCTCGTTCCTCGATTATTATCAGCACAGTATGGAACTGATTTCCAATGCGGATGCGAGAAATATGCTCTTTAACGTCGAGAATCGTCCCGTATACACAAAAGTAAGAAACTCGACTCCGACATATTACAGCGACAAATCGAGCATTAAGAATTCAATGGTAGCGGACGGTTCGTACATTGAAGGAACGGTTGAAAATTCGATTATCTTCCGCGGAGTAAAGGTAGGAAAGAACGCTACCGTTAAAAACAGTATTCTTATGCAGGATACGATAGTAGGTGACGGAGCATTCCTTAACTATGTTATTACCGATAAAAATGTTGTGCTTCGTGACGGACTTATGCTTTGCGGAGCGGATGTTCAGCCGTTCTATGTGGCAAAGGGAAAAATGCTTTAATACTGTAACCTGAGTAATCGGTGTTATTTTAAGGCGATAAACATAATTAAGTGGATGAGGTAATTCTATGAAAATTTTATATGTGGCATCGGAAGCGCTTCCTTACATTTCTACAGGCGGTTTGGCTGATGTTGTTGGAGCATTGCCGAAGGCTGTAAAAACAGCGCTTAACGATAAATCCGACGTAAGAGTTGTTATTCCGCTTTATCCGTCCATTCGTGAAAAATTCGCGCGGGAAATCGAGCTCGTTTGCGAGATGAATGTAAGACTTTCATGGAGAAATCAATACTGCGGTATCTGGAAAGCCGATAATCAAGGCATCACATATTACTTTATCGACAATCTGTACTATTTCGACAGAAAAATGCCGTACGGTAATTATGATGACGGAGAAAGATTCGCGTTTTTCTCGAAGTGCGTTCTCGAGCTCATGGCTGCCATGAATTTCTATCCCGATATAATGCATGCGAATGACTGGCAATCCGCACTTTCGGTTATATACCTGAAGAGAAAATATTCGCATTTGGATGAATACAGAAATATACGTGCGTTATTTACCATTCATAATATAGACTATCAGGGTGTATTTGATTTCAATATATTGTCCGATGTTTTCGAATTGGCGGCATGGGATAGAAATATTGTCGATTATAACGGAAATATCAACCTTCTCAAGGGTGCGGTCGTCTGTGCCGATATGGTCAATACCGTGAGCCGTACATACGCGAAGGAAATATTGACGGAGTACTACGGAAGCGGTTTGCACTATATTCTCAGACAGGCTGACGCAGAGGGCAAGCTGACGGGTATAGTGAACGGAATCGACGTGAATTATTATAATCCCGCGACGGACCCCGATATTACTTCCGTGTACACCGTGGATGATATGAGCGGAAAGGCAGAGGACAAAGCTCAGCTGCAAAAGCTCGCGGGATTCGAGGAGAAAAAAGATACCCCTGTTATAGCGATGGTTTCCAGACTCGCGTCACATAAGGGATTTGATCTTGTAAAATGCGTTTTGGAAGAAATAATCGTAAATAATGACGTACAGTTTGTTCTTCTCGGCACCGGAGAGGCAGAGCTCGAAGGATATTTCAAGTATCTCGAAGCAAAGTATCCGAAGCAGGTTTGTGTGAAGCTGGAATTCAATAAGAGTCTGTCGAAGATAATATATGCGGGTGCCGATGTTTTCCTCATGCCGTCGAAGAGCGAGCCGTGCGGCTTATCTCAGATGATCGCTTCGCGTTACGGAACCGTTCCGATTGTCAGAGCATGCGGCGGTCTTGCGGATACGATAAAGCCGTATAATGAAATCGACGGAACAGGCAACGGTTTTTCCTTCGAAAACTATAACGCACACGACATGATGCATGTGGTAAATTATGCACTTAGTCTGTATCACGATCATTCGAAATGGTCTGAATTAGTGAAAAACGTCATGAATACGGATTTTTCGTGGAATGTTTCGGCTAAAAAATATATTGATATTTATAAGAAAATGCTGTAAAATATAAAGCGATAAATCGGCGCGGTTCTGCTTCACTTGAACTTGAACCGCGCTGTTTTTTTGAAATATGTATTATTACGAGAGAAGTTAATCGGAGATAAATAATGGACAATAACGTGGACATCAAACTGGCTTCGGGTACGGATGCCTCAAAGACACTTACCGCGGAAGATATAAAGGAAAGCATAGAAATCAAGCTTGCGAGATATTTCGGCGTTAAGCCCGAGGAAGCAAGTGAGAAGCAAATGCTTGAAGCGGTTATAAGATCGGTGAGAGATATACTTACGACCAAGCGTTCGTACTTTCACGATGAAATTAAAAAGACTCATCCGAAGAGAGTATATTACATGTGTATGGAGTTTCTTGTCGGATGTCAGCTGAAAAGCAATATAATGAACCTCGGACTCGGAGAGCAGTACAGAGATGCTCTGTCTCAAGCCGGTTTTGATTTGGACAGATTATATGCGCTTGAGCCTGACCCCGGACTCGGAAACGGCGGCCTCGGCCGACTTGCCGCGTGCTTCATGGATTCACTTACATCGCTTGATTATGCCGCAACCGGCTTTTCGATTTGCTATGAGTACGGTTTCTTCAAGCAGAGAATAATCGACGGAAACCAGATAGAACTTCCCGACTCATGGATGGATATCGGAGAAACATGGCTTGTTCCGCGTACCGATAAGGCGTTTGACATAAGACTCGGCGGTACGGTAAACGAAATGTGGGAAAACGGAAAATGCTCGATTACCTATGATAATTACGAGACGGTACGTGCGGTTCCGTACGATATGATGATTTCGGGAGCGGATTGCAAAGCGGTAAGCGTACTGAGATTATGGAAGGCGGTTGATACTACCAATTTCAACATGAATCTGTTTTCGCAGGGACAGTATGTTAAGGCAATTCAGGAAACATCCAATGCCGAAGTAATTTCGAAGGTTTTGTATCCGTCGGATGACCATGACGAAGGAAAGCTTTTACGTCTGACACAGCAGTATTTCCTTGTTTCGGCATCGCTTCAGAGTATAATCGCAGATCATCTGTCCGCATACGGTACTCTCGGCAATTTTGCGGAGAAGGTCGCAATTCACATTAACGATACTCATCCCGCTCTTTGTATTCCCGAATTGATGCGTATTCTCATGGATGTGTATAATTATTCGTGGGAGAGTGCGTGGTCTGTTGTGACGAGAGTGGTATCGTATACAAACCACACCGTTTTGCCCGAAGCTCTCGAAACATGGAATGTATATCTTTTCAAGCTTCGTTTACCCAGAATATACATGATAATCGAGGAAATCAACAAGAGACTTTGTGCCGACTTGTGGAATATGTATCCCGGAGATTGGGACAGAATTTCACGCATGGCGGTTATAGGATACTCACAGGTCAGAATGGCTAATTTGAGTGTGGCCGCATCGCATACCGTAAACGGCGTTTCCGCACTGCATTCCGAAATTCTCAAGAAAAGCGTATTCCATGATTATTATAAGGCTATGCCGTATAAGTTTACAAATGTCACAAACGGAATTGCCATGAGAAGATGGTTATGCAATTCAAACAGCGGTTTGACGAGTCTTTTGGATGAAGCCATCGGCAAGGATTACAGACATGATTTCGAACAGCTCAGGGGTATGAGTAAATATACGGATGATAAATCCATGCTCGACCGTCTTGCCGAAATCAAATCCGAAAACAAGCGTAAATTCGCCGATTATTACCTCGATAAAGCCGGTGTAAAGCTTGATACGAATTCGGTATTCGACGTACAGGTTAAGAGAATGCATGAGTACAAGAGACAGCTGCTCAATGTATTGAAAATCATAACCTTATATAATGAGATAAAAGCTAACCCGAACGGAGATTACACACCTACGACATTTATATTCGGCGGAAAAGCCGCTCCGGGATATTATATGGCGAAGGATATAATAAAGCTTATTTGGGCTATCGGAAAAGAAATCGACAACGATCCCAAAGTCAGAGATATAATCCGCGTGGTATATGCGGAAGACTACAATGTGTCAATGGCGGAAATGCTCATGCCGGCAAGCGATATAAGCGAACAGATTTCACTTGCGGGAAAAGAAGCAAGCGGTACGGGCTGTATGAAATTCATGGTGAACGGCGCACTTACCATAGGCACAATGGACGGAGCGAATATCGAAATTCGCGAAGCGGTAGGCGGAGACGATAATATATTCATTTTCGGATTGAAATCCGATGAAGTCGACGATCTCTGGAGACGCGGTTATTCTTCGATGCAGTACTACAACGCAAACGACAGACTGAGGGGCGCCGTGGACAGATTGAACGGAGATTTCGCCGGAAACAATTTCAAATCCATGGTGAATTACTTCCTGTACAGTCACGGCGTGGCGGACCCGTATATGTGTCTTGCGGACTATGATTCGTACATGAATGTATACGGAAGAATGATGGACACATACCGTGATAAATACAGCTGGCTTAAAAAATCGCTGATAAATATAGCATCCGCGGGCTTCTTCTCATCCGACCGCAGTATAAGAGAGTACGCGAAAAACATATGGCATATCGAGCCCGTTAAATAACCGATAGAATGTTGAATATTATAAAAGCCGAAGAATATAAGTATGATATAAACAGCGAGCGTGATTTGTCACCATTCGGTGCATTCGGTGATAACGATAAAGTTACGTTTACGGTTCGCCTCTACGGAGATGTGAAGCTCCTCGACGATATCGAGAAGGTAGAAATTGTAATTCATAAGGATGCATGGAATTCGGGACACGAGCTGTTCTGTAATTTCCGATTGAACAGAACAAACGTCGGTGAATACAGTATCGATTTCGATTTTAAGGATTTCATTAAGCTGTGGGACAATGAAGTCGGTTTGTTTTACTACCATTATCTCATCTGTTGTCGTGATGAAACTCTGACGATAGGCGGAGAGGGTAAATGCGAGCTTGAAATTATAAAAGATGGTGTCGGAGAGAGACAGCTGCTCATATATGACGGCATGTACAGAACGTCAAAACGATTTTCCGAAGGGATAATATATCATATTTTCGTTGACCGTTTTAAGAGAAGCGGAAGATGCGCGGTAAAAAAAGGTGCCGAATTGAACGAGGATTGGAACAACGGTATTCCGCAGTACGGAGAATATCCCGGAGATGAGGTTTCCAATAATGTGTTTTTCGGAGGAGATCTGTACGGAATAGTCGAAAAACTCGACTACATCGCATCACTGGGAACTAAGACAATATACCTTTCACCGATTTTCGATGCGTACTCAAACCACAAGTACGATACGGGCGACTATCTTAAGGTTGACGAAATGTTCGGCGGTGACGATGCTCTTCGAGAGCTTTGCACAAGGGTAAAAGAAAAAAACATCGATGTTATTCTTGACGGGGTATTCAATCATACCGGGGACGACAGTGTGTATTTTAACAAATACGGCAGATATCAATCCATCGGTGCCTATCAGTCGGTAAATTCACCGTATTACGGCTGGTATTCGTTTAAGAAATATCCCGATGATTACGAATGTTGGTGGGGAGTAAAAATACTCCCGAAGGTAAACGGTACAAACGAAGATTTCAGCTCATTCATATGCGGTGATGTTGTTGAAAAGTGGATGGAATGCGGAGTTTCGGGCTGGCGGCTTGATGTAGCAGACGAGCTTAACGAAAAATTCATTAAGAGATTCAGAAATACCGTTAAGAAAAACAATCCCGACGGAGTAATAATCGGCGAGGTATGGGAGGATGCATCAGATAAGGTAAGCTACGGCTGTCGTCGAAGTTATTTGTGCGGAGAAGAATTGGATTCCGTTATGAATTATCCGCTGAGAGATGCCGTTATAGACTATGTAAAATACGGTTCGGCGGATAAGCTTCGTAAAAACAGTGAAGGTTTATACAGGAGATATCCAAAATGCACATCGGATAATCTCATGAATTTTCTCGGCACACATGATACCGAACGTATTCTTACCGTTTTGGGCGGTAAAGAAGCGGGCAGCATGTCAAACAGCGAATTGGCTGCGCTCAAAATGAGCGGCGAAGAACGAGAGACGGCAAAAAGAAAGCTTAAACTGGCGTACGGAATAATCGCGGGTATGCCCGGTGTACCGTGTGTTTTTTACGGTGACGAGGCGGGACTCGAAGGTTATCGTGATCCTTTTTGCAGAAAGCCTTTCCCGTGGAATAGCATTGATACGGATTTATTTGAATTTTACAGAAAAATAGGCGGTATAAGAAGCTCGTATTCCGTATTTACGGATGGTGTTCTCGATATAAAATTGTTAGATGAGCATGTGCTCTGTTATGAGAGAAGGCCGTACAACGGCGGAGAGGATTACAAAATAGTTGTCTGCGCCGCGCGGGATAAAAGTGTGAGCATAAGGATACTGAAAAACACCGCAAACGGAATGTTCAAACAGCCGAGTGAAGCGTATTATTTGAACAGCGGTAATTCATGCTGTCGCGGATACGCTTTTATCTTGAAAGAGGGTGAAGTCGCATATTTAAAATGC
>CAVIJI010000010.1:0-4947 GCA_963642885.1 bacterium
AGCCTTCCTCTGTGCAAGTGGGAGCGGTTACGGATGAAGTGTAGCTGTGGCCTGTAGCGGGAGTGGTGTCACCAACGTAGGAGTCACCGCAGGCAGAGCAGGTATAAGTTGTATAGCCTTCCTCCGTGCAAGTGGGAGCGGTTACGACTGAAGTGTAGCTGTGGCCTGTTGCGGGAGTGGTGTCGCTTGTGTAAGAATCACCGCAAACTGAGCAGGTATAAGTTGTGTAGCCTTCCTCTGTGCAAGTGGGAGCGGTTACGACTGAAGTGTAGCTATGGCCTGTAGCGGGTGTGGTTTCTGTGTAAGTGTCACCGCAAGCGGAGCAGGTGAATGTGGTTACACCGTCTTCTGTGCAGGTTGCGGAAGATACGGTCTTTGTATAGCTGTGACCTACGGCGGGAGTTGTATCACCGACATAAGAGTCACCGCAAACGGAGCAGGTGTAAGTTGTATAACCGTCTTCCGTGCAAGTGGGAGCGGTTACGACTGAAGAATAACTGTGACCTGCAGCGGGTGTGGTTTCTGTGTAGGTGTTTCCGCAAACTGAGCAGGTGTAAGTTGTATAACCTTCTTCTGTGCAAGTGGGAGCGGTTACGACTGAAGTGTAGCTGTGACCTGTCGCGGGTGTGGTGTCGCTTGTGTAAGAATCACCGCAGGCGGAGCAGGTGTAAGTTGTGTAGCCGTCTTCCGTGCAGGTGGGAGCGGTTACGATCGAAGTGTAGTTATGTCCTGCCGCGTGAGTGGTTTCTGTATAAATTTCTCCGCAGTCGGAGCAGGTATAAACTATACTGCCTTCGTTTGTGCAGGTGGGAGCGGTTTCGCTTGTTTTTGTCCAGTTGTGAACGTGATCCGCCTCAACTTCGATAATGTATTTTGTTCCGTCTACAACATACGAGGTTGTACCGGCACCGATACCCGTGAATGTGAGCTCGGTTGTGGTAAGGGTACCTGTTGTTACTGTTCCGGAGGCTGCGGCACGAGTGAAGGTGGAGCCGTCATAGCTTCCCCATGCGATTTCGGAAAGCTGCCACCAGTAGTTGCGGGCGGTTGTGAGGATTACCTGAATATAACGGAAGCTTTCGATTGAATCGGGAACGGTATAGGTTGATGTAACACTGGTGCTGCTCTTACCTGTGTACTGACCGATTGTCGTCCAGTTGCTGCCGTCCGATGAAATCTGTACATTTGCGTTTGTGCAGTAGTCACCGTGAGCGGGAGAAGTAATTTGAATTGCATCAAAGAGAACGTCCGCACCGAGATCTACACGAGCGTACATTCCCACTCTCTGACTGGATTCAGACCAATAGAATGATGATGTGTTTCCGTCTATGAGATTTGATACATAATAAGTGCTGTATGCCGAAGCGGATGCGGATGCGGTTGCGGAGTACGAAACCTCTGCGCCTGTTCCTTCAACATATGTAATATTGGCTTGTGCAATACTGCTGTCGCCTGCTACGGATACACTCTTTTCACCGTCAAGAGTGTATTTGTCGGATGTTTTGCCTACCTTAAGAGAAATGTTTTCTCTGGGAAGTAATTCGGTGTAGCTGTCGCCGCACTTTGTGCAGGTGTAAACGGTGTCGCCGTCGTCATCTGCCGCGGAATAATCATGACCTGTTGCGGGAACTGTTTCGGTGTAGCTTTCACCGCAGTCGGAGCAGGTATATGTGTTGCTTCCTTCCTCTGTGCAGGTGGGAGCAACGGAGGAGGTGAGCTGATAGTTGTGAACCTGTGCCGGGGGATCTGTGTTAAGAGTACCGTCCGCATTGAAACCACCCGATACAACAGAGGTATCCATATTGGATGTATAGCTGTTGTTCATGGCGAGTCCCAAAGCACGAAGGGGAAGTCTGATTTTTGCGGCTTCCTGTGTTTCGGTTTCGGCACCCGGGTAGTCACTCCACATGCAGAACATGCCGCCGAGAACGGATGAGGAAGAAATCGTTGTACCGCAGACTTTGTTGTTGCTCCAATTGGATGCATATGTGTATCCGGAATCGAAGTTGTCGCTCTTACCGAGAACATAGTAGAAGTCACCGGTAGTGTTGATGATCTTGAAACCGTCACTGACAAGGTTGGAGACGCTTCTGGGAGAGTATCCGCTCCATCCGCTTGACCAGTAACAGATTACGATATCCTTATCGAATGTATAACTTGTTGAACCTACTGTCGCACTTGTTTTGTTGGCGAATTCGATACCGTCATTGAAAGCGATAGGGGTCATGCCGGCATCCTTAACCATAGCGGCGATTTCGTTTACATATTTAATATAGTAACCGTATTTTCCGCTGCTCTGGAGATTTCCGAAGCCCATTGATCCGGAAGTGTAACGGTCATTTGCGTATTCGTCGGCACCGAAGTTGAAATAGGTGCATCCTTTTTCCGCAAAATAATCTATATATTTTTGAACGATTGCTTGCGTGAACGCTACGGCTGTGGAGTTTGTTACATCGATGGTTCTGGATGAGCTGTTGTAGCTGCAGGTTGTTCCCGTAAGAGAATTTGCCGCGCTTAAAATAGCATCCATGTGTCCGGGAGTGTTGAGAAGAGGAATGATTTCGATACCGGCTGATTTCGCTGCCGATAAGATTTCATCCATCTCGCTTTCTGTCCATTCGCCGGTTGAAGCGGTGGTGTACGCAATGTTGCCTGAGACAATTGCCGAGCTTACGGCATCGTCTGTGTAGGTGTTCGAACCTACTGTCAGCGACATATCGTCAAGTATGAAACGCAATCCATCGTTACCGATTCCGAGCATAACATGAGTATAGCCATCGGCTTTTGCTTCATAAATGAGTGATTTGACCCAGTCTGCCGTGAAGTACTTTCTGCCGCAGTCCAACATAGCTATCTTCATATAGCTTGTGCTGTCGGAAGCGAGCGCCGAGGTCGGAAACAGGCAGAAAATCATAATGACTGCCAATAATAACGAGACAAGTCTGGTGCGTGATTTTACCATATAGTTCCTCCTAAATAATTAGCTGTTGCTAACTGTTAAAGCATTACGAAATAACTGTTAACAACTACACATGATAATACAACAACAGTAATCGTTTGTCAACTGTTTTCGGAGGAAAAAAGAAGATTTGTTAATTTGCACTCAGGAAATTTCACGGTTAACAACGAATCAAGTCAATATGCGAATGGTATTTAGTCTAATATGTAAATTAATACTGTATATGAGCATATAGTTTTGTTAGATAAAGACATCTGAACAATATTACATGACGATAAATGTGATTTGCCACGATAAAATGTTTAAAAGGAACAACTGATAAAATATACTGTCAATGTGGTAAAGTATACATTATTACATACTATAAGTTTTCCCGAACACAAACACTTGGTCGAATCAACATAAAAAAACAAATTACAAAATGACCGAAATGAATACATTTAACATCTATGAAAAACATAAAAAACACAAAAAACAGTTGAATAAGAATAAAACTAAATTATGTGAATGAAACAAAAGATAAAATACTCGTTAATTTATCGTACTGTACCGTAAAAGTCGGACATAATAAAATGCCGCCCGAAAGAACATCCGCCGAAAAAATTTGCGGAAAAAAAACGGGGGATGCTTCCGTAAGAAGCATCCCCGAGGAGGCGGTGATATTCTTTACTGTAAAGTATAGTGTATCCGCCGAAAAAATTTGCGGAAAAAAAACGGGGGATGCTTCCGTAAGAAGCATCCCCGAGGAGGCGGTGATATTCTTTACTGTAAAGTATAGTGTATCCGCCGACATTAGTCCGCGTCTTCGGCGTGAACATCCACATTACGAACCGCAGTGCGCAGAATTCTGATTTTATTGCGCTCGTTGCTGGTTTCGATTGTTACGGTTTCGTCTTTAATCGAAACGATTTTTCCTATGATTCCTCCGATAGTGGTGATTTCATCACCTACCTGAAGGTTGTTGCGCATGTTGCTTGCTTCCTTATCCTGCTTTTTCTGAGGACGGTATAAGAAGAAATAGAAAACAGCCAACAATGCGGCAATCATTACGACATTGGTAATGGCACTGACTGTGGTGTTGGTGGTTCCGGTTGTGCCAGCCGCCGATTCAAGAAAATAGTACATTATACTTCTCCCTTTATAGATTTACACTGAATTATACATTATAAATGTGGTTAATGCAATATTTGTCGTGCTGAATTAATAATAAATTAAAATTATTACCGTATTATATACGTATTCTTCCGAATGCACCGAGCATCGCAATCAACTCGAGGTATCCTTTGTCCGATATGGTTCCACCGGAACCGCATGCCCATATATTACCGTATTCCCTGTGTATTTTATCGATTCTTTCGTAAATCGCGGCGGGCGAGGAGGACTCAATGCGGTTAACGCCGAGACCGCCGAGAATGCGGATTCTGTCCCCGTATTCCGCGAGATATTCTTCGACAGAATCGGGTGCAAACCATCCTTCGTAACCGAGCTCTGCGGCGTCGTCTATGCTTCCGTCCATACGTATTGTCGGAATGCGGCATGATTTGATATTTCCGTATGCGGCGATTACATCAACCGCACTCGATTCTTCGGCGGCGGTAATATCACATTCAGTGTCCGTGATTATTCCGTAGCCGCGCGGCGTGGCATCCTTTCGATTAATCAGCTCGAAAAGAATTCTTTTTCCGTTCTCGTCGAATAAACGCAGGTCGACGAAAATAATATCGGAATAAGTGCGCTCGGATACGTCTGTTAAGGTGTTAAGATAATTTTCGGGAGTCAGCCATAAATCCCGTCCGCGCCGCCAGATTAATGTTTCCGCGTGAGTGCGGGATAGGAACGGCTCAAACATCACGGGCTTGACGGATTTTCCCGTTAAACAGTCGATAAAGTATTTCTTATTCAGATTCATTGCAGCTCTTTCTTCGTTTGTGTTGTGGGTTCAATGGATTATACAACACCGCAAATACAAAAGTCAACTGCCTTTTTTC
>CAVIJI010000010.1:4957-63952 GCA_963642885.1 bacterium
GTATAATTATTCGGATACTTGATTATGGCGGAAAAATGATGTATAATAGAGAATAATAATACAAAACGGAGGAAAAAATATATGTTGAATATAAGAATAGAAAAAATCGATACACCGAAACAAAAACCCGACTACAGCAAGCTCGGCTTCGGTAGATATTTCACGGATCACATGTTCCTTATGGATTATACCGAGGGTGAAGGCTGGCATGACGCGAGAATCGTTCCTTACGGACCGATACCCTTCGAACCGTCATCGATGGTGTTCCACTACGCTCAGGAGCTTTTCGAAGGACTTAAAGCATACAGAACATCCGACGGAAGTGTGCAGTTGTTCAGACCTCAGTGTAATATCGAGAGAATGAACAACACCTGTGACAGACTTTGCGTTCCGAGAATAGACCCGGATGACGCACTGCAGGCTATTGAAGCTGTCGTTGAAGCGGATAAAGATTGGGTACCTTATGAATACGGTACATCGCTTTACATCCGTCCGTTTATAATCGCAACGGATTGCCACCTCGGAGTACATCCGTCGAGCAGTTATCTGTTCTGCATAATTCTTTCTCCAGTAGGCTCATATTATGCGGCGGGCATTAATCCTGTTAAGATTTTGGTTGAAAGAGAATATGTACGCTGCGTTAAGGGCGGTACGGGTATCGCGAAGGCCGGCGGAAACTATGCCGCTTCTCTTATCGGTCAGAAGAAAGCAGACGAGTTGGGATACGCCCAGGTATTATGGCTTGACGGTGTTCACAGAAAATATGTCGATGAAGTCGGAGCTATGAATATTTTCTTCGTTATCGACGGTGTTGTCGTAACTCCCGATCTTACAGACGGAAATATACTCCCCGGCGTAACAAGAAGATCATGCATCGAGCTTTTGAAGAAATGGGGTATTCCCGTTGAAGAACGCAAGGTATCGATAGATGAGGTTTTAACCGCTCACGACAACGGACATCTTGACGAGGTGTTCGGTACGGGAACAGCCGCGGTTATCTCTCCTGTAGGCGAGCTGTATGATAACGGAAAGAGCTACGTTATAAACAACAACGAAATAGGTAAAATCGCAAAGAAGCTTTATGACGAGCTTACCGGTATTCAGTGGGGTAAGGTTGACGATTATATGAATTGGACTGTAAAAATAAAGTAATGCGTCTCGGACGTATCACCTTATTTTGAAGAAAATTCTAAAGAGGTCGGCAAATGAAAATTTACGATATATCACAGGAACTTTTTTCGTCCCATGTCTACCCCGGAGACAAAGCTCCGAAACGGATTCTGATTTCGGACATGAATAACGGCGCTTCGTGCAACGTAAGCGAGCTTGAAATGAATGCACATAACGGAACTCATATGGACGCACCGAGACATTTCGTCAAGGACGGTATAACCATAGATGAGCTGCCGCTTGAAAAGCTTATCGGCTCCTGTGCCGTTGTGTATGCCGATGGGGAAGTATCTGCTGATTTCATTCGCAAAGCAACAAAAAAGTACGGCACCGAAAGACTGCTTCTGAAGGGCGAGTG
Source organism: bacterium (assembly GCA_963642885.1). Lineage (GTDB taxonomy): Bacteria > Bacillota > Clostridia > Oscillospirales > CAG-272 > UMGS1696. The sequence continues at coordinate 6,486 of CAVIJI010000010.1, forward strand.
CCACATGAATAAGGAAGCCGCGGATATACTTTCCGAATGCGGAATAGTGCTTGTCGGAGTCGAAAGTCAGAGTATTGCCACATTTGATGATCCCGTTACCGTTCATGTGTCGGTACTGAGTCAGGGAATAGTCGCTCTCGAAGGCCTTGTTCTCGGAAATGTGCCCGAAGGAAAATATTTCCTTTTCGCGGCACCCATAAAGCTCGGCGGCAGCGACGGTTCACCCTGCCGTGCTGTTCTCATTGATAAAATTGATACAGATAATTGAAATATATCGCTTTGATTCCGACAGTGTTTGATATATAATCATTCGGCAAGTGCTACATTGTTATACATACGGAAGGACTGTAATGAAGAATTTCAAACAAAAGCTGATTTATTTCATGTACGGCAGGTATGGAATAGACGAAATGTACTACGGGTTATTCGTATTATGGATTTTACTCGTGGTTGCCAATATGTTTATTCACTCATATATTATCTATCTTATCGAAACAGCGGTTATAATTTACTCCCTGTGGAGAGTTATGTCGAAAAAGAGAGATAAGCGCCGTCGTGAAAACGAAGTTTTCCTGAAGCTGTGGAATCCCGTTAAAAGCTGGTTTATACTGCAGAAGGACCGTATTCGTGATATTAAGAGCAGCAGATATCGCAAATGCCCGAAATGCCATGCGATTTTAAAGCTGCCGAACAAACGCGGTAAACATACAACACGCTGTCCTAAGTGCGGAGAGCGGTTTGACGTAAGAATTTTGTAAATTAAAAACTGCCGATCGGAATCAAACCGAGATTTCATCGGTAGTTTTTTTTGTGTTTTTGTGGTATACTGTTTATGAAACGTATCGAATAAATTTCTGCCCGAGCACGCAGAGGAACAATACATTTTTCGACTCTGAAAACAGAAATGGTACATTTACAGCAGATGTAAAATTAAGGAGTATTTATGGGAAAATTCGACGGATATCTTTTACTTACCGATATTGACGGAACACTTACAGATTCAAGTGGAAAATTATCGCGTGAAAATGCAGAGGCGATAAAATATTATCAGGCGGAAGGCGGGCTGTTTACCGTGGCAACGGGACGTTTTCCCGATTTTATCGTTAACTTTTCGGAAGATGTAGCTCCGAACACGTATATCATCGGAATAAACGGTACGGTTATATACGACCGCAATGAACATAAAGATCTTGTGACACGTACGATGGACAAAGATTTTTACAATATAGTATATGACGTAATCGATAATCGTCCTGATGTCGATACAATACATTTGGCTCATCGTTATGATAATATAACATTTTCGCGTGACAGATTTTCGGAGATAGGCAAGGTACTTGAAGAAAACAGCCATACATGGTATCGCGGATTGTTTTGCCAGCGAGCATCGGCTACCCCCGTTGTCCGCGATTGGCTCGTGGAAAGATACGGAGACAGATATAATATCAATTGCAGCTGGGCTAACGGCATAGAAGTACATACAAAAAACAGCGGAAAAGGTCAGATGCTGGAGGAACTGGCACGTTTGGTGTTTCCGAACGGGGAAAAGAAGCTGACTGTCGCCGTAGGTGACTATGAAAACGATATGTCGATGATTGTTTCCGCAGACATAGGATATGCCGTGGCGAATGCCATAGAATCGGTAAAGAAAGCCGCCGACAGAATTACGGTTTCCAATAATGACAGCGCAATAGCGGCGGTGATAAACGATCTTGAAAAGGAAATGAAATAGTTGTCGGTATATTAAAAACAGATTAGAAAACACACATCATTGTTGACAGAATCCCGAATGCACTGTATAATAACTGTGTTGGTACACATAGTACAGATAGTACACATTAAGCTGTGTGACAAATCGAAAACAGTTGATTGGAGGTGCTGTAATTGGGAATCATCAGTGTGGATATGCGGCTGCGCAAACCATTGGGGGACCAGCTTACGGATAATATAAAAGAGCTGATATTATCCGGAGAATTGAAACCGGATGACAGGCTCCCGTCGGTACGCGGTCTTGCCGCCGAGCTCGGAATAAATCCGAATACGATACAAAAGGCTTATGCCGAGCTTGAGCGATGCGGAATTATCATGACCTTACCCAACCGCGGAAGTATTGTTCTTGCGGATAAAAGCAGTCTTCGCGAAGAAAAAAAAGAACAGCTTACCGAAAGTATGGCTCATCTTGCGAAAGAGGCTAAATCTGCAGGCATCGATGAGGAAGATTTTTTGAACGCTGCGAGAAAGGCTTGGTGCTGCGATGATTAAGGTGGATTCTGTAAGTAAAAATTTCGATGATGTAAAAAGCTTACGCGATATCAATCTCACTGTCGATGACGGTTCGGTATTCGGTCTTATCGGTTCGAACGGCTCGGGCAAATCGACATTACTGCGTATAATAAGCGGTATATATAAATCCTCTGCGGGGAGGGTATATGTTGACGGAGATGCCGTGTACGAAAACTCCGATGTTAAAAAGAGAATTGCTTATCTGTCGGATGATCAATATTTTATTCCCAACGGAACGATATACGACATGATGAAATTGTATAAGAGTATATACCCGACATTCTCCGATGAAAAATATAAAAAATATTTGGTATTGTTCGAGCTTGACGAAAACAGAAAGCTTACGACATTCTCTAAGGGTATGCAAAAGCAGGCTGCGTTTTTGTTGGGTCTGGCATGTGATACGGATTATCTTCTGTGTGACGAAACCCTTGACGGACTTGACCCGATGATGCGCGTGGCGGTACGTAAAATAGTCGCGTCGGAGGTAGCGGAACGCGGTATGACGGTTATTTTCGCATCGCATAATCTGAATGAAATCGAGGGAATATGCGATCACGTCGGACTCCTTCATAAAGGAGAGCTTTTATTCGAAGCAGGACTCGATGAAATAAAAACAGGCATACATAAGGTTCAGTTATCGTTTGCACGTGAATGCGTTCCCGAAGGAAAAAGACAGCTTGAGGCACTTGATACGGTCTCGTTCGAGCAGAGGGGAAGCCTGTTCACCGTAATCATACGAGGAGACGAGAGATATATTGACGATTATATGCACTCGTTGAATCCCATCTTCGTCGAATTTATTCCTTTGACACTCGAAGAAATATTTATAGCGGAAATGGAGGAGAGGGGGTATGAGTTTAATGAAAAAATCAACCCGTAGTGCATACAATGCCGCTCCGTACTTCAGATACTATGTAAAGCATAACCTGTATCAGCTTGCTTTGTTCATTGTCGTGATAATACTTGCGGTGATACTGCCGTGCTGTATGGAATACGGCAGAATTTCGGATAACCGATATAATCAGGTGCTCGATTTGACGGAATACGGTAAAATCGGATTTTTGCTCAGCGGATGTATGGGTCTGTTCGGCGGAATGACCGCATTGTCATATGTAAACAGCAAGCAGAATATCACGTGTATGCATAGCTTTCCCCTGAAAAGAACATCGCTGTTTTTCTGCGAAATCCCCGCGGGCCCGATTTACTACTTGATATCGATAACAATTGCTTTTTCCGCGATACTGATGATGTCCGGATTTGAAAAGTGCGAATTGAATAAGGGCGTTTTCGCGGCAATGTACCTTGCGTCGATTGCGTTGTTTGTTCTCATACACTCCGCCGTACTGCTTTCGGCGGGACTCAGCGGAACAGGGGTAAGCAGATTCTTTACCGCAATGCTGCTTCTTTTCATGCCGTTCGTGTTGTATGCGCTTGTGATTTACACCTGTGCGGTAGGAAATAATTCTATCGATATAAGCTATTATCTGAGCGAGAAGGTGTGCTCGTTTTTGTGCCCGGTCTACAGACTGTTGAATGCGGTTTTCAATTATGATTCGGGAAAGACCATTGCCGCGGAGGTTGTTAAAACGGTTCCTTGTACGGTACTCGCTTACGCGGGGGCGGCATTGCTGCATAAATACAGACGTACGGAGGACACATCGAAATCGATAATATGGAAGCCCGTCTTTTGGGTAGTAAAATATTCGGTGATGTTTTGCGGCTCCATGCTCGGAATAATTCTTTTCGGAAGCGGACTTATATTCTTGTCATCGGGTGTAACCGATAAAATTATCGGCGCCATGATAGGTTTAATCGCATCGTTCATTTTCGTAAACTGCATTCTGTACCGTTCGGTTCGCGCTTTATTTAAGGATTGGAAGCCTTCACTGATTTTTGCGGCGGCTGTACTGCTCTATACATTAGCGGTGCCGAGCAATATATTCGGAGTTGTCGGCAGATTATATTCCGATGGCAATACAAGAACGTTCGATATAATCTCCGATAAAATTAAGGTTTCCGTTACCGACGAAGAATACGATGAAATATCGAAATATATGAATTCGGGTAATTCATCAAACACTTATTCGGATGAAATATATATATCCGATATATGGTCCGAAAACGACGCGGATTACATACGTGATAATTTTTCGGAGTATGCAGATAATACGATTTCCGACGATATTAATGATGGTACAAGTGTGAGTACGGTAGTTTCGAGAAGCACGGTCACATATGTCGGAATCAAACTTGTACAGTATCCCGTGTTCGGCCTTCCGAAGGCTTATGAGATTTCGATTCCGACAAGCAGTGAACTGTGGCGTAAAATAGTTTCGTCGGAGGAATATTCTTCCGAGATGGATATTTCCGATTACGGAGAAGACGGTCATTACGAAACAATACAGCTGGTTATCGGAAACAAGACGGTTACTTTTTCGGCGGACGGCGAATGTAATACGATAAACAGCGACTATACTTACGAAATATGCCGCAGCCTCGATGACAATGAAAAAAACGAGAGAGATGAGTTGATAAAGAGATTGACCGATTCGGCTGTATTCGACGCTGATATGCTTGCCGTAAACAGCATATTGGGATATGCGGAAATTAACACCGGCTATACCGCAGACTACACTATGAAGCATATTCTGTTTCCCATAAGTGCGGGCAATATCGATATGATTAACGCCGCTCTTGATTTGCTTGCGTTTGCGGAGAAGAAAGACAGAAGTTCGGAGTTCTCATCTGTCGAAGAATATTTCGATTATGCGGCATCGGAGTATACATATGCGGTCATGATTAATCTTAAAACAGGCGAAGCGAAACGCATAAGCACCGATACATTAAGCAAGTGTGCGAAATATACATCGGCATTAGGCGGTTTCGAATGGGATTATTATAAATATACGAGTATAGACGAGTCCGGATATGTGCTGCTTGTCAAGGACAGCAACGGCTGTTCGACAGAGCTGTATTTCAGAGACGACGCACAGGCTGCGGGCAACACCGCGGAGCTGTTCGAAACTGCGGAGCTGTTCAACACTGCGGATTGAACAAGCCGATAAAAACGTGTTTAACCGTTCGGCATAATATTAATACGATGTACGGCGGCTTTCGGGTTGATAATTCGAAGCCGTCGGCGCATTGTATGATTTTCGTGTTTCAAACATTAAATAATTTGTGCGGTGATGTTTTGATAAATTACACGTGAGCTATTGACAAAAAGATTCGAATGTAGTATAATTACACCGTAACAATGAAGCAGAACATTCTCCGTTCTCACCTTACTGCTATAGGCACGATAAGGTCAATAGTATAAGTCAAGGGTGTTTTTTGTCGTACGGAGAGGGTTCTTTGTGCGATTTTTTGTTTATTATGGAGGTGCTTAACTATTAGCGCTAAAGAACTTTTAATCAATGATGACATCAGAGCTAAAGAAGTTCGTATGCTTGATGAAAACAACGGACAGCTCGGTATCATGAATTTGAATGATGCGAAAGCATATGCATATGATCACGGTTATGACCTTGTTATGATAGCTCCGTCCGCTACACCGCCTGTTTGCCGTGCAATGGATTACGGCAAGTACCGTTATGAAGCCGACAAAAAAGAAAAGGAAACAAGAAAGAAACAGCAGGTTATCGAGGTTAAGGAAGTTCAGCTTTCGTATAAAATCGAACAGCATGACTTCGAGACGAAAGTAAACCGTGCGATTAAGTTCCTTCAGGACGGAAACAAAGTAAGAGTCAGCCTCAAGTTCAGAGGCAGAGAGATTGCGCATCAGGAACTCGGAAGAGAAAAGCTGGACAGCTTCGAAGCTGCGGTATCGGAATACGGTACGGTTGAAAAGAAGCCCGTTCTCGACGGTAAGCAGTTGTTTATGTTTATTGTTCCTCTGAAGAATACAGCTAAGTGATATTGCGCTATTAGAGAGACCCGAAGATACATAAACCGCCGAATATTGACTATGACAGAGTTGTTAAACGACAAATAAGAATTAACCAAACCGAAAGGATACGCGAAAATGGGAAAGATTAAGACACATAAGGCGTCAGCCAAAAGATTTGCAGTTACCGGTACAGGTAAAGTAAAGGTGTTCCATTCCGATCACCGTCATAACCTCGGCCAGAAGAGCCAGAAGAGAAAGAGACATCTCAGAAGCAGCCAGATACTCAGCCCCGCTATGACAGCTAATGTCAAGAGACTGATTAACAAGGACTGATCCGAACCGACGGAACCGAATCATAAACAAAGCAGTAAAGAAAGGATTTAGATAAAATGGCAAGAGTAAAAGGCGCTATGATGACGCGCAAAAGAAGAAATAAGGTCTTAAAGGCTGCAAAAGGCTACTGGGGTTCCAAGAGTAAGCACTTCAAGATGGCTAAACAGGCCGTAATGAAGAGCGGTAACTATGCATATATCGGACGTAAGCAGAAAAAGAGAGAATTCCGCGGTCTGTGGATCACTCGTATTTCCGCTCAGGCTAAGGTAAACGGTATGAATTACTCCACACTTATGCACGGTCTCAAGCTTGCAGGTGTAGACCTCAACCGTAAGATGCTTGCCGAAATCGCAGTTTCCGACAAGGAAGCTTTCGCCGCACTTTGCGAGACAGCTAAGGCTGCCCTTTAATAGTCGAATTTTTAATGGGTGCTCACCTACTGTGGACACCCTTTATTTATATATAAATGAAAATCGAAGAATTTGTTGAAAAATATTCTGCCGAATACATCCGCTCACGCTCCAATCCGAAATGTGTGTCGGTTTCGAAGCTGAACGATAAAAAATATCGTGATTTAAACGAAACATATCTCGCCGAGGGCGTAAAGCTGTCTGCGGAAGCAATGACGTATGCGGAGTGTGACTGCCTGTTGATTTCGGCAGATGCCGCGGCAAACAGTTCGAAAGCCGAGGAATGCGCTGCTTTGGCACAGAGAAAAAATATTCGCGTTATTGTATGTGATGATGCGGTTTTCGAGAAGATATCGACCGAAAAAGCACCGCAGGGGATAATTTGCGAGGTTAAATATCAGAAGAAACTGCATTCGACCGATAATTTCGATCTGTGGCAGAAAGATAAAAAAATTATGATGTTGTCCGAGGTGCGTGATCCCGGAAATCTGGGAACGATTATGCGTACCGCGGAAGCTCTCGGAATTGACGGTTTAGTGCTTGCGAACTGTGCCGATATATACGGTACAAAGGCAGTACGTGCGTCTATGGGAACTCTTTTCAGAATGCCGCTGTATATAACCCGTGATGCGGTAGGATGCATTAATAAGATGCGTGATTCGGGCAGAAGAACATTGGCGGCAGCCCTTGATGAGAACAGTCTGCGACTCGGAAATTACAATACCGCGGAGAGCGATTGCGTTATAATAGGCAACGAAGGCCACGGACTCGATAAGAATGTAATCGAGGCGTGTGATTACACGGTAATGATACCTATGAAAGGCAAAACGGAAAGCCTGAATGCGTCTGCTGCCGCATCCTGCATTATGTGGGAATACAGCCGAAATTCCGTTAAATACTGACTGTGCGGTTTATTTTAATGAAGTGAAGTTAAGGAGGTTATACGGAGATTATGAACGAAGACAGAATGGTTTACTGGATTTGGCTTGCCGAGCTTTTCGGCGCGGGAAGTAAGACTTTGTCAATGCTTGTGCAGAAGTATTCGGATCCTAAGCTGATTTACGATAAAAAAGCCGATGATCTTGTATGTGATGATTTTTTTACCGAAAAACGTATAGAAAATATAAAAGCAAAGCTAAAGAACGACTCTCTCGAACATGCCGAGACGATAATCGACAAATGTAATAAGCTCGGTATTTCCGTAATAACTCCCGACTGCTTCGATTATCCCGGCAAACTGAAAACAGTACGAGATTATCCCGTGGTTTTGTATTGTCGGGGAAGACTGCCCGAGAACAGCGAACATTTTCTATGTACAATCGTCGGAACAAGAAGTATGACCGATTACGGAAGACGCATTGCGTATACACTCGGCGCGGGAATCGTGCTCGGAGGCGGAGTCATAGTAAGCGGTATGGCTCTCGGAGCGGACAGTATGGCATTGATAGGTGCGCTTGAATCGGGTGGAAGTGTTATAGCGGTACTCGGTTCGGGCGTGGACGTCATATACCCGCATGAACACAGTGAACTATATCAGAGAATTATAAAAAACGGTGCCGTGATATCCGAATATCCTCCGGGAACACCTCCGTCGGGAAGAAATTTCCCCGTAAGAAACCGTATAATGAGCGGACTGTCCGATGCAACGGTAGTTGTCGAAGCCGACATGCAGAGCGGAGCACTTATAACAGCGAGGTTGTGTCTCGAACAGGGAAGAAGACTTTTTGCCGTTCCCGGAAAAGTCGGAGATATCGGCGCGGAAGGCCCGAACAGCCTTATAAGAGAAGGAGCGCTTCCCGTTTTGACTCCCGAGGATGTGTTAACCGAGTTTACCCACGATTACAGAAAAACATTAAGTGTTGACCGTGCACATTCGCTTTTAAAGGGCGTAAATTTCGAAAATCTGTCTAAAGATGCCATGTCACGTACGAGGATAGGTACGGGTGTGGGAAACAGAAATTATTACGGTGTCGGAAGCTACGGCGGCAGACTCGATGAATACGAAAAAGAAAATCGGCATGTTTCCGATGATACGGCGAAGCAAGGCGGTAACACGCAAAAAAATGTATCCGAAGAAAAAGTAAAGGTAAAGGATGATAAATCCGAAAAGAGCATAGCGTCTTTTTTCAGTCGGAAAAAAGCCGATGATATAATAAAAAAAGAGAAACAAATTGTAAATTCTGATAAAAATTTCATTCCGTCTAAAAAAATAGAGCTTGATATGCTTGATGAAACCGAAATCAAGGTATATAATAGAATGAAACCCAATGTCCCGATACTTCCGGATGAACTCGCAAACGGCGAACAGAGCGTCTCCGATGTAATGAGTGCGCTTACAATATTGGAAATGGCGGGAGCTGTCGAGTCGGGCGGAGGCGGATATTATATGCGTGTTTCTCCCGACGATATTATGCAGTCACAAAACGATTAATATTTTTAACAGGGGTAGACCTGATGGTAAATCTTGTAATAATGGAATCTCCCACAAAGGCAAGCACGGTGAAGAGCTATCTCGGCTCATCATACAAGGTGGTTGCGTCAAAGGGACATGTCCGTGACCTTCCGAAATCAACACTCGGAATCGATGTAGACAATAATTTCGAAGCACATTATATAAATATAAGAGGAAAAGGCGATCTCATCAAAGAACTGAAAAAAGAAGTCAAGAATGCCGACCGAATTTTCCTCGCAACAGACCCCGACCGTGAAGGAGAAGCCATTGCGTGGCATCTCATCACGGCTCTCGGTATTCCTCAGGAAAAAGCCAATCGTGTTACATTCAACTCGGTTACAAAGGCGGTTGTCAAAGAAGGAATCAAGCACCCGAGAGCTATCGACATGAATATTGTCAATGCCCAGCAGGCACGAAGAATTCTCGACAGAATTGTCGGCTATAAGCTTTCTCCGTTTCTCTGGAAAACCGTTAAAAGCGGTCTTTCAGCGGGCAGAGTACAGTCGGTAAGTACAAGAATAATAGTTGACCGTGAAAACGAAATACGAGCTTTTGTACCCGAGGAATATTGGACGATAGAAGCGGTCATAGTTACCGAAGACGGCAGAAAAATCCAGACAAAGCTTTACGGACTCGAGTCCGATGATAAGAAGTTGACTGTGAGCAACGCCGATGATGCCGAAACGATTTACAATGCGGTAAACGGCAAGAATTTTGTTGTATCCGATATAAAGCTCGGCAAAAAGCTGAAAAATCCGTCCCCGCCGTTTACAACATCCACTTTACAGCAGGAAGCGTCGAGAAAATTAAATTATCAATCTCAAAGAACGATGAAGATCGCGCAGGAGCTGTATGAAGGTATGAACCTCGGCTCCGAATTCGGCGGAGTGCAGGGCCTTATCACATATATGCGTACAGACTCCATGAGAATTTCGGATGAAGCAAGAGACGCGGCGAAAACATTCATAACCGAAAAGTACGGAGAGGAATATTACCCCAAAACACCTCGTGTATATAAATCCAAAGGCAATAATGTACAGGATGCGCATGAGGCGATTCGTCCGTCTAACCTCAACCTCGAGCCTTCCGCTATTAAGAAAGCACTCACTCCCGAACAATATAAACTGTATAAGCTCATATGGGACAGATTTATCGCAAGCCAAATGCAGTCGGCCGAGCTGTCAACAGTGCAGATAGACTTTTTGTGTGAAGGTTATATTTTCAGAACAAGCGGATATACGGTAAAGTTCCCCGGATATATGGCTCTTTATGAGGAATCGTCAGACGAGAAAAACAACGATGACGAAAATGTCAAGCTGCCCGAGTTAACCAAAGACGATGTACTGAAATCCGAAAGTATAAAGCCGATACAGCATTTCACGGAACCGCCGGCAAGATATAACGACGCTACCCTCGTAAAATATCTCGAAGAAAAGGGCATAGGCCGTCCGAGCACATACGCGACAATAATTACCACGATAATATCCCGCGGATATGTTAAACGAGACGGTAAACAGCTTGTACCCACGCCGCTCGGAGAGATAACGACGAACCTTATGTGTGAAAATTTCCCCGATATCGTGGACTGTAAGTTTACGGCTTATATGGAAAGTCGTCTCGACGATATCGAAAGCGGAAAAACCACGATGCTTGATGTTATTTCGGACTTCTATAAGAGTTTCAGTACCGAGCTCGAGGAAGCGCTTAAGAATGTTTCCGACCGCGAGATAGAGCTTCCCGTTGAGGAAACGGATATAATCTGTGAGCATTGCGGCAGCCGTATGATAGTTAAGAACGGACGATTCGGCAAGTTCGCCGCATGTCCGAATTATCCCGCATGCAAAAATACGAAGCCCCTGCAGAAAAACGGCGACAGTCTGGTAGAGAAAAAGGCTGAAAAGACAGATATGAAGTGTGAGCTGTGCGGAGCGGACATGATACTGCGCACAGGAAAATACGGCTCGTTTTACGCATGCTCGAGATATCCCGAATGTAAGTATACAAAGCAGAAGGTAAAACCGCTCGGTGTGAAGTGTCCCGAATGCGGTTCCGATATAGTAACGAAATACGGCAGGAATAAAACCGTGTTTTACAGCTGTTCGCGCTACCCCGAGTGCCAGTTTTCATCATGGGACATGCCGACAAACGAGAAATGTCCCAAATGCGGAGGAATGCTGTACCGCAAAAAAGGTAAAAATCAGCTGATATGCAAGAAGGATAACTGCGATTATAAAGCGGATATACAAGCAGAGGAAAACACCAGCGGAGAGGCCGAAAATGACGAATAATATTAATGTTTACGGCGCGGGACTTGCGGGAAGCGAAGCGGCATGGCAGGCATCACATCACGGAGTTCATGTTACGCTGTATGAAATGAAGCCTCGGAAAAAATCTCCTGCGCATCACAGTGATACGTTTGCGGAATTGGTATGTTCAAATTCCCTGCGTTCGGCCGAGCTTACAAACGGTGTAGGACTTCTGAAGGAAGAACTCAGAAGGATGGATTCGCTTGTTATGGAAGCCGCATACGCCTCCAGAGTTTCGGCAGGCGGAGCTCTTGCGGTTGACAGAGATTTGTTTTCGGGATATATCACCGAAAAAATCAGAAACTGTCCGAATATCGAGGTCATCGAGCGTGAAATGACGGATATTCCCGATGATGAGGTAACCGTTGTTGCAACGGGGCCGCTGACATCAGATGCCCTTGCGGATAAAATCGCTTCTTTGATAGGCGGAAAAAGCCTGTATTTCTACGATGCCGCCGCACCTATTGTCGATTTCGAGTCGATAGATATGTCCAAGGCGTTTTTCGCATCGCGTTACGATAAGGGAACACCCGATTACATTAACTGTCCGTTTAACGAGGATGAATATAAGGCTTTTTACAATGCGCTCATAAACGCAGAGGAAGCAAAACTGCATGATTTCGAAAGCGGTGACAAGCTGAAGGTGTTCGAAGGTTGTATGCCCGTTGAAGTAATGGGCAGACGAGGAGAGGACACACTGCGTTTCGGCCCCATGAAGCCCGTGGGAATTAAAAATCCCGTAACCGGTGAGGAATATTACGCGGTTGTACAGCTAAGACGTGAGAATGACGCGGGAACAATGTACAATATTGTGGGATTCCAGACACATCTTACATTCCCGGAACAACGAAGAGTTTTCCGCATGATACCGGGACTAGAGAATGCGGAGTTTTTGCGTTACGGTGTAATGCATCGCAACACATTCCTCTGTTCCCCCGATCTGCTCGATGAAGATTATTCTTTCAGACAAAACAAGAATATATTTTTCGCGGGACAGATGACGGGTGTCGAAGGGTACATCGAATCCGCGGCGTCAGGTTTTGTTGCGGGTATTAATGCCGCACTTAGGGCAAAGGGCGGAGAGAGTTATATTTTCCCGAAGGAAACCATGATAGGCGCAATGGCTTATTATATTTCTCACGGAGAAAAAACTCTTTTTCAGCCGATGAACGCCAATTTCGGCGTAATGCCGTCACTTGACCAAAAGGTAAAGGGCGGCAAAAAGGCTCGAAACGAAGCTTATTCGGCACGTGCGCTTGAAAAAAGCGATGAAATAGTCAATACAGTAAAGAATTTATAAATATAGTCGGTAACAGATAATGAAAATAATTATTGATGCAATGGGTGGGGACAACGCCCCGTTTGAGATTGTCAAAGGAGCTTGCCTCGCATCCGAAAAATATAAATCAAAGCTTGTTTTAGTCGGAGATAAACCGAAAATAGAATCATGTATGAAACAGCTGGATGCCGATTTCAGGATAATCGATATTGTCCATACCGATGTACAGATTACGATGGAAGACGATCCGCTTGTTGTGGTGAGGGGTAAAAAGGATTCATCGATGACAGTCGGATTGAATCTGCTCAGAGATGACGGCGATGCATTTATCTCGGCAGGCAATACAGGTGCTCTTCATGTCGGTTCATCATTGATAATACGTACGATTAAAGGTGTTCAGCGCTCCGGAATAGCGACGATAATTCCGTTTGAAAGACCTGTTCTCCTGATGGATTCCGGTGCGAATGTCAATGTTACCGCAGATTACCTTGTTCAATGGGCACATATGGGACGCATATACATGAAAAATGTCATGGGCATAGATTCTCCCACAGTAGGTCTGTTGAACAACGGAGCCGAAGAACACAAGGGAACACAGATACAGATTGATGCGTACCAGAAGTTGAAAAACGATGCCAATATAAATTTTGTGGGTAATATTGAGGGTAAGGAATTGCCGAGTGCACCTTGTGATGTACTTGTTACCGACGGATTCACGGGCAATGTCACATTGAAGCTGATCGAAGGCGTATCCAAATACTTCTTCGGATGCATGAAGAACATTTTTACGGCTAATCTGGCAACAAAAATGGCATATCTTGCGATGAAGGAACAGCTGCGTGATATGAAGCACAGCTTTGATGCGTCCGAATACGGAGGAGCACCCCTTTTGGGATTGCAGAAGCCGGTGATTAAGGCGCACGGAAGCGCAGATGCCAAGGCGATAATGAACTCGGTAAGACAGGCGGAAGCGTTTATTAAGACAGGTGTTATCGATGAAATTAACACTGCAATGAATGTCGGCAAGTGAAGAATACATTAATGAGATAAAAAATCGGGTATAAAAATGAATATACGACAAAAACCAATCAGTGAACTCGAAAAAAAGATAGGATATACATTCAAAAATAAGGAAATAATAACGGTTGCGCTTACACATTCGTCTTACTCGAATGAAATGAAATCTCACGGCGAAAAGGTTCAATTTAATGAAAGACTTGAATTTTTAGGCGATTCGGTTCTTTCTATTATCGTAAGCTCATATATTTTCGAGAAATACAAAAATAAGCAAGAGGGAGATTTAACGAAGATCCGAGCTGCTGTTGTATGTGAGAAGGCTCTGTCGAAATTTGCCTCTATGATTGAGCTCGGAGACTATATGTACCTCGGACATGGCGAGGAGATAAATAACGGCAGAAAACGTCCGTCGATAACCGCCGATGCGTTTGAGGCTCTTCTTGCGGCTATTTATATTGACAGCGGTGAGAATTTTGATGAAGTCGGTAAATTCCTTTTACCGTTTGTTTCGGAGGAAATCGAATTTATTACCGAGACGGGAGTATTTGTCGACTACAAAACTTCACTTCAGCAGATTGTTCAGCAGGTAAATACCGAAAAACTCGAATATGTCCTTGTAGGTGAAAGCGGCCCCGATCACAATAAAAAGTTCAGTGTGGAAGCACGACTTAACAGTAATGTAATCGGACGCGGTGAAGGAAAGACCAAGAGAGAAGCCGAACAAAAAGCGGCACATGAGGCTTTGGTTCTGTTCGGCGAGGCGTAAGCCTGTTCCTTTTGAATTTTAATATGAAGAATAACCATGTAAACATACCCGTGTTCATTCCTCATCTCGGATGCCCGAATATGTGTGTTTTTTGTAATCAGCGCGCTATTTCGGGTGTTTCTTCTTTTATTCCGGATATGGCAGAGGAAGTAATCGAAACGGTTCTTTCATCACTGCACGATAAAGAACAGAACACGGAAATCGCTTTTTTCGGCGGTTCGTTCACGGGAATCGACAGAGAGCTTATGATATCTCTTCTGGATCTCGCACAGAGCTATGTCGATGACGGAGCGGTATCGGGCATAAGAATGTCAACACGTCCAGATTATATCGATGAGGAAATCATCGGTATACTGAAAAATTATACGATAAAAGCGGTTGAACTCGGAATACAGTCAACCTCCGATAAAGTGCTTACGGCATCCAAACGAGGACATACGAGCGGACAGTCACGTATTGCGATGGAAATGTTATCGAAGGCGGGGATTACAACCGTCGGTCAGATGATGATCGGTTTACCCTTAGCCGAGCCCGAGGATGAGATTAAAACAGCAGAGGATATCTGCAGCTGCGGTGCGGCAGGCGCGAGAATATATCCGACGATAGTTTTTCGTGATACGGAGCTGTGCGATATGACCTTAAGATGTGAATATGCTCCGCTTTCCGTTAATCAAGCTGTTCGGAGAAGTGCGGATGTTCTTGAGGTTTTCGACAGGCACAACGTCGAATGTATAAGAATCGGTTTGTGTGACTCGGAGAATCTCCATTCGGATAAAACGTATTACGCGGGACCGAATCATCCCGCACTCGGAGAAATGATAATAAGCGAAGTTTTTTATAAAAACATTTGCAGAGCTATCGCAAAATCAGGCGGTTCCGGAGAGATCACGGTCTATGCACCGAAAGGCTCGGTATCGGCTGTCGTAGGGCATAAAAAATGCAATAAGCTGCGTCTTGCATCGGAATACGGTGTGAAGAAAATGAAAATTGTGGAGGATGACTCACTTTTCGGACATAATATCAGAGTAGATGAAAATTAAGGATACGCCGGATATATCACCGTTTTGTGTCAAAGTTTCGACGCGAAATGTGATGCGAAAACGGCGTTATCCCGATAATCGGGGGAACAACGTTTGTATTTAAAATCACTTGAGCTGCACGGATTCAAATCATTTCCTGAAAAAACAACCTTGAAATTCAATAAAGGTACTACGGTTATAGTAGGACCGAACGGAAGCGGCAAGTCCAATATTACCGATGCCATGCGGTGGGTGCTCGGAGAGCTTTCATCGAAAAATATACGCGGAAGTAAAATGGAGGATGTCATTTTCGCAGGTGCGGCAGAGCAGAAGCCGATGAGCTTTGCGGAGGTTTCCGTGACTTTTGACGACAGCACGGAACCTAAAACGCTTCGATCGGAATATGACGAGGTTACGGTTACACGTCGATATTACAGAAGCGGCGACAGCGAGTACTATATAAATAAAAAGAAATGCCGCTTAAAGGATATATACCAACTCTTCATGAATACGGGTATAGGCAGAGAAGGTTATTCCATTATCGGACAGGGTAGAATCGCGGAGATTATTTCAAAGAAAAGCGAAGAAAGACGAGGAGTTTTCGAGGAGAGTGCCGGAATAGCGAAATATCGCTTCAAAAAAAACGAATCGGAGAAAAAACTTGCGGAAACGGAAGCTAACATGGAGCGTATCGGTGACATAGAGCATGAGCTTGCATCCCGTGTAGGTCCGCTTGAAAAAGAATCCGAAAAGGCAAGAAAATACCTTGAGTTATACGGTGAAAAAAAGAAGACGGATATTTCACTGTGGATTTACGATGCCGATAAGCTGAAAATCGCAATCGAGAAAACCGAAGCGGATACGAAGCTGTCGGCACATGAACTCGAAATCGCCGAGGATTCGATAAATGCGACCTCCGCACAGATAGAGAGACTGTACGAACAGTCACATCTCAATAAAGAAGCGTCAAGACGAAATTACGATGAAGCCGCGGCGGCTCAAAAGGGACTTTCCGATATAGTAAGTGAAATTAAGGTTCTCGAAAAAGAAAAGCTTCACAGCGAAAATTTCCTGGAAAACGAAAAAAAACTCGCAGAAATATCGTGCGGCGGCATAGAATCCGAAAATCAGCGTGTCTCCGAGGTTGAACAGCGTATTAATGCCATTAACCTTGATTACGAACAGACGAACAACACGTTCGGAAATATGACAGAGGAACAGAATAAGACAGTAGAACGGGTAAAAAATTATACGGACGAGCTCGAAAAACTTCTTACGGAGCAGAAGAGCGCAGAACGCGAATTAACCGATCTCAGCATAAGACTTAATGTCCTCGAAAATAATATTCGCGAACAGGAAAAGAGAAGCGAAAGCGTTGATTCGGATATCAAAAAATACAAAAGCGAAATCGAAACATTAGATAAAGAAGCGGCTGAGTCCGAAAAGCAGATTGCGGTTTATAAGAAAACATCGGATGAGGCTGACGAAAAGATAAAGGAACTCAATAAAAAGCTTTCCGCTTTGCGTGAAGAATATAATTCGTGCGACAGCGAGACAAGAAAAACGCAGTCGGATTATGACTCACTTGATTCGAGAATAAATGCGTTATCGAGGATGCAGGAGCATTTTGACGGATACAACGTTTCCATCAAGCATGTTATGGGCGAAGCAAAAGCGGGACGTCTGTGCGGTATAAGAGGCCCTGTTTCATACCTCATTAAGGTTGAAAAGGAATATGTCGTGGCTATCGAAACCTCGCTCGGCGCGGCATTGCAAAATATCGTCACAGATGACGAAAATGCGGCAAAGGCATCAATCGAATCACTTAAGAGAAATAATGCGGGCCGAGCTACGTTTTATCCCTTAACCACAATACGTGCGCAGGAGAGAAGCAGAGATTATGTCGGTCTCGAAAACTCACGTGGCTTTGTTGGCTGGGCTGATGAGCTTGTGTCGTGCGACGACGAATATCGTGCTGTTGTGAAATCACTGCTCGCGAGAGTTGTCGTCTATGATAATATAGATAACGCGACAGAAGCGGCAAGATCAAAAGGTTGGAAAATACGAGCGGTAACACTTGACGGTCAGCAAATCAATGCGGGAGGATCGTTTACAGGAGGACAAACAAAGCGTGACAGCGGTATGCTTTCACGTTCATCGGCGATTGAGTCACTGCATACGGAACAAGGCGAAATCGCAAAGCACCTTAATGAGTTGAAAGCCAAGCTGCGTGAAATACGCGAACAAGGTGCGCTTATTTCGGCTGACATTAAATCCGAAGAAGATCGACGCGGTTTGATCGGCGCACTTATAAGCGCGGAAAGCCGTAATTTCAGCGATGCGGACGGCAAGCGAAAAGCTTTAATCAACCTTGTCGAAAATATGGAAAGCGACAGGAAAAACCTCGATAAAACAAGCAGAACCAATGATGACAGCTTGAAAACAATTAATGAAATGATTGAGGTTAAAAAGGCCAATGCGGCGGATATATCCGAAAAGCGCGATGAAATCGCCTCGCTGCGCGGTGAGGCGGAGCTTGAGGCGGATGAGAGAGAAGATAAAATAAACGAAATTAAAATTCATCTCGCCGAGCTTTCGAAAGATAAGGAAGCAGCGGAAAATCTATTATCCGAGGCAAAAGAACGTTTAAGAAGTCACCGTATCGAATACGAAGCTCACAACGAAGCCGTGGCGGAGCATGAAGGTAAAATCAAAACCATCGACGATACTATATCGGATAAGAACGCTGCCGAGGAACAGCTGAGGGTTCAAATCGACGAGCTCCGAAAAAAACAAAAATCTCTTGAGGAAAGCGGAGATAAGATCGATACACAGCTGACGTCATTGAGACAGACGGAAAAAGAACAAAACGCAAAGAAAGAGCTTGTGTTTATAGCACACTCAAAGAACGAAACAAAGCTTTCGTCACTACAGGAGAATGCCCAAAAGCTAAACGCGAAGATGTGGGAGGAGTATGAGCTGACATACTCTGCGGCGGTAAAATATTCCGATGAAAACGATTGTCACATAATCGAGGACGGTGAGAGGGCGCAATTCCAAAACCTGCAAAATGAATACAGGAGTAAAATCAAAGCTCTCGGACACGTGAATGTCGATTCGATTGAAGAATACACGGATGTAAAGAAGCGATACGAATACATAAAAACACAGCTTACGGACCTTCGGGCATCAAGAGAAGATTTGCTGACGATTCTCGGCGGCATCGAAGACGATATGAAGCGTATTTTCATCGAAGCATTCGAGAAAATCAATAAGTATTTCGGAGAAGTCTTTCGTGAGCTGTTCGGGGGCGGACATGCGGAGGTAATACTTACGGATCCGCAAAACGCGCTTGAATCCGGTATCGAAATTAACGCCGCGCCTCCGGGAAAGACAATTAAAAATCTTAATCTGCTTTCGGGCGGAGAACAAGCATTTATTGCCATAGCTTTGTTGTTTGCGTTAATTAAGGTAAATCCGTCTCCGTTCTGTATATTCGATGAAATCGAAGCGGCACTTGATGAAGTGAATGTAACAAGAGTTGGCAGATATATAAAAAAATACTCCGACGAAATGCAAATCATAATGATATCACACAGACGCGGTACTATGGATATTGCGGATACGCTTTATGGTGTAACAATGCAGCAGAGCGGTATTTCGAAAGTGTTTACGCTCGGTATGGGAGAAAATCACGATAATCTGCTTGCGGAAAAAAATAAATAAGTATATGAGGATAGTGTATGGGATTTTTTGATAAGCTTAAAGAAGGACTTAAGAAAACCAAAAGTGCGGTGTTCGGACAGGTAAACGAGGTAATAAAGAATTTCCGTAAGGTAGATGAAAGCCTTCTCGAGGAACTCGAGGAGATTATGATCTGTGCCGATATGGGTACGAACACCACGGAAAAGGTTATCGAAGAGCTTCGTGACAAAATTAAAACGGATAATATTAAAAACGCCGATGATGTTAAAACCGCACTCTGCGATATACTCGTTAATCAGATAGGAGAAGGGGAAGAGCTTAACCTGTCTACGACTCCGTCCGTTATTCTTGTTATAGGTGTAAACGGTGTAGGTAAAACCACATCCATCGGAAAGATAGCATACAATCTGAAAAGAGAAGGTAAAAAGGTTGTAGTTGCCGCTGCGGATACATTCAGAGCCGCCGCGATAGATCAGCTCGCGGTATGGTGCGACAGAGCGGGAGTGGATCTTATCAAACAGAATGAAGGTGCCGATCCCGCATCGGTTGTTTATGATGCCATTGCCGCCGCAAACAAGCAAAAATCGGATGTGTTGATAATCGATACCGCCGGCAGACTTCATAATAAGAGTAATCTTATGAATGAGCTTGCCAAAATCAACAGAATAATAACGAGAGAATTGCCTGATGCCGCACGCGAAACACTCCTTGTTCTCGATTCCACAACCGGACAGAACGCGGTTATACAGGCGAAAAAGTTTAAGGAGACAGCCGATATTACGGGACTTATTCTGACTAAATTGGACGGAACCGCAAAGGGCGGCGCAGTATTCTCGATAAAAGACGAAATAGATATACCTGTTAAATTTATCGGTGTCGGTGAAAAGATTGACGATATGCAGCCGTTTAACGCGAAAATGTTTGTTGATGCACTGATGCAGGAAGATGAAAACAAAGAAAATTCATCCGAAAACAATGAGTCGGAGGAAGAAGATGATGAGTGAAATAGTACTTGCGTCGAATAACAGGAAGAAAATAGCCGAACTGGAAACTTTACTTGAAAAATACGCGTCTAAAGGCATAACCGTAAAGACACTGCGTGAGATCGGCTATACCGACGAAATAATAGAAGACGGTGAATCATTCGAAGAAAACTCGCTTATAAAGGCTTCTGTCCCAGCAAAGCTCGGATATATCGGTATTGCGGATGATTCGGGACTTTGTGTTGATTACCTTGACGGAAGACCGGGCGTATATTCCGCTCGATATTCGGGTGAAGGAGCTAATGATGAACGCAACTGTGAAAAGCTGCTCGGTGAGCTTGATGGCGTTCCCGTTGAAAAGCGCGGCGCGGAATTTGTTTGTACCGCATCGCTTGTGCTGCCGGAAAACTCTCCGTTTATCATACCCGAAGGCTATAGAATATCGAAGAAACTGTCGGAGAAATCCGGTATTCCGACAGAACGTGCAATGGTTGTTCGCGGTATCTGCAGGGGAGTTATCCTCACGGAAAAACACGGCAACAGCGGATTCGGATACGACCCCTTGTTTTATTTCCCGGAATTCAATGAGACTTTCGCCGAAATATCACAGGAAAAAAAGAATTCCGTGTCTCATCGCGGACGTGCAATGCGTGAATTTACGGAAAAGCTGACTAAAATCGTCACCCGATAAAAAGGAGAATAGTGCTGTAATATGCTTAACAGTAAACAGAGAGCGAAGCTTAAATCAATAGCATCCTCGGAAAACGCAATATTTCAGATAGGCAAGGGCGGAGTAGGAGAGGCTGCAGTAAAATCCATATCGGACGCACTTGAGGCAAGAGAGCTTGTAAAAATAAGTGTGCTTGATAATACGGATACCGACCCGCGTGAAGCTGCCGAGGAGATTGCCGACATGACATATTCTGAGGTCGTAACGGTAATCGGAAGAAAAATCATATTGTATAAGGAAGCGTCAAAACCCGAAAAGAGAAGGATTTCGACCTTAATATGAAAAAAGAAAGAATCGGGCTTTTCGGCGGCACATTCGCACCGCCGCATAAAGGGCATATCCATGCGGTAAAGGCTATGCATGAGTTTCTCTCACCCGACAGAATAATAGTCATGCCGACGTATATTCCGCCTCATAAGCAAAAACTGAGCATTGACACACCGGAACAAAGACTGCGTATGTGCAAGGCGGCATTCGGAGGCATACCGCATACCGAGATTTCGGATTATGAAATATCAAAGGGCGGTTTAAGCTATACCGCCATTACGCTCGAGCATTTGAAAACAAGCGAAAACGAAATATGCTTGCTGTGCGGAAGCGATATGTTTTTATCTCTTGAAAACTGGTATCATTCGGCTGAAATATTTTCTATGGCCGATGTTGCGGTAGTTCCGAGATTTAACGATGATATGGACAGTCTTTTGAGTAAAAAAACATATTACGAGCGGAAATATTCGTCCGAAATATCGATTATAGGAACGGATCCTACGGAAATGTCATCTACCGAAATCCGCGACGCCGTGAAAAACGGTTTAAACCTTGACAAATATCTGACAAAAGAAGTTATAGAGATAATCGAAAAAGAAAAGTTGTATTTGCGGTAATGAAAGAAATAATACTTGACGATGAAAAAATAAACAGACTCGAGGAGCTTGTAAAGCCGTATCTTACGGAAAAAAGATATGCGCATACGCTGTCTGTCATGAAAGAAGCCGTAAAACTCGGTAAAATATTGCTGCCCGATGAACCCGAAAAAATAAACAAGCTTGCCGCATCGGCATTGCTGCACGACATTACCAAAAAAGCAGATGCGAAAAGACAGTTGCAATACTGCGAGGAATTTGGTATAATTACAGATGAAAGTGAAATGTTTTCACCTGCGGTGTTTCATGCTATTACCGGAGCCGAGGTTGCGAGAAGAGATTTTTCGGATTTTGTCGATGATGAGATATTGGGCGGTGTCAGATGGCATACAACGGGCAGGGACGGTATGACAGTATTCGAGGCTGTAATATTTCTTGCCGATTACATTGAGGAAACACGTACTTTCGCTGACTGTATTGCCGTCAGAAAGTATTTTTACGACAGAATATACTCGTGTTCCGATAAAACAAAGGTTTTAAGGGATACGATGATATATGCCTTTGACTTAACGATTAAAGGTATAATAGAGGATGGCGGAGTGATAGACAGTCACACTGTCGCGGCAAGAAATTACTTTATTATTTCCGATAAAAAATGATACCGACCTTAGCGAAAGGCTGAATATAAATGCAGAACAATAAAAAAAACTTGGACGATATATCCGCGTATTATCCGGACGGAGATTCGGAAAATATGGAGAAGGATGATTTAGAAGAAGAGTTTTTCAGTAAAAATCAAAAAAAGAAAAAGAAAATCAAAAAGAAAAACGCAAGACTGACAAAGTCGCAGGTTGCGCTGATTGCGGTAATTTTAATAATCTACACTGTAATAATATTTACCGCCGCATGGTTGATATTCTATAAACCCACAAAGAGCAATAATGTAACCGAGCTGCCGTTTGAAACGGAGAAAGCCGAAACGTATGATGAGGATAATCCGCCTTTGAACGGAGGAAATTCCGCCGATAAAACAGAAAATAATACGGTTATAAAAGACGAGTACACCGAAAAGGAAGGCATATACAATATCTTGGTGGTAGGACATGACGACGAAGCCTCACTTGCCGATGTTACCATGATAGTAAATGTTAACGAGAACAATAAGAGCATAACCGTAATGCAGTTCCCGAGAGATACATATGTGACAAGCGAATACGCGCCTTTGACCTGTCGTATAAACAACGCTTTTAATACGTTCTACAGTCAGGCAATCTATAACGGGGACAGCGACCCGTATATGACCGCGATTGAAAATTACGAGGCAATGCTTGAAAAGAGCCTGTGCATTAATATCCAATTTTCGGTATTGATGGGCCTTGACGGATTCCGCGGTATCGTAGATGCGATGGGCGGTGTGGACGTATATGTTCCTGCGGATATGTATTATTCCGATCCCGAGCAGGATTTATATATAAGCATTCCCGCGGGATATCAGCATTTGAACGGCAGTGACGCCGAGGGATTCGTACGCTTCCGTTCGGGCTATTTGCAGGCCGATCTGGGAAGAGTAAACGCACAAAAAATATTCCTCACGGCTATGTTCAATAAGGTAAAAGAAACGGTGAAATCGGTAAATGTTACTGCTTTGACTAACATAGCGAATGAAATATTCAAATGCGTTGATACCGATATGAGCATTTCCGATATCGTGTATTTCGCAAAGCTGTTCCTTAATGTGGATTTATCGGGAATTAATATGATGACCATTCCCGGAAACATGGCAGGGCAGTATTACGTAATCAACCGTGCCTCGACTTTGAGCGTTATAAACGAATATTATAATATTTATAATAAGGAAATAAGTGATTCCATATTTGATAAAAACTATATATTCTGCGAAACCGGTGCACAATACATTTGTGACGTGTATTTCGATACCTCCGATGCAATATACGACGGAGTGCATAATGCGGAAGAAATCGATGACGAATCAATTTATATTCCAAGAACATAAACGAAAGGATTGGTGAACATATGGATACCGAAATCACAAAGCTTCCGATAGAAGAAAATTTAAACGCGGAAGAATTAAAAGAACCCGAGAAACTCGCGAAGTTTATTGTTTCAATCCTTGACTCCAAAAGAGCAAAAGGAATAAAGCTTCTGCATGTTGAAAAGCAGACTGTAATAGCGGATTATTTTGTTATCTGTACAGGCAGCTCCAGAACACAGATACGCGCACTTGCGGACGAGGTTGAGTATAAGCTGTCACAATACGGAATCGCGCCGAGTCACTGCGAGGGCATGGATTCGGGTGTGTGGGTGCTTCAGGATTTTAATTCCGTTATTGTACACATATTCACTTCCGACGGACGTGACTATTACAAGCTTGAAAAGCTTTATCAGGACACAACCGAAAGAGATATCGCGGAACTTATTACCGAGGAGTAAATAATATAACTATATTGTAAGGAAGATAATCATGAGATACGATTTTGGCAAAATTGAGAAAAAATGGCAGGATAAGTGGGAAGAAGCGGGAATATTCAAAGCCACTGATGACTATTCCAAACCGAAATTCTACGGACTGGTAGAGTTTCCTTATCCGAGCGGTGCGGGAATGCATGTCGGACATATAAAAGCTTATTCCGGACTTGAGGTTATTTCGCGTAAGAGAAGAATGGAAGGATATAATGTCCTTTTCCCGATTGGATTCGACGCGTTCGGACTTCCGACAGAGAACTATGCCATCAAAACCAACACCCATCCGAGAATTGTTACGGACAAAAACATCCACAAGTTTACATCCCAGCTTAAGAGAGTAGGCTTTTCGTTCGATTGGTCGAGAGTTATCGATACAACCGAGGAAGACTATTACAAGTGGACACAGTGGATATTCCTGAAGATGTTTGATGCGGGACTTGTATTCCGCTCAAAAGCTCTTGTGAACTATTGTCCCCATTGTAAGGTTGTTTTGTCAAACGAGGACTCTCAGGGCGGCAAATGTGACATATGCCACAGTGATATTATTCAAAAATCCAAGGATGTTTGGTATCTCAGAATCACAGAGTATGCCGATAAGCTTCTCGACGGATTAAAGGATGTAGATTATCTCCCCAATATTAAGCTTCAGCAGGAAAACTGGATAGGTCGCTCCGAAGGTGCTTTCGTTAATTTCTCACTCTCGGGATGCGATGAGAAGCTCAGAATTTACACTACACGTTGCGACACCATGTTCGGTGCTACATTTATGGTAATAGCTCCCGAACATCCCGTAATCGAAGCTTGCCGTGATAAAATAAAGAATATAGACGAGCTTGACAATTATAAAAACGAATGTGCTAAGAAAACCGAATTCGAAAGAACACAGCTTACAAAAGATAAGACAGGTGTCAGAATCGACGGTATTACTGCGATAAATCCCGTGAACGGCAAAGAAATCCCGATTTACATTTCCGATTATGTTATGATGGGCTACGGTACGGGTGCAATCATGGCTGTTCCCGCGCATGATGACAGAGACTATGAGTTCGCAAAGAAATTCGGTATAGATATAATCGAGGTAATCAAAGGCGGAGATATTACCAAGGAAGCATACACAGGCGACGGCCCGATGGTAAACTCCGGATTCCTCAACGGAATCACTACCAAGAAAGAAGCAATTGCGAAGATGCTTGAATTCCTTGCCGAAAAGGGCATAGGAGAAAAAGGCGTACAGTATAAAATGAAGGACTGGGCTTTCAACCGTCAGAGATACTGGGGCGAGCCTATTCCGATTGTACATTGTCCTCATTGCGGTATGGTCGGTGTTCCGTATGATGAACTTCCGCTGAAATTGCCCGATGTCGAAAATTTCGAACCCGGAGAAGGCGGCGAAAGCCCTCTCGCTAAAATAGATTCGTTTGTAAACTGCAAATGCCCGAAGTGCGGCGGAGACGCAAAGCGCGAAACAGATACGATGCCGCAGTGGGCAGGTTCATCGTGGTATTTTATCCGCTATTGCGATCCGCACAACGATAAGGGTGTAGCTTCCGAAGAGGCAATGAAATACTGGCTCCCCGTCGACTGGTATAACGGAGGCATGGAGCATGTTACCCGTCACCTTATTTATTCGAGATTCTGGTACAGCTTCCTTTATGATATAGGTGTTGTTCCCACAAAGGAACCCTATGCTAAGCGTACCGCACAGGGACTTATTCTCGGACCGGACGGCGAAAAGATGAGTAAGTCGAAGGGCAATGTAATTGACCCGAATGATGTTGTGGACGAGTACGGAGCGGACGTCCTCAGAGTTTATACACTCTTTATGGGAGATTATACATCATCGGCACCGTGGAACGACAACAGTGTTAAGGGCTGTAAGAGGTTCTTGGACAGAGTTGCCGGCCTTACGGATATGATATCCTCCGATAAGTCGGATAAGCTTGATATTGCGTTCAACAAAACCATTAAAAAGGTAACATCCGATATCGAAGAAATGAAGTTCAATACCGCAATCGCCGCAATGATGTCGCTTCTTAATGATATCTACGATAACGGTTCTCTTACCAAGGATCAGTTGATTGATTTCATATCGATTCTTTGTCCGTTTGCACCCCATATTTGCGAAGAAATGTGGGAAAATGTCGGAGGAAGCGGATTCCTTTCGGTACACGCATGGCCGGGATATGATGACGCAAAGACGAAGGATAACGAAATCGAAATAGCGGTGCAGATATGCGGAAAGCTCAAGGGAACGATTACGGTAACACCGGACACAACGAAAGAGGAAGCAATCGCACTTGCACTTGCGGATGAGAAAATCAAACAGCTTCTTGAAGGCAAAACGGTTGTGAAGGAAATTTACATTCCCGGTAAAATAGTTAATATCGTAGCGAAATAACTTGTAGATGCCGAAAGTGAAAATATTCGGATTCGGTATTGACAAACAGCTTAAAATACGCTATAATAGCTAAGGGTAAAATATAAATTGTTTACCTTTGCTTATTGCGAAGGGAGGGAATAGAGAAAAGATGGCAGAAATCAGAGTTAAAGAGAATGAATCGCTTGACAGTGCTCTTCGTCGTTTTAAGAGACAGTGCCAGCGTTCAGGCATTCAGGCCGAGCTTCGCAAGAGAGAATGCTATGAGAAGCCCAGCGTAAAGAGAAAGAAGAAGTCGGAAGCTGCAAGAAAGCGCAAGTATAAGTAATTCTTTCTTTAAACTATACAATATAAAGATCAATCTGAAATACGATTGGTCTTTTTTGTTATTATATACTTAAATTCATATTGACAAACATGATAATAGTTGTTATAATAACGACAGTAACGTTGTTCGTTAATTTAAATTTATGTAAGGAGTAGAAAAATGGCAAAAATTAAAGCTGCGTTTATCGGTTGCGGCGGACGTAACGGAGTGCATCTTGACAAATGCATGGATATGGGAGATGTTGAATTTGTAGGCTTCTGCGACGTTGTAGAAGAAAAAGCATATGCGTATGCTTCACGTACGAAAACCGATCCCGAAGGCAAGATTTTCAGAAACTATAAGGATCTTCTTGAAAACACCAATCCCGAGGTTATTTTTATAGCTGTTCCTCCGCATCAGCACGGAGAAATCGAACCCGCTGTAATCGAAAAAGGAATTCCGTTCCTTGTTGAAAAGCCTATCGCGCTTGACATAAAGACAGCGGAATCAATCGGCGAAATGGTTAAGAAAAAGGACCTCATCACCGCTACCGGTTTCCAGGACAGATATCAGAATCTCACTCAGATAATGAAAGACTACATCAAAGATAAAGAAGTAGGTCTTGTATCCGGTGCATGGTTCGGCGGAATCCCCGGTGTTGAATGGTGGAGAAGAATGGAAACATCAGGCGGTCAGGTAGTTGAACAGAATATTCATATCTTTGACCAGGCTCGTTTCCTGTTCGGCGAACCTCTGTACGTTAACTGTGCGGGTTCGAGAGGCATTGTTAAACCCGATGAATACGGTGTACCGGGATACAATGTACATGACTACTCTTCTGCCGTTATTAAATTTAAGAGCGGCGTAGTAGCTAATATATTCACGGGATGCTACGCACGTGCAGGCGGCGGAATGCAGAGCGGTATGAACATTTACTGTAAGGACGCTACACTCGAATATGCTCTCCGCAGCTGGCTGAAAATCAGAGACGTAAACGGTGAACAGTTCTACGAGAGAGGCGAAGAACAGACAGGCATTATGGACAAGATTTTCATTAATGCCGTTCGCACAGGCGACAGATCGAAGATACTGGCGGATTATGACAACGCTATTAAATCGCTCAGACTTTGCCTCGCATGCAATGAATCTATCGAAACAGGCAAAACAGTATTCCTTGCATAAAAAATAAAGAAAAATGCCGAATACAGCGGCATTTAATCGATAATCGGTATAAGATTAACAGAGAGCCGACCTGCCGTGTAGACGGTAGGTCGGCTTAATGTGTTGGGGCATTATTCGTTTGTTCAGTATGCAATAAAAGATGTTCCCCGATGTGCGGTATTCAATAATAAAAACATATTGAAAAATATATCGGAATACAGTTTAAAAGGCGATAAAAATGAGAAATATGATGCTTGTCGGTTTGTGCGGCGGAAGCGGTGCCGGAAAAGGCTATGTTGCGGAAATGTTCGGTAAATACGGAATACCATCGATCGATACCGATGCTGTTTATAGAAAGCTTACCTCCCCGTCGTCGGAACCGTCTGACTGTATGAAGGCTTTGTGCGAGTATTTCGGAGAGGGGATTATGTCCGAGGATAACTCTTTGAACCGTGCGGAAATGCGTAAGCTGGTGTTCGGAGAGGAAAATAAGAAGAATCTTGAGGCTCTTAACAGAATATCTCACAAATTTATTCTCGATAGTACGCTGCGCATAGCCGAGGAATATAAAAACAACGGGTTTAACATTGTACTCATCGATGCACCCGTTTTATATGAAAGCGGTTTCGATAAGCTGTGCGACAAGGTAATATGCGTAACAGCCGATGAAAAAAAACGGATTAAAAGGATTATCGAACGCGATAACATAAGCGAAGAAGCAGCAGTAAAGCGTATTGCGTCGCAGACTTCGACAGTGGTTGCCGAGAAAAAAGCCGACTATGTGATAAAGAACAACGGGAACGATGCCGAAATGATTTCGGAAATAGAAGATTGTGCGGCGGATTTGAGAAAATTGTATAGCAATAAAGAAAGTTTGAAAAAATGAATCTGAGTAAAGCCGTTCGCAGAAGTTTTACCATAGTGGTAATATTGGTTTTATCACTCGCGGTTGGCTATGTATATTCGGCAATCGGGCATCGTTCCGATTTGAACAGCCACCCACGGAAATATACCGAATATGTTGAAAAGTACGCATCGGAATACGGCGTTCCCGAATATATAGTATATGCGGTTATCTTGGAGGAAAGCGGATTTACAAGCAATCTCGCATCGGATGACGGCAGGGTAGGCTTAATGCAGATTTCGTCCGACGCGTTTTACGACATATCGGATTTGCTCGGTGAGAACAGCGAGATCGGAATACTTTACGATCCCGAAACCAACATACGTTACGGTACATATTATCTTTCCCATTTATATACCGAATACGGTCGGTGGAAGAATGTTTACGCGGCGTATCTGGCAGATATCGGGCAATACGAAGCATGGATCGCATCCGGAAAATATACGGATGACAACGGAAACCTTAATGTTGTTCCGGATGAGAGTGTAGCGGATAAAATAGAGAATATAGAGGCCGCCGCGGAGCTGTATAAAGAGCTGTATTATTAAAGCGCTTTTAAATAGTTAATTTGTTCAATCAGAAGAAAGGATATAATAAAATGAGTGAAAAGACAAAAGGACAGACACTGAAAGAAGAACTTTTCTATAAAAAGAAGAACGTTTTCGAGGTTAAAACACCCGAAGAACTCAATGCCGCAAAAGAGTACGGCAAGAAGTACGCCGCATGGCTTGACAATGTAAAGACAGAACGCGAAGCGGTTAAGACGTCTATAGCAATGCTTGAAAAAGAAGGCTACAGAGAATATAAACTCGGCGATAAGGTTGCCGCAGGAGACAAGCTTTACCTTAATAACCGCGGAAAAGGCCTGTTTGCCTTCAGAATCGGTACCGAAAGCATTGATAACGGTGTGAGAATCTGTGCGGCTCACATAGACTCCCCCAGACTTGATTTGAAACAGCATCCTCTTTTCGAGAATGACGGTGTAGCATACTTTAAGACACATTATTACGGCGGAATAAGAAAGTATCAGTGGGCGACAATACCGCTTGCTATTCACGGTGTTGTTACAAAAGCAGACGGCACCACAGTTGACGTGAAAATCGGCGACGAAGCAGGTGATCCCGTATTCTGCATAACCGATCTTCTTCCGCATCTCGCAAAGGATCAGAACTCTCGCACACTCGGTCAGGCATTCACGGGTGAAGGACTTAACGTAATGCTTTGCACATCTCCTTACATCGAGGATGACGGTAAAGTTACTTCCGCAGATGAAAAAGTTAAGCTGAATATTATGATAATGCTGAACGAGAAGTACGGTATTACCGAAGCGGACTTTATGAGTGCGGAGCTTTGCATAGTTCCCGCACAGAATACGGTTGATATCGGCATGGACAGATGGCTTATCGGTTCGTACGGACATGACGACAGAGTATGCGCATATCCCGCACTTACCGCATTGATAGAGAGCGCGGATTCCGCACACACATGCATGGCTGTTCTCGCGGACAAAGAGGAAACCGGAAGCGACGGTATAAGCGGTATGCAGTGCTGCCTGCTGTTCGATATTATCGATGAGCTCGCTAAGAATCTCGGCGGAAACACAAATGTTGTTCGTATGAATTCTAAGTGCCTCTCTGCTGACGTAACGGCTTGTTATGACCCGAATTATCCCGAAGTTTACGAAAGACGCAATTCCTCACTTCTTCACTGCGGTGTAGGTCTTTCAAAATATACTGGTTCCGGCGGAAAAGGCGGTACAAATGACGCGTCTGCTGAACTTGTAGGTTATGTTCGTAAAATATTCGATGAGGCAGGTGTCGTTTGGCAGACCGCTGAACTCGGTAAGGTTGACCAGGGCGGCGGAGGAACAGTTGCAAAATACATTGCCAACCACAACATAGAAACCGTTGATATCGGTGTACCGGTTCTTTCAATGCATGCTCCGTTTGAACTAATTTCGAAAGCGGATTTGTATGAAGCTCACCGTGCGTTCAGCGCATTTTGCAAATAATCAATAAGGGCATCACCGACGGGGCATTCTGCTGTTTACGGATAATCTATGCTGACCTTCGGAAGACCTTAGATTTCGTTGACAGCATCTGACTCAAAACTCACTGCCCGACTTACCGCATTATTGTGTGGTAGCCGCAAAAAGATATTCCGGTGTATCTTGTAATATACACCGGATTATACTTTTTTATAAATCATATTATTTACGGATGTTTTTATGCTTGATAAACTAAAAGAAGCCGAAGGCAGATTCGAAAATATAGAATCCGAGCTTTCAAAAAGCGAAACAATGCAGGATATGGAACGCTATACCGCGCTTATGAAGGAAAGAGCGAACCTTGCTCCTATCATTGAGAAATACAGAGAATATAAAAAAGCCGTATCCGACTCCGAAGAGGCGCTCATGCTGCTTGAGACGGAAAGTGACCCGGAATTACGTGAAATGGCGGATGAAGAGCTTAAAAAAGCTAAATCCGACATATCCAGATTCGAGGAGGAGCTGAAGATATTGCTCCTTCCCAAGGATCCGATGGATGAGAAAAACGTCATGATCGAAATAAGAGCGGGTGCGGGCGGAGACGAAGCCGCACTGTTTGCCGGTGTTCTCTATCGTATGTACACAATGTATGCCGATATAATGAGGTATAAGACCGAAACCGTGAGTATGAATGAAACGGGACTCGGAGGCTTTCGGGAAATTACATTTATGATTACGGGAAACGGGGCATATTCGCGTTTTAAGTACGAAAGCGGTGTACATCGTGTTCAGAGAGTACCCGAGACCGAATCTTCCGGAAGAATACATACGTCCACAGCTACGGTAGCTGTACTTCCCGAAGCGGAAGATGTCGAAGTAGAGATAAACCAGAACGATCTTGAAATCGAAACAATTAAATCAAGCGGTGCGGGCGGCCAGCACGTTAATAAAACCGAATCGGCTATTCGTCTTCTTCATAAACCGACAGGCATCGTTATCGAATGCCAGGATGAGCGAAGCCAATTTAAAAACCGTGATAAGGCGATGAAGCTGCTCAGAGCGAAGCTGTACGATATGAAAACGCGTGAGCAGAACGAAAAAATAGCAAGCGAAAGACGTTCACAAGTCGGAACCGGAGACAGAAGCGAAAGAATCCGTACGTATAACTATCCGCAGGGCCGTGTAACGGACCACAGAATAGGATATACGATTTATTCTCTGGAAAGTTTTCTGAACGGCAATATCGACAATATGATTGATGCACTCGCTACGGCGGACACCGCGGCTAAATTGCAAAACGGAGACTTTTAATTTGCTATGAAAACAGAATTTTTAAAAACAACAGGTACCGATGAGGACATTGAAGTAATAAATAAAGCGGCGGAGGTCATAAAATCGGGCGGTATCGTCGCGATTCCCACCGAAACAGTATACGGCCTCGCCGGAAGTGCGCTTATAGAAAGCTCCGCGGAAAAAATATTCGCCGCAAAAGGAAGACCCGCCGACAACCCGCTGATAGTTCACATTGCTTATCCGGATGAGGCGGAGAGAATAGCATATCCGACGGAGATGTATTACAAGCTCGCGGAGAAGTTTATGCCCGGTCCTTTGACCGTGATTTTAAAAAAACGCGATATAATTCCGAATACGGTGACTGCGGGACTTGATACCGTAGGTATACGCTGTCCTTCTAATCCCATTGCACATAAGCTTATCGAGGTATCCGGTCATCCTATCGCGGCACCGAGTGCTAATCGTTCCGGTATACCGTCCCCTACCAACGCACATCATGTGTTTGAGGATATGGACGGCAGAATCGACATGATAATAGACGGCGGCGACTGTGAATTCGGACTTGAATCTACTGTAATTAAGCTCGACGGAAACGGTTGTGTTGTATTGCGCCCCGGAGCTATTACAACCGATATGCTTGCCGAAGTATGCGATAAGGTTGTTGTATCACCGGCGGTTGTCGAGCCGTCTCTTGCGAATAACATCAAACCCGAATCACCCGGAATGAAATATAAGCACTACGCACCGAAAGCGGATGTGAACCTTATTGATGCGGATGATGAAGCCTTTATAAGCTATGTACATGAAAATGCACACGGCAAGTACGGACTTCTCGTAACCAATGAGGATTCGGGCTATTTCAGCGGAGGTGTAATGCTTCTTTTGGGCCCGAAGGGCGATGCCAAAGAGGCATCAAGACGTCTTTTCAATCTTCTCAGACGTGCGGATGAATTGAATCTCGACGTTATTTATGCGAAGCTTCCCCCGTCAACAGGTGAATATCTCGCGTTCTATAATAGAATAATCAGAGCGGCGGGATGTAAGATAATCAAACTCAAAAAAAATAAAACATATTGAAAAGGTAGAATTATGTCATTTGTAACCGAAAAGATGAACGGCTTTGTTGCGGATATTCAAGACAAGCTCGTGAAAAAAGGCAGACCTCAAATCGCCGAAATGTTCAAGGCGACATACCTCAACACTATTGAAACAACGGTAAAGATGGATGAACACGGTGCTTTTGTTATTACGGGTGACATACCCGCAATGTGGCTCCGTGACTCGTCGGCTCAGGTAAGACATTATCTGCCGCTCACAAAAGATGATGCGGATATCAGAAACCTTGTCGCAAGCTTGATAAAGAGACAGGCTTATTGCATCACATGTGATCCTTACGCCAATGCGTTTAACCGTACGGGTGAAAAGATAACTCAGTGGGGACTCGTCGATAAAACAGAGTACAACAACCCCATGGCATGGGAAAGAAAGTACGAAGTAGACTCCTTGTGCTATCCCGTAAACCTTGCATACCATTTTTGGAAGGCATCGGAATCAACCGAGCACTTTGACGAAAGCTTTAAGGCGGCGTGTGAAAAGATACTCGATGTTTTCGAAACCGAACAGCATCATGCCGAAAAATCAAAGTATCGTTTCGAGAGAACAAACTGCCCTCCGACGGATACGCTTTGCAATGAAGGAAAAGGTTCTCCCGTCGCATATACGGGTATGACATGGTCGGGCTTCAGACCGAGTGACGACTGCTGTACATATCATTATCTCATTCCTTCCGAGATGTTTGCGTCTGTTATTTTAGGTTATATGACCGAATTCGCCGATAAAGTGTATAAGGATAATGCGCTTTCCGCACGTGCGGCAAAATTAAAGGCGGATATTGACAACGGTATCGCCAAGTACGCAATCTACGATCACCCCGAATTCGGTAAAATATATGCGTATGAGACCGATGGTTTAGGCAATTACAATCTTATGGATGATGCAAATGTGCCGAGCCTTCTTTCTCTCCCGTACCTCGGATACTGCGGAAATGATGATGAAATCTATAAAAACACAAGAAAGTTCATTCTTTCTCCCGCAAATCCGTATTATTATGAGGGAAAAGCCGCAAAGGGAATAGGCAGTCCTCACACACCTAAGGATTACATATGGCATGTTTCGCTTGCAATGCAAGGTCTTACATCCGATAATGACGATGAGATAAACTACCTCCTCGATCTTTTCGAGACAACAACGGCGGGAACGGGTCTCATGCACGAAGGATTCAACGTAGACAATCCCGATGAGTTTACACGTTCATGGTTTGCTTGGGCAAATTCGATTTTTGCGGAATTTGTAATTCACGCAGCAGAGAGATAAACGAACGCCGAATAATGAAAAGCCATAGAATTCAGACTTTCGATTGAAAGATACGAATTGTTCGGCAGATCCATAAATTATTCGCAAGCAGTTATAGAAAAACTATGACTGCTTGATTTGTATGGAACGCCGATAAATGCGAAAAAAATACAAATAACGAGAGAATAACTGAAAATGCCAAGAAAAAAGAACAAAAACGAGGAAGTAACCGGTAAGACTCAAGCTGTAATCAGCGAACAGCCTATTGTAGATACAATAGAACGCAATTATATGCCATACGCAATGAGCGTCATTGTTTCCAGAGCCATACCGGAAATAGACGGATTCAAGCCCTCTCACAGAAAACTGCTGTACACCATGTATAAGCTCGGACTTATGACAGGAAACAGAATGAAGAGCGCAACGGTAGCGGGAAGAACAATGGCACTGAATCCCCATGGCGATGCCGGTATATACGATACTCTCGTAAGACTTACAAGAGATAATGAATCACTTCTTCATCCGTTCATAGACTCTAAAGGTTCATTCGGCAAGCATTACAGCGGAGACGCTGCTGCGGCACCGAGATATACAGAGGTAAAGCTCGAACCTTTTTGTGCCGAAATATTCGGCGGTATAGATAAAAATGCGGTAGATATGGTGCCAAACTACGATAACACAATGGTTGAACCCGCACTTTTACCGACATCATTTCCCAATATATTGGTTTCACCGAATATGGGAATTGCCGTCGGACTTCAATCGCAGATTTGTTCTTTCAATTTAGCCGAAATCTGTGACGGAACAATAGCTTTACTGAAAAACCCGAAAACAACGACGGATAAGCTGCTTGACATAATCAAGGCTCCCGATTTTTCGACTGGCGGAGACCTTATTTATGACAGAGAACAGCTGAAAAAGATATACGAGACAGGCGACGGCAGTTTTAAGGTTCGCTCGAAATACAGATATGATTCCAAGAACAGCCTTATTGAAATAACCGAAATACCGTATTCGACCTCGATAGATGTTATTCTGAAAAGATTAACCGATTTGTTGAAGGACGGTAAATTCCGTGAAATTGCCGATGTCCGAGACGAGATTGACCTTTCCGGTTTTAAGCTGACAATAGATGTTAAAAAAGGTACCGATCCCGATGCTTTGATGGCTAAACTGTTTCGTACTACCACGTTGGAGGATAGTTTCCCGTGCAATTTCAACGTGCTGATTAACGGCTCACCTGTACAATTAGGTGTTCGCGGCATACTCGAAGAATGGATTAAGTTCAGAATGAGCTGCGTTAAACGTGAATTGACATTCGAACTTGACAGAAAAAAAGAAAAGCTTCATCTGTTGAAAGGCTTGGGAAAAATCCTTGTCGATATCGATAAGGCTATCAGAATTGTTCGCGAAACCGAGAAAGAATCGGATGTCGTTCCGCGTCTGATGGAAGGCTTTTCGATTGACGAGGTTCAAGCCGACTATATCGCGGAAATTAAGCTGCGTCACTTAAACCGTGAATACATTATCGAAAGAATACGCGAATTGGATAGTCTGCAGAAGGAAATCGCAGAGCTTGAAGGTATTATATCCGATGATGTAAAAGTAAAAGATGTTATAGCAAAACAGCTCGGTGCCGTAAAGAAAAAGTACGGAATACCGCGCAAGACTTCTATAGTGGAAGTCGATGAAGATGCGGAAGTGTATGACGAATCCGAAACGGAAAACTACGACGTCTTTCTTGTTCTTACAAAGGAAGGCTATTTCAAGAAAATTACCCGTCAGTCCATAATGCGCGCAAACGAGCAGAAAATGAAGGACGGAGACGAAATTTTGAATTGCGAAAATTCCGACAACATTTCCGAATTAATATTTTTTACAGACAAAGCTCAGGCATATAAATGTAAAACAGCCGATCTCGATGTTGTAAAAGCGTCCGCACTCGGAGAATTTATCGCTGCAAAGCTTGGTTTTGAAGAAGATGAAAAGCCCGTAATGATGAAAGCATTTAACAGTTATTCTGCGGACGATAACTTTATCTTTATCTTTAAGAACGGCAAGGGCGTAAAGATACCTGTTACCGCATATGAAACAAAAACCAACAGACGTAAGCTTACGGGTGCATATTCCGATGCGTCACCTATTGCCGCGGTTATTTACGAACACGAGCCTGTCGACATATTTATCGGCAACACAGCCGAAAAGGGCATATTGATTAACTCCGACTTAATCCCGAGAAAAACAACACGCTCATCAGCGGGAGTCACTTTATTCAATATGAAGAGCGGTGTCGAAGTCGCTTATGTCGAGTACGGAGAGCAAATCGATAAAGAAAAAGCATCAAAATGCAGAAAAAATAAAATTCCCGCGACAGGAGTTGCGGTGAAGAAAAACGAGCAGATATCAATGGAATAAAATATAAATTCACGGCAGAGGAAATGTAAATTTTCATTCATGTCGTAGGTGAGTTTATTATATCTATTGATATTATATTCATTTCAGTGTATAATACGAATATGAAAAACGAAAGGGCTATTGTTATGAAAAGAAAAAACATATTTATCATCACATCTATAGCCGCTCTTGTTGTCGGTTTGGCAATGACTGTAGCCGCAGCTTACGACAGCTCATCCGATCCGCTGATAACCCTGAGCTATCTGCGTGATGTATTTAAATCGGAGCTTATGACCGAAATTGATGAAAAGCTTGCCGATTATTCTTCGAATAATTACGATGCTCCCGAGGAAACAGGCGTTGAAACCGAGTCGCAAAGCACGTCGGATAATGCTGTGTCGCAAAACTATGAAGTAATAGAACTGACAAACGGAGATGCACTGTATGCGGTATCCGCATGTGAAATTATATTGCGTTCCGGAAGTGCCGTCTGCACCGCACCCGATGCAAATCAGGGCATAGCGGACATGACAGATGCTTCTGAAATATACAATGGATATTCTCTCGGTAAAAATCACCTTTGCCTTATCCCTCGCGGCGACGGCAGAGGAGTGGTGGCAACATCGGAATCTGTGTATATCATGGTAAGAGGTGACTATACAATTGTTGAAAATTAACGAAGGTAAAAAACGTACCCGCGAAGAACGGAAAAAGCTTACAGTGCGTATTATAGCGATGATTCTTGCAATACTGATGGTTGGAAGTATGGCGTATTATACGATATATATTCTTGCTTCATCTGTAAGGGCAAGCGATATTGATTCGGAAACATCTTCGGCTATCGACACATCCTCGCTCAAGGACAGCGAGGATGTTCTTGTTAGTGTCGGATTAATGTTCGGAGACAATATAACCACGGGCTTTCAGTGTGAAACGGATTACGGTTACACGATAGGTGAACAATATCTGTATGACGGTAAGGAATTTACGGAAATCTGGGATATAGATACAGAGGTTATTTCCTGTACGGCGGACGCGAATCTTTCCGAAACTGATATGACATTTCTTGTCGCCGATGATGAAGATGACTGTGTGATAGGCGGATACCACATTGAAGTAGACTGCTCGGAATATGACAGAGAAGAGTTCGAAGAGCTTATAGACGATACGGAATACGACGTCGAAAAACTCGGATTATATGCAATTCCTTCGTATATTAATTCAGAATATATGCTCAGAATAGGTGCGTTCGCGGAATATGGGGAAGCGGATGAATATTTGTCCGATGTGGAAAACATCTTCGATGATGAAGATGTATATATCGTGTCGCCATCCGTTACCGCTGTTTCGGTGCTTGACCCATACGAAAATATAATTCTGTTCGAATACGATTGCGATGGAGAGAGTGAACTCGGACTTACGGCACATGAGGATGATGAAGGAAATACATATATCATGACGCCGGCAAGAAACGTATATGACGGTGTATTCTGCTTTAAGAGATACGACAACGGTGAGACGGACGGGGTTTCGCTTATCAATATTATCCCGCTCGAGGCGTATGTCGCAGGAGTGTTGCCATATGAAACATCGAACTCGTGGCTGTTCGAAACGCTGAAGGCGTTTGCGGTAACAGTGCGTTCATTTACATTGACTCATTTGAACAGACATGGTCAATATGATTTCGACCTTTGTGCCACAACAGAGTGCCAGGTCTATAAAGGCGCGGGAAGAATCAACGACAATGTCATGAACGCGGTACTGGAAACAAAAGGCGATGTCATGACATATGACGGGGCTATAGTTAACGCATATTACTCATCATCAATGGGCGGTGTTACGGTAAGTGCAAAGGATGCATGGGGAAGCACAACAGAGTATCCGTATTTGAGCGCTGTTGAAACACCGTGGGAAAATTACATGGTGCATAACAACGGATTTTGGATTAATGAGGTGTCACCGGAGGCACTCCTCGAGAGACTTCATCAAGCTGGCTATGATGAGCTTGAGGATGCAGTCGAAGATGTTGAAATCGTAGAGTTCGCAACCGATTCCACCTATGTAAAAACATTATGCGTAACCGACATTCACGGAACAAGCGTGAACATAACCACAACGGATAAGGTTCGTACATCACTTACTCCGTATGTGAAAAGCGCAAATTTCGTGGTAGGAAAAGGTGAGGTTGAATATACCGAAAACGTTATTGTGGATTATGTGGCACAGGAATATGACAGTGCATCCGATTATGATTTGGATTATGGATATACAAATATTGCGGACTGCTATGTGATGACAACGGATTCCGTCAGTACCAATGACGGCGGAGCATCTGTAATTCTCACGGGAAACGATAAAATAATATACAATCGTAAAGATGTTTTCGTAATAACAAAACAGAACGCATCGGCTTTCCTCGGAGACGAGTATAAGAAATATGCCGAGGAAGATACATCGGAGGATGTCAGCCATAAGACCGAGGAAATATCCGATAAGTCAACAGATGAAATAAAATATAAAGTGGCTTATGCGGACGACAGTGATAATTTCATTTTTGTAGGAAAAGGCTGGGGACACGGTGTCGGAATGAGCCAATACGGTGCGCTCGATATGGCGGCACTCGGATATAACTCAAATGAAATACTCGAGGCATATTTTAAAGATATCGAAATAGTAAACTATACACGGGTTGATAGCTTTTCTAACTGAAAAAAACAGATGGTACACATCGTATGTACCATCTGTTTTTTTAATACACTTTTTTTCGGAATCGAATCAATACGGCTTCCGCGTCGGCTTAAATACCGAGAGCTTCGTAGATTGCTCTTGAAAGTTGATCCGCACATGATGTAGAACGGGGACCGCAGGTATTGCCCTTTAAAATATCGGCTATTTCCTTGGCATTCTTTCCGTTACATAGTTTTGAAATAGCTTTAAGGTTTCCGTTGCATCCGCCTGTGAAGGCGATATTTGTTATTATACCGTCTTCG
Organism: bacterium; assembly: GCA_963642885.1. Classification (GTDB taxonomy): domain Bacteria; phylum Bacillota; class Clostridia; order Oscillospirales; family CAG-272; genus UMGS1696. The sequence continues at coordinate 46,773 of CAVIJI010000010.1, forward strand.
ATATCAAAGTCGATTTTAGAAGAACAAGTTCCGTTTGTTTTGTATGAGTATTTCATGACTGACCGTATCCTTTTTTTAGTATTGTTTATCTGGTTTCTTCGGGCACCGATTCGGAATCGGATGTGGATCTGTAGATGGAAATATCCGATGAATCCGTGTGAATACTGATTTCACCGCGCGAGGATTCAACATTGGTTTGTGTGTAGGGGCTCATTACCTCTGAGCCGTCAAGTGTGATTTTTCCCGATGTCGACACGAGATCCAAAGTCAAACCGTCGAGCTGGCTGATAGTCCCGAGCGAGATTGCACCGCTCTCCGATTTTATAACCGCATTTCCCGCACAGCGGAATTTATCCGCATTCAGGTTAAGCTCCTTCGCATTGATGTTAATATATTGTATCAATGCGGTCGAAAGCTTTAAATCCACCTTTTCCGCGGGAGAATCGCTTTCGGATGAGTTGATATTGAATGTTGATGAGGTACGTACCACATTACCGTCTATAACGGCATTTTGTGTGGTAATATTGTAGTCTGTTCCCGTTGTCATATTCGAAATGTTTAAAACAAGGTCATTCGATTTAATGTCGAATATTTTGATTTCCTTGTCGTTTGAAAGATATACGTTTATAACCTTGTCTTTGCTTTCGTCAACGGTGTTGTTGAAGTTGAAAATATAACGCATACCCTTAAAGGAGAATCCGTTTTCCCAAAACTTGAGCATGGATTTAATGTCGGGGATTTCATCAAAGCTCAAAACGCGATTGGCGTTTGAGAGGGAATAATAGTTTTCCTTGAAATTAACGAATTCAATATAAGATTTATCCTGACGTCCGTAGATGTTTATCTGAACCTTAGACGCGATGAGCTCTATTTTCGATATCTCCGAATCGGTAAGGTCTACGGTAGTTACGAGATCGGAACCTCTGTCCTCTGAAAAAAGGAATTCGCCGTTTGCTTTAGCCATATTTTGAGCTATAAAACAAGACACAAGTCCGACTACAATCAACAGGACTGCTATAACAAGTGATATTATCGATGCAGGTCTCACAGCTTATAACACTCCCTTCTGACATGTAAAAACAAATCCTTGATTTTTCCGCATACAATTCCCAATAGATTGCCTACAAGAGTTATCAACCACGGGAAGAATCTTATTGACAAGTTGTATATCAAAACAGATACGAATAAAGCTCCTCCCGCTACCATAACACCTAATCCTATTTCGTATATTCCGGCTGCGGGGAACGTGAACAGCTGCGTTATACCGAAAATTATGCCGACAAGCGATATACCGGCACCTGCGGCAACTACGGCTATCAGCGCCACGATTCCTGCTACGATAAGTCCCGCAAGTGCCGCGAATAAAACAACGAATACGCCGAATATCACGGTTGCTATACCAAGCGTAATGGGTAAGGTGATAAACAAGCCTACCCAGAATACAAGCATGGCTTTGACTGAAGGGGAGTGGTCGGGCGAGTATTCGAAATAATCCTCGTCGGATTCTTTCGAGGGTGTATTGTGTTTCTGATTCTGTTTTACCTGAGGCTTTAACGCCGTACTTTTCGCTGTCGTTTTTTCCGGCGGAGCTGCAATGGGAGGAATCGGCTGAACAGACGAATTTATATTTTGAGTATTTCTGCCCTTAGTCAGAATAACGGAAATACTGTCTGCGAGCTGTTCTACTTCTTCCGAGGAACGTATGGCACTGATTTCGGACAGGTCATCGTTTGTGAAAGAACGGCTCAGGTTTGAAACATGCTTTGCCGCTGTTTCGTCCGGAATCCCTCTTGCGACAAGAGCCTTCTTCAGTTCATTCATGAAGATGTTTAATTCCATTATCTCACCTCTCTTTTTATATGGTTATTATAGATTTTTATTCAATATTATGATATAATGGTAAGCAGTCGAAAGTCAAAGGAACAAGTAAAAATAGTATCACCTATATTCTATCAAAAAACGGAGTAATAATCAATATGCGAATGAGAAAAAAACGTCATGGAAATGAAAGACTTCTTACTTTGTCGTCTTTATTGTATCCATTTACGGAAAATGAGTGGGTTTCTTCCGAAAGTGTCTTCGAAAACGATGCCCCGTTGTATCTTGAAGTGGGATGCGGAAAGGGAGAATTCATAACACTGCTGTCAGCGCGTGAAATAAACAATAACTATATTGCTCTGGAAAGAATATCGGATGTAGCCGTATGTGCAATAGAAAAATACGCTCGCAGCAGAGGACTCGGAGCACTCGGTGCCAACGGAGGATGGCTCACAGCTGACGGAGTATTGTATAAAAACGGAGAAGTATACGACATCCCGCAAGAAGATAAGGGTAATGTACGCTTTATTGTCGGTGAAGCGGGTGACGTTGTATCCGCCATGCCGGATAACATTCTTAACGGAATTATTGCGAATTTCAGTGATCCGTGGGCACGCAAATGCAATTATGAAAAGAGAAGACTGACTCATCCGGCTTTTCTAGAAAATTACAGAAGAGTATTAAAAAAAGACGGTATTTTTTCGTTTAAGACCGATAATGAAACTCTTTTCGATTATACGGCAGAAGTTCTTCCGCAAAGCGGATTCGAGATTGTGTATGCTACACGTGATTTGCACAATTCGGAAAGAGCGGAAGGAAATATTATAACCGAGTATGAACGCAATTTCACCGAAAAGGGCGTTCCGATTAAAATGCTCGAGGCAAGACCGGTTAAATAAGCATAAAAAAACACTTGACAGACAAATCGACAAGTGCTATAATAAAAAGTATTGACAAACGAGCGTAAACAAAAACCTAATTATAGTATAGCATATTATTTGTTCGTTGTCAATGCCAATCGGCTGATTTTTCGGAAATTTTTAATGTATTCAGGAAGTGTAATAGTATAATGAATGGATTGATATCACTTGAGAATATTTCGCTCAGACCTGTTTCAAAAGAAATACTGGCATTAAACGAAGTTTCATCGAAGTACGGTCTTGTTTTGACTGAAGAAGAAGCAAAGGAATTATCAGATACACGAAACAGATCTATTACGGAAAACGATCGTGTCGAAATAGGTTCGGGAGCTGTTACAAAGATAATAGAGAAATTTTGCACATCCAGATATGTGACAAAGGAGAATTATACATATCTGCTGAACGAACTGACATATTTGTTTTACTATATAAAAACGGAAACGGATGATAAAATCAGTGATACGCAGCTTATCGATGAACTGTTCGAACGCTTTGAACTGTACTGTCGCGGAAGTGTCGACACTCTTATAAGCAGAGAAGTCGAAAGAATCATTCGTAAGGTAAATAGCGGAGAAAATTACGTAAAGTGGTACGCAGACAGAGACGAATTGAATCTTAAACCCGGTACGGGATCACGTGAGACACCCGAAAACTTTGTGCGCGAGGAATACGGGGATGATTATTTCGAAAGTACAGACAGCGACGGCCTTGCGGACCATGACAGATATGAGGATGACTTTGAAGATGAGGATACGCAGATAGATGAGCTTGACGCATTTGACGAATTTCTCGACAGCGAGGCGGTAATGCAGAGCGAGAACAATCCTAATCCCGATGCCGCCCACGAATATACGGACGATGATGAGGAGTGTGAAGACGATGACTGATATTACACTGTACAGCAGACTGAATTGTGACAATATTTCACGCTCCGATTACATAAACACTCTTATACCCGAGGCGTTGAGGGTAGGGTTGGTTAACGACGGCGATGTAGACAGAATCAGAAACGATTTAATGACCGCTTTAGCCGAAGTGATAGGGTATTATACGAAGCAGGAATCATCATCCGTGAAATCGGACACCGCAACCGAGCTTTCGGAATCGATGGTGTATAATATCGATACATATTTGCTTTCTCTCGGAGACGATAAAGCCGCACTTTCGGAATTGCTTGACAGAAGAATGATTGAGCTTTACGGAAAGGGTTATATTATTAATTCGAAGTTTTATGAGAAAGCGAAAATTTTATACGGTAAAGCAAGATATTCGAGACTGAAAAACGGAAGCGAAGAATACAATAAAACGCTCGACAAGTACTTCAGGTATTATTTAACAAATTACTCACCTAAGTTTTCCGCTCACAATAAAATTTATCTGTCATTGAGAGAATATGACCTGAACGGAGTTTACCATATAAACGAAGCGGTCGATGTGCTGAACAGAATCCTCGAAATCAATCACGGCCCGAAGGCGGATTATGTAATAAACTCGTCTGAAAGCATAAAAATCGAAACAGATGAATAAATAAACATCGAAAAATACAATTTATTTTTCTTATTCCGATTTACAACAGAAAGATATTATGATATAATACCCCTATAACAAATTACGACTCATAATAAAGAGGTCATATTATGTATGAGATAACAGAAAAAAAGGTACTCAATCCTACGGTAATTAAAATGAATATAAATGCACCGTTGGTTGCCAAAAAAGCACAAGCGGGACAGTTTATAATTTTACGTGTAGATAAAGACGGAGAGAGAATTCCGCTTACGGTTGCCGACTGCGACAGAGAAAAGGGAACGGTAACCATAATTTTCCAAAAGGTCGGAGCGACCACGGATAAGCTTGCCGAGCTGAATGAGGGCGACTTCATAGCGGATTTCGCAGGCCCGCTCGGAAAAGCTACCGAGGTTGAAGGATTGAAAAAGGTCGCCGTAATCGGCGGCGGCGTTGGATGTGCAATTGCTTATCCCGTTGCGAAAAAGCTGCATGAAAACGGATGCGAGGTTCATTCGGTAGTAGGATTCAGAAACCATGATCTTGTTATATTGGAGGATGAATTCAAGGGTGTTTCGGATAAGTTTGTTGTAATGACCGATGACGGCTCGTATGGGGAAAAGGGTGTTGTAACAAACGCACTTAAGGCACTGATTGACTCAGGTGAAAAATACGATGAAGTTATTGCTATCGGTCCCGTAATAATGATGAAGTTTGTCGCACAGTTAACCAAAGAATACGGGATTAAGACCTTGGTCAGCATGAATCCCATTATGATTGACGGAACGGGAATGTGCGGCGGATGCAGACTTACCGTAGGCGGTAAAACGAAATTCGCATGTGTAGACGGACCCGAATTTGACGGACATGAGGTTGATTTCGACGAAGCACTTAAGAGAGGTTCCATGTACAGGGATTTCGAAAAGCATGCGCGTGAAAACAACTGCAACCTTTTTAAACAACAGACGAATAACTGAGGAGATAACCTATGCCTAATATGACACCGAAAAAAAATGAAATGCCGACTCAGGATCCACAGGTACGTTCAACGAACTTTAATGAGGTCGCTCTCGGATACAGTGAAGAAACAGCCATTGACGAGGCATCGCGTTGTTTGAATTGCAAAAATATGCCGTGTGTATCGGGATGTCCCGTAAATATCGAAATACCCCATTTTATAAAGAAAATTACCGAAAAGGATTATGAGGGTGCATATAAGGTAATTTCACTCTCAAGCTCACTTGCGGCCGTATGCGGAAGAGTATGTCCGCAGGAGACACAATGCGAATCGAAATGTGTCAGAGGAATCAAGGGAGAGTCTGTCGGAATCGGCCGACTCGAACGCTTTGTAGCGGATTGGCATAATAAGAACTTTAACGGTAAAACAGAACAGCCCGAGAAAAACGGACATAAGGTTGCCGTTATCGGTTCCGGTCCTTCCGGACTTACGTGCGCGGGAGATCTTGCGAAAATGGGATATGATGTGACTGTTTTCGAAGCACTCCATACGGCGGGAGGCGTTCTTGTTTACGGAATTCCCGAATTCAGACTTCCGAAAGCCATTGTCGAAAAAGAAATAGATAATTTGCGTGAGCTTGGAGTAAAGATAGAAACCAACGTGATAATCGGCAAAACAATCTCGGTCGATGAGCTGCTTGAAGGCGGTTTCGAGTCAGTTTATATCGGAACCGGCGCGGGTTTGCCGAATTTCATGAACATTCCGGGCGAAAATCTTTCGGGAGTTTATTCCGCAAATGAATTTTTGACGAGAATAAATCTAATGAAGGCTTATAAAGATGATTCCGCAACTCCGATAATCCATGCGGAGAATGTAGCTGTGGTAGGCGGCGGCAACGTTGCCATGGATGCCGCAAGATGCGCAAAACGTCTCGGTGCGAAAAATGTATATATTGTTTACCGCAGAAGCGAAAGCGAGCTTCCCGCGAGAGCGGAGGAAGTCGAGCACGCAAAGGAGGAGGGAATCGAATTCAGACTTCTCTCAAATCCGATATCAATTCAAGCTGACGAAAACGGTCACGCCGCCAAAACCGTATGTCAGAGGATGGAGCTCGGTGAACCTGATGCGAGCGGAAGACGTCGTCCCGTTCCTGTGGAGGGAGCCGATTTTGAGCTCGACACGGATTGTGTAATCATAGCAATAGGCACAAGTCCGAATCCACTTATTAAAACAACGACAGAAGGACTCGAATGTTCGAAACGCGGTGGAATAGTAACCGATGAGGACGGACTCACATCGCGTGTCGGAGTATATGCCGGCGGAGATGCGGTTACAGGTGCCGCCACGGTTATATTGGCAATGGGTGCAGGTAAAAAAGCCGCAGCGGCCATCGATAAGTATATAAAAGAAAAAAATAGCTGAGACCGTATTTTTGCGGTAAATAATTAAACACACGGAACTTTTTTCACATTCTCTTAGTCTATAGAATCATATGATTTTACTTTAGAGGTAATGATGAAAACAGTTAGACGTGTGTTTTCTTTTTTGATTATATCCTTCATGACATTGTTTTTTTCGGGCGTTCTTGTTTTTTACACGGTGATAGTTGTCGGCGCGAGCTCGAATTTACAGACAATATGGATTTGCTCGGCAATGAGAACAATGTCTCATAAATATCTTGCGACAATGTTTTTTTCGGATGAATATATTGAAGAAATCATGAATGCGAACGAAATAGACGACAGCGGTTACGATTCGGAAATACTGTCATTTGACAAAAACACAAGTGAGACAGAGGCTGAAACGGAAACCGAGGCCGAAACGGAAACGGAAACCGAGGCCGAAACGGAAACGGAAACCGAAACCGAAACGGAAACCAAAACCGAGACGGAAACCGTGACCGAGACTGAAACCGAGACCGAAACCGATAAACCGAACAGATATGCGTACAGTCAGGAAACCGACCCTGTGCCGACAATCGAAAACGGTGAGAAAAATTACCTTGAGGAAGGCTATACAATGCTTGAAGACGGCTTGTACGTGAAGGAAGTAGCGGGAGGCACATGGAGAGGTTATGTAATGCTGGTCGAGGATCCTCTCAGGGTAAAGCTTGTCGATACATCGCAGCAGTATTCCTGTGGAGAAAATGTTATGACAATGGTAACAAACGCGGGAGCGGTAGCCGGGATTAACGGCGGCGGATTTCAGGACGGTGCAAATTACGATTCCAACGGCGGTACACCCGCAGGTTTATTGATTGAAGACAGCAAGGTTGTCTATCCGTATGTGATTGATGACACGGTTTACAATATGATAGGCATTAATAATGAGGGCGCACTTGTTCTCAGACATTGTACCGCGGATTGGGCTATAGAGAATAATATTGTCAGTGCGGTTTCGTTTTCGCCGTTTCTTGTTGTCAATGGGGAAGGCCTTATAAAGAACGGCACAGGAGGCTGGGGAATCGCACCGAGAACTGCTATAGGGCAGCGTAAAACGGGAGAATTTTTACTTCTTGTAATTGACGGCAGACAGGCGGATTGGAGTCTCGGTTGCGATCTTGATGTTTTGCAGCAGGTAATGCTCGATGAAAAGGCATACAATGCGGCAATGCTCGACGGAGGAAGCTCTACCGCGATGGTATATAACGGTGAATATATCAATCGTCCCAGTCTCGGACATGAGAGATGGATAAACAACTGCTTTGCGGTTATGCCGAAGAATAAATAATCGAAAAAAAGCGATATCAGCGAAAAAACAGCTTACATGATATCTCACGGAGAATCAGCCGAAACAATACCGAATCGGCGCTTTCGTGAAGGATCGTGTAAGCTGTTTTAGCATAAATAAAAAGCTAGTGGAGGGATTCGGACCCTCGACCTGCTGATTACGAATCAGCTGCTCTACCCCTGAGCCACACTAGCATTTTATAATTTTGTCAGCCTTGTAATTATACTATATTATTTACTTTTTGTCAAGCGATTACGTGAAAATAATGTAAAGCAAAAAGCCGCAGAATACTCCGCGGCTTTTGCTCAACCTAACAGATATGTGTTACGCTTGAATTATTCGTTTGATGTGCTGTCTGTTTCTGCGTCGTCAGCGGACTGTTCGCAGGTGCATTCGTCATTGCATTCCGTTTCATCTGAGGAGCAGCAGCAATCGCATTCACATTCGCATGAATCTGTTTCTTCGGATTCTCCGCAGCAGCATGAACATTCGCAGCTTTCTTCTTCGCATGAGCAGGTTTCGGGTTCGACTTTTTCAACCTTTGCTCCGCAGAATGAGCAGTATGCGGCTTCTTCCGAGATTTCGTTTCCGCAATTCTGGCAAACTACAACCTTTTTGAGCTTGGCGATTTCCTTCTTGGTGTTTTCGATATCGGCTTTGATTTTATCGGCTTTCATAATGAGAGAAGCGATGTCGGATGTATGATCATCACCTGTGCACTGAGCTTCGTAAAACATGAAACCGATTTCTTCGAATACGCTGGAGAGCTTTGCTTCGTTTGACTTAACATTTATGCCGAGCTTTGCGATTGTTGTAAGCTCACCTGTTTTTTTTACGGCTTTGTTGGCAACGTCAGATGCGCTGCGCTTGATTTCTTCGAATAATGACATGGTAAATATCCTTTCATATATATGTAAATTAGCTTGCTTTCATGGCATATTATACACCGTACGAACAGCAAAATCAATTAAGATAAAGTAAATTTACGAACATTATCATTAAAGATAGAATGTTTTATTTAGTATATTTTAATCAAAACGGAGATTACTCTAATAAAACGAGCAATACACTATTTCGGTACGAAAATTCAATCGAATATGCGGGACATTTTATTCGAACGACGGAGTATATGCAAGTGTATTGGGGAAGCTTTTTATCTGACGAATTCTGAAATTACGCACCTCAATCTGACTTGCGTATGTGCCGAGTCCGACCTTTCCGTAAGCCGTTATCGGATCGGGGTCAAACATTTCGATAACAAGCTTTCCGTCAACGAATATGAAACAATGTCCGTCGATATCTCCCGCCTGAATGAAATATGTTTTACCGGCTTCAAACGGAAGCAGAGATGTGACGGAGCGGCAGCGGCATTCGGGGTAATGCTCGATACCCGTTTTGCTTTCCCACCATCCCGCAAGGCCGCCTATATAGCTCACACCCGCGTCATCCTTCTCATCATCCCAACCGGCGGCACGCCATGTGAAATTTAAATCGTTGTCGCACGGCACAACGGTTCTGCCCTCGAATTCCAATAAAATATTACCGTAAAAATGTTGTTTCGAATAGAGTATACCACCAGAATTGCCGGTATGTTTACCGCATATCCATCCGTTTTCAACCTTCCATTCACCGTTTTTGTATTCCCAGTCGCGATTGAGCTCTTCCGTGGTACTCGGACCGTACGCAAGTATCGGACTTTGACTCAAATCGATGATCTGTTCCATAATATGCAGCTTAGTGTTTTCCATAGATATAAAAGGCTCCTTCAAATAATATCTGAAATTTATATTGTTTTTTTATGTTTAAATTCGGCTGTTGATATGATATAATTTAACACACAGAATGTCAATAGGCAAAAGTTACTATTTAATACGGAGGACTATATATGAAACTTCGCGCGCCCGCAGTGCCGCTCATTACAATCGACCCTTATTTCAGCGTTTGGTCTGTGAAAAATCAACTTACGGATTCCGCCACATGTCATTGGACGGGACATACCAACACCATTAACGGATATCTGACCATTGACGGAACACTTTACCGTTTCATGGGAGGAGAGGAAGCAGGCGGAATCGCAATGAAACAGATTTCACTCGATATAACCGCGATGACCAGTGTTTATACCTTCGAGGCTTCCGGAGTTCGTTTAACAGCACGTTTCTTTACACCTTTATTTGCAGACGACCTGATGCTGATAAGCCGTCCCGTTTCATACCTCGAACTGTCATGCGAATCGACTGACGGAACAGAGCATGTATTGAATGCGGAAATATGCGCATCTGAGGAGCTTTGCCTTGATGCCGCACGGGAAGAACCCGTGGAGGTGTCGCTTGAATTTCTTAACAATGGCATAAGTGCCGCACGAATCGGAAACGCCGTTCAAACAGGACTCGGCGGCGGAGGTGACGATACTCGCATTCATTGGGGTTACTTTTATCTGTGTGTGCGTGACGGTTCGGCTGACTGTAAAAAAGTACGCGGTGAAACCTTTGTGACAGCTCACATTGACATGAAGGAAAATAAATCCGCACTGTTTGCATTTGCTTACGATGATATCGAGAGTATCGAGTATTTCGGTAAGATATTGAAGGCATATTGGAAAAAATACGGAATGACAATCGAACAGGCCGTTAGTGATGCTTTCGATGATTATGATGCACTTATCGCACGAGAGAAAACATTTTCCGCAGAGCTTACAGAAAAAGCGACCGAGGCAGGCGGCGAGAAGTATGCAGAGATGCTTTCTTTGGCATACAGACAGGTTTTGGCGGCTCACAAGCTTGTTGAAGATGAAAATGACGGCTTGCTGTATATTTCCAAAGAATGCCTTTCAAACGGCTGTGCCGCAACGGTAGATGTAAGCTATCCTTCAATGCCGCTGTTTTTATGCTACAATCCCGAGCTTGTTAACGCAATGATGCGTCCTGTTTTTCATTATGCGAAAAGCGATGTATGGCCCTTTAATTTCGCGCCGCACGATGTCGGCTGTTATCCGAGAGTGAACGGTCAGGTGTATTCCAACGGTACAGATCCCGATTACCAGATGCCGATTGAGGAGTGCGGCAACATGCTTGTTATGGCGGCTGCAGCGGCAGTGGCAGGTAAGGATATTTCATTGTTCGTCGAAAATGAGTATATGTTCGTTAAATGGGCGGACTATCTCGTATCCCACGGTGCAGATCCCGAAAATCAAATTTGTACAGACGACTTTTTCAAACATCTGCCGCATAACTGCAATCTGTCTGTTAAGGCTGTAATGGGTATTGCCTCTATGGCGATTATGCTTGATATGAACGGAGAAACCGAGGCGGCACAATACTATAAGAAAAACGCACAGGATATGGCGAATAGCTGGATTGAGAGAGCCGACAACGGTGACGGCAGTTTCCGTCTGGCGTTTGATTTACCCGATAGCTACAGTCAGAAATACAATATGGTATGGGATAAAATCTTCGGTACAAATCTTTTCCCGAAGGATAAAATCGCGAGTGAGTTTGCATCCTACGGAAAGTATACCAATGCGTACGGTAATCCGCTTGATTGCCGTGGCTCCACATCCAAAACAGACTGGCTCACATGGACAGCTACTTTAGCCGAGAGCAAGGAAGATTTTGAAAAATTCATCGCACCTGTTTGGCGTTTCTTCAATGAAACCGAAAACCGCGTACCGATGGCGGACTGGTACAGCACAAAAACCGCGGCACGTTTTTATCAGCAAAACCGTACCGTACAAGGCGGAATGTTTATTAAGCTGTTGGAGCAATCGAAAAAGTGCCGTATATGAGACAAAGAGCATAAGGGGGATTACATAAATGCATTTGATGACTGAATTGAATCGTCGTCAGCTTGTTGATGGCAAGAAGCGAATCTCACCCGCGGCGGTTCATCAAATGGAGAACGGTATTTATAAAGAGATACTCTCACAGATGCCGATATATGCGGATTTAAATGAAGACTCATGGACGAGCATTTCGACAGAGAGACATATTACCGAGGATATCGCCGATCGATTACTTGCCATGGGCGTTACACGTAAAGAACTGGATACGGAAGACGCATTTGTTGTCAGCACGGTACAGAACGGGATTTGTATTTATTCCGAGAGTGAATGCGGTTTGATTTACGGAGCATATGAAGTTCTTCAGCAGGCACAAGCCGATAACGGCTTTGTACCGGGAGGCATACGTTTTGCGGTGCCGCAGTGCCCGTTTCGTGCACTGAAGATTTATCTGCCCGGTGAAAAACAGCTTGCTCAATTTTATAAGATTGTGGATATGCTGCTCTATTACCGTTATAATACCGTAATCATCGAAGTGGGCGGAGCTATGGAATATAAGCATCATCCCGAAATCAACGAAAGCTGGATAGAATACTGCACCGAGATGCGCCGATACCCGGAGCGTGCCGACGAGGTTCAAAATATGTTCGGCTGGGTGAAGAATTCGATTCATTTCGAAAACGGCGACGGAAGCTTTTTGCCTCAGGAAACAGTGAGTGAGATGGTAAAGTATTGTAAAGACCGCGGAATGAATGTGGTTCCGGAAGTACCGTGTCTGAGCCATTCGGACTATTTGCTTAACGCTCATCCCGAGCTTTCGGAAAGGCCGTATGACCCGTTCCCGGATACATATTGTCCGTCGAATCCCGAATCGTACAAGCTTTTGTTTGAAATTATGGACGAAGTAATCGATGTATTTCAGCCGAAAATGATGCATATCGGGCATGATGAATTTTACACGTACGGATTGTGTGAAAAATGTAAACAGCGTTCCGCCGCGGATATTCTCGCGGGAGACATAACCCGAATTCACGATTATCTTGCCGAGCATGGCATCAGACTGATGTACTGGTCGGAAAAAATGCTGAATCATATAACCGGCTGGGGAGAAGGCTGGGGCGGTGCGGAACGTCACTGCAAGTGCTCGAGAAAGACGGTTCATGATATGCCCGCTACATACACCGCGATAGATAAAATCCCCACAGACTGCATTGCTCATCACTGGTATTGGGGAATGCGTGAGTGTCATGATGAGGTATTCCTCTCGAGAGGCATGGGGATGACATACGGAAACTGGATTCCGCGCAGTATTACGAATTGGCAAAGAAGAGTTGAAGCAGGTGCAATGGGTGCGGCACCATCTCACTGGACAACACTTGACGAGGTAACAATGCAGCGTAACGGTGTGCTGCTTGACCTTGTGTTCGGCGCATATCTTTTCTGGAAGACAGACTATACGGATGACCGCTATGATGAGCTGTTCAAAGCGAGTGTGGAGGAGCTCTACCTTTATCATAATCGTAAAATTCTTGAAAGTCCGCATTTCGAGTTTACACATATGACATCTATCCTGAGGAAGCATGTTTATATCACGAGCGCCCCTATGCTTTTGGAAAGAGATACAATCGGTAAATATATTGTGTCATACCGCAGCGGCCGTACGCTCGAGATTCCCATAATTTACGGCGTAAATATTATGAACCTGAACCGAAACTGGGCACGTGAGAGAGATAATGAGCTTGAGAGTTACAACCTGGATGCGTCACTTGCGGAGGTTACCGCGACAACTCTGCCAAAGCTACAGGGCGACGGAACAACGCAATATAGTTTTGTTGTACCCGATCCGTATCCTGATGACGTGGTGACGGGCATTCAAATCGTGAAAACGGCTTCCGATAAGGGTGAAATCTTCATGATTGATTATAAAGTTTGTCAGGCTTTCGGGGATAACGCACTTGTTCGTGATAGTTATGACCCGAGCGCCGAATGTCTGACATCTCCGATTATTTGAAAGACATTAAAATTAACGAGAGGAAAAATGACACGCATGAACGGTGTGGTAAGGTGTCCCACTCCGTTCATGCGGTTTAAAAAGATTATGAATGAAAAAATAGGTGCACTTCGTTTCCTTTATCCGCTCAACGGTGATGTAATGGTCGGCGAGGCGGATGGTATTTGGGTGGATGGACGTTTGAAAATCCGTGTTTTGCTTGAGTCTTCCGCAGGTGAACATATTAATGTAAACGGGGTGCCCGCTTGCCGTGAAAGTGACGGCACTTTTTCGGCGAATGTTTTACTTGACGGACGTACAAATCATTTGCAGGCGATTGATGTTGATTCGGGTGAGAGTGAAACCATAACCGTTTACGTATTTGCGAAGGCATATCATAAATACCGCTTTACAGTTGATGATTTTATTTTAGCATTTAAAGACCTGCATGAAAACCGTATGGTGTATAAGTCGATTTTCGATAATGCTTACCTGAACATTTTCAAGCAAGCACATGACCTATACGGAAGCAAGGTACACATCAATGCTTTTTACGAAAGCTTTGACGGTTCGTTTAATCTTTCCATGATGACCGATCGTTATAAAAACGAATTCGAAGCTAATTCCGACTGGCTTACGTTTTCTTTCCATGCACGCAGTGAAATGCCTGATTTACCGTATCTTAATAAAACTTATGAAGAGGTTCGTCGGGATGCCATGCTCGTGCTCGGAGAATTGCGACGAATAGTCGGTTCGGCTTCGCTGAGCAATACAACCACACTGCACTGGGGAGCATGCAATATTTACGGCACACGTGCACTGCATTCACTGGGCTACAGAGCACTTTGCGCTTACCTTACATTGTGTCGCGGTGAGAGTTACTACATAGACTACTATAAAGAGGGAGAGCCGATTGTTTCGTATCACCTGACACACAAGCAGGTTGAACATACGGAGCATCGCTGCTTCTATGTGGATACCGATGAAGATATGATTTTCGCCAAGCTTCACATGGTGCTCAATGCGGGTGATTTGACTGCCGATCGGGTTGATGCCTTTTTGGACGATATAAGCTCACGTCCGTCCGAAGGCGGCTTTATTCAAATGGTAATACATGAGCAGTATTTCTATTCCGACTACAGTGCTTACGAGCCTGACTATGCGCAGCGTATTCTTACAATGGCGAAATGGATGTACGAGCACGGATACGAACCGATTTCGCTCGGCGATATTATCGAGGATAGCTGAATTATATCCGAGCTTATCTGTATGAGATAAAATGAGATTATAAGTCGCTACCGAAAATTATGTCTTGACGGAATATAGCACAATACAATTATTAACATGAAAAGAGAATTTTCCGATGAAGGATAAATTGAAAATAGGTTTTTTCGATTCGGGTGTCGGCGGCATATCCGTAATGGCCTATGCAAAGCAGGAGATTAAAAATGCCGAATATATATTCTATGCCGACACGGAGCATGTTCCGTACGGAGAGAAAAGGCCTGAGGAAGTAATACAATACAGTACCGAGGCAGTAAAATATCTTGTCGAACAGGGTGCGGATATAGTGGTTGTGGCGTGCAATACCGCAACAAGCATGGCAATAGACAAACTGAGAAGTACCTATAATATTCCGATAATCGGTATGGAACCCGCGGTGAAGCCTGCTTCGATAAAACATCATGGGGAGAAGATTCTCGTATGTGCGACGCCTCTCACAATAGCCGGAAAAAAGTTGCATGATCTTATCGATAAAAATTACGAGGGCGACATATATCCTACACTTGTAGCGGCTCCGAAGCTCGTGACCTTTGCCGAAAATGCAGTATTCGACGTGAGTACGGTCACTGAGTACTTAAAAGAAATAATCGATAAATCGGAAAAATATACCGCGGTTGTTTTGGGATGTACTCATTTTGCGTATTTTCGTGACAGCTTCAAGGCTTTTCTCGGTGATATAGATATAATAGACGGCACGCAAGGTACCGTCAATAGACTGAAGTATATGATGGAAAGCGTAGGAACGGTGCCCGTATCCGACGGAATTGTCAGGGATACACAGTATGTGGTATCGGGGAAAACGGTTGCTGATACGGAAAAAATCGACTATTTCCGTACGCTCGAAAAAAGAGCTTTGCTCAAGTAATAATCAATATTTTTTCATCTGAAATTCACACTTCCGATACTCTGTCATAAAGTTGCGAATGTAAAATATTTACGTAGACAATAATTCGAACTTGTTTTGGTGCCGAAGGACATATGATGATTTTTCGGAGAAGAAACCGGATTTTGATATGAAGATAAATGGCAGAGAGGTATAAATTGTGAAGATAAAGACGTATAAAAAGCTCCTCGGTATTATTCTTGCGGCAATTATGCTGAATTCGTGTACAACGACCGCTTCGAATACGGAAGAAACGGACGATATAAGTACGGGCATAACAGATACCGATGAGACAACAGCTTCATCGGACAGTATCGAAAGTGAAGACGGAGAGTACTATCCGAAAGCCGAGTATTCGGAATTTGACCTTAAAACTGCAATTTCGAGTGATGCGGTATATATTTCATTTAACGGGAATGACGTTCAGACGACAGATGATATAGAAATCGGCGACGGATATATTAAGATATCCGATGGCGGAGATTATGTTTTAAGCGGTGAATTTAACGGACAGATTATCGTGGAATCCGATGATAATGTTCATTTGATTTTGTCGGGTGTAACGTTGTGTGCCGATATGTCACCCGTTTACGTTGCATCCGCTAAAAATGTATGCATAACATTAGCCGCAGATACGGTAAATACCGTAAGCGACAGTACAAGCTATACATATGAAGGGGATGAAAACGAACCTGCCGCCGCCGTATATTCCAAGGCTGATCTTACGATAAACGGTGAAGGTGAGCTTACGGTCAACGGAAATTACGATAAGGGCATACATTCTAAGGATGATTTAAAGATAGTTTCGGGAACGATTACGGTTAACTCACAGGGCGATGCGATTAAAGGAAAGGATTGCCTTCTCATAAAAAGCGGTGTGATTAATGTAACATCGGGTGAAGACGGACTTAAATCGAATAATGATACCGACGAAGAAAAAGGGTATGTGATTATCGACGGCGGAAGCATCAATATATCCGCGGGAGACGATGCCGTACATGCCGAGTCATGGCTTATCGTAAATGACGGAGAAATCAACGTCCCGCAATGCTATGAAGGCTTGGAAGGAATGAAAGTTGAAATATACGGCGGAGATATTAATATAGTATCATCGGATGACACTATAAATGCCGCATCAGGTTCATCTTCGGGTTTCGAAAATTTTGATAAAAATGACGGAACATTCGATTTCGACGGAACATTCGATTTCGGCGGAACAAACGAAGACGGCAGTCAGACACCGCCCGAGAAGCAAGCCTTCGACGGAACATTCGATTTCGGCGGAACAAACGAAGACGGCAGTCAGACACCGC
>CAVIJI010000011.1:0-38146 GCA_963642885.1 bacterium
AATTTACGCAGGAACATGTTCCTCTCTCGATGCACTTGCAGACGGTGCTGTAGTAGCTGTTCCCAATGACACAACAAACGAAGCGAGAGCACGTCTTCTTCTCGCCGATAACGGACTCATCGAGCTCAAGGAAGGCGCAGGCCTTACAGCCACAAAGCAGGATATCGTTTCCAATCCGAAGAACCTTGATATCCGTGAAATGGAAGCCGCTCTCGTTCCCACAGTTCTCAACGAAGTTGATATTGCCGTAATTAACGGTAACTACGCTATCGGTGCCGGACTTAAGGTTTCCGATGCACTCGCAGCAGAAAAGTCCGAATCCACCGCAGCACAGACCTATGCAAACATCGTTGCCGTTAAAGAAGGCAGCGAAAGCTCCGAAAAGATTCAGGCTCTCGTTGAAGCTATCACATCCGAAACAGTAAAGGAATACATCAACTCCACATACGACGGAGCTGTTGTTCCGATTTTCTGATAACATTTTCCGATAATCCGATTCCGTAAACAGTTACACAGCCATGCTCGTTTCCCGTGGAATGAGCATGGCTTTTTGTTATTATCAATTTATACCGATATATTTCGTTTAAATGTAACTTTTACGAAATGCACATCCTATTGCAAACCATTCCTTATTATGCTATAATTGTACATATAATTTACATATAGGATTGTTCATCATAATGATTATGAAAAGAATCGTGTCAGCCTTTATTGTGCTGACTTTGCTTATTACATCAACCTCATGCGGGTTTATTATAGTAAATGACATGTCCGACGGCTATGATACCGCAGAAACAACCGAGTCCACCGTAAGCGAGGCTGAAAGCGATGCCACAGGCGATGTGAATAATGTATCCTCGGATAAGTCCGATGCGAAATACGAACAATATGTTTCAGACGTTGACAAGAAAGCCTTATCCGAGCAGTATCTTTCGGAACTTCCCCAACGTGATTATGACGGTGCCGTCTTTTTTATTACCACAACGGACAAAAGCTTTATCGCTCCCGACGATACGGGAAACACGGTTTCGCGTCTTGCTATGATAAGAAACGCGAACGTCGAGGAAATGCTCAACATAAACCTTATTGTTACCGTTGCCGACAGCGGTACAATGCTGACGGATTTGAAAAACGCCATTGCCTCTGATTCTTACTATACAGATCTTCTGATGCTTCCGATTTATACGGTAGGCTCCTTCAGAATGGCGGATACACTGATTAACATGCGCACACTCCCGTTTTTCGATCTCGACAAGCCGTACTTCAACGCTATGTCGTCCGACATGACCTCAGGCGGCTACTCCACATACGGCGTAGCGGGTGACGCGTCTATCTCCCCGTCATCATTTTCGGCGGTATTTATGAATAAAACGGTGATTTCCGAAGCGGGAGCGAATATAGACGAAATTTACTCCTCCGCAAACAACGGAACATGGACATGGGATATGTATTTATCCGTTGTCGATAAAGTCAAGCTGCTAAACGAAAACTCGGGCACAGCATACTATACGACGACAGCGGAAAACACCGCTTCGAGACTGACCGACCTTGTTTTCAAATCAAGCGGAAACGATTATATCAGCGCGGGAGTCAGACGTGTGCCCATAGTCGGTTATACCGTCAAGAGCACAAAGAAAACCATGGAAAACCTGTACAAGCTTTACAATGACGACAGCAGAATAACGGACTCAAGTGCGGGAGCGATTAATATATTCTCAAAGGGCGAATCCGCGTTTCTCATCGAATACCTCGATGTTATGCCTGATATAGCATCCTCTTGTGCAGAATGGACTCTTCTTCCCTTACCCAAGGAAGATGAGAGGGACGAGTACCGCACCCTAATCGCGAATACGGAATCCGTTTTCGCGGTTCCGATTAATCATACAAACGGAGAATTCGCCGCTATTACATTATCATATCTGAATGCGGCATCGTACGGGTATATCTACGATGAGTATGTCGAATACAACATGTATCATGTGCTTCGTGACAATAACAGTGTAAACATGCTCGATTTAATACTCGACACTCCCACATTTGATTTCGCCTTCGCGTTCGGAAACGCTTATCCCACAATCGCACAAGCCACATATCAACTCATTCGCGACTGTGCGTCGAAAAATAATCTTTCCGAATTCTTTAATGACAGAAAATCAACCGCAAATGACACCATGCGAAAATATTTCGACTTACGTTACTGAGGAGGTAACACATGAACATCAAAGAAGAACTCAAAAAAGACGGAATCAAACGTGTGATTCTCGACACCGACACCTACAATGAGATTGATGACCAATTCGCGCTGGCGCTTTCCATGCTTGCACGTGACAGAATCAATCTTGTATGTGTAACCGCCGCTCCGTTTCACAATGAAAATAGCACTTCTTTCGCAGACGGCATGGAAAGAAGCTACCGTGAAATCGGAATCTGCACTTCTCTTGTAGCAAAATCACACGGCGTGAGCATACCGCCGTACTATCGCGGCTCAACCGAAAGACTGCCCGACGAAAACACTCCCGTAGAGAGCGAAGCCGCACATGCAATCGCCAAGCATGTCAATGAATCGGATGAGCTGACTTATGTTGTAGCTATTGGAGCTATCACAAATGTCGCTTCCG
Source organism: bacterium (assembly GCA_963642885.1). Taxonomy (GTDB): domain Bacteria; phylum Bacillota; class Clostridia; order Oscillospirales; family CAG-272; genus UMGS1696. The sequence continues at coordinate 2,619 of CAVIJI010000011.1, forward strand.
CCGTCCTTCTACATCCCGAAATCAAAGATAAAATTGCCGTTATATGGCTCGGTGCCAACGCGAAGTGGTTCTGCGGCGGAGAATTCAATTTAAACGGCGATGTCAATGCCGCAAACGCACTTTTCGCGTCAGGCGTACCGTTCTTACTCTTCCCGTGCGACGGAGTTGTCAGCCACCTTATTCTGAACATCAACGAGCTTGAGCATTTTCTGCGCGGAAACTCCGAGCTCGGTGATTACCTGTGCGATAATGTTGCCGAATGCAAACCGAGAGGTGCCTTATCATGGAGCCGTGTTATCTGGGATATATCGACAATCTGCGGTGTCATCGATCCCGACAGCTTCTCCGAATCAATCGCCCCTCGTCCTCACGTTAATCCCGATTATTCATACACCTTCGGAGCATATCCCGGTGAGATAGAGCACGTTGACCATGTATACCGTGACAGAATGTTCTCGGTTCTGTTCGGCAGACTTATGAAGTAAATTTCGAATACAAAAAATCCTCATGCTCAGCTGAATATATCAGCGGCATGAGGATTTTTTTCGTTATTTGGTTTTTCTCTGATTACTGTGCGTTTTCGAGAATTGTGCTTATGGTTTTATCCATTGTTTTTTCAACCACCTTGGTTACTTTCTTTACAGCGGATGATATATCATCACTGCCGTTTGACGACTGTGTGCCGGGAACATCGAAAATTCCGCCCCAGCCGTAGAAGTTGGCAAGCTCAAACACACGTGAATTAAAGATAATATCGAGCATTTCCGAAGATTCCTCATCACGAGCGGCTTTGGTTTTCAGTGTAACATCGTAGTATGCGGGAGTGAGGGTATACATCGATTCGGCTGACAGAGCCTCGAGGATTATACCTGTACGCTCGACATTTTCAGCTGTTACGGGTATTGCAAAGAAATTGGCACTCCAGCAGCTTACGGTGTTGTAGTAGTTTTCCTGTGCTTCATCATATTTAGGCGTAGGAAGAATACCGAAATCATCTTCCATATTTCTGAAAAGTGTAACACGGTTAAGTCCTACGTATGAGAAGAGGCAGCGACCTTCGGTAAATACACCGTCGAGAATATCCCAGTTCCAGTTTGTCGCAGCAGCTGTCAGGCAAAGGTTTGCGTTACCGTTTATCGCGTTTGCTTTGGCGTATGCGTCGACATAACGCTCTGAATCCACTGCAAGAACAGGCATATCTTCTTCATCCTTTGTAAAGCAGCGTGCACCGGAACCGATCATATATGCCATAACGTCGAAGGATTCGCCTACGTTGCCCCACTGGTCGCTTGTATCTCGTACACCGTCACCGTTTAAGTCAATGCATGCGGCTTCCATTGACGAGAGAAGCACATCCTGTGTCCATGTACCCTCTTTAACCATATCATAGTAATTGCCGAGTCCTAAATCTTGCGCAAGTCTCTTATTAAACAGAATACTCCATGTTGCGTCATTATCCATAATATTCAAGTCGCCGCATGACACAAACAGCTTGTTTGCAATAGAAAGTGATGAGTTGGCGTTTTGGTCGTACCACGGCTGTGATAAATCCATGTAGGGCACTTCATACAGATTGTAAAGCATACCCTTTGTAATCATCGAGTTAATGCTAGCTCCCGCAAGAATTACGTCGAATGTATCTTCTCCTGCCGTTACAGCCTTTTCGGCATCGGCAACAGGCTCACCCGACTCGGCTCCGTACTCCTCCATTTTTATGTTATAACGCTCGCAAATGGTTAAATTTCTGTTGTAAACAGCATCGTTGATGGCTTCACCTGTCAGCTCGGAGGCATAGAAATCACGTGAAATCCAGTGTGTGCTTGAAGTACCCTTAGTCGCTCCTACGAATGTGTGACCTTCGAAATCACGTTCGGGCAAATCCGCAGTCAATCTTTCCGATTCCGTTTCCTCGACACTCGTTTCCTCGACTGAAGCTGTCTCCGCCGCGGCTGTTTCGTTTGTTTCCGAAGTTTCACTTCCCGATGCACATCCGATTGTTGAGCACAGCATTGCGCAAATTAATAATAAGCTTATAGTTTTCTTCATAATAAAATCCCCGTATGTCTTTATTTATTTTTATACTTTCAAATGACAATGAGCTCACATTATCCTGTCGGCGAAGTTCATTTAAAGAATCGCATCGAGCTCATCGATAGTTTTGTCGAATACCTTCATAGCGTTTTCGACAACCTCGGGAGACGTAAGATCTATTCCCGCTATTTTCAGTTCATCCAGAGGATATTCCGAACCGCCTGTTGTCAGGAACTTGAGATAATGCGATGCATCTCCCGATTCCACAATACCCGATGCTATAGCCACAGCTGACGAGAAACCTGTAGCATACTGATAAACGTAATATGCACTGTAGAAGTGAGGAATATACGCCCACTCATATTTCAATGTGTCACGGAACTCTGCTTCGGGATAATACTGCTTAACAAGCTCCTCGTATACATCATTGAGGCATTCGGCGTTAATCGGAGTTCCGGCCGCTTCAAGAGCGTGTGCCTTATGCTCGAATTCGGCGAAAAGTGTCTGGCGGAATACGGTAGTGCGGAAGCCTTCGAGAAAATGATTGAGTATATAAGCTCTGCGTTTTGTATCCGTCTCGGTACTAAGCAAATACTTGGTAAGCAAAACCTCATTGCATGTGGAGGCTACCTCGGCTACAAGAAGCTTGTAATCGTGGTTGGCATAATCCTGAGTTTCGGACGAGAGATAAGAATGCATTGCGTGTCCGAGCTCGTGAGCCAGTGTAAACGCATCGTCGAGAGCATCGGAATAATTGAGCTTAACGAAAGGATGAACACCGTATACACCGGCAGAGAACGCTCCTGATTCCTTTCCCGGTGTTTCGTAAACATCTATCCAGTTTTCGTTTATGGCACGTCTGATAACGTCCTGATAAGGCTTGCCCAACGGAGCAACAGCTTCTACGACAATCTCACACGCCTTTTCGTACGGCATAGGATAATCGATATCCGCTACCATCGGTGTGTATAAATCATATACGTCAAGCTTTTCCAGTTTTAATGCTTTCTTTCTGAGCTTCAGATACTTGCTCATAATCGGAATGGATTTGTGAATAGCTTCGACAAGCGCGTCATATACCGATTCGGGCACATTTGAACCCGCGAGAGACGCTTCACGTGCGGAATTATATCCTCTGATCTGTGCGAATACATTATCCTGCTTAACACTTCCGCTGTAAAGGGATGCTATTGTGTTGATGTATTTTCCGTACGTACCGAACATTGCTTCAAACGCATTTTCACGAAGAGTTCTGTCGGGTGATTCACGCATAACGGTAAAGTTGCCGCTGCTTAATTCATATTCTTTTCCATCGGAATCCTTGATTTTCGGTATTTCCATTTCCACATCGGTAAACATTCCGTATGTATCGGAGGGAGTACCCGTGATTTTTCCCATCATCGCAAGGATACCTTCGCTCTTCTCATCAAGGACGTGTGCTCTGAGTCGTGTCGCATCCTCTACAATGTGCTTATATTTCTTCATTCTATCGGATTTCATGTACTCGTTTAACGTGTCCTGCGGTATGCTCATCAGCTCCGGCTCGAAAAACGCAGTCGCGGAGTTTATTTTAACGGCCAGCATATTTACTCTGTCGCACATAACCTGAGCTTCGCTGTCTCCGCCGTCTATTGTCTTTTTCAAAAACGCATAGTCGGCTACGGGTTCGAATTTCTCGTAGAAAGCAAAGGTCTTATCGTAAGCGGACGCGAGCTTGTCAGCACTCTCGCCGAGTGTTCCCTTCAGTGCGGAAAGTGTCGGTATTTCGTTTTCGAGAGCTGTGTATGCGTTTTCCCACGACTCTTTTGTTTTAAAAATATGGGTAAAATCCCATTTTAAACTTTCAGGTACATCATTTCTGTTTTTCATAATATATCCTTTCATTAAATAATTTGTTTAATCGAATAAGCCGTCAATCTTCCTGTCTCAGCTTCTTCTGAGTATCGATTTAAGCTCTTTAACGGTAAAAATCTTAAATACAATAACGAGAACCGCATATAAAAGTGCCGCAAGAACTATCGATATAAGACCGCCGATTCTCACGCCGAGCGCGCCTGCCAGCGGTATGTAAATAAGATATGCGAACACACCCATAATTACCGCAGCCGCCGCAATTTTAGCCGTATTAATCAATATTACTCCGCAGCCCTTCATATACTTTCTGAGGAACATAAGATTCATGACAATCATAACAACATAGCATACGCAGGTCGCGATAGGTGCACCCATAATATTTACGGAATCGAATCCGACAAGCACGGCGTTCAGCGCACATTTTACCGCGCCACCAACGCAAAGGCTCATAAGAGGCTTATTTACCTGTCCGAACGATTGGAGAATCGCTCCGCTGATAGAAACAACGGCGTAAAGGATAACGGCTATGCCGAATACCGCGAGTAGAGGCGCTCCCGCATCCGCTTCCTCGGGTGTTCTGAAGTAAATTATGTTCATTATGGGTTCTGCGAGTATCGCTATGCCCACGCCTGCGGGAAGAGCGAGCATCATGGCGTACTTAAAGCAGTTGGTAAGATTCTTTGCCACACCATCATCATCCTTTGCCGTATAGGCGGCAGTAAGAATGGGAAGAATGCTCACCGTAAAAGGTACGATAAACGCAGAGGGAAAATTGAATATCTTCTTCGCGTTTCCGAATACCCCGTACAGCCAGTTTGCTTTTTCGTATGTATATCCGAGCCCGTCCTGAAGGACACGCATGATGACAGTCGTATCAATCAGATTCACAAGGCTCATAACGGATGCACCGAGCGACACCGGAATCGCTATTCTGAATAATTCTTTGATAATAGCCTTGTCTCCGCGCACGGGCATACCCGACTTTTCTTCCCCTTTCGAGAAGTTGTGTTTTCCGACAAGAAGATACACAACGGCAAGTACCGCACCAAGCGAAACACCCATTATAGCACCTGCGGAACCGCCGACGTATGCCAGCTCCGTTTTAAGCAATATGTACGCAAGCGCACAGCCTAAAATCAGCTTTGCGAAAGCTTCGATAACCTGCGACACCGCAGTATACTTCATAATGGAGTGCCCCTGAAAATATCCTCTTAATGCGGACATGACAAATGAGCAGAACGCCGTCACGGCGAGAACTCTTATTGACATTCCCGCATTGGGACTTTTAATAATCGAAGCAAAAGCATCGGCTCCGAAGAACATAACCGCGGCTATTACGGCACCTATCAACGTGAAAATCCGCAATGATACCGTATATATTCTCTCCGCCTCGTCGGTATTCCCGGACACGAGCGTTTCGCTTATCATTCTCGATACCGCAACAGGTAAACCTGCCGACGCCAGTACGGCAAACATATTATAAATATCATAAGCGGCGTAAAAGTAACCCATTCCCTCTCCGCCGAGCATATTCGATATCGGTATGGTAAAGAGAAGTCCCGCCAGCTTTACGAATGCGGTGGATATTGTAAGTATAAAAGCACTCTCGAGCAATGAACCTTTTTTGTTTGTATTTTTCAGTTTAAACCCTTCTTTTTTATAAAAATCACATGGTAATTTTATCACATGAGCATCTCAAAGTCAATATTCGAGGCTTATCTTTAACATACCGACGGAAAATCTCATGCGTATTTTTACATAAATATTCATATAACGATTTGTGCCGTACTTGTCGTGCGGCCTTTTTTCACGACTATTTTCTTGTCTATTTTTTCTTTTAAAGCATCAACATGCGATATAATTCCGATCGAACGACCGTCGGCCTGAGATGCAAGCACGGATAACGCGTTGTCAAGCGAGTCGGAATCGAGCGAACCGAAGCCTTCATCTACAAATACCGAATCGATATGTATTCCTCCCGACTCCGCTTCGGTTTCATCGGAAAGAGCAAGCGACAATGCGAGTGAGGCCATAAACGACTCACCGCCCGACAGTGTTTTTACGTCGCGCGATTTACCGTTCCAGTGATCCTTTATGTCCAAATCCAAGCCGTGATTTTTCTGCAGACCTATATCTGTTTTACGTGCAAGCTCGTATCTGCCACTGCTCATTTTCAACAGGCGTAAATTGGCTCGGCGAATTATTCTGTCAAACAGACGCATCTGCCAAAATGCCTCGAGAGTGATTTTCTCCTTACCGTTTACGTTTCCGTTTGCCGTATTGGCTATCAAAGCATACAACGACGCATCCTTTTCGGCTTCATCGAGCTTTTCGAGTTCCTCCCGAAGCTTAAGCGAACAGCTGACATTCTTCTCGTAAACCGTATTTTTTCTGATAAGCTCGCTCATAGTCTCGGTGCTTTTCGTCTCGCATTCGTCGTACTCTTTTTTCAGACTTTCGTACTCGGGTGCTGTGTTGCAGTCAAGCTGTCTCTCAAACGCTTCTTTAACGGACTTTGCCGCCTCATAAGCACTCTCGGCTTTTTTGAGCTCCTCATCCGCTTCTGCGTACAGCTTATCAAGCTTGTCGGCACGAGCCTTTAATACGGCGTTTTGTTTTTCGAGTTCGGAAGCCGATATATCGGGCAATCCGCCGCTCATTTTTTCTTCCGTACGTTTTTTCTCTTCCGCAAGTGAGGAAAGACGCAATACCTCGGCTGTTTTTTCATTAAAAGTCTTTTCGCAGTTTTCGTATTTCACGCGTATTGTCTCGAGTTTTTTCTCATCTTCCGAAATCGAAACGTTAAGCGCTTTCAGCATCTCTATCTGCCGATCTATTTTATTCGCCTCAAGCTTGTTTTTATCGGCAGCTTCATTTACCGCGTCTCTTGTTGCGTCGATATTATCACGATAAAGATCGCTGCTCTTTAATGCCTTAATAATTTCATCGATTTTTGTGCTGAATGCTCCCAAATCACGTGCGTATCCTTCAAGCTCTTCCTTTTTCTTTCTCAGTGTATCCTCGTATAAATCAAGGGTTTCCCGTGTAATATTGTTTTTTCCGAGTCTTGCAGGCTTTGGATGAACGGACGAACCGCAAACAGGACACTCCTCTCCGTCACGCAGATTCTGTGCAAGGATTCCCGCTATCGAATCGAAATACGATTGTGAGGCGGCATTGTATTCATGAAGTGTGTTGTTGTATTCCGCTTTCTTATTATCGTATTTTTTTCGGCAAAGTGTACCTTGACTGTAAATATTCTCATAATCCGTGAGCTTTTCGCGTGCCGAATCGATATTTTTCTTCTCGGAATATATTTCACCCTGTCTTCTCACCGCTTCAGGCAGAACCGCGGTTTCGGTACGCTTTTCCTTAATACCGTTTTCCGTCTCGGCCTCTTCCGCAGACAAACGCTTGAGTTTTTCCTCCAAAGCCGCTTTTTCGGCGTTTTTATTCTTCAGATTTTCGAGAATTTCGTTTATACCACGCCTTATGCCATCCCTTTCTCTGAGCCTTTCACATATTGTATTGTTGCGAATGATTGTCTCGCGAAGGTTCGCGGCTGTCTGCTTGTATTCGGATGACTTCTCCGCATTTGACCTTGCCGCATCCAATGTGCTTTTGCATTCATCGGCCTTTTTATCGGCTTCTCCGAGTTTTTTCTCGATAACCATATCATGCTCTGCTTTGTTGAGCCTTGCCGATATTTCCTTCAGCTGTGCGTTGATTATATTGCCGCTCTCAGTCAAATTTTGTATTTCGTTTTTTTCTCTGTCAAGCTCGTTGTTTAACAAATCCGTCAGTTCGTCACGAACGACATATCTTACTCCGTCCGTGACACTCTTCTTCCATTTGTCCGAATCAATCTCGAGCATTGACGCATATTGATCGGTATTACCTGCGAGAACAGACACATTGTTTTTCTTTTCGGATGCCAATGCTTTAGCCTTTTCCGAGAAATATTCGAATGACTCCGTACCGAAAATCTGTCTTAGAACCTCAATTCTTTCGTTGGTATCCGATAAAAGCAGCTTTCTGAATTCACCTTGTGCGATCATCACCGTACGTCTGAATCTCGCTTCATCGAGACCTATAATCTCGCATACGGCACGTGAAACCTCCGATGCACGGCTTATGACTCCGCCGTCCGGCATAACAATGTGCGCCTCGTTTGATTTTACAAATGCGCGTTCTCCGTTACGCTTGGTTTTATCCTTACCGACTTCACGATATACGGTATATCTCTTACCTTTGTTTTCGAATTCAAGCTCCGCGTATGTCATATCATCTGGATGCGCGAATTTACTGCGGAACATCACATCACTGCGTACATCTCCGCTTGCACATCCGTAAAGCGCATACGTCATTGCGTCAAACAGCATGGTTTTTCCCGCTCCCGTGTCGCCGCAAACGAGATAAAGCCCGTCGAGCTTTTCCATATCAAGCACGACTTTTTCGGAATACGGCCCGAATGCCTGCATTGTCAGCTTAATCGGCTTCATGATGTGCTCTCCCTTCCGCAAATATTTCCGACACGATTTTCTTCATGTCATCCGACGGCGCACTTCCGTTCTGAAGCTCATACAGCTCGGCAAATACATCCTCGGGTGTAAACGAATCGGTAATTTTCCCGCCGATATCGTCCATATCGACAACGGTATTCTGTGTTCTCTTATTGTCGTATGAAATCGTCAGTAAATTCGGATAAATTATCCTCAGCTTCATTACAACGTCCGGTATATCCTCCTCATCAGTGAGAACAGCCTTTATATAGTCTCCCTCTCCGACACTCTGACGCATTTCGAGCGATGTCAATTCATCATATGTCCCGCGCAGTTCTCTTATCTCGTGCATGGGCTTCAGCGGTACCTGCTTCACCGTCAGGTCTCCTTTGCTTCCGAGCGTCACAATGTTTACGCATTTTGATGGCTCACGTTCCGCAAACGAACATCTTAAAATCGACCCGGAATATCGAATTTTATCTCCGACACTGTGTGCGGTATGAAGATGCCCGAAGGCGGTATAATCATAATCCGAGAAAATCTCGGGTGAAATATATCCCGTACCGCCTGTTTCGTCATCATCCTCGCCGCCGTACGTTTTTTCGCCCGTATAGCCGTGTACTACCACAACATTGCGTTCCGACTTATTCTGCTCCAGACATCCGAGCTGATACTTTACCGCATCGGTGTAATTCGTGATGCTCTCGCCTGCATAAATCGAGCATACAGACGGCTTAACAAACGGGAGCATAATAAACCCGACCGTTCCGTATTCATCGGTTAACTCCGCTTTATGAGTTTTCCCGTCAAACGGAGTGGAAAAATATACACCGCTTTTCTTCAGTATATCCGAAAAACACCCCACACGCTCGGCGGAATCATGATTCCCGCTTATCGCAATTACGGTCAGATTATAGCCTACCAGCTTTGACACAAAATCGTCGAATATTTTTATAGATTCGGGAGAAGGATTCGAGCGGTCGTATATGTCACCCGCAATTACCACCGCAGTACATTCTTCCTTTAATGCCGTATCGGCTATTTCATCAAGCAAATATACTATTTCATCGTTCATCGGCTGTTCGCAAAGCTTTAAACCGATATGCAAATCGGATGTGTGAAGAAATTTCATCAGAGCTGTACCGTCCGTTTGTTTATTTCCCGAGCAATTTCGAGTATGTCGAGACTTTCCTCGTAGCTTAAAAGCGGCTCTGCCTGCTTATATTGAGTTTGTTGTTTTGTTAAAGCATCTGTGAAGGCTTTCACGGACACCTTATCCGTACTGCTTCTGTATATCAGACAATCATCGCCTAACTCATCGGGTATCACTTCCCCCGCATGAAGCATCTTTTTCGTTTTAGTCGGATCGAATGTGTCGCCGTATATCCTTATTTCACCGCCTGTCAATTCAAGTCTCTTACCGTATGAATAAAGATTATAGAATAGGCTGTCGGTTAAGCCGTAGCTTCCGAGCGAAAGAACCAGCGTTGTATTCGACGAATATGTAATCATGGCATTGAGGCTGTCTTCCGTGCAGTAATCGGCTATACCGACAATGTATCCGCGACTTGATACCGCATTAAACGATTTGATTTTTCCGAACAGAATATCGGAAACGGTAAGAATGTCGATTCCTTTTTCGAAAAGAATTCCTCCGCTCAGTTCTCCGTCTCTCTTCCAGAATTCCGACGGCGGCGGTGTTATTCTTTCGGCTTCCGCACGTATAATTTGATTGTTATTCACAAAGTTCCTTATGACCTGCATCAGCTTCGAGTAGTACAGTTCACTGTGTACGGCACCGACAACACCCTTTTCCCGTACTTTTCGTGCAATGATACGACTTTTTTCGGTACTGCTAGAAACAGGTATCTCCGTCAAAAAGCTTACGCCTTCATCTGCGGCAAAAAGCAGTATGTCATCAGTACAGTACGGCGGAGTGCATACAATCACCGCGTCGGGTGATTGTTCCTCAAACATAATTCTATAGTCCGAATATGCTGTTCCGCCGAACTTTTCGGCAAGCACTTCGGCACGTTCGATATTCAGGTCGCAAAATCCGACAATACGGGCGTCAACATTCGCACCCGAGTCGAAAAATTCTTTACATCTCGCCTCTCCGCTGCTTCCGCATCCGATAAGTACGGTTTTTATCATGTTACACATTCCTTTCAACAACAAAAGCGGACGTGATATGATTAAGTTACCACGCCCGCCTCGAACACGATATTAATCAATGTCCGTTATAGTATTTATTTTTAATTTTCCGATTATGCCTGTGCGGCGTCTACTATCTTCGCGAACTTTTCGGGAACGAGTGATGCACCGCCGATAAGTCCTCCGTCAACGTCGAGCTTTGAAAGAAGCTCAGCAGCGTTGCCGTCGTTCATGCTTCCGCCGTACTGAATCGTAAGAGCTTCGGCTACATCATCGGAATAAAGACCTGCTACGGTCTTACGGATGAGTGCGCAAACTTCTTCGGCCTGATCCGGTGTAGCTGTAAGACCTGTACCGATTGCCCATACGGGTTCATATGCGATAACAACATTCTTCATCTGTTCCGCGGAAACGCCTGCGAGATCAAGCTTTGTCTGCATGGAAACGATTTCATCGGTAATACCCGCCTGACGCTGTTCGAGTACTTCGCCGAGGCAAAGAATAACCTTAAGTCCCGCGTCGAGAGCGGCACGTGTTCTCTTATTGACTGTGGTATCTGTCTCACCGAAATACTGTCTTCTCTCGGAGTGACCGATAATTACATATTCAACACCGCATTCATTGAGCATATCAGCCGAAATTTCGCCTGTGAATGCTCCCTTTTTCTCAAAATGAACGTTCTGTGCTCCTATTTTTACCTGTGTGCCCTTTGCGGCTTCAACTGCGTTCGCGATGTCCACAAACGGCACGCAAAGAACTACTTCACAACCGTTCTTTCCGGCTGTAAGCTTAGCTGTTTCCTCAACTGCGATTTTAGCAGCCGAAGGAGTCATATTCATTTTCCAGTTACCAGCGATGATAACCTTACGAGATTCTTTTTTCATTTATCCAGCCTTCTGTTACAGTAATTTTAATTATTTATCAAGGAGACAAGCGATTCCGGGAAGCTCAAGTCCTTCGAGGAATTCGAGAGAAGCTCCGCCGCCTGTGGAAATGTGAGTCATCTTGTCTGCGAAGCCGAGGTTTTCCACAGCAGCCGCGGAGTCACCGCCGCCGATGATGGAGATAGCACCGGACTCGGCTACGGCCTTAGCAACAGCCTTTGTACCGGATGCGAAGTTTTCCCATTCGGAAACGCCCATAGGTCCGTTCCAAACTACTGTTCCGGCACCTACAAGAGTCTTTGAGAAGAGTTCCTGAGTCTTTTCGCCGATATCGAGACCCATCCAGCCGTCCGGAATGGAATCCGAGTAGATTCTCATAAATGTTGTGTCTTCTTTGTATTCGCGGCCGATAACGTTATCTACGGGAAGAAGGAATGCTACACCCTTTTCTCTTGCCTTTTTCATTGTTTCGCGTGCAACGTCGAGTTTGTCATCTTCGCAAATAGATGTACCGATGGAGTTGCCCATTGAACGGAAGAATGTATATGCCATACCGCCGCCGATTATAAGAACATCAACCTTGTCGATGAGGTTATTGATAACGCCGATCTTATCGGAAACCTTAGCGCCGCCGAGAATAGCAACGAAGGGTCTCTTGGGATCGTCAAGTGCCTGACCCATAATTGTGATTTCCTTCTGAATGAGGAAACCGCAAACTGCGGGAAGATATGCGGCAACGCCTGCTGTGGAGGAATGTGCTCTGTGAGCTGTTCCGAATGCATCGTTCACATAAACCTCTGCCATGGAAGCGAGCTTTTCGGAGAATGCGGGATCGTTCTTTTCTTCAGCTGCATGGAAACGAACGTTTTCGAGAAGAAGAACTTCGCCTTCCTTAAGGTTGAGAGCCATCTCATGAGTCTTTTCGCCTACTACATCGGGAGCGAGAACTGCGGGAACGCCTCTTTCGTTGAGAGCTTCTGCGATAATCTTAAGAGAAAGAGCGGTACGATCCTTCTTAGCCTTTTCGAGAGCGGCATCCTTTGCAGCTGCCTGTTCGCCTTCGGGAAGAGCTTCGATCTTTGCCTTTTCCTTTTTATTGAGGGAAACCTTTTCGTCAAGTACATTGTGAGGTCTGCCCATATGAGAGCAAAGGATAACCTTTGCGCCGTGTTCCATAAGATACTTTATTGTGGGAAGAGCACCGTCAATTCTCTTTGCGTCTGTAATAACGCCGTCCTTAACGGGTACGTTAAAGTCGCATCTTACAAGGACTCTTTTGCCCTTGACGTCGATATCTTCAACAGATTTCTTGTTGTAAGTCATATTATACCTCTTTAAGTTAAAATATTGAATCTTATTCACGGTATTAATATACCACAAATTCCCGATTTAATCAACCGTTTTCACAAAAAAATTACGATAGGACATAAATGATGTTACATATAAAATACCTGTTTCATCAAATAAACCAAATCGGAGTGTGCGGTCTTACGATATACCGTTTTTCGTCATTGTGCAAGCACCGATATTAAGCCGTCGAAGGTGTAATGCACGGATTCGCACACTTCGCCATCGGTCGGCTCATCCTTATATTCTCATTAAAATAAGGTATCCTGCGTTGACTTTTTCCGCGAAATCTGTTAGAATTAATGATGTGGATTAATCATTTCTTCTTTAATTATTATCGGTCGATTTATGCTTAACAAAACCACTCTCGAAAACAATCTCCCCGAATTGAATATCATTGTCAAGGAGACAACCTGCTCGACAAACAATGACGCAAAGGAACTCCTTATATCAAACCCGTCCGACACGCTGATTACGGCGGAGACACAGACGGGCGGACGCGGCAGACAGGGAAAAACTTTCTCCTCTCCCGCGGGTGGGCTTTACATGACACTGCTTCTGAAATGCGGAATGCCCATGACCTCTGCCGTTGGCGCCACATCGTGTGCCGCGGTTGCCGTTGCCCGTGCTCTGAAAAAAACATGCTGTATCGATGCCGGAATCAAGTGGGTAAACGATATCTATGTTAACCGAAAAAAGCTGTGCGGTATTCTCACGGAAGCCGTAAACGACTATACCGAATGCATTACGAAATATCTCATAATCGGCATCGGCATGAATGTTTTGTCGTCTCCGATTCTTACTCCGTCACCATCGCAGACATCCCCTGCCGAATGCACATGCCTTGCGGAGCTCGGAATCAACACACCGAGAGAGGAGATTTGCGCCGCGGCAGTGCGTGAGCTTCTCTTAATGCGTTCACACGAATTCCGTTTTGACATGATAGCGGACGAATACACATCACATTCCGTTGTAATAGGCAGTGAAATCAGCTATACGAAAAACGGAGTGACAAAATACGGCACCGCCGTCGGAATAAACGAGCACGGCGGATTGACGGTAATGTCAAACGGAGAAATTATTACTCTCGACTCCGGAGAAATAAGCGTCAGAGCTCTTCGGAACAGAAACTAAAGCTAAAAAATTACATTCAACATACCGAATTTAACGAAAGGCTCGGTGATTTTTTATGACTCATACAACCGACGAGAAAACACTCGCTTATATAAACATGTATGCGATTTTGGGAGGGCTGACCGCGCTCTGCGATATCGTAACCGATGCCGGTGCTATTCTCGGAAGATCGAACTGCTCCATCGGATTCTCGGTCAAGGACGGTCCTCACGCCACCCTTAATTTTGTCGGCGGAAGATGCAGAATAATCGACGGAACCGATGAATGCGATATTCTGCTTCGCTTCCCGTCCTGCGACAAATTCAATAAAATGATTACGGGAGAATACACTCCCATACCGGCACATGGATTAACCAAGGTTTCATTTCTGCTCGGTAAATTCAAAAAGCTCACGGATCTTCTCGAATCATACCTGAGGCCCACCGGTGACAAGCAATACGACGACGCATTTATGAGACAAAGCACACTGATAATGTTCCGCGTCATCGTATCCGCGGTCGCTCAGATAGGCAACCACGACAAGATAGGACAGTTCAGTGCTTCGAATATAGTGGACGGTGTTGTCAAATTCGAAATTATGGGCTGTGCCAAAGCCGCGATTGCCGTCGAGGGACATTACCTCACCATGCTCGACAGAGTACCGAAAAATATTACATCTTACATGGCATTCTCCGATATAAAGAGCGCACGTGATTTGTTCGACGGCAATATCAACGCCGTAACCGCCGTGGGCAGCGGAACGGTGCGCATGGGCGGAATTATATCGCAAATCGACAACATAAATAAAATAATGTCCAGAGTAGAACTTTATCTGAAATAACAGGAGCTTAATATTATGAGAGAACCTTTTACATATCCGAATTCGCGCAGTGAATTCGAGCGTGCGTCAAAAGTAATACCGTCAGGTGTTTACGGACATCTCGGTCCCGCAGAGGGATGCTTCATTCCCGTTGAGGCGTTCCCGCAATTTTCCTCGAGAGCGCAGGGTACCTATTTCTGGGATATTGACGGTCACCGTTATATCGATTATATGTGTGCATACGGACCGAATATTCTCGGTTACAACGACCCGGATGTAGAAGAAGCCGCCGCCAAACAGCGTGAAAAAGGCGATGTGACAACATCCCCCTCTACGGTTATGATAGACTTTGCGGAGCTTCTTGTCGATACCGTTGCAAGTGCGAACTGGGCATTCTTCGCGAAAAACGGCAATGACGTAACAACTCTCGCGGTTATGACGGCACGTGCATTTACACACAGAAAGAAAATCGTCTTCTTCAAGGGATACTATCACGGAATTTCCGCATGGACACAGAAAATCGATTGCTCGGGTATTCTCGAAGAGGACGTTGTCAACAACATCTACATCGACTGGAACAAATGGGATCAGGTCGAAAAAGCATTCGAAGAAAACCGCGGTGAAATAGCGGCGGTTATAGCTCAGCCGTATATGCACGGCAACTTTGCGGACAACGAACTCCCCTCTGACGGATACTGGAAAAAGCTTCGTAAAAAATGCACCGACACGGGTACGGTTCTGATCGTCGATGACGTGCGTGCCGGATTCAGACTCGACATTGCGGGAAGCGACCACTATTTCGGTTTCGAAGCCGATTTGATTTGCTTCTGCAAGGCTTTGGCAAACGGATACAATGTATCCGCGCTTTGCGGCAAGGATTTTCTGAAAAACACTGTTTCATCTTTGTCATACACAGGAAGCTACTGGCTGTCAGCTGTTCCTTTTGCTGCCGGAATCGCCTGCATCGAGAAAATGAAGCGTCTCGACTGTCCTAAAATACTCATTGACAAGGGCACACGTTTAAAGAAGGAGCTTATCAAAGCCGCCACGGACTACGGCTTCGATCTTCACGTCAGCGGTATTCCTTCCCTGTTCTATCTGCGTATCGCCAACGACAATAATCTTATGCTTCATCAGGAATGGATAGCCGAATGTGTACGCCGCGGAGTATTCTTCACGAACCACCACAACCACTTCATAAACGCCGCACTGACCGACGCCGATATTGACGAAACAGTCGATATCGCACGCGAGGCGTTTGCTGTCGTGAGAAGCCGTCATCCGGAGAACTGACATGACATCGTTCTCGCTGAAGCTTATCGCGGCCTTGACAATGCTTATCGACCATATGGGACTTATTCTCTTTCCCGATCAAATCGTTTTCAGAATAATCGGGAGACTCGCCTTCCCCATATATGCCTACTGTATTGCCGAAGGATTTCACTACACAAGGAACAGATTTAAATACTTCCTCAGAATATTCCTGCTCGGCTTATTCTGTCAGATAGTTTATTGTGTCGTAACACATGATTTGTATCTCGGAATTCTCATCGCATTCTCGATTTCGATTATCCTCATGGCTCTTGTCGATTCGGTAAAAACTTCTATGCGAGGCGGAAAAAGTCGGCTGTCGGTATTGCTCGACCGTATATTCCACTGTAATCTGACATCCGCTCGGGATAAAACGATATCGATTGTGCTGTGCTGTACAGCCGTTGCCGCCGCATTCGTATTATGTATCTTCGTACAGATAGATTACGGATTTTTCGGTATTATGCTTCCCGTTTTCACAAGCATATTTAATGACAGAAAAAAACGTCTTGTAATGTTTTCCGCATGTCTGATAGCGCTGTGTATAGACATTACCGATACATTGTACGTACAATACTGGTCTTTGGCGGCAATTCCGCTGATTGCGCTTTATAACGGTGAAAAAGGAAAGCACAGCCTGAAATATTTCTTTTACGTTTTTTATCCGCTTCACCTTGCCGTACTTTACGGCATACAATATCTGATTAATTAGGATACTTATATGTTTGAATACGCTCTGTTTGACCTCGACGGAACACTCACCGACCCCGCGCTCGGAATAACAAACTCGATAATCTACGCCCTTGACAAGATGGGACGCGATATACCGCCGCGTGAAGCTTTATATTCGTTTATAGGGCCGCCGCTTATTCAATCCTTTCAGACACTTGACATGACGAAAGAGGAAGCGGAGCGCGCTTTATTGATATATCGTGAATATTTCGGCGTCAAGGGTTTGTTCGAAAACAAAATTTACGACGGAATACCGTCGGCCCTTTCGAAACTGCACGACATGGGCATTAAGCTTCTGCTGGCGACATCAAAGCCCGAACTGTACGCTAAGCAAATAATGGAGCATTTCGAGCTTGACAAATATTTTTACGGTATCTACGGTGCTTCCATGGACGAAAAAAGAGTGGATAAAGCCGATGTAATCGGATATGCTCTCGAATCCTCGGGTGTCTGTGACAAAAAACGCACCGTAATGACCGGAGACCGTCTTCATGATATTATCGGTGCGAAGAAAAACGGGATTGTGTCGATTGGTGTGCTTTGGGGATACGGTTCCGAAGATGAGCTCATGGAAGCAGGTGCTGATTACACTGCCGCGACAATTTCCGAAATGGTTCGAATAATCACCGAGTAAATTGCACTTTTTCGTATTATAACGGAACTATCACGCCGTTTTTCTCGTCATATGAGTACAGACATAAATAATATAATACAATATAGGGGTGATAAGAGATGTCCAAAAAAATCACGGCGATGCTTACGGCATGTGTATTGACGCTTTCATGCATATCTATGGTTTCATGCTCGAGTGCGGAGATTTCCGAGGATTCGGGAATCGGCCGCTACACAGATGTTGAGGTAAAGAACACCGAAGACCTCATTTACCCTGCGGTTTATGTACGGACTGACGGGACATCCGATGCGACATACCCCCATCTCATTACTATATCCACACGTGAAGAGCTTGAAAAGTACACCTCCGACAATGAAACCGTATATGATTTCGAAACCAATTCGTATTCGGTCAGCTTTTATGACACCGTGACAAAATACGATACCGCTTTTTTCGAGAATAATTCGCTTATTATAGTCCTTCTTGCCGAACCTTCGGGCTCATACACCCACAGCAATCGCGGATTCTCGGAAAGTGACGGCGGATATACTCTCAATCTGATACGTTTTATACCGTCGGACGGCACCGACGACACCGCGACATGGCATATCTTCTTTGAAATTCCGAAAACCTCACCTGTTCTCGGATCCGATATCGAAATCAGCATTACAGACGAGAATACGTCGGTTTAAGATGCTTTCTCCTTTTTCTCCTTCAACATAAACTACAAAATCAGCCCCAACGCATATTCATATATGCATCGGAGCTGATTTTCATATTATGTATTATATTGAAGAGTTAATTTTCGAATCTGTCCTTTGAGGTTACGGAAGGAACATCCGCACCGTAGTCGCCGTTAAAGCAGCCTGTACAATACGAATGCTTTCTGTCATCCGAAGGAAGAACGGCAAGATACTTCTCATCAAGATAACCGAGGCTGTCCGCTCCGATAATCTCACAGATTTCGTCAACTGTGTGCTTATTGGCAATGAGATTCTCTTCGGAATCGATGTCCGTACCATACCAACACGGATGTCTGAAAGGCGGCGCCGTTATTCTTACGTGCACCTCAAGCGCTCCCGCATCCCTTACAAGCTTTATTGTTCTGGCAAGAGTTGTACCGCGAACTATGGAATCGTCAACGAGAACTATCCTCTTCCCGTGAAGGTTCGCATACACGGGATTCAGCTTGATTTTAACCTTATCCTCTCTTGATGCCTGACCGGGTGCGATAAAGGTTCTGCCTATATATTTGTTTTTGATAAAACCGATCTCATACGGTATGCCCGACTGCTTTGCAAAGCCTATGGCGGCATCTATTCCGGAATCCGGAACACCGATTACAATATCCGCCTGTGCGGGATGCTGTTCCGCAAGGAATCTGCCCGCTCTGAGTCTTGCCTCATGAACGCTGTAACCGTCGATAATCGAGTCGGGACGTGCGAAATATATGTATTCGAAAATACACATTCTCTCACGTGCGGCTCCGCAATGGTCTTTTATCGACCGAACTCCGTCCTTATCGATAACAAGCATTTCGCCCGGACATAGATTTCTCTCGAGCACCGCTCCGCATGCGTCAAGTGCACATGATTCGGACGCCACTATAACAGAGCCGTCCGATGTTCTGCCATAGCACAATGGCCTGAAGCCGTGTTCGTCTCTCAATGCGATCAGCTTATCCTCGAACATAAGGACGCATGAATAAGCACCCTTAATCTTATTCATTGCTTCGGATACGGCTTCTATATCATTTCCGTGCGAAATGCGTTCCGCTGTAACCACATAAGCTATTATTTCGGTATCCGATGTGGTGTGGAAAATCGAGCCGTTCATCTCAAGCAAATGCCTCATCTCGGCGGCATTCGTCAGGTTTCCGTTATGTACAACGGAAAGGCGGCCTCTTTCGTGATTTATCGTAATAGGCTGTGCGTTAATACGGCCCGAATTACCTGTGGTGCCGTATCTTACATGACCTATCGCCATATTTCCCTCACCGAGGCTCTCGATTGTATCCTTCGTGAACACATCACATACGAGTCCGACGTCCTTGTATGTCTTGAAGACACCATCATTGCTTACGGTAATACCGCAGCTTTCCTGTCCTCTGTGCTGAAGTGCGTAAAGTCCGTAATAAACATCCTCCGATACATCGCGTACCGACGGAGAATACACGGCGAAAACTCCGCACTCCTCGTGAATATGCTTCTCTTCTTCCCTGTTAAATTCCGAGTTAATCATTCTTCCTCGCCGAGCAATCTCTTAAGAATCTCGTGATATGCATCCTCGACACCGCCGAGGTCACGACGGAAACGGTCCTTGTCAAGCTTTTCGTGAGTTACGCTGTCCCAGAAACGACATGTATCGGGAGATATTTCGTCAGCGAGAATTATAGTACCATCGGGTGTGCGTCCGAATTCGATCTTGAAGTCAACAAGGTCAATGCCGCACTTCGCGAGGAATTTAATAAGGAATTCGTTAACACGGAAGGAATAATCCGCAATAACCTTCAGCTCTTCGGGAGTGGCGATATTCATTGCGTAAATATGGTAGTCGTTTACCATCGGGTCGCCGAGGGCATCGTCTTTGTAGCAGAACTCAAGCACGGGGGATGCGAGAGGAGTTCCTTCGGGAATACCGAGTCTCTTCGAAAGTGAGCCTGCCGCGATATTTCTTACAATAACTTCAAGGGGAACTATCTTTACCTTTTTAACAACCGTTTCACGGTCGTTGAGCTGTTCTACAACATGTGTGGGAATTCCTTCTTTTTCGAGAAGGGACATAAGGTAATTGCTTACTCTGTTATTGATGGAGCCTTTGCCTTCGATTGTACCTTTTTTCAAGCCGTTGAATGCGGTCGCATCATCCTTGTATGATACGATATAGTAATTCTCGTCGGTGGTGTTGTAAACCTTTTTAGCTTTTCCTTCATACAACTGTGTTGTTTTTTCGATTTTAGCCGCCATGATAATTAACCTCTCCGTTATTTTTAATTTATGATAATGAGTACGCCGCCTTAGCGGAGGTACTCAGTCCATTACAAAATACTGATCTCTTTCGGCACCTACCGAAACATACTTGATTCGGCAGTTTATTGCGTTTTCAATGAACCTGATGTACTTCTGTGCGTTTTCGGGAAGCTCTTCAAACGAACGGCAATCGGAAATATCGCAATTCCAACCGTCGAGATATTCGTATACGGGCTTTGCATTGTTCAGTGCCGTCTCACCTGTCGGGAATTTATCCGTTTCGACTCCGTCCACGATGTATTTCGTGCATACGGGAATCTTATCGAGAGCGGAAAGTATATCGAGCTTTGTAAGAGCTATTGCCGTGGGAGCCTGCATGAGTACACCGTACTTTGTGGCTACGACATCGAAGCCGCCGACTCTTCTCGGTCTGCCTGTTGCGGCGCCGTACTCGTGGCCTACTTCTCTGATTTTATCGCCGATTTCGTCAAACAGCTCGCATGTGAACGGACCTGCGCCTACGCAGCTCGAATACGCCTTTGTAATACCCACTACACCGTCAAGATGAGCGAAAGGAATGCCGGCACCAACGGGAGCGTAAGCGGAAATCGTAGATGATGCGGATGTGTACGGATAGATACCGAAATCTATATCGCGAAGTGCGCCGAGCTGAGCCTCGAACATAACGGATTTGCCGGCATCTATCGCGTTCTTAAGGTATTCGGTTGTGTCGCAAACATAGTCCTTAAGGATTCCGCCGTATTTTTCGAGCCATGCGCGAACATCTTCTTCCTTGACGGGAGCTACGCCGTAGCCCTTTTCAACGGTAAGATTTTTCCATTCGAGAACTCCCGCGAGTCTGTCGTCAATCGCTTTTTTATCGAGAAGGTCACCCATTCTGAACGCCTTCTTCATATATTTATCCGAATATACGGGAGAAATACCGCGTCTTGTGGAGCCGTAAGCCTTACCCGCAAGTCTATCCTCTTCAAGTCCGTCGAGCAGCTTATGGTACGGCATACAAATTACGGCCTTGTCGCTTATCTTAAGTCTGTCGGGATTTATATTAAGTCCGAGTGCACGGTTCTTTTCGATTTCGTTTACAAGATGCTCGAGATCGATAACCATACCGGGGCCCATAACACATACTGTTTCATCGCGGATAATTCCGGAAGGGAGAAGGTTGAGAATAAACGTGCCTTTTTCGTTTACTACGGTATGGCCTGCGTTATTGCCTCCCTGATATCTTACTACAACATCATAGCTGGACGAAAGAAGGTCCACCATTCTGCCTTTTCCTTCGTCACCCCAGTTGATTCCAACTACAGCAGTTAACATTACTTTTTCCTCCGTTTGATTCGTGAGTATATATAATAAATTTGCAAACCTACTAATTAGGGAAACGCCGATTCGTTCGGATTGTCTCAGACATTTATTGCCACATCGGCGTCATCAAGGTAGCTGTATTTTTCAAGCAGCGGAGCGATTTCGTTTTTGAGATACTCTTCCGTCTGCATTTCCGCACATCCCGTAAATGTCTTGGGATTTGTCAATTCTTTCATTTCATCGGCGGTGAGACCGAAACGCTCGTCATTCAGAATGCGGTCGAGAAGGTCGTTCTCGGCACCGTTGAGTTTAATCTGCTTTGCACATGCCACCGAGTGCTCGCGGATCGCTTCATGGAGTTTCTGTCTGTCTCCGCCGCGCTTTGTGCAGTACATGAGTATGTTTTCAGTTGCCATGAAAGGAATTTCTTCATTCAGATGCTTTTCCACAACCTTCGGATAAACCGTTCCGCCGGAAACAACGTTTATGTACAATGCGAGAATGCCGTCCGTTGCGAGGAATGCCTCGGGTACGGATATTCTCTTATTCGCGGAATCGTCAAGTGTTCTCTCAAACCATTGTGTTGCCGCCGTTATCGAGGGATTTATTATATCCGCCATCACATAACGCGACAATGATGCTATTCTTTCGCTTCTCATGGGATTTCTTTTGTAAGCCATAGCGGATGAACCGATTTGCTTATCTTCAAACGGTTCGTCGAATTCCTTCAGGTGGGAAAGAAGGCGTATATCGTTTGAAAACTTCGCCGCGCTCTGAGCTATACCCGACAGAACGGAGAGAACATCAAAGTCAACCTTTCTCGAGTATGTCTGTCCCGATACGGAATAACACGCGTCGAATCCCATCTTTTCGGCGATAAGCTTGTCGAGCTTTTTCACCTTTTCGTAGTCACCCTCGAAAAGCTCGAGGAAGGACGCGCCGGTGCCGGTAGTACCCTTACAGCCGAGGAGCTTGAGACGTGAAATCGTATACTCCAGCTTATCGAGGTCCGATGTAAGATCCTGCAGCCAGAGAGTGGCTCTCTTACCCATTGTGGTGGGCTGAGCCGCCTGGAAATGCGTATACGCGAGAGTGGGAAGAGATTTATGCTTATCCGCGAATTTCGAAACGGCTTTAATACAGCTTACAAGAAGCTTCTTAATCTGTTCGAGTCCCTCACGCATAAGAATTATATCGGTATTGTCGCCGACATAACATGATGTGGCGCCGAGATGTATAATTCCGGCTGCTTTCGGGCAGCAGTCACCGTATGTCTTGACATGAGCCATAACGTCATGTCGTACTTCGGACTCGTATTTCTTCGCTTTTTCGTAATCGATGTTGTAGATATTTTCCTTCAGCTCATCGATTTGCTCATCGGTGATATTAATACCGAGCTCTTTTTCGCTTTCGGCGAGAGCAACCCACAGTTTTCTCCATGTCGAGAATTTTGTGTCGGCGGAAAAAATCTTCTTCATTTCCGTGCTCGCGTACCTGGTACACAGCGGATTTTCGTAAACGTCAGTCATAAGCCGTCCTTTCGAATAGCATATAAATTTTACATATTTATTATACCATATAAAACGGTTCTAATTATGAATAAAACCGTGTTTATACACCTGTGAGACAAAAATCTCCGAAATAGCCAATGAGGTCACGTTCGGAGTAATGTTTTTGTTAGTTTTTATATGTTTTATTTTTTGCCGCGATGGGAATCACACGGTTTCGGATAACATCGGAAACCACGGCTGCCGCGGCTATTTTTATTGAATCTCCCGCAATAAACGGCACCACGCATACGGCAAGGCTGTGTGAAACGGTATTCCCGGAAACCAGCATATACCATGCCGTACCGAATGCGTACAAAACGACCGTACCGAGAATCATACCCGCAATATTCGTGACAACACGGTGCTTTCTTGCCATATCGGCAAATAAACCCGTAACGAGGGCACAGGGAATATAACCTATGAGATAGCCTCCGGTGGGCCCTACGAGGCGCTCGAATCCGCCGACAAATCCGGAGAAAACAGGCAGACCGACTGCTCCGAGTACCAAATATGCCGCCACAGATACGGTTCCGCTCTTCCACCCGCACACGGACGCGGCAATGTAAACCGCAAGCGTTGCGAGAGAAATCGGAATCGGGCCGATATTAACCGAAAAGGGAGCAATCACACATATAAGCGCGGTAAATAACGCGGCGGTAGTGAAAAATCTGAGCTCACTGCTTTTTTCATTCATATGTGATGCACACTCCAAAACATATCGATTAATCGAAAAATTCCGACGCACAGTACTATGCATAAACACAGAACCGATGCGCAACATAAATATTATAATACCGTATTCGCCTTATGTCAAGTCATATACGGTCAATTTTGTTAAACCGAAAATTTACTCTGTCTTGACACATTCCCGCATATATTACTATTTGTCCGACATATCCTAAAAAAAGCAAAAAAACTCTTGACAAAACAGGACGGGAGTATTATAATAATTAAGCAGGCGTAATGAGATGGTCGCGACTGTCATCCGAAACACGGAGAAGTACTCAAGAGGCCGAAGAGGCGCCCCTGCTAAGGGTGTAGGTCGGGTAACCGGCGCGAGAGTTCAAATCTCTCCTTCTCCGTAAAAAAAGGTATCAGATTTTGGGAGAAAATCCGATACCTTTTTCTTTGTTCCGAAAAGCCTACGAAGCAGGTACTTTTTACACTTCACCCTGAGCATAAGCAAACCGTCCCGAAATCGATTTCGGGACGGTTTTTTCTTATTCATCGAAGCCGCAGCACACGCCGAAAAAAGCAAAGGCTTACTTTGTCGTTTGTATCACCGAGCCGCACATAAACAAAACGCCGATTTCACGTGATTCCCGCGTATCAAACTCTTCTCACCAAAATCTGTCCGCACACACCGGTAAATAATCCCGCTATGATTCCCGTTACCATAAGGGTAGGCAAATAGACAATTACCGCGGATGTACGCATTATCAGCATTGCCACGATAATCTGTCCTATGTTATGAAATACCGCTCCGCATGGGCTGGACATCCATAGATATGACAAAGGAATCACTTTTTTAAGGAGAAGCATACCGCAGAGACAGCACACGGCACCTCCGAGACTGTACAAAAAAGACATTGCCGTTCCTCCGAACATACTTCCGAGGGAAATCCGAACAAAGACAATCAGGCAAACCTCGGACGGCTTATAACGATAAACCGCGTATACCGTGACGATATTCGCCAAGCCCAACTTGACTCCGGGAATCGGAACAAGATTGGGAATCTGCAATTCGATAATAAAGATAATCAACGAAACAGCCGATAACAGAGCCAGCTGAGTCAGCTTTTTTGTATTCATGAGTCTGTCTCGCCCTCTCCGAAGCGTATCAGCAGTTTATGCGGCAGACAAACGATCGGTGCCGCCTCACTTTGCAGAATTCCCATACGCACGCAGGTCTGATCGGGACAATCCGCGGAAAGCATATATATTTTTCCGTTTTCAACACAAACCGTATTCTGTCCTCCGTCATCTGATTCGATTGTAAATGTACGGTTCGATTCTTTCGATAAATCAAGCGTTTTGAGTATTTCGCCGTTCTGCACGATCACAACGGTATTTCCCGGTTTCTGCACGGACATATACAGCAGAATTCCGATGCAGACGAAAAAAAGAATTATCAGGATAAAGAGTATGCTTTTAACTTTAGGGTTCATACGTTACAATCTCCAGCGGCAGACCGCTGACATTCGTATAACAGTCCGCCAATCCTTCCGTAAGATATATCACTCCGTCGTCGGTAACATAAATCATTTCAAAATTCTGTGCATCACGCCATATTTGCACCGCGCGTTCCTCTCCGCAGATATACAACGCCGTAGACAGAGCATCACAGGTCAATCCGCATTCACCGACAATCGTCATGGAAACAATCCCGTTATCCGCGGGATATCCTGTTTCACTGTCGATAATATGACAATAGCGCTTACCGTCCTCACCGATAAAATACCTTTCGTAGTTTCCCGAAGTGATTACCGCTTTATCGACAATTTCCAACTGAAGTAAATTCGATTCGGGCGCAAACGGATTCGCAACGGCAATCCTCCACGGAGTTCCGTCCTGTTTCGCCCCTATGGCGTGTACGTTTCCGCCTAAATTCAAAAGCGCGGAAGCAACACCGCCATCACGCAAAATCGAAGCTATTACATCTCCCGTATATCCTTTTGCGACGGAACCGAGGTCAATCTGCATCCCCTCGGAAAGAGCTGCATTCTGTCCGTCCAGACAAATCCGCGTGTAATCCACAAGCTCCAGGAGTTCCTTAATCGTTTCGGCACTCGGAATTCGGTAGGTGCCCGTCGTAAATCCCCACGCCGAAACAAGCGGATATATCGAAATATCCAAAGCCCCGTCTGTTAATTCGCTGATTTCTTCCGCTCCGCGCAGAATGGCAGCCGTGTCTTCGCCGATTCTCACGCTTTGCCCGTTTGAATGATTCAGCATCCATACGTCACTTTCCGAATCAGTGACAGACAGCGTTTTCTCCAGTACGGTAATGCGTTCTTTCGCGGTATCGAGAAGCGTATCCGCGTTCGGACCGTAGGCTTTCAATGTCATGAATGTATCCATGGCAAACAGGTCTGCCGTTGCCTGTATCGGTTCCGCAGACGCGGAATTATCCGTAACGGATGTAACGGATGTATCGGTGTACGCAGAACAGGACACAAGTAATACACTCGTCAGAACAAGCATACACAGTGCGGCTATTTTCATATCAGTCACCGTTTTCAGCCTGCCTCAGCGCGTTTTCCACCGCCTGCATAATTCCTTTGGAGCTGTATGTCGCGCCTGACACAGCATCTACATCTGTATTCTGTTTCGATATAATCGACTCGATTACCGATTTCTCTGCCTGCTCGAAATACCACGGATCTTCCTCGGCGGATTTTGCCGTAATTTCCGTAATCTCATCATTCACAATGGTGACATTTACCGTAATTTCTCCGTCATAGCCATACGCCGATGCCGTATAGGTTCCGTTTATGTACCGATTCGATGTGCTCTGCTCATCTGTTTCCGAAATTTCATCGCTCACATCAACCGCATCGGTTTCCGATTCAACGTCCGTTGCAACATCGCCAATCGATGTCTCGGACTCCTCGACTATATCGGAAGACTGAATTTCGGAGCCGTCATCTTCGGCAGACTCGGGAAGCATTTCTTTCTCACCTCTCGGCATCACCAATACAAGAACCAACACCATAGCACAGACAAGAGCCGCGATTCCGAGACAAATTACACGTGCTTTACTTGCGTGCTTCTTTTTGGTAATGGCTTTTCCGATACGACAAACCGCATAGCCGAGGAATATAAGGCTGTAAACGATTACACTGATCTGATATAGCACCTTTCCGCTCTGTGCGGAAGGCAGAAACAGAATCATAACATGCAGATAAATCAACGTGTAGAATAGGTACGCCGTACGCTGAATTTTTTTCCAGCGTTTCGCGGACATTTTTTTACGAACCGACGGAATCGAGAGAATCGTCAGCGGAATCATAATAGCCAGCATAACCAGAGACAGTATTCCCGCAGTCAGCTGCGTCGGTTTCATACTGCCGGGGTTCGTAAACATCCTTATAAAATAAGTTTTACCGAATCCGAGATTGTGGCCGAGAGTGAGTACGGCGGCAAAAATGGATAGTTCTCCGCGTACGGGCATAAGTGCCTTCATCATCGCGGAACCGTTTGGCAGTGCACCTATCCACATCACCACGCACCACAATCCCGTCGCAAACGCACCTCGGCTGAACAGGCCGATAACATAATTCTGTACGAAAGCAGGGACACCGTGAAAATCAAATACGGCTACCGCGGCCGATATAACAGCCGCAGCGACATAAAAGATAAGTGCGTGTTTCTTCAAAGCTTTACGACACGTGAAGGAAAAAAGAACGGCTAATGCCAAAGCGAGAATAAATAACATAGATACTCCTCTATCACAAAAGTATAACAGCCGGCATCAAGACCGAAGATCGAGTCTTCACGCCGGCTGCGGCTACAAGCAGCTACAGCTGCACGAGATTATTCCTTTTTCTTACGGAAAGTCAAGCCGAGACCGGCTGCGCCTGTCATAATCACAGCGGCAAGCACGAGAGTCATGGAGTCTCCTGTCTGCGGAGCAACTTCGGTTCCGGGCTGTGCGGGAGCGACAGCCGCAACTTCTGTTTCAACCGTGGTTTCAACTGTTGTTTCATCCGTTGTTTCAGCGGAAACTACGGCAGCACCGCCGCTAACCGTAACAGTGAAATCAAGCGTTTTGGTATAGCCTGTTGAAGCTACACTTATTGCATACACACCGTCTTCAGCGAAGACCTTGCCGTCACGTGTTTCGGCTGCGGCATCAACGGAACCGTCTTCACCGATAATTTTAACACCTCTCTTACCGGATGCGGCATATGAATTTTCGCCGATTGTAACAGAGGAAATATTCTTTAAGAAGTTTGCATAATCCGCATCGGATGCGCCATCTGCCATTACGAGACCGCTGCCCGAAGCTGCGGCAGGCATAGTATCCGTAGTCAGAGTAAAGGTTGCTTTTACGTCTGCGTATTTACCGTTGGAATCGCTTACTACAAGTGTGTAACTGCCTGCAAGTGCGTCTTGATAGGTAATTGCCGTGTCGGTTACGGTGCAGTTCAATCCGTCTACAACGTACTGCTTGCCGTAATCCTCGGGGAAGCCCGTCATGGAAACGGAAACCGACGAATCGGTAACCGTCGAATCGGTAACCGTCAGTGTGTTCTCGAATTTAATCGGAACATACAAATTCGTGCTCAATGTATGATAACCGGAATCAGTAATATATGTGATATCCGTAATGGTCTGTCCGATGAGTGAAACATAATCTTCGTAAGCAAGTGTATTGCCGTGAACTTCGCTGGTTACAAATCCGGAAGACCACGCAATTTCATCACGCCATATGTTTTCCAGATGACGCATACCGTAAGCATTTCCGTTTTCGGTATGCAGAATTACACCGTAAATCGTGCCGACATCGGATGTACCGTTCGCATTGTTAACAACGGAATCGATGCAGTAATCGCCGTATCTGGTGTCCGTTGTGATGGTGGGTGTTACTCCTTCTACTGCCGTAGTCGCGCCCTTCACCGCAGAGAACGATGCCGTACCGCCGTCAACGGTTACTTCCTTATATGCGGCGGGAACGGAATCGAGTTTTGCGAATCCGTAGTTGTTCTCACCGAGCTCGTTTAAGTCTTCTTCGGAAATTGCGACAGGATAAACAACACCGTTGATTGTACCGCCGCCGTTTTCGTCGGCAGTGCTGTATGTGCCTGCTGTCAGATTTTCGTTATTCCACTTTGATGTGGTTGCGGATGAAACAGCATCAACATCGGATGCAACACCTTCGGCAGCGTAAAAATCGCTGTAAGGAATCTGCATTGTTCCGTAAACGACATTGCCTTCTGCCGCACTTACAATCGGCAAAGCACTTGTAATCAGTGCGGCGCAAAGAATGGCTTGCATGGTTTTCTTGAAATTCATAGAGTTCTCCTTTTTCTGATACTATTGTGCGAATTTGTTTACACACCACTGTAAAGCAAACGATTCTCGGTTAGCGGCGACTAACACGTGTGCAAAAATAAAATGCGGCTCTTACAAGAGGGTGTCGAATGAAATTCAATATTCGCACACCCGCGATTTTATTTTAAGCGGCACATCGTTAGCTGTTGCTAACCGTCAAATAGTATATCACTTTTTTGTTTATTTGTCAATACCCAAAATCAGCGGTTATCCGACAAGGGGGATACGCGCTTGTCAACCGCGTCTGTTCTGCCGCCGAATTACTCGTATCATCGAAAAGCACGCTTCGTATTCCGAAAAATCCGATTTTGATATTCTCGGTAATGAATTCGATATTTTTTCATGTGTATATTGACATTTTCGCCTATTCATAATACAATATAGTGGAATATATTATATTAATCAACCATTTTATTATAATTACAGATGTAATTATTCATGACATGAACGAAAGGAAGGACAAAATACATATGCGGAATACCGCAGAAAGGATAACATAACGATGAAAACAACACGGAGATGGCTCGCGGCGGCATTGCTGATCGCGATGCTCACGGGAAGCTTTACCGCCTGCGGAGAGAGGCAGGACGCAAACGACAGTACGGATACGGGTACGAATGCGTCAGCCGAGACGGCAGCTTCCGAATCGCAGACCGAAACGGAGGCGGAAACAACCGAAATCGAGGCTCGCAAGGCTATACCGGACGATTTACCGGAAAACGATTTCGGAGGACAGAATTTTATCGTTCTCACCTCGGACAACAGCGACATTCAAAAGTACATTGCAACGGAGGAGTTGAACGGTGAGGGTGTGAACGATGCGGTATACAGCCGTAATCTGACCATATCCGACCGATTCAACGCGAATATCGGGTGTGATTTCGTGGCAAGCTATGACACATGCGGCTCTATGGTGGAAAAGGCAGTCAAATCGGGAGATACTGAATCATTCCATATGGCACAGTATCACGTTGTATCGAACAGTGCCAATGTACTGAAAAAGCTGTACATGAACTGGTACGATGTGCCGCACGTGAATTTCGATAAGCCATGGTGGTCGGACTCCAACAAGGAGAACCTGACGGTAAACGATCGCTGTTATCTCGCAATGGGTGATTTTGCACTTACCACTGTTTCATACACCTACTGTGTGTACTATGATAAGGACCGTATAAAAGACTTTCCCGAGATAGAAAATCTCTATACGGTGGTGAAGGAAGGCAGATGGACGCTCGATTACCAGCGTAAAATCGCCGAGCTCGCGTACTCCGACTCAAACGGCAACGGTACGGTTGATTACGATGACTACTACGGCTTCTACACCGACGCAAACTCGAATTTGAACACATATCTCTGGTCATGTGATAACCAGATTTTCACAAAAAATGCGGACGGAGAGATGGAATTCGGTTATTACAGCGAGCATCTTGTTGATGTATACGACAAATGTTATGCGCTTCTCAACGAAACAGTCGGAACAGGTTATACGACGGACCACAACAGCGGTGTCGAAAAATTCGCGAAATACGGCACATTGACCGCAAACGGACAGCTCAAGCACGCCATGACAACGCTCTCCGACTTCAATAACGAGTACGGAATTCTCCCGTATCCGAAATACGATGAAGCTCAGCAGGAATATAAAACCATGGTCGACGGCGGCCACGAGGCAATGGGAATAGGCAAGCAGATGACGGATCTCGAATTTATCGGAACAATGGTAGAAGCACTTTGCGCGGAATCGTACAAGCAGGTACTGCCCGCATTCTACGATGTATGTCTGAAGCAAAGATACGCCTCATCCGTCGAGGATGCCGAAATGATCGACATGTGCGTAGCGTCGCGTGTTTTCGACTTCGGCTATGTATATGACAACTGGAAAGGCGTTTCGTTCCTCTTCCAGGATTACCTCAGAACAAATCAGCATCAGGATATTTCCTCAATATACAAGAAAAAGGAAAAAGCCGTCACAAAATACTATGAAAAGGTTATATCCCTGTTCTACGAGGAATAACGTAAGAATAATGTAAAGAAGCCGTCCGGCGATACAATATCGCGGGACGGCTTCTTTTTGCGGGTTAATTATTTTTTATTATGATTGTCCTTCGACTCCGAGGTTTTCAAGTGTCTTTTCGATGTTCTTATTGATAATCTTCGTCTGTCTTTCGAATATGGACGCGGGCTCACCTTGGTTCAGTACAATCGTTTCAACACAAGAGGAGGAACCGAATGAGAATGCCTGCTCAAGCTCGTATGCACGGTTGTCGATTACAAGGTCGAGCATTTCTATGGATTCCTCATCACGGAGATACTTTAAAGACAGTGCCGTCTCATAGTATGCGGGACGGAGTACTTCACGTGACTTTGCCGACAATGCTTCGAGAATGAAGCCGCTGTCGTCTACGCTCTTTGCGCTGATCGGGATGGTTGAATAGGATCCGACGAACCAAACGACATTAGAGTAATTTGTCTGGCTTTCGTCATATTTCGGACACGGTGCTATACCGAAGTCGGTTTCCATCTCACGCAGACGGATAACCATCTGTAAATTCGTAATCCAGAAGAGACCTCTGTTTTCCTCGAACATTTTTGTCGTGAGAAGGTGATAGCCTTCGTTGGGATAATTGTGGTAGTTCAGGGATACCTTTTCGTCGTTCATGAATGCTGCCACATCCTCGAGAATCGTATACACACGCTCGTTACCCTTAAGGCTGAAGTACGGCAGGTCGTTTTCGTCCTTGTCAATCAGATGATATCCGAAGGTAATAAGCATTGCCGTCGCATTCTCGTTCTGTGTCAGGTTGGCAATGGAGTCATTGGAGTCATAGTCGCCGTCGCCGTCCAAGTCTATCGACGCATCTGCGCAAAGCTTTTTATAAGTATCGAATGTCCAATTGTTCTCGGCAACATATTGGTACGGACTTCCGACACCGAGGTCGTTCAGAACCTTTAAGTTAATCATCGTACACCATGTTGCGTCGTTGTTCAGTGTGCTTATGTCGCCCGAAACCATGTAAAGCTGATGAGCAATGCTCAAGTCCGCTATGGAACGCTGGTCCCACCACGGCTTTGTGAGATCGATATTCTCCACTGTGTTGAGATCTACGAGATATCCCTTCTTGACAAGGGCGCCCGCATCGCTCAATGACGGCATAACCACATCGTAGATAGTATCCCCTGCGGTAACGGCATTACTTACATCTCCGCCGAAATTTCCCGTATCGAGGATATTTATTTTGCAGTTATATGTATCCTCTACATAGGTATTGCGCGTGAATACGGCGTCATTCAGAATTTCGCCGTTTATGCCTTCCGATGCCAAGCTGGTTTCGCCCCAGTCCGTGTAGGTTGCCACGCTTTTTGTCAAAAACGTGAAGGTGCCTCCTTCAAAATCTCTATCCGGCAGATCGGGAGTAAAGCTTTCCGTTTCCGCTTCGGTCTCCGTCTCCGTTTGGGTTTCCGCATTCTCCGTGCTCTGTGTATCTGATGCCGATGAATTTGTTTCGCTCTTTTCAGCGGCACATGACGCGAGAGACAGCCCCGCCAAAAGCAGGCAGAGAATCATACATAACGCTTTTTTCATAATTTCCTCCGTAATTGTCGGTGTATGCAGTTACACTTGTAGTTTTCTTGTAAGTCAAATACACCTATTTTTGTTCAATATAACACATTCACGGTATATTGTCAAGTGTTTTTGTACAATCACCCGAATAAAAATAACAAGACAGTACGGTTCGGATGAAGCTGTACTGTCTTGTTCCGTAAACGGTAAATCGTATCATTCGGCGGCATTTTATTTTTCGGCGGAATCTTTTACGGCGATTATAAGTCCCTCAACCATTTCCACAATCGACAAACCGAGCAGCAAGCCCGAAATGAAATCCTTCACATTCGAGCCTTCGATTGTCGCGGACAACGCACTGCTTGCGATACCGAGCACTATCAGCACCGCGCCCGCAAGGGTAATGTTCAGCGCGTCACAAAGGCTCTGTATAATACTGTAGTCCGGCATACACTTGCCCGTTTCCCATTTCGAAACAGTCTTATTTGATACACCGAGTTTCTCTCCCAACTGCTCCTGTGTGAGGTTTTGTTCACGTCTCTTTTGTGCGATATAATTGCCGATTGTTATCTGGTTCATATGTTATTTTCTCTTCTTTCGGATGTCGAAATTATACCACAAACATGTAAATACAGCTATCCCCCGAACGTAGAATTTATGCGGAATCGTCTTTTTTCGCCTCTTTCTACCCTTTTTCTGCTGTCGTGAGAGTTTTTCCCAACCTCAAATCGGCGTTTACAATACAGCTCCGTGTAAATTCCCACGGTGCGATTTTCGGAAACGCTATTGCGATTTTTCCGCGAATTGTGTATACTGTAGAAAAATCGTGCAGAACAAAAAAACGAAAGGAGAAACGACAATGCAGAGAGAACACACCGTTACATCATTCACCGTCGATTCCGTGGAATCACTGAAGCAGGCACTCGCTTCCGTCTCGGAAATACGTAAGGCGGGCGGCGGACAGCCGATTGCCGTGAGACTGCGCGGAGGAGATTATTTTTTCGGCGAACCGATAGAAATCACCGCGGACACTAACCGCATCATCATTGAGCCTTACGGCAGCGAAAAGGTACGCATCATAGGAGGTATCCGCCTGACCGAATTCAAGTACGATACCTACAACGGGCACAAATGCCTGTCCGCGAAAGTACCGTCATCGGCGCATCCGTTTTCGGACTTTTATGTAAACGGAAAAAGAGCGGCATACACACGATATCCCGCGGAGGGTTATTTATATCCCGACGATGTCGAAAATCACGAAGGCCAGCTTTTCTCCGGCTCGGACTGGTTTATCGCACATGAGGGTGACATTCCGACTACTCTGCGCAATCCGGAGCAGGTAATTGTTTCATTCTGCCATTACTGGATAGACGAACATACTCCGATTGAATCCTACGACACGGAAACGCGCAAGGTTCTTATGAAGTATCGCTCCCGTTTTAACATAGCAGGCGGCAAGGGAACGTCGTCGGGGCTCGAGTACTATCTCGAAAACGTAGGCGAAACCTTCGGAAACCACGAAAACGAATGGTACCGCGACGGTGACACCGTCTATTACATACCGCGCGGCAAGGACGTTACCGCCGAATCCGTCGATGCGTACATTCCGCAAACACATACTCTGTTCAGAATCATCGGCACACGTGAGCAGCCCGCACAGCATGTGGTAATCAGAAATATCGATATGTCCGTAACAAGGGGCGACTACGCCGCTGTCGGAAGTACACTCGGCACTAAAGAATCCGGTCGTCCCGTCGCATCGGATGCTCAGGCGGTTTCGAATGCAGGCGGCACAATCGAATACCGCTATGCGAAAAACTGCGCGATAGACCATGTTACACTTACGAATTTCGGTTTGCACGGCGTTTGCGTCAACGAAGGCTGCAGCGGAATGCGTTTTACGTATATGAAGTTTTACGACGGAGGCGCGGGCGGGTTCCGTCTCGTAGGCGGTGCGGCAGGCTGCGACCAAGCGGACGAAACATACGGCTGCACTATTTCGGACTGCACCATCGACACCTGCGGCAGACGTTACTTCGCTGCCTGCGGAATACTCATGATGCACACACATCACTGCACCGTAGAGCACAATGAAATCGGAAACCTTTACTATACCGGTATTTCCTGCGGCTGGGTTTGGGGATATGCCGAAAGCAATACGCACGACAACAGAATCACGAAAAACCATATTCACGACCTCGGCAAAGGTATGCTGTCCGACATGGGCGGTGTTTACCTTCTCGGCAAGCAGCCCGGCACCGTTGTATCAAACAACGTAATTCACGATATCGCGTCGAAGAATTACGGCGGTTGGGCGCTCTACACGGATGAAGGTTCCTCATTCATCACACTCGAAAACAATATATGCTACTGCTGCAGCGACAACTGCTATCATCAGCACTACGGCTCGTTTAATCTCATACGCAACAATATATTCGCTTTCGGAGGCGAGCAGATATTCAGAATCACACGTCATGAGGAGCACGTATCACTCCTGCTCGAAAACAACATCTTCTATTCGGCGGGCAGACCGATGTACGGCTTGCTCGAAGGACACATAACCGAGGGAAAAGTCCCCGCACACCGCAATCTGTTCTTCGATACCGAAGGAAAGTATAACTTCTGTGAAGGGCACGACATTGATTATATGCGTGAACACGGCATGGAGGACGGAAGCATCATCGCCGACCCGTGCTTTGCGGA
>CAVIJI010000011.1:38156-57266 GCA_963642885.1 bacterium
TCACCTGCATACACCATAGGCTTCGTGAAAATCGATTCGTCCGATGTAGGCGTACGCGGTGAATGATTTTTCACGGGACAGCCGCCTTACCGAAATATAATTTAATCGCCAGAAAAGAGCCGTGTGCGGCTCTTTTTTGTTTGTATCAAAATTATATACGTTATAAATTAAAACTTTATT
The DNA here is from genome assembly GCA_963642885.1 of bacterium. Lineage (GTDB taxonomy): Bacteria > Bacillota > Clostridia > Oscillospirales > CAG-272 > UMGS1696. Next base: position 38,337 of record CAVIJI010000011.1, read on the forward strand.
TACTTGACGTGTATAGTGTATTGGTGTATAATAAGTGTATGTTAATTTGTTGCCGGATACGTTATTAATCGGCATAATTTATCAGGAAAACCGAATAAACAAACACTTATCCCGTAAATGCTCCGCCGCCTTCGGAGTTCATACGGTGCTGTCGGTGTTTTGTTGCATTATCAGTGCCGAATCTCCGGATTACGTGCTTTTTTCATGATTTTCAAAGGATACGATGGCGATAATCGTGCCGTGTATCCATATGTATCGGAGGTTCTTTGAGTGTTGCCTTTTATCCTCGGACGTGATTGTGTGATAGAGGCTTCCGCGCCTGTGTCGGCTTTTTCGAAGTAGAATATACATATTAACAGAAGAAGTATACTGAATTTACATGAACGAAATAATAAAAAGAAAGGTGATCTTATGGCAAAGAAACCAAACAGCAAGGTTCGCGTAATGATGCTCGGCGGACTTAACGAAATCGGAAAGAACATTGCTGTAATAGAGTATGAAGACGATATCATAGTCATAGATTGCGGTTTGGCATTCCCCGATGAGGATATGCTCGGTGTTGACCTTGTTATACCGGACTTTACATACTTGGAAAAGAACGCATCGAAAATTCGCGGAATACTTATTACCCACGGACATGAAGACCATATCGGCGGCCTCCCGTATCTGCTTAAAAACATAAATGTTCCCGTATACGGAACAAGGCTCACCCTCGGAATAGTCGAAAGCAAGCTTGCCGAGAACAAGCTGCTCGGAGAAAGAGAGCTTATTACCGTTGAAGCGGGAACAATACTCAAGCTCGGCGTTTTCAAGTGCGAATTTATAAGAGCAAACCACTCGATAGCGGACTCGTGCATGATAGCGATAAACACTCCCGAGGGCAATATACTTCACACAGGAGACTTCAAGCTCGATGTTTCTCCCATAGGCGGAGAAATGATGGACCTCACGAGAATAGGCGAGTACGGAAAAGAAGGAATTCTTCTGCTCATGTGTGAGAGTACGAATGTCGATCATCCGGGCTTTACACCGTCCGAAAAAAAGGTCGGTGCATCGCTTGACCACATATTCATGACAAACACGAACAAAAGAATCGTTATCGCGACATTTTCCTCGAATGTGCACAGAGTTCAGCAAATAGTCAACTCAAGCGTCAAATACGGACGTAAGGTTGCAATCACGGGACGAAGCATGCTTAATGTTGTCGGTGCGGCTGTTCGTCTCGGTTACATGGATGTTCCCGCGGGCGCTCTCATCGATATAACCGATATCAATCGATATCCGTCGGAAAAAATAACGATAGTAACCACAGGCTCTCAGGGCGAGCCCATGTCCGCACTTTACCGCATGGCATTCTCGGATCATCCGCAGGTTGAGCTTACCCCGAGCGACCTTGTCGTGCTGTCATCACACGCGATTCCCGGAAACGAAAAGCTCGTGTCGAGAATCATCAACGAGCTTTACAAGAAAGGCGTTTCCGTATATCACGATGAAGCGGTGGTTCACGTTTCGGGACACGCTTGTCAGGAAGAACTGAAGCTGATTCACGCTCTGACAAAGCCGAAATATTTCATGCCGATTCACGGCGAATATCACCATCTTGTACAGCACAAAGAGTTGGCCGAATACATGGGTATGGACCCGCAGAATATTTTCCTGATGGATATCGGACAGGTTTTGGAGCTCGATAGAAATTCGTGCAAGAAAAACGGTACTGTTCCCTCGGGAAGAATGCTTGTTGACGGTTACGGTGTCGGCGATGTCGGAAACATCGTACTCAGAGACAGACGTCACCTTGCCGAGGACGGTCTTATCGTAGTCGTTGCCACTGTCGATGTGGACGAGGCCACCATTGTATCGGGGCCCGACCTCATATCGAGAGGTTTCGTCTATGTCCGTGAAAGCGAGGAGCTTATGGACAGCGTTAAGGAGCTTGTACGCGGCGTACTTTGCGATACACTCGATTCGGGTATAACCGAATGGACTCAAATGAAAACAAATATCAAGGATTCGCTTACAAAGTACCTTTACACGAAAACGAAGCGTAAGCCCATGATACTCCCCATTATCATGAATGTATAAAATCAAGGAGACAAATATGGTAAAGCATATAATTTTATGGAAGCTCAAGGATGAGCTGACAGCAGAGGAAAAAGCCGCAGCCAAGCTTGAAGCAAAAAGAAGACTCGAAGGACTGAACGGCAGAATCGACGGACTTGTTTCTTTGCGCGTCGTAATCGACACACTGCCCTCATCGAACGCGGACATGATGCTCGATTCCGTTTTCTCGGATGAGAAAGCACTTGACGGATACCAGAAAAATCCCATTCATCTCGAAGCAGCGGGATATGTTCGTTCCGTAGTCGGCACAAGACTTTGTCTTGATTTCGAAGACTGATGGCGGAATATAAAAAGGCCGAGCTGCTTTCTCCCGCCGGCAACTTCGAGAAGCTCAAGGCCGCCGTTAATTACGGTGCCGATGCCGTTTATCTTGCGGGAAGAAATTTCGGTATGCGGGCGGCATCGACAAATTTCGATCGCGATGAGTTGATAGCCGCAGTTTATTACTGTCACAGTCACGGTGTTAAGCTGTATGTCACCGTAAATGTTATGCCGCATACAAGCGAATACGAAGAGCTGACGGACTACATACGTTTTCTCGATGAGGTGGGCGTCGATGCCGTAATCGTCGCGGATATCGGTGTTGTCATGCTCATTCGCGAGAAAGCTCCTTCGCTCGAAATACACATTTCCACTCAGACCAGCGCGGTTTCGGCACAGGCATGTCTCGCATGGCACAAGCTCGGTGCGAAGAGAGTCGTTCTCGCACGTGAGCTGACAATGAAGGATATTGTCGAAATCAGAAAAAACATTCCCGATTCTCTTGAAATCGAGGCATTTGTACACGGTGCGATGTGTATAGCGTACAGCGGAAGGTGTTTGCTCTCAAACTACTTCACGGGACGCGACGCCAATCACGGTGCATGTGCACAGTCATGCAGATGGAAATATTCTCCGACAGCCATGGATCTCGCCGAATCGAATCGCCCCGACATACCGTCCGTGGCAACGGCATACGAAGAAAAGGGAGAAACATTCTTCATGTCGTCAAGGGACACATCGATGATCGAGCATATACCCGAGCTTGAAGAATCGGGCATCACAAGCTATAAAATCGAAGGACGTGTCAAGAGTGCGTATTATACCGCGGTTGTAACAAACACATACCGCATGGCTATAGACTCATACAGACATAATCCCGCCGAATACAAGCTCGACAAGGCATGGCTGAATGAGCTTGACGGCGTAAGCCACCGCGAATACGGAACGGGATTTTACTTTACACCGCCGTCACAGGATGCCAACACCGTCCATGACCTCGGATATATACGTGAAAAAGCCTATATTGCCTCTGCCGTTTCGAATGCATTCGAGCAGGGAGAAGACGGCATGTATGATGCTTTGTTTATCCAAAGGAACAAAGTCGCAAAGGAAGACACGGTCGAGCTGATTACCCCCGGCATGACAGGCAGAGCCTTTTCGGCATCCACATTGCGTGATGTCCGCGGCACTCCCATCGAATCCGCTCCTCATCCGTCAATGTATTTCAGACTGAAGGTGCCGTTCCCCGTAAAGCACGGCGACATTCTCAGACTCGGAGGAAATTGACCGTGAACCTGATTGACATTCTTAAAGCATTTTTAATAGGAGTAATACAGGGAATAACGGAATGGCTTCCGATATCCTCGACGGGACATATGATACTGTTCGAGGAGTTCTGCGGAATGAATGTATCGGAGCAGTTCATGGAAATGTTCCGTGTGGTAATACAGTTCGGCTCGATACTCGCCGTTGTTATTCTGTATTGGAAAAGACTGTTCCCGTTCTGTCCTTCATCGACGAGTGACGAAAGACGCGGAATCTGGAAGCTTTGGTCAAGAATAATCATAGCCGCCGTACCCGCCGGAGTAATCGGTGTATTATTCGATGATATTCTCGATAAATATCTGTATAATTACGTAACCGTGGCGGCCGCACTGATTGTATACGGCATCGCTTTTATAGTCATCGAAAGAATACATAAGAACAAAAATTATGCGATAGACTCAACGAATGAGATCGACCCGAAATCCGCTCTGAAAATAGGTGCGTTTCAAACTCTCGCTCTCATTCCCGGAACATCACGCTCGGGTTCTACGATAATCGGTGCCATGTGCATAGGCGTTTCACGTACTGCCGCCGCCGAATTTTCGTTTTTTCTCGCGATTCCCGTCATGCTCGGGGCAAGTCTGCTGAAAATAGCGAAATATGCGGTTAATTACGGATTATCGTTTACGCTATCCGAAGGCGTAACCTTGGCAGTGGGAACTCTCACGGCATTCCTCGTTTCCGTGGCTGCGATAAAATTCCTCGTAGGTTTTGTCCGCCGTCACAGCTTTGAGTTTTTCGGTTGGTATCGAATAGTGCTCGGCTGTGCCGTTATAGCGTATTTCCTTATCACAAGATAAACAGTAAACCGATTTCGCAGTACGTTTTTCGTATGCGGAATCGGCTTTATTTTTGCCATATGTTCCTATAAATCAGTCATAATTCACACTGTTCATGCACTCTTAATTGACACGGACACTTGTGAATGATATAATTCCTCATGATAAAATCTTGAAATACCCTCGGGAGATATAATTTATGACATATTACGATTACATAACATCGGGCGGACATAAAGTATTCCGCCATCCTGCATTCGAAGGCAGAAATATAGCGGAAGAGTTTTCGGCGGAGTTTTTATCCCCCGAGGAAAGAATGACACGACGTTTCGAAGCGCTTTGTGCGAATGAAGAAGCGCATATTTTCGATGGTCAGAAAATAGTTTTCATGCGAACTTCCTCCGATTTTCCCGATGTTTTTACAGCCGAAGAATGGGCGGAAATCAAAAAGACTCATTTTATCCATGAGCTCGGATACACCTCGAATGTAACCCCCGACTACAAACGTGTAATTTCACGCGGCTTTAAAGAAATACTCGGCGACGAAAAAATAAACGAATTCGAAAAGCGTGAAATCACGGCGCTTATGTCGGTAGTCGACAAGTACAGAGCGGAAGCCGAAAAAATCGGAAGAAACGATGTTGCCGACGTACTTGCACGTGTTCCATGGGAAGCACCGCGAACCTTCCGTGAAGCATTGCAGTTTTTCCGTATAGTTCACTACGCACTTTGGCTTGAAGGCACATATCACGTAACATGCGGAAGATTCGACAAATATATGTATCCGTATTATAAAGCCGATATTGACGCGGGCAGACTTACCGATGATGAAGCTCTTGAGCTTATCACCGATTTATTCCTTTCGTTCAACATCGACTCCGATCTGTATCCCGGTGTACAGCAAGGCGATAACGGTCAATCAATGGTACTCGGCGGTTGTGACGCCGACGGAAACGATTGCTTCACCCGTCTCTCCGAGCTGTGTCTCCTTGCGTCGGGAAAGAACAGGCTTATCGACCCGAAAATCAATATGAGAGTCTCGAAATCCACTCCCGCCGACAGATTTGTAAGCGGCAGCCGTTTGACTGCCGTCGGAATGGGATTTCCTCAATATTCAAACGATGATATAGTTATTCCGGGACTCGAAAAGCTCGGTTACTCTCACGAGGATGCAGCCGAGTACGGTGTCGCCGCATGTTGGGAATTTATCGTTCCGGGTAATGGTTTCGACGTGGCCAACATCGCCGCTCTCTCCTTCCCGAAAGCGGTAGACAATGTGCTTCATCACGGATTCGCCTCATGCAGGTCTAAGGAAGAGCTCGAAAGCATGGTAAAGGCAGAAATCGCACATCAATGTGCCGATATAACCTCGTCCGTTAAAAATTTATGGTTTGTCCCCGCACCTTTTCTTACATTATTTTTCGATGCACCTAAGGGAGACGTTTCAAAGGGCTCGAAATACAATAATTTCGGTGCTCACGGAACGGGCATATCGACAGCCGCGGATTCGCTCGCGGCTATGGTTAAATACGTTATAGAAGACAAGAGAATCACGGCTGAGGAACTCATCGAAGCAGTTGACTCCGATTTCGAGCTGCACGAAGAGCTGCTTACCGTCCTTCGAAATGAAGCACCGAAAATGGGAGCCGAAAACGGTGAGACAGCAGATGATTGGGCAGTGCTGCTGCTCGACACCTTCGCGAATGAAATGAAGGAATACCGCAACTGTCGCGGAGGCTGCTGGAGAGCGGGCACGGGCTCGGCTATGTATTACCTCTGGCACGCCAATCAGCTCGGTGCGTCGCCCGACGGAAGAAGAAAAGGCGAACCGTTCGGCACTAATTATTCCCCTTCCCTTTTCGCCAAAACCGCAGGCCCCGTATCTATAATACGCAGCTTTACCAAAGCAAACCTCGTAAACAATGTAAACGGAGGCCCGCTGACACTCGAATTCGACTCATCGGTATTCACGGAATCCGATGCTCCCGAAAAGCTCGGTGCGCTTGTGAGATACTTTATAGCTCTCGGCGGGCATCAGCTGCAGCTTAATTCCGTTTCAAAGGAAATACTTCTCGATGCACAGGCACATCCCGAAAAATATCCGCGCCTTATTGTTCGAATTTGGGGATGGAGCGCGTATTTTACCGAGCTTGACAAGCCGTATCAGGATCATGTTATAGCAAGACAGGAATACAAGTTATAATGAGTGAACAAATCGAAACAGACAAAACCGTATTTGACATCGCAAGCTATTCTCACCGCAGTGTCGAGGGCATTGTCTTCGACATAAAGGAGTTTGCGGTTCATGACGGCGAGGGTGTCCGCACAACGGTATTTTTAAAGGGGTGCCCCCTCTCATGTATCTGGTGTCACAATCCCGAGGGGCAGTCACCGTATCCCGAGGTTATGGAAAAAGCAGGCTGTACACACTGCGGAAGGTGCAGGAGCGGATGCGGACATACGGAATGTCTGCCGCTCGGCAGATGCATTCATGCCTGTCCGAACGGTTTACTCAGGATTGCGGGACGAAAAACGGAATCTTACACCCTTGCACAAAAGCTCGGTCGTGACGCACTGCTTTACGAAATGAGCGGCGGCGGTGTCACCCTCTCCGGCGGCGAGCCCCTTATGCAGGCGGCTTTCTGCGTATCGCTCCTTCATAAGCTCGGCGAAATGGGTATAAATCGTGCCATAGAAACAAGCGGTTTCGCATCAAACGAAGTGTTTAAGGCGGTAATAGCCGAGTGTGACTACGTGTTCTGCGACTTAAAGCTTGCGGACAGTGCCGTACATAAAAAATATACGGGTGTACCGAATGAGCCGATACTCGAAAATATAAATACGCTCAGGCATTCGGGAAAGAAATACAGAATAAGAGTACCGCTTATTCCGGGAATAACCGACACAGACGAAAATCTCAGCGGAATACGAGAATTGACAACGGAGGATGAGGTTCAGTACCTGCCGTACAATAAGCTCGCGGGAGCAAAATACGCTCAGCTCGGAAGAAAATACGCACTCGACTCCGAGTAAAGTATCGTCTGATAATGAAGAAAAACCAATCATTTTTTGATTTTTCGCATATTTCCCGTTGCATTATCGTCGATTGTATTGTATAATGACAACGAAAACAGCTTCAGCATGATAAAAACAGGCAATTACCGTTAAAATAATAATTTAATGCACGGACATCGAAGCACGGAAACGAACAGAATGCTCGTCTGTCCGAATGCGTCAAAAAGGAGGACAATATGTCAAACTACAAATTCAACGGAATCGGAACAACACTTACCAATCTTGCGACACTTTCCGATGCGAAGACCCGTTCAATCAGCGCCGAAAACTTTAAGGGCGAAAAGGGCAAGGGCGGCATGGCTGTCGAAGGTACAGGTGCGGGATGTGCGAGAGATCTCGGTATAGGCTGGAAGGTATCTCCTTCGGTAAGAATAGAACCCCATACCGTATTCACAATGGCCGATATCGAAGGTTCGGGCTTCATAGATCATATGTGGATGGTTCCCGCGGGAGTTCCCGGCAGATACGTTATTTTCCGTATTTACTGGGATGACAGCGACGTTCCCGCCGTTGAGTGCCCGATGGGAGATTTCTTTGCAAACGCTTATTTACCCGCATTCCAGCAAATGAGCTCTCTCGCAGTATGCGTTAATCCCAGAAACGGCCTCAACTGCTACTGGACAATGCCGTTCAAAAAGAGATGCCGCATGACTGTCGAAAATATCGGCGACGAGGTATGCTCATTCTATTATCAGGTAGACTACCAGCTCACGGATGTTCCCGATGACTGCGGATATTTCCACGCTCAGTTCAGAAGAAGCAATCCTCTCGCGTACAAAGACGTTCATACTATTCTCGACGGCGTTGAAGGCAAAGGTCACTATATAGGCACATACATGGCATGGGGCGTCAACAACACCGGTTGGTGGGGCGAAGGCGAAATCAAGTTCTACATGGACGGAGACGACGAATTCCCGACAATCTGCGGAACAGGTACCGAAGACTATTTCTGCGGCGCGTATAACTTCGATAATGAACATCACTACGAAAAATACTGCACACCGTATTCGGGAATGATTCCGTATGCTCCCGACGGACTTTACAACTCACAGCAGCGTTTCTCCCTTTACAGATGGCATATCACCGATCCCGTTCGTTTCGAAGAAAATCTGAGAATTACAATTCAAGCTCTCGGATGGCGTTCATACGGCAGATATCTTCCCATGCAGGATGATATCTCCTCCGTAGCATTCTTCTATCTCGACAAGCCGTCTACAAAGCTTCCCGTTCTTCCCGACAGAGACTATCTCGAAATAATCTAAGCACCGTAATAATCATATTGTACACGGCGGCGGTATGTTTTCGTACCGCCGCCGTTTTCGCCGAGCGGGAATATACAATGTAAAAAAATTATATAGTGACAAGCCGTTTTTAATATGATATAATATTCACAGTTAAAGCGGCTTGTTTATTCTCGGATAGAAGCAACATAACGGAAATGTCGGCTGTACGGGAACACACACGCATTCGAAAATACGATTTCCCACAGTCTCAAGGAACGGTCGGGTATATCAAGAAAGGAAGCGATATTCACTTTATTACGGTGATAGCGTACTCGGTTCCCCCCTTATCAAACGAATTGTCATAAAAGAAAGGAAGCAGAAAATGAAAAAAAGTAAACAGATGATTTCTTTTGCCATGTCGATGCTTATACTCCTTTTATCCTTATCGGCATGCAGTCAGAACAGTGCGGAAGAGAACGCAGCGAATGAAAATTTATCTGAGACCACGGATACGTCACAGGCTGTGTCCGAATCCGACATTCCCGAAACTGAAGCGGAAAAGGATCCGTTTGACGGACTCGAAAACAAGGATTTGGGCGGTTTGACCTTCACATTCTTAACGAGCAACTGGCCCGGTGAGGCGGTATGGACCGTCGACGATATATCCGCGGAGGAATACACGGGCGCTACCATCAACGATGCCGTATATGAGAGAAATCTAAAGGTTGAGGACAGGCTGAAGTGCAAGGTAGCAGAAGCCAATCTTGCAAGCTCCGCCGATGCGAATACCGCTCTCGCCAATTCGGTTACGGCCGCCGACAATGCGTATCAGGTATGGGTTCCCAGATTTCACGAATACTTGGCAAATGCATCAAAGGGTAATATAACCGACCTTAACGACGTTGCGGGAATCGATTTCACACGCGACGCATGGGTTAAAAATTCAATCGAAGGTCTTTCGTTCCTCGGACACTCCTTCACGGCTTGCAATGAAATGATAACCATACACAAAGAAGCCGTATCGTCTATTATTTTCAACAAGGACTTAGCCGAGCAATATCAATTTGAAAATCTGTATGATGTAGTCCGAGAAGGACGCTGGACACTCGACTATTTTTCGTCCAAGGTTGAAGAAGCTTCCGCGGACATTGACGGTGACGGTGTGATGACCGAAAACGACCGATACGGTTTCTTCTATCAGAGAGATACCCTTGACGCATTCTTAGCCGCGGGAGAGGGTGCGATTTGCGAAAAGGACGAAAACGATAAGCCGATATACACGTTCGATACCGAAAAGGTTATCGATATTCTTTCCACCTCCGCAAATCTTTTATATAATCAAAACACCTGCTATAACGTGATGAACGCCTCGGGAGATTTCAACGAATGGATGGCTAATCAGTTCATGGCAAACGATGCCATGTTCATGTGGGTCAGAAACGTAAATATTCCGCAGCTTCGTTCAATGGAAAATGATTTCGGAGTTCTTCCGATTCCGAAATATAATGATACCACAGAAGCATACTATTCCGTTGTAAATTCATATACGGGTGCCGGCATATCCGTTCCGGTTCTCGGTGACAGCGCATATATCGACAATGTCGGACTCTTCATCGAAACAATGGGAGCGGCATCCATGAATACTCTTTGCAACGCTTATTATGATGTAATGCTCAACGGTATCGTTGTCAGAGATGCGGAATCGCAGAACATGCTTGATATAATTTACTCAAACACCACATACGACTGCGGCGCAATAGGCTACTATGCCAACATCAGTGACTATATCTACATGGTAATGAGCTATAACAGCGACTTTGCATCGTATAGTGCGAAAAACAAAAAGATGGTCATAAAATTTATCGACAAAATGGTCGATAAAATAGAGGAAAATTACCCGAACTGAAAACACGATAATCATTCAAACAAGGAGCATATAATATGACAGAGAAAGCAACCATAACGGAAGAAAAAACCGCGATAGGAATAGAATTCGGTTCAACCAGAATTAAAGCCGTTCTTATTGACGAAAATTGCAATCCCATTGCAAGCGGCAGCTATGATTGGGAAAACAGACTCGAAAACGGATATTGGACATACTCAATCGATGATATCCTTACGGGTTTGCGTGCGTCTTATGCATCACTGAAAAAAAACGTACTCGAAAAATACGGTATAACACTCACACATCCCGGTGCTTTGGGAATTTCCGGTATGATGCACGGATACCTTGCCTTCGATGAAAACGATAACCTTCTTACTCCGTTCAGAACATGGAGAAATACCACAACAGGCGAGGCTGCGGGAGAATTATCCGCTGTTCTCGACTTCAATATACCGCAAAGATGGAGCTGTGCTCATTTGTACCAGGCTGTTTTAAACGGTGAGGAGCATATTTCACGTATAGCACATGTCACCACACTCGCAGGGTATATACACTATCTTCTCACAGGTCGCCGCGAGGTAGGAATAGGCGAAGCATCGGGAATTTTCCCCATAGATTCTGCAAAGCTGTGCTACGATTCCGAGAAGCTCGAGCTGTATAACGAAAGGCTGAAATCTCACGGAGTAAGCTTTAAAATCGAAGATGTTATCCCACATGTTCGTTTGGCAGGCGAAAAGGGTGCTTATCTTACCGAAAACGGTGCGAAGCTTCTCGATGCCGACGGAGATTTGCTTCCCGGTATTCCGCTGTGTCCTCCCGAAGGCGATGCGGGAACGGGTATGGTAGCCACAAATGCCGTAAGAGTCCGCACGGGTAATATTTCCGCGGGAACCTCGATTTTCTCCATGCTCGTGCTTGACAGAAAGCTTTCGAAAACATATCCCGAAATAGATATGGTAACGACTCCCGACGGTGCTCCCGTCGCTATGGTGCATTGCAATAACTGCTGCGGTGAAATCGATGCATGGGCGAAAATATTCTGTGAATTCGCATCTGCCGCAGGTTTGGACATTCCGAAATACAAGGTATACGACACGCTGTACTATATGGCATTAAAAGGCGATAAGGATTGCGGCGGTGTGGTCTCGTATAACTTCCTGTCAGGCGAGCATATTCTCGGCGTAAAATCGGGACATCCGATGTATTTCAGAGCGGAAGACGGAAAGATGAATCTCGCTAATTTCTTCCGTGCACAGATTTATTCATCCGTAGCCGCCCTTAAATCCGGTATGGATCTCTTGCTTCATGACGAAGGCGTGAAAGCCGACTGCTTTACAGGTCACGGCGGACTTTTCAAAACCGAAGGTGTTGCACAGCAATTCCTTGCCGATGCCATCAACACCCCCGTATCCGTTATGAAAACGGCCGGAGAGGGCGGAGCTTGGGGCATGGCTGTTCTCGCACAATTTATGATGCGTGGGGACGGAAAGAAGCTTCCCGACTACCTTGACGAAAACGTTTTCGCATCAATGGAATCCACCACGCTTTCTCCCACAGCCGACGGTTCCGCAGGCTTCGAGCATTATATGAACAGCTACAAAGACGGTCTCACGGCACAGTACGCACTTGATAACCGCAGATAAATAATTTACTTTTCAGTCGAGCTCTCTCCGATTCATCCTCGGGTGAGCTCGACTTTTTGTTTACGTGCGGATATGTTCATGAAATAAGCTTGATGAAGGATATTATCGGTGGTATAATATTGGAAACTATTCGATAAATCTCGAACAGCATACAAAAAATTATTTATTATAAAGTTTGCCGAAATACCTCGATTTTCGGCAAACGGAATGAAAGGTATTACTTATGGATAGAAAATATGCCGTTTATGCCGCAGAAAAAGCCGCGGAGCTGCTTGCCATAGACAGCCCCACGGGCTTTACAGACAAAGCCGCCGAATGGGTTAAAAACGAATTCTCCTCCCTCGGATTCGGTGCCGAAATCACCGCAAAAGGCGGAGTTCTCGTTGACTTGGGCGGGGAAAAAGACGATGATGCCCTTCTGCTTGAGGCACACACCGATACTCTCGGCGGAATGGTTGCGGAAATCAAAGGCTCGGGCAGACTGAGACTCACAAATCTCGGCGGAATGAGAGCCGAAAACGCCGAAACCGAAAACGTCAGAGTATACACGAGAGACGGCAAAATCTACGAGGGCACTCTCCAGCTTTGCAACGCATCCGTACACGTAAACGGAAGCTATGCAGACACCAAGAGAAGCTGGAGCACAACCGAGGTTGTACTTGACGAGGATGTCAATTCCGCAGACGACACAAAGGCTCTCGGTATCGAGGTCGGAGATATAGTAGCTTTCGACCCGAGAACGAAAATCACCGAAAGCGGATATATAAAGAGCCGTTTCCTTGACGACAAGCTTTCGGTAGGCATTCTGCTCGGATTCGCTCGCTTTATCAAAGATGAAAGCATTACACTTCCCCGCCGTACGTATCTCCATATTACGGTTTACGAAGAAGTCGGTCACGGCGGTGCGGGCTCTGTTCCGACGGGAGTAACGGAAGCTATCTCGGTAGACATGGGATGTGTCGGAGACGGACTTTCATGCACGGAGAAGCAGGTTTCGATATGTGCAAAGGATTCCGGCGGCCCTTACTCGTACTCCGTTATCGGAAAGCTTATTGCAGCCGCAAAGCAGGAAGGCGCGGATTATGCCGTTGACGTATATCCGTTCTACGGTTCCGATGTCGAAGCTACTCTTTCGGCGGGATACGATATCCGTCACGGTTTAATCGGTGCGGGCGTATACGCAAGCCACGGATACGAGCGTTCGCACATTGACGGAGTATATAATTCACTCAAGGTGCTCAAAGGATATCTCGGAATATAAGACGATATCGAATCAAGATTAATCCCCGCTCTTAAACCGAAATAATTAAGGCTCGCGATAATATGAAAAACGACAGGAAATGCTTTAATTTAATATTCGCACTGCTTATTGTGTGCGTATCTGCGGTGCTTGCCTGCCTTATAGGTATATTGTGGCGCACCGAGTACGCGAAAACGGAAATCGCGAACTCATCACACGGGCAGTACAGGATGGTAATATATATGATCGGTGAGCCTGACTGGCCGTACGGAGCAACGCACTGCCGAGCGGATTTATACGAAAAACGGAAAAAGATATCATCGCGTTCTTTTGATGTAAAAAACGACGGTGCCATAGTGAGTGCGGAAAACTTTGATATTACATGGAGTGACGACGGTGTTACTCTGACGGTATACGGCTCGGAACAGTTTCCCTCACGTCTTCGATTCGGCTTAACCTCATAAAGCAAAACGGCTGACCTCTTATCTTACGAGAGATCAGCCGTTGATTATTTTATCTTAGGTTTATCTTACCTTATTTTTGATTTCTTCGAGAGCCTGTGCGATGAATTCTTCTGTCTTTACAGCGCCCTTATCCTCGCCGGATCTTGTACGAACCGAAACGGAACCGTCGGTCTTTTCTCTTTCGCCGACAACAAGCATATAAGGAGTCTTCTGAAGCTGAGCTTCACGAATCTTATAACCGATTTTTTCGTTTCTGTCATCAAGGTGTACTCTGATGCCTGCTTCATCGAGCTTCTTCGCAACCTCGGCACCGTAATCGTTGAACGAGTTGGATACGGGAAGTACCTCAACCTGTACGGGAGAGAGCCAAAGCGGGAACGCGCCTGCGAAGTGCTCTGTGATTACGCCGATAAATCTTTCGATGGAGCCGAGAACCACGCGGTGAATCATAACGGGACGGTGCTTTTCATTGTCCGCGCCTGTGTATTCAAGCTCGAATCTTTCGGGAAGCTGCATATCGAGCTGAATTGTTCCGCACTGCCATGTTCTGCCGAGGCAGTCGGAAAGGTGGAAGTCAAGCTTCGGGCCGTAGAATGCGCCGTCGCCTTCGTTGATAACATAAGTCTTGCCCATTTCGCTTACCGCTTCCTTAAGTGTTTCGGTAGCGAAATCCCAGTCCTTAATGTCACCCATATGGTCTTCGGGCATTGTGGAAACTTCTATTTCATATGTAAGTCCGAATACCGAGTATACCTCATCGAACAGTCTTACGACGTTCTTTATTTCGTCCTTCATCTGATCCCATGTCATAAAGATATGAGCATCATCCTGTGTGAAGCAGCGTACTCTGAACAAACCGTGAAGTGCACCGGAAAGCTCATGACGGTGTACCAAACCGAGTTCGCCCACACGGAGAGGCAAATCGCGGTACGAATGAGGCTGGAGCTTGTATACGAGCATTCCGCCGGGACAGTTCATCGGCTTAATAGCGAAGTCTGTACCGTCGATAACGGTTGTATACATATTTTCCTTGTAGTGATCCCAGTGTCCCGAACGCTCCCAAAGCTGACGGTTGAGCATCATAGGAGTACTGATTTCAACATAGCCGTATCTCTTATGTACTTCTCTCCAGTACTCGATAAGAGTGTTGCGGAGAACCATTCCCTTGGGAAGGAAGAACGGGAAGCCGGGGCCTTCATCAAGGATAGCGAACAGACCGAGCTCCTTGCCGAGCTTTCTGTGGTCGCGTTTCTTTGCCTCTTCAATCATATCGAGGTAAGTCTTAAGTGCTTCCTTTGTTGTGAAAGCGGTACCGTAAATTCTCTGCAGTACCTTATTCTTGGCGTCTCCTCTCCAATAAGCGGAGTTGCAGCTTGTAAGCTTGAAGGCTTTGATTGCGCCTGTGGAGAAAAGGTGAGGACCTGCGCAAAGGTCTGTGAATTCGCCCATCTTATAGAACGAAATAACGGCATCCTCGGGAAGGTCGTTGATAAGCTCAACCTTATAGGGTTCATCCTTCATGAGCTCGAGAGCCTGTTCTCTCGGAAGCGTGAATCGCTCCATTTTAGCGTTTTCCTTAACGATTTTCTTCATCTCCGCCTCGAGTTTTTCGAGAACGTCGGGAGTGAAGGTAACGTCGGAATCAAAATCATAGTAGAAGCCGTTTTCGATGGCGGGACCGATTGTAAGCTTTACCTCGGGATAAAGTCTCTTTACGGCAGCGGCCAAAACGTGGGACGCGGTGTGACGAAGTACATGAGCGCCGTCCTTGTCTTCGAATGTAAGAAGCTCAACAGCGGCATCACTGTCGATAAGTGTTGTAAGATCGGAAACAACTCCGTTTATTCTGCAGGCGAGTACGTCACGTGAAATAAGCTCGGCAGCGCGCGCAGCATCATACGCCGTTACGGCAGAATCGAATTGCATCTCTTTCTCTGGAAATTTTACGGTAAACATAATGAACACCTCCGGTTCCGATGTGAAAATACCATACCGCACAAAAATAAAAAGCCGCGGTACAGAACTTGTCGGGGTGCGAAAAAAGATCGCACGGTTCCACCCGAGCTTTTAACTCAATTTATTTAAAATGTAAAGCCGTTTTATTCGGCAGGGTGGTGCCATAACGTCTCCTTGCCGAAACTTTTCAGCTACTGTTTCTCTCTGTATGCGGTGCGGCGTACGGTATATCCCTTAGTCCAAATTATACCACCGCGAAATAATTTTGTCAAGTGCGGTGTATTTGAATTTTAGAAAAAATTCAAAATAGGTATTGACAAACGCTCTGTCAAGTGCTATAATGATAAAGCTGTCGGGAACAACATTCCCTATCTGGGTGTGGCGCAGTTGGGAGCGCGCTACCTTGGGGTGGTAGAGGCCGCTGGTTCAAGTCCAGTCACTCAGATAACAAAAACCTTGGCGTATTCGTCAAGGTTTTTTTGTTGCTCTTTTACGGGCACTCTGATATTAATTTCCCGCCAAGCCGAAAAGAGGACGCCGCGTACGGTGTCCTCTTTTTACTGTAAAATTTTCGTTCACGCGGGAATCATAAACAGCGTTATGCCGACTACGGTCAGCGCGAGGCTGATGATATTGTTCCTGCCGATTTTTTCACGGAAGCAAATACGTCCGAGAACGGCGGTCAGGAAAATCACGATTCCCGAAAGCAGCGGATACTGAATCGATGAATCCATCGTTATGGCACAGCGAAGCGAGAAAATATTTCCGAGGCCGTTGCACAGTGCGTAGCAAGCGGTCATGGCGATGCACAAGAGGAAAATCTTCGGTATCATCGGCTTTTCGGACAGCTCGTAGAACACGGTGCGAAACGGCTTCTTGTCTCCGTGGACACCGTTCACGGCGGTCATAATGAGCAGACCGACTCCCGTGAGTGTAAGGCAGACAACGGCGTTCAGCAAAACAAACTCGTCCGTACCGATTGCATTCGGAGAAACCTGATGTGCTTTTGAAACGATACTCACAAGTCCGTTTCCGCAGAACACAACGAGACACGACAGTGTATATTTTATCAAATCGGATACGGAGCGCTTTTTACCGTACGGATCCTTTTCGAAAAGCGACGGAACAAGAGAGGCACACAGTACGAGTATCCCCGCGATTTTCAACACAGTCACGGGTTCGCCGAGGCCGATAATACCGTAGAAGAACGGCAGTACCATACCTCCTGCCAGGCAAAAGCCCGAAGCCACCGAAACCTTACCGTAGCGCATTGCGAAAAGGGACGCAACCGAGCTCAACAATCCCGACACCGAATAAAGGACGGAATACATCAGTGCTGTACCGTTTACGGCGAAGGAGCGGGTTTTTACGGCGAGATAAGCTGCCATAAAGAGATATACCGCGAACTGATTCCATATCGAGACCGAGAAGCCTCCGCGTGTGTTTTTTTGGAAGTTTTTCTGAAACAGAAACTGCACGGAGAAAAACAGGCATGCGATAAGCAAATAAAGAAAATCCATAATAACTCCTTATCGGAAAGCGAGAATAGCAACGCCGTAAGTATAGCACAAACCCGCCGTATTTGCAAGCGATATCGAAATATGACAAAATATGACGAAACCGACTTTTATCCGATGAGCTTATTCGTCTTTTTTATGTACTTCGCGGGAATAGGACGGTCAAGCTTCCATCTTATATTCATCGGACGCGAGCCGTCATGCTTTACATAATCGGCAGTCCCGAGAAAAGTGTAGGCACAGGCTCCGCCGTAGCTGCGGTCAGTCTTAAATTCACGAACAAACAACAGGATTCGGTTTCCATTTTCCTTATGATGGATATATCGTCTTCCTGTCGCAGAATCTTCCGATGTGGTGCTCTGGCTCTGCCAGTGAAATAAAGTTTCGCTTATGGAATAATCATTGTACATTGTTGTAGGAGAATAATCCTTATCGGATTTATTCAATGTCACGAAGAAAATGTCCGTCTTTTTGTCGGGAAGATATTTTACACCCTCACGTACCGTGCTCGGCTTCATAAAATCCATAGCCACAAGAATATGGTCTCGTGTATAGGTACAATATAAATCAAGAGGACAGTCAAAGCCCAAATCTACAGTTTCATCGATAAAATCAATATGATTAAAACGATACCTCAAAAGTTCAAGCAATTCGCCAAGCATAATCTGACTGTCCGCGAGTCTGTAAAGATTTTCCAGTACCTCATCGCTGTTCCAGTCATTCACAGTATCGCCCCATACGGTAACATAGAACATTTGAAGCATTCGTTTTTTCACATCTGGCAGTTTATCTATATCAACATTTTTAATTTTCGGAAGAAAATCAAGCAAAAATGAGATCAGTCGACGTGAATCGATTACGGTAAGTCTGCCAAATGCTTTTGACATTGTTTCCTCGATTGGTTCGGCAAAATCGTTCTTCACCCCTGCCTGCACCGAAAGTCTGGAAAAGCTGTCTTTCGTATAAATACTGCGTATATCAAGACGATAATAATCCAAAAAGTTTTCAAGTGTAAGTTCTTTACCTGAGTCCTCCGTGAATGATGCAATACGTGAAATCAAACCCGTGCGTAAACTGAATGATGCACGGATATTTTCAAGTATATACTTTGCTGCTTTTTTCTCGAGCTGTACATAACAGCCTTTTGGTACAGATACGAAACCATCCTTTATTTCTTTTTGTAAATTTCCCGATTCACCAGAGAGCAAAGCCGCAAATTTGCCTTCAAAATTGTATTTTTTATTTGCCTGACCGATAAAATCAAGCACTGTCAGGCACTCCTTTCCTTCTGCTAAACGCAAACCGCGTCCAAGCTGCTGAAGGAAAACCGTTAGTGATTCTGTCGGACGAAGGAACAACACAGTATTTACTTCAGGAATGTCAACACCTTCGTTATAAATGTCCACTACAAAAATAAACCGTACTTCTCCGCTTGTGAGC
>CAVIJI010000012.1:0-44659 GCA_963642885.1 bacterium
TCAATACCTTTTTTAAAGTTTTTTTCCTTTTTTTCGAATTATTTTTTAGTCGCCTCAGTCGCCACTCCCGAACTGCGTTTACACTACATATATTATATCATTCTCACTCTTCACTCGGCACATATCCCTCGGGATACTCAAAGTTTATCATCTGCCTGAAGAAATCCAAATGATATTCGTATTGCTTTTCCGCTTTCTTTTTTCCCGTAATGGCCGACATAGTCGAAAGTCTTCTCAGAGCTATTACCGCGTCATCGGGAAATATCTTTGCCGCGTCGTAAAATTTACACAGCTTTGTCTCGGAAAACCTGATTCCGTATTCATCAATCGCGCCTTCGGGAATTTCATCGAATATCTCCGACAGCGGCAAAAAACCGTCGGACGATGCCACATCCAGATACTGATCCTCCGACAGTATGCAGATTACCGATTCACCGCCGAATATTTCATATGTGAAGCGTTCGTAAGTCTGTTTGTTTGTCAGCTTGTCGACTACCGCCGTTTCTCCCTCCTCCTCAACGCTTTCAACATAATCGCCGATCTGATCGTCACTCATAAAAATCATATCGTTGAGCTGAACATACTTTTTCCCGTCATTATTGTAGTCCACCATCATATTCTGCAGAATTTCGCAAAATGCTTTGTTTTGATTTGCGGTAATATATTCGGGGCCTGCATATATTATGCTCACATCAGGATTTATTCTGCTGAGATACTGCCATGAGGCAACCGCGATTATAAACGCAAAAGCCGTGGTCATTATTATTTTGAATTTATTATGATACCAAAAGTTCTCAAGCTTATTTACCTTTACAGGTTCTTCTTCCTTTGTTTCATCCGCTTCGCCTAAAGCACGTATTTTTCTCGCTTCGTTCGATTCGTTTTCGTTATTTAAATTTTCATCTTCATGTAAATTCTTATCATCCATAATCATATACTCCTTCTGCAATCGCAAAGGCATCGTTTATCGATGTTTATCCCATTCGTGTTATTGATTCGTGTTTTATATAACACTAGTCACATTTTTATTATAACAAATCACAATAAACAATACAAGATAATTGTGTTACCATTTTTCTTTTTGAGCAAATTTAAAATTGACTTTATATCGACAATAGAGTATAATGTTGTTTGGAGTATGCCGAATCAACGGATTTTCTTGTTTAAACCCATATTATTGCATTCCTTAAGTGTAAGAACAATCCGAAATCGGCTTTTCCTTCATAATGCTTATTAAGTGTGGTGGGAATCTATCGAAAAATATACTATAGGCATCGACTTCGGAACCCTCTCGGGACGTGCCGTGCTCCTTCGTGCATCCGACGGATGTGAAATCGCAAGCGCGGTATATCAGTACCCTCACGGAGTTATGGACGATTATCTCGTTTCTCCTTATGATGAACGAATTAAGCTCGGCAGTGATTGGGCCATAGAATCTCCCGAAGATTATCTTGATGTCTTATCAAACGTCATACGCGAAGTCATTGAAAAAGGCCGTATATCACCTGATGAGGTTGTCGGCCTCGGTATCGACTTTACAATATGTACATTAATGCCTGTTTACAAAGATAAAACTCCTCTTTGCTTCGATCCTCGTTTTGCCTCTAACCCATATGCATATGCCAGACTGTGGAAAGATCATTCCTCCTCGGTATATGCAAAGCGGCTGACCGACATAGCGCGCGAGAGAGGCGAGTCGTGGCTTTACCTCTATGGTGGAGAAATACAAAGCGAGTGGATGTTCCCGAAAATATGGCAAACCCTCGAGGAAGCGCCGAGTGTTTACGAAGCCGCCGATTTCTTCATCGAAGCAGGTGACTGGATTACCTGGATGCTTACAGGTAAACAGACACGTTCGTCTGCCGTTGCAGGTTTCAAATCGATATTTATAGACGGCAAGTATCCCGACAAAAGCTTTTTGCGTTCACTTGACCCTCGTATGGAAAATGTCTCGGAAGAAAAGCTCGGTTACGGCAGCGTTCAAATGCTTTCGGTCGGTTCATGCGCCGGATATATAACGGAAAGTGCGGCTAAGCTGACAGGACTCACAACAAAATGTGCAGTTACCGTAAACAGTGCCGATGCACACGCAGCTGTACCCGCCGCAAAAATCTTCACTCCCGGCAAAATGCTGATGATACTCGGCACATCTACCTGTACAATGCTGTTAAGCGATGAAATACACGATATTCCCGGGATATGCGGAATTGTGAAAAACGGATTTATTCCCGGAATGTATGCATACGAAGCCGGACAGTCATGTGTAGGAGATCATTTTTCATGGTTTGCCGATAATCTCGCCCCTGCCGAATACAAAAAAGAAGCCGATGAACGCGGTATATCGGTATTAAAGCTCCTTGTGGAAAAAATGTCGCATATTTCGGCGGGTGAGAGCGGATTACTCGCGCTCGATTGGTGGAACGGAAACAGAAGCATACTCGTTGACTCGGATTTGTCGGGACTGTTCATCGGCATGAGTCTTTCCACAAAGCCCGAGGAAATGTTTCGTGCACTTATCGAGGCCACTGCGTTCGGCTGTAAAACCGTCATAGAAAACTACAACTCGCATGACATCCCCGTTACAGAGCTTATCGCATCAGGCGGAATCGCAATAAAAGACCCCGTTACTATGCAGATATATGCCGATGTGCTCGGATACGAAATAAGCATAGCAGGCTCCGCTCACGGTCCCGCAACGGGTTCGGCGATACTTGCCGCATATGCAGCAGGTGTTTACGACACAATCGCCGACGCTTCTGCGAGAATGGGTTCTGTTTCCGATATCGTATATAAACCGATTCCGCACAACACGGCAGTATACAACGAGCTGTATAATGAATATATGATTCTTCACGAATATTTCGGTAAGGATAATAATGTGATGAAAAAACTCCGCGGTATACGCTCCCGCGAAGCAATATACAATAATTTAAGATAACTATATTTAAAGGATTCGACCATGTATAAGGATAAAAAAGTTATATTCTCAGGTGTTCAGCCGTCGGGTGTTCTTACAATAGGAAATTACCTCGGCGCAATCAAAAACTTCTCGGAGTTTTCGGACACATATCATTGCTACTACTGCGTAGTCGACGAACACGCCATCACAGTACGTCAGGTTCCCGCAGATCTGCGCCGCAGAACCTATGAAACACTCGCACTTTACATTGCGTGCGGTCTTGACCCGGAAAAGAATACTCTTTTTGTACAGAGCCATGTTTCGGCACACGCAGAGCTCGGTTGGATAATCGACTGCTACACAATGTTCGGTGAATTATCGCGTATGACACAGTTTAAAGACAAATCCGCTAAGAACGCGGATAATGTCAATGCGGGCCTTTTCACATATCCCTCTCTTATGGTAGCCGACATTCTTCTTTATCAAACCGAAATGGTTCCCGTCGGAGTCGACCAGAAGCAGCATCTCGAGCTTACACGTGATGTCGCCGCAAGATTCAATTCGATATACGGTGACACCTTCGTTATTCCCGAACCGTATATTCCGAAAACATCTGCGAAAATCATGTCTCTTGCGGATCCCACAAAGAAAATGTCCAAATCCGACGAAAACGAAAATGCGGTAGTAAGAATCCTCGATTCACGCGATGTCATAATCCGCAAATTCAAAAGAGCCGTTACCGACTCCGGCAGCGAGGTCAGATATGCCGACGGCAAGGACGGCGTTAACAATTTGATGTCCATCTACAGTGCCTTCACAGGCAAATCAATGGAAGATATCGAGCATGAATTCGAAGGTAAAGGCTACGGTGACTTCAAATTGGCTGTCGGCGAAGTTTGCGCGGATGCACTGGCACCGGTACAATCCGAATTCGCACGCTTGTCTGCCGATAAAGCTTATCTCGAAAGCATAATGATAAGCGGAGCCGAGCAGGCAGCCCACGATGCGGAAAGAACCATGTCAAAGGTCAGACGCAAAATAGGCTTTATCACGCCCTCAAAGAAATAAAAATAATCCTTAAAGGAGAAATATAAAATGAAAACAAAAGCAGTAAGACTTCACGGCGTTATGGACCTTCGCCTCGAGGAAATCGATCTCCCCGAAATAAGCGATGGTGAAATATTGGCATGTATCATTTCCGACAGTATATGTATGTCCTCTTACAAAGCCGCATCTCAGGGTTCGGCACATAAGAGAGTTCCCGACGATGTAAGCGAAAATCCCGTTATTATCGGTCACGAATTCTGCGGCAAAATCGTTAAGGTCGGTTCCAAATGGGCTGACAAATTCAAGGCAGGCGACAAATTCGTTATACAGCCCGCGATAAACTACAAGGGCTCCCTCGCATCTCCCGGATACTCATATAAATACTGCGGCGGCGCTTCCGAATACGTTATCATCCCCGAAGAGGTTATGCTGATGGATTGCCTCCTCCCCTACAACGGTGACGCGTATTTCTACGGCAGCCTTTCCGAGCCTATGAGCTGCATTGTAGGCGGTTACCACGCTTGCTACCACACCACCCCCGGTGTATACTCTCATGATATGGGTGTAAAAGAGGGCGGCAACATGGCTATTCTCGCAGGTGCGGGACCCATGGGACTCGGCTGTGCGGATTATGCCGTTCACGGCGGACGTGCCCCCAAGCTTCTTATAGTTACAGACCTTGACGAAGCAAGACTCAAGAGAGCCGAAAAGCTTCTTCCTCCCGAAGAGGCAAAGAAGTACGGTGTTGACCTCCGATTCATAAACACGGGAAACATCGAAAATCCCGTTGAATATCTCCGCAGCATAACAAACGGCGAAGGCTTCAATGATGTATTCGTATATGCTCCCGTTAAGCCTGTTGTCGAAATGGGCGACGCTCTTCTTGCACGCGACGGATGCCTTAACTTCTTCGCAGGCCCCACAAATCCCGAATTCTCCGCAATGTTCAACTTCTACAATGTACATTACGCATCTACTCATATAGTCGGCACATCCGGCGGTAATACGGATGATATGAAGGAATCCATCAAGCTTATGGAAGCAAAAGCGATCAACCCCGCGGGTATGATTACTCATATCGGCGGTCTTAACGCCTGTGCCGAAACCACAATGAATCTTCCCAAAATCAAGGGTGCCAAGAAGCTCATATACACCCATGTAGAGCTTCCTCTCACCGCTATCGAAGATTTCGGCAAGGCAGCCGAGGAAAACAAGGGTACAAAGCTCGGTGAGCTTTATGCCGATCTTGATGTTATATGCAAGAACGCAGGCGAGCTCTGGTGTCCCGAAGCTGAAAAGAGACTGCTCGAATACGCAGGCTTTGAGGCATAAGAGCTCTTAAACGAAAGGATATTTCATGAAATTCTCTGTTCACAATCCCCTCGACGAAGGTTGGTATGCCGATCCCGAAGCACGATACTATGAGGGCAAATACATAATATATGTTACACACTCCCTGCCTTTTGACGATCAGAAGAATCATTCCTGTTTTGTGTCGGAAGACCTCACACACTGGAAAAAAATCGAAAACATAATCGACATGAGCGGATTCCCGTGGGCAAAGTGTGCTATCTGGGCCCCGACAATCGAAGAAAAGAACGGCAAATATTATTACATTTTCGCCTCAAACGACATACCTCACAAGAGTGAGGTCGGAGGTCTCGAAATAGCGGTTTCCGACAGTCCCACAGGTCCGTTTAAAGCACTTACCGACAAGCCTCTCGTAGGAGATTTCCACAACGGTGCCCAACCGATAGATGCTCATCTATTCAAAGACACAGACGGTACGATGTATCTCTACTACGGAGGTTGGGGTCACTGCAACATATGCAAAATGAACGACGAGATGACAGGATTCGTTCCGTTTGACGACGGTCAGATATTCAAGGAAATCACTCCTCCCGATTACGTTGAAGGTCCTTGCATGATGAAACGCGGTGACAAGTATTACTTCATGTGGTCATCCGGAGGTTGGGGAGACGGTTCATACAGAGTTAACTACTGTATATCCGATAAACCCTGGGGGCCCTTCACGTCAGCCTCCACGATTCTTTCAACCGGTGACAGCAAAATAGCAAACGGACCGGGACATAACGGTTTCTTATACCTTCCCGAAACCGACAGCTATCTCATGGTTTACCACCGTCACAAGCCCGATAATAAAGATCCGAACGCAAGATTCCTTTGTATCGATAAAATGGAACTTGATTCAAACGGCAATATCATACCTGTCACTATGACAACCGAGTGGGAACAAAATTAAGTTTAATAATTAAGATATACATCCCACTCCAGAGAATTTCACTGAAGTGAAATTCTCCGACGTTTGGGTTTAATACCGAGTGGGAACAAAATTAAGCTTAACAATTAAGATATACATCCCACTCCAGAGTGAAAAACAGACTGCTCAATTTATATGAGCAGTCTGTTTTTATCCTATATTAATATTCCGCCGCAGTGATCTACTTCATGTTGTATTATCTGTGCCGTCCAACCCGTATAGCTTTTGATTCTTACCTGCATATCCGCATTCATATACCGCACCTTTATGTTTTTGTATCGTACGCATTTTCTCGGTTCACCCAAAAGCGAAAGGCAGCCTTCTTCTGCTTCATATGCCGCACTCTTTTTTATAATTTCGGGATTAAACATGACCGTATACTTCTCTTTTATCTCGCTTTCATCGAGAAACGCTATTATACGCTTTCGTACGCCGATCATATTAGCCGCCATTCCCACACATTCCGATTTATGTGCAAGCAATGTGTCAAGCAGGTCTTGTGCCGTTTCCGCATCATTCGCTGTCGCTTTCTCTGATTCGGCGGACAAAAATATAGGGTCATGCATAAGTTCTCGTATCATAAATATTCTCCAATCATATAATTCACACCGACTTAATTTTATCACATAATACGTATCTATTCAAGCATCTAATTTATACTCAAATGTATGGTATTTAATTATATAAAAAAACGTCTTAATTGCTATTGTTTTTCGGGTTTTATAATGATATAATAAAATCTCGATAGTATATTTTACAAATGCTAAGGAAACACTGACTTAATGAACACTAAAGAAATAAATAAGAAAGACGATTTAACCGAAGGCCCTCTTACTTTAAAAATAATTAAATATATAATTCCGCTTATGCTCACGGGCATACTTCAGCTTCTGTATAATGCCGCCGACAGTGTGGTTGTGGGGCACTATGACGGTTCAAACGCACTTGCGGCTGTCAGCTCGGTAGGTTCACTGATAAATCTGCTTGTCAATGTATTCATGGGACTTTCTGTCGGTGCCGCAGTAGTAGTCGCTCAGGACTACGGAGCAAAGGATTATGACGGTGTCAGCAAAACCGTACACACATCATATCTCGTCAGTATAATCGGCGGAGTTGTCGTAGGTGCTATCGGTCTCGTTTTTTCACGTCAATTCTTGATTTGGATGGGCAGCCCCGAGGATGTTCTTCCCCTTTCGACCGAATATCTTATGATATATTTCGTCGGAACTCCTGCCAATATGGCCTATAACTTCGGAGCATCAATACTTCGCTCAATCGGTGATACAAAGCGCCCTCTCTATTTTCTCACAATTTCCGGAATCGTGAATGTGATTCTTAACCTTATACTGGTTATCGTTTTCCATATGGGTGTGGCCGGTGTTGCATACGCAACCGTAATCTCGCAGATACTGTCTGCCGTAATGGTCATTGTCTATATGATGAAATCCAAGGATTGCGTCAAATTTATTCCGAAGAAGATGTGCATCCACAAGGATAAGCTCAAGAAAATGTTATACATAGGATTGCCCGCAGGCTTCCAGGGAACGGTGTTCTCTCTTTCAAACGTTGTTATTCAGTCGGCGGTCAACTCATTCGGTTCGCTTGTCATGGCCGGAAACGGTGCGGCATCGAGCTTGGAAGGCTTCACATACATTGCGATGAACTCCGTATATCAGGCTTCCCTGACATTCGTAGGTCAAAATGTAGGTGCGAAAAAATACGACAGAATCAACAAAGTACAATGCGTATGCCTCATACTTGTTACAGTTATAGGACTTGTATTCGGTGTGACCACCTATTGCTTCGGTGAGCCTTTACTGTCCATTTATCTTCCCAACGATCCCGATGCAATACCGTACGGTATGACAAGAATGAGTTACATAGTACTCACATACTTCCTGTGCGGAATGATGGAGGTTATGGTAGGCGGACAGCGCGGAATGGGAATGTCATTAATACCTATGATAAACTCGCTTGTCGGCTCCTGCCTGCTCAGAATCGTGTGGATAGCAACGGTATTCAACTCTGATCCTTCACTGTTCACTCTATACATTTCCTACCCGATATCATGGATTGTAACCACTCTTGCACATACGGTATTCTATTTCATCAAGCTTCATTCCATAAAGAAAAATCAGTAATAGTCCTTTTGAACTATAAACAACCGCAGAAGCCATATCCGCTCTTTTGAGCGGATATGGCTTCTGTTTTTTCATATTATCTTATCGTTATTGCGGTTTGTAGCTGTCCTTGAGTGACACGACACGATTGAATGTGTTATCGTTCTTCGTATCCTTTGAGAAATAACCGATACGTACAAACTGGAATTTTTCTCCGGGCTTTGCTTCGGCAAGTGCAGGCTCAACCTTTACGTTTTCAACCTTAACAGCCGACTCCGGATTAAGGAAGTCAACATAACTCTTACCTTCCGGCAGATCATTCATGTTCTCCTCGGTAAACAGACGGTCGTAAAGCACTACTGTGGTATCAGATGCATACTTTGCACTGAGCCAGTGAATAGTTCCCTTCACTTTTCTGTCCGTGGGAGCATTTGTACCTGTAACAAGATCCGCTGTAGCGTGTATCTCCTTAACCTTACCATCCTCGTCCGTTATGATTTCGCCGCATTTTATGATGTATGAGCCCATCAAACGAACCTCTCCGTCGGGCTTGAGTCTGAAGAATTTCGGCGGCGGAACAAGGGCAAAATCATCCTCGTCTATGTACAGCTCCTTGGTAAACGGAACTTTTCTCGTACCTGCTTCGGGATCATTCGGATTATTCGGCATATCGAAATACTCGACCTTATCATCCGGATAGTTATCTATGACAACCTTGATAGGCTTAAGAACAGCTATTCTGCGTGCGGCATTATTATTAAGTTCTTCTCTCACACAATGTTCGAGCAGCTCGATATTTACCATGCTGTTTGCCTTCGACACACCTATACGGCCTATGAAATCGAGTATTGAAGAAGCTGTGTAACCTCTTCTTCTGAGTCCGCAAAGAGTAGGCATTCTCGGGTCATCCCAACCGTCGACGATATTGTTCTCGACAAGATAACGCAGATATCTCTTGGAGAGAACGGTATTTGTTATATTGAGACGTGCAAATTCAATCTGTCTCGGCTTTGAGGGTACATCCGTATGCTCGATAACCCAGTTATAAAGCGGTCTGTGGTCTTCATATTCAAGAGAGCACAAGCTGTGTGTTATACCCTCGAGAGCGTCCTGAATGGGATGAGCAAAATCATACATCGGGAATATACACCATTTTGTGCCCTGTCTATGGTGCTCGATATAACGGATTCTGTATAAAACGGGGTCTCTCATATTAAAGTTGCCCGACGCCAAATCGATTTTAGCACGGAGTGTATATTTACCTTCGGGGAATTCTCCTGCTCTCATCCGTCTGAAAAGATCGAGACTTTCCTCGGTCGGTCTGTCGCGGAAAGGTGATACTGCGGGATGAGTGAGGTCTCCTCTGTATTCTTTAAACTGTTCCGGTGTCAGCTCGCAAACATATGCGTCTCCGTTCTGTATCAGCTTTTCCGCAAGCTCATATGTCTTCTCGAAATAGTCGGAGCCGTAGAAGAATCTGTCTCCCCAGTCAAAACCGAGCCAATGTATATCTTCCTTTATAGCGTCGACAAATTCGGTGTCCTCTTTAGCGGGGTTCGTGTCATCCATTCTGAGATTGCACAATCCGTTATATTTCTGAGCGGTACCGAAGTCTATTATCAATGCTTTACAATGTCCGATATGAAGATATCCGTTCGGTTCGGGTGGAAAACGAGTATGTACGGTCTCTGTTTTTCCTTCCGCGATATCTTCATCAATAAAATCATAAATAAAGTTAGATGAATTTTCAGCCATATTATTATTCCTTTTATCTGTTTAGTTAAAGTGTTTCAAGCATTTTATCGATTCTTTCGATTACCTTATCATATCCGAGTATCTGCATAACAGCGTACATATCGGGTGAATTCATCTTACCGGTAACCGCAATTCTTATAAACATCGAAATATCACCGACATTTCCCTTATAGCTTTCGGGAGATGCCTTATATGCCTTCATATCGGAAGTATAGCCCATCTTCTCTCCGATATTCTGTATCTTCGAGAACCATGTATTCATATCGTCGTTAATATCGAATGATGCCTTGAATTCCTCGAGTGTGAGCTTAATATCCGCTTTATCGAATTTTTCGGGATAATTATCCTCTATTGTGAAATACTTGTCATAGAAGAAACCTATAAACGGCTTAATCTCGGCCAAAGTCGCGAAATCTTTTCTCGGCTTCTTTCCGCCTCTTCCGATTGAGAAAATCTTCTTGGCGTATTCGGGATTATCCGTCAGATATTTTCCGAATTCGGGATCGAATTCGTTAGCCCAGTCAGCCGCTTTTTCGTATATCTCATCGGCACTCATATGTGAAAGCACGTTCTTCGAAACGTCATTCAGCTTATTGTAGTCGAACAGACAGCCCGAAACAGACATCTTCTTGATATTAAAGGGGAAATCCATATAGCTCTTATCGGCATTTTGAGCGTGCCATTCTTCGAAGTTGGAATTGAGAAGTGTAAGCAAATATTCCCAAACACACTCCGTAGCGTAACCCATTTCACGATAATCATCCATCTTGGCACCCATATCACGCTTCGAAAGCTTCTTTTTGCCTCCGTTTTCGTCAAGCTTCAGTATCTGAGCAGTGTGTAAGTATTTAGGCATCTTGAATCCGAGATAACGGAAAAGCTGTATATGCTTCGGAAGGCTGGGAAGCCAGTCCTCACCGCGAATAACGTGAGTCGTCTTCATAAGGTGATCATCAACCGCATGTGCAAAATGATATGTCGGTATTCCGTCGGATTTAAGAAGAACGAAGTCTTCGTCGTTTTCGGGAACCTCGAGGTTTCCTTTAACAAGATCGGTGAATTTTGTTTTCTTTTCGGGATCGCCATCGGCCAAAATTCTTATTACAAACGGGTCTCCTGCCTTTAAGTGTGCTTCCACTTCTTCCATCGTGAATTTTCTGCCCTCAAGCATCTTTTCACGTTTCTCTTCGGCGGCGACATGCCAGTCTGTATTTTTAATTTCGGCTTTCTTATCTGTCTGCTGGATTTCTTCCAGTTCTTCTTCGGTTGAGAAGCACGGATATGCCTTACCTTCCTCTATAAGCTTCTTTGCGAATACATGATATAATTCGGCTCTCTGACTTTGCTTATAAGGTCCGTAGTTGCCTTTATCGCATACGTTTCCGTTTTCGTCAATTGACACGCCTTCATCATATTTAACACCGTAATAATCAAGTGTGTGCAGCAAGGCTTCAACCGCACCTTTGATTTCGCGCTGTCCGTCGGTATCTTCGATTCTGAGGAAGAAAACACCGCCGCTCTGATGTGCCAGTCTCTCATCGACCACGGCCTGATACATACCGCCGAAATGAACAAAACCAGTGGGGCTGGGGGCAAATCTCGTAACCTTGGCTCCTTCAGGCAAATTTCTCGGAGGATACATTGCCTCAACTTCCTCAACGGTAAGCTTTAAATCGGGAAAAAGAATATCCGCTAAATGTTTATAGTCCATACGCAACTCCGTTTACAGCAAATTTAATACAGTAATATACATTATATTATACCACATAAACAAGTTTTCGTCTATACCAAAATCTCCTATTTTTGCCGTATATATGGCTGATTTTTATTGTATGATAATTTGGTGCGTTCAATAATGTTTTAATGCGCCTGTCCGGTTTTTCAACGCAGCCGTAAATGTAAATTATTTTTACTCTCGGTTGTGATATATTGATTTTACATAATTTATGTGATAGAATAAAATCATAGTCATGTTAATGTTATAAAGGAGAAGAAAATGAACGGTAATATTAAATTTCGCACCGGTATCGGCGGATATAACAAGGATGACGTTAACCGCTATATCAAAGACACGGATATTAAGTATTCGACACAAATCGAAGACTTGGAAAAACTCGTCAGTGAACTGAAAACAAATATCGAAAACACCCAAAAAGAACTCGACTCCATGCACGAAGCATACGAAAACGAAAAAAATTCCGCGGCGGATGCCATAAACGATGCCGAAAACAAAATCAGCGAAAAAAACATCTTATTGGAAAATCTGAGCGCACAATTGACCGCCGCGCAAAATGAGATCGAAAACAATAAAATGTCTTACTCCGCACTGCAGGATGAGCTGCAAAACGAACGTGACATAAACTCCGCAATAGCGGATAATTTAGCGGAACTGAAAGAACAAAACAGTGCGAAAGACAACGAACTTACCGATTTACGCGGTGAATGCGATAAGCTCAAAGCGGAGCTGTTAAATGCCGCCGATACATCCGAGTACGAAGAAAAGCTTCGTCTCGCCAAATCCGAAAGTGCCAAGCGCGACCTCGAAATTAACGAACTGAAAAACGAAATCGCCGAACGAGATAAAAAAATATCGATACTTACAACCGACAATGCGGTTAAGGCAAAGCTTATCTCCGAAAAAGCCGCACCGATTACCGACACCGCTGTTTCTTCTTGCACCGTTTCCGATGATGACACAGCCGCAATCGACGATAATATTCCCTCAAACACCGAATCTTCCGCCGATGCATCAACTTTTATACAGCCTGTAAGCTACGATATTAACAATCTCGGAGATCCGAATGATAAAAACTCCCCCGCATTTAAAATAACAATGTACGATAAGATATGCTCGGGTCTCGGTGATATTATGATTAACGCCAATCGCGGTGCCGACACAATTCTGCAAAACGCTAAGGATGAGGCAGCTCATATTATAGAACAAGCCGAAAATGAATGCAATCAAAAAATAAAGGATTGTGATGCCGCCGTTGCTAAAATCAAAGCGGAAACAGAGGAAGAAGCATCATACATTCACGAAAGACTATCGGAACTCACAAACAGCTTATTAAGCACGGTGAGCAGCGACCTCCATTCCAATATTGACAATTGCTCCCATGAAGTAGAAACGGGCATTTCGGAAATCCAATATGAAATCAACGCATTGGTACAAAAAATCGATAAAAGAAGCTCCGAAATGAACGACAGAATCGACTACTTCAAGTCATCTATTGTTGAAGAGATTAAAAAGCAGTTAGCCGAAATTGACGAAAAATACGGTATATCCCATGATTAAAGCAGACGAAGCTCACGATATAGATAAGCTTATCGGGCAAAAAATACGTGAATTGCGTATTAAGGACGGCATAACTCAGAAGGAACTCGCCGGAGATAAAATCACACGCAATATGCTCAGTCTTATCGAAAACGGCAGTGCATCCCCGTCCGTTAAGACACTGCTGTATATCGCCGATAAGTTAAACACCCCTGCGGGATACTTTTTCTCATCGGATTCGGAAAACGAACGTCGTTTTTTGATGCTTACCGTAATAGATGAAATCAAGGACAAATTCAAAGCTAAAGATTATCGTGAATGTCAGCGTTTGTGCATGAATCTTCCGCACGAAAAACCGGATGACGAAATATCTTATATTTTATCTGTATCATACATGATGACGGGAATACGTTCCGCCGAAGAACTTGACATACCGTGTGCGGTTTCCGATTTCGAATCAGCCGAAAAAGCCGCGGCAAACTCGATATACTGCGGAGAGTCGGTGCCCCGTTCGGCTGTGTTTTACCGTGAGCTTATCCGTTCGTCAGCCACCGACGGTATTCCCGAACTCTTATGCTCATTCTCTTATATATGCGAATTTGTTCCATCCGCTCTTGTCGAGTATTTTACTGCATTAAAAGCTATAAAAAATAATGTTCCGTTTCCGTTTGTTTTTGCCAAAAATTCATTCTACGACAGACATCTATCCGCATTGAGCATGATTGCCGATCATAAAATATACGACGCTCAGAAAAAGCTGCGAGAGCTTTCACTTGACAACTCTCTTCCGTATTATATGAGCTATAAAGTTCTATGCGATCTTGAAAAATGTGCTGATGAACTCGGCGACATGCGTCTCGCATACAGCTCATCCAAAAGAAAGCTTGAATTGATGGAAAAAATCCGAATATGAACCTCGTCACAAATATATGCGCATACAAAAACCCCTGCATTGCATGCAGGGGTTTTCTTCTATGCATTTGGTATTACGGCTTTACTCAAACCGTATGTACACCGAGTTTTCCGTCAGCGTTATCACCGTCGAGACCGTATTTCTTGTTCTTTCTGTATTCGAAGAATTTTTCGGCTACCTGTTCGAAGAGAGCATATGAAAGAACATCTTCTTCCTGTTCTTCATACGGCTTAACCTTCTTGCGAAGCTCTTCAAGCTCGGGCTTGATATTATCTGCGGGACGGCAGGTAATCTGCTTGTCATTGCCGATAATCTTCTTAACAAATGCGGGATCGATAGGTGCGGGCGTCTTACCGTAGTCACCGCGAATCATACCCTTGAACTCCTTGGATACGAGCTTATATCTTTCTCCGGATATAACATTAAGTACAGCCTGTGTGCCTACAATCTGTGATGTAGGTGTTACGAGCGGCGGGAAGCCCGCGTCCTCTCTGACTCTCGGAACCTCCTCGAGTACCTCCGCAAGCTTTTCGCTCTTGCCCTGCTGCTTAAGCTGTGAAACAAGATTGGAAAGCATTCCGCCGGGAACCTGATAAAGAAGACAATTTACGTCGACTTTAAGAACCTTGGGATCAAGCAAGCCGGATTTGATATATTCTTCTCTGAGAGGTGTAAAGTACTTGCATACCTTGTCGAGAGCTGCAAGGTCAAGACCGGTATCCCACTGTGTACCCTTAAGTGTAGCTACAATAGCTTCCGTCGGAGCCTGAGATGTTCCCATAGCCATAGGAGAAATAGCGGTATCTACAATATCAACACCTGCTTCTACGGCCTTGAGAATAGTCATTGACGCCAAACCGGTTGTATAGTGCGTATGAA
The DNA here is from genome assembly GCA_963642885.1 of bacterium. Taxonomy (GTDB): domain Bacteria; phylum Bacillota; class Clostridia; order Oscillospirales; family CAG-272; genus UMGS1696. The sequence continues at coordinate 15,169 of CAVIJI010000012.1, forward strand.
GCTGAATCGGAATCTTTACGGTTTCCTTGAGTGTTTTAATCAAATCATACGCAGTGTACGGTGTAAGCAATCCGGACATATCCTTAACACAGATCGAGTCCGCACCCATTTCCTCAAGCTCTTTTGCGTATTTAGCGAAAGCTTCGCTTGAGTGAACGGGGCTGATAGTATAACTGATTGCAGCCTGAACGTGTCCGCCCTCTTTTTTTGTTGCATTGATAGCGGTTTTCAGGTTTCTTGCGTCATTCAGAGCATCGAATATTCTGAGAATATCGATACCGTTTGCGATAGATTTCTGAACGAAATATTCAACAACATCATCTGCGTAATGTCTGTATCCGAGAATATTCTGACCTCTGAACAGCATCTGAAGCTTGGTGTTTTTAACCTTTGCTCTTATCTGACGGAGTCTGTCCCACGGATCCTCGTTAAGGAAACGCAGGCATGAATCGAATGTAGCACCGCCCCATGCTTCAAGTGAATAATATCCTATCTTATCCATTTCCTCGAGTATCGGAAGCATATCGGCAGTCGTCATACGTGTAGCAATAAGAGACTGATGTGCGTCTCTGAGGACGGTTTCGGTAATTTTTACTTTTGCCATGTCAATAAACCCTTTCTATAACAATAACTTACCTATTGAAATTTGACAGGAACACACCTGCGGCAACAGCCGAACCTATAACTCCGGCAACATTCGGTCCCATAGCGTGCATGAGAAGGAAGTTCGACGGGTTTTCTTTCTGTCCTACAACCTGAGAAACTCTGGCTGCCATCGGAACGGCAGATACGCCCGCAGAACCGATAAGCGGATTGATTTTACCCTTGGTAACGACATACATAAGCTTACCGAAGAGAAGTCCGCCGATTGTCGAAACAGAGAATGCGCAAAGTCCGAGAATAATTATCTTAATTGTGCTGAGAGCAAGGAAGTTTGACGCATTGGCTGTAGCTCCGACAGAAACACCGAGGAAGATAGTTACTGTATTCATGAGCTCATTCTGAGCGGTTTTCGAAAGACGGTCTGTAACACCGCTGACATTGAGAAGGTTACCGAACATAAGGAAACCTACAAGCGGAGCAGCATCGGGCACAAAGATGCTGACTATGAGCGTTACCATAATCGGGAAGATAACTTTTTCCTTCTGTGATACGGGACGCAGCGTTGTCATTACAACCGCACGTTCCTTCTTTGTTGTAAGAAGCTTCATAAACGGCGGCTGAATAATGGGAATAAGTGCCATGTACGAATATGCCGCAATCGCAATTGCTCCGAGCAGGTGCGGCGCCAATGTTTTAGTTACGAGAATAGCGGTAGGGCCGTCGGCTCCTCCGATAATACCTATGGATGCGGCTTCCGAGGGAGTAAATCCGAGGAAAATAGCCCCTATGAATGCCACGAAAACGCCGAGCTGTGCGGCAGCACCGAGAAGAAGCGACTTAGGGTTTGCGATCAGTGCCGAGAAGTCCGTCATCGCACCTACACCGAGGAATATGAGCGACGGATAAACACCGAGCTTAACACCGAGATATAAGAAGTCGATAAGGTTTCCTTCTTCCACTATCTGCTGGAAATTTATGGGAGAACCGTCTTCGTGAATGAACAAGTCCATATGGAAGAGGTTTGCTCCGGGAAGGTTTGCGAGCAGCATACCGAACGCAATCGGAAGAAGGAGAAGCGGTTCGAACTTTCTCACTATAGCAAGGTAAAACAGAATGCCTATTATTACATACATTATGAGTGTCTGCACAAGTAGTGTAGGATCCTTGAAAAGAATCGGCAATCCCGTTGTACTGTATAAATTAGTAAAAAATGACGACAATTTATTTCACTCCTAATCTAAAATTTGGGGATTACGAGAGCAAAATTAACCCAGAGTAATGATAACGTCTCCGGCATTAACGCTTGCGCCCTGTGCAGATTCGATTGATTTTACAACACCGCCTTCAGCTGTGAAGATTTCGTTTTCCATCTTCATAGCTTCGAGAATGCAAACAAGGTCGTTGGCTTTAAGAGTATCTCCGACTTTTACATTGAGCTTTAAAATAGTTCCGGGCATCGGAGCTACTACTTTAACGCTTCCCTGAGCACCGGATGCCTTGGGAGCGGGTGCGGGAGCAGGTGCTGCTGCTTTGGGAGCGGCAACGGGAGCGGGTGCGGGTGCTGCCACAGGTGCTGCTGCGGCTGCGGGTGCTGCGGAGTTGTCTGCTTCTTCGACAACTACTTCATATACTACACCGTTTACGGTTACATTATATTTTTTCATGATGTTCCTCCGATTAAATCATTTATATCAGCCGCGGCTGTTTTTTGTGTTTTTTCTCTTGAATGATACCACTCTGTACGGGAGTGAATATGTTCCTTCTTCACGTCTGTACGCTTCGATCGCAGCCATTATAGCCGCAACAATCGCACCGTCGTCGTTATCGGCAACCGGTGCCGCTTCCACGATGGGCTCTGCGATTTCTTCGCTTTTGACAACCTTTTCGTTCTTCGCTGCGGGAGCGGGAGCTGCTGCTTTGGTTTCTTCCTGCTTCTTTGCCGCACGCTCACCGGATGTGGAAATATAGCTGAAAAGTTCAATAATTCCCCACAGTACGATGAGTACAAGGAATACGGTTCCCATACCCTGTAAAAGCATTTTTCCGCACAGCTTCAGCTTGTCGGACATTGTCTCATACGGCGGGTTATATACTAAAAATAAAGGCAGATAATTCATACACAAATATCCTTTCTTACGATTTTCTGAAATTGTATCTCAGAAACCTCATCAAAGAGGCATATTTGCATGACGGCGGTATGTATTCTCGACATTCTTAGCTGAAAGCATCATAACCGCGGAAGCAAGTCTCTGTCTTATTTCGCCGATTTCGATGATATCGTCGATTTCACCTGCTTTAGCGGCTTCGAAAGGAGTTGCTACGGTTTCATCCCATTTTGTTTCGAGATCATCACGTGTAACATCCGCGGAAATTTTATCATTCCATAATAATGCTACCGCTGACTTCGAGCTCAGGCATGAAATCTTTGCGTTCTCAAGAGCAAATACAATATCGGCACCTATTGATTTGGAGCCGAGTACGGAAAATACCGAACCGTAGGCCGCACCCGTTACAAGTGTTATAAGCGGAATTTCGGCAGATGCGTAAGCCGATGCCAGCTTGCCTATCTCGGATGCGAAAGGATTCTTCTCTTCACTTCCGTTAACATCAAAGCCTTCGGAATCAACCAATGTGATAACCGGAACGCCGAAGCAATCGCAGAACGAAATAAATCTCGATGCTTTTCTTGCTGCTTTAGATGTAATTCTGCCGTCATTTACCGTATGATTTGCCGCAACGACACCGCATACGATTCCGCCTAATGAGATGAATCCCGTAGCAATGCTCTTAGCGTAATCTGCGTACAGTTCGATGAATTTGCCGTTGTCAGCAAATGCTTTAATCAGATTTTCCGCGTCGGCTGTGTCGGCTTCGATGAGACGGTTAACCTCATCGCTGTTTTCAAGCTCAAACGCACCGTCGTTATTATTCTGAGGAATGAACGAAACGAGTTCACGTACAGCCGCTACGGCTTCGGAATCGTTCTTCAGTACTTTCGCCGCGATTCCGGCTTCAACCGAGTCCTCTGTCTTTCCGCCGCCTACAATAAACGGAGGATTTACACTGATCGTAGATTTTTCGGTTGCGATTACAAAATCAAACATGGAGACAATTACGGCCGACGCGCCCAATGCCGTTCCGGGTACCATAGCTATCTGAGGAATAACACCGGATGCGGACGATACAGCCGCCATTATCTTGCCATAGCCTGCAAGAGCCTTAACCCCCTCGGGAATATAAGCTCCCGCACTGTCGAAAATACCTACGATAGGGCATCCGTTCTGCAGTGCAAGCTTGTATATGCCGCAAATCTTATTGGCAGCCGCTTCGCTTACCGCTCCCTTGGTTCTGTTCATATCCTGTGAAAATGCATATACAAGGCATCCGTTTACGGCGCCGTATCCGCATATAACACTCTCAAACTCATCGGAAGCATTCTCATCGTACTCGCTCATGCGTCTTGACGTATAAGCACCGATTTCCGTAAACGTACATTCGTCGAAGAGCGATTCAATGCGTTCTCTTGCACTGAGCACTCCGTCCTTACCGTGCTTTTCGTTTTTCAGAAGGTATGAACGAAAATCGGCAGCGGTTTTCGGGCATTCGGCGGATACGTTTTTAATAATATTCTTGTCCATATATCCTCCACAACAGTATTAAAATCGGTTTCCCGCGTTTTCAGAAGCATGTATTGAACGCGGAAATCGGATAAATCGATACTAAAATACCAATCTACCCCATTGTACTTATTTTAACTCATTTATTCACAAATATCAAGTGTTTCACAATATTTTAATATATTATTTGTTTTGCGTTAAAACATTCGAAATTCTATTGTCTTATACTTATTCTTGTCCGATACCATGTCATCGGATGATTAACAACAAATAATATCTGTTTTTTTCGGAGGCATAATAATGCTCATAGATTTTCACACGCACGCTTTTCCCGACAAGCTCGCCGTAAAAGCAATGGCCACTCTTTCATCGAAGGTCGATTTTCCGCCCGTAACCGACGGTACAGTATCCTCTCTTCTCGATAAAATGTGCGAGGACAACGTTGATATTTCCGTTGTATGCAATATTGCGACTAATCCTCGTCAGAATATTAATGTCAACCTGTTCGCTGTCGACACACTGAAAAATCACGGTGATAAGCTCGTACCGCTCGGAAGCATACATCCCGATTACCCTTCTCCCGCAGAAGAAATAGAAAAGCTGCATGCTGTCGGAATTAAAGGCTTAAAGCTCCATCCCGACTACATGGAACGAGTAATCGACGATCCGTCCTACGACGAAATATTCGCGCTGGCAGCGGAATTCGATATGTTTATTCTGATTCACGCCGGCTTTGATGTATATTCGCCGAATAAGATACACGCCTCTCCCGATGCTATTTTAAACAGATTGGCACGTTCGCCTAAAACAAAGCTTATAGCGGCTCATTTCGGCGGAAACGCTCTGTATGATGAGGTATCCGAAAAGCTCATCGGCAAAAATCTCTTCATCGACACATCAATGGGTACACGTTTCGGTCTTGAAAAAGCCGTGGCAGAGAAAATGCTTACCCGACACGGAAGTGATATGATACTGTTCGGCAGTGACTGTCCGTGGTGCTCCGCTAAAGATACCTACGATTTCATCTCATCTCTCGCAATCACAGACGACCTTAAAGAAAAAATATTCTACGAAAATGCCGAAAAACTGCTGGGAATGAAATAAGGCAGGACTTATGGCAAATCCCGCCTTAGCTTTATTATTCCGTGAATTTTATCGTAAATCTGAATCTCGCGTCTTCGCCGAACCAAAGCATAAAGTTTGTGTTCCACTGATTGTCATAGAGGCAGAACCTCAGCTCGTCTCCTGCTGTCGGAGTGCGGTTAGCGTAATTCCAAAGGCCTCCGCCGAAGCTCAGGAGTGAGCAATCCTTTGTTTCGACAAGCATTCCGCCGTTCTTGACACCGAAATCGGTACCGTGAAGCGATGTTCCGCCGTTTTTCACGGTTTCGCGCGGATCTATCCACATTCCGAGCTTTCTGACAGCCATCTCTCCGTCTCCGCCATCAAATGAGAGCCATAATCCCTCCGGTATTCTTGAAGCGGGTTTGTCGTACCATGCGAAATCCGCGTGAATCTCATCGTCATGCGGAGTCAAGGTCAGAGTAAATCTCAAAGGACAACCGTATTTTTCGTGAAGCATGGGCTCGGCACTCATTTTGCAGACAACGGATTCGCCGAGGCGGTACAAAAGATCCGCGTGAGCGCCCGCAAGAATATGCGAATTCGGCGACTCGTCAAGACCGAGCTTCGTAAAATCATCGTATCCCCATCCCGTTATGGCACGGAAATACTGTTCACCGAACCGCATTGTATCGGCATAGCTGAACAGCTCGTATTCGAATCTGAACAGGCGTCTCCATGGAGCTATGATGCTTTTTCCGTCAAGCTTGACACAGCGCACCGAACCGTCGTTTTCCACGGTGAGATTGAATCTGCCTAAATCAAACGGCTTGCCTATCTCGAGTCTGTGTGAGGTTATCGGCGGCATGGTTCTCTTACACTCGCTAACAAGCTTTTCGGCAGTCTCACGGTATTCTCCGTCCAGTGAGTTAACCGCGGCAGTTATGTATTCGCGCTGTTCTTTCCATGATTTTTCCGAATAGTCGTATTTTCCGCTTTTTCTCGCAAGTTCAAAATCCGAACGACAGTAGTTACCGTCGTCATTGACAAACCCCTTTCCGGCAAGTCCGCAGGTATGTTCCGCAACTTTTAAAAGTTCCGAATATACCTTTTCTTTTTCGCTGTCCGGGAGAGTTTCCGCGTATTTCAGCATAATTCGGTACGTAGTCGTCTTTATCGGGTCTGACTGATATCCGTGGTTCCAGCTGTCGCCTATCTCTCCTTCGAATATCGGAAGGTCGGGTGCGGCTTCATCAAGTGCTTTCGCGGCTTCGTCAAGAGTCGAGGCATGAACGTAAGCTCCGGGATATTCCGCTCTTATCTTCTCGTAAAACGCATGTATTTCTTCGGGATTTTGCGGTCCGCAGTTGTCTGCGGTCATGGCAAAGCACAGCAGTTTATCCGTTCCGGGCAGTGGTGTTATGGTTCCGTAGTCCTTGTCGTAGATAACGATTATGCTCTCTTCTCCGACTTTCCATCTGAATATATTCGGCACACAGGGAATAGCGCTGACGGGATTTACTCCGATATGAACGAGCTTAACTCCGGCTTTTGCGAGAAGCGGAACCGCGGCCTTTGTAAATCCGGGAACATCGGTGCATTTTGCCGCAATTGTCTTCTTGCCGAAGCGTTCGTCAAGTTTTTTCGACAATGTTAAACCGTACTCGTAAAGCGGCTTGCTCATCATTTCAATATGCATTGTAAACGGGAGCGCATGCCATGAGATAAGCCCGTCCTCTATTGCCTTTTCCATACGGGAACGATTTTCATCCGAGCTGTCGAGAAAGCGCTGAATCAGCCACGAGCCCGTAGTCCAGATGAATTCGTCACGACTGCCTTTCATTTTTTCCGCAAGATCAAGAGCGTGCGGAATATAGTTCTCAATATATTTCTTTTCTATGTTCGCCGCAAGATCGGTATAACCGAGGTCGAGATGAGTTTTGAAAACTACAAGTATTTCCATAATATTCTCCGTTAAATCAGGAAATCTCCGATTTAAGTTAATTATTCAGAGTCCCCTTAAAGTTTTAAGAAAAAAGAGTCCATTGAGATTCCAACAGACTCTTTACATTTGTAACAATAACGAGCAATTCACAGCCAAAGCCATGGTGCGCACATACCCGCATTATGCTATCGGCATAAGCAGAAATTTACGCCGAAGAATTTTGACTTGCCGTGTGCCGTCTTAATCTTCGGGAGCGGACTGAGCCGCCGCACCTCCGTTTAAACCGTCTCCGATATCATCGGAATACTCCTCCTTTACCGCAGAAGAAGCATCGGTACTTTGACTTTCACGCGGAATATTCTCATTGACGTACGAGTTGATGTCAAAATCGTTTCGTCCGTCCAATCCGTCTTTCTGCATCATTTGCTCGAGAACACTGATATCGCTTGAAATATCAATAGACTCGTTTCTGAAAAGCTGGTCAACCTGCTGTTCGAAACCGATTACAAGTAAATCAAGTGTTTTTTCGATATTATCCTTGGAACGCTGCATATTTTCTCCCGCCACACCTACTCGTTCGATTCTGCTGTATGACTGCAGCAGCTTCAATGTAGTCGGAAGGTAGTAGTTCATGAACGTTCTGATTTGAGACATGGAGTCGGGATTTTCAGTGACATAATCGAAAATGTTTTTCGTGTGTGCTTCGATCATATCTATTTTTTCGGAAACTTCCTTATCCTCTATCTCATCGTTAAGCCGCCTGATTTCGTGTATTATCGACTCAAAATGATCCTTATCCGATTTGCCCGCATTTCCGTCGTTTTTTTGCTTTTCATCCCCGTCGACGTTTTTTTCACTCTTTTTCTCATCACTGAGAATACTGTCGTAGAGGGTTTTATAGTCAAACATTTCGGGACTGTCTGGTTCGGCTTCGGGAGACAGCATAAGGTTATTGGTACCGAGGTCAATATACGCACTGTCACCGAACATACCGTCGTCAATCAGCTTCTGTACATCTTTTCTGATTTTTTTTATGCTTGAATTCGATGCGCTCGCCAGCTTAACAAGGTTTATACTTTTTTTATTTCCGACAATTGCCAGAATTCTTCTCAGCCTCGTATCACGTTTCTTCTCGTAATCCGCACCAGCCAGCATTCCGACACCGAAAATCGAAAACAATACCGCAAGTGCTATCGGAGTAGGCGATACAAAGCCGCTTATTATCTGTGCGATGAAAAAGCACGCGGCAATTATGAAGCTGCCGACGGCTCCTCCGACACAAAGCTTGAACAGCTGAGATTTTTCTCTCTTCGAAGCTTTTTTTTCGTCATGTTTTACCGATGCCTTGTCGTAAGTGTATTCCCTGTTCGAGCTTGAACCCGCGTTCGTATTGACGTTCGCATTTGCATTACCGTAGCTGTAGTTATAGTCGTACTTGTTCGTCTGCGCGGTATACCCACGGTTATTCTGTTTGTACTCGTTTTTTCTGTTTTCGTTCGAAATAGAACGCAGTACGAGAAGAACAACTCCGACAGGCCAGCAGAAAATAAATGAAAGAAGAATAATTATACCGGGAATCTGAAAATTAAAATTATTATTTCTGTTTGCCACTTATACGTAGCACTCCTTTAATACAGTTACGATTATTTATATTTCCGCATGTAAAACTACGTGCGAAAACAAGCTCACTTCTATTATTTCGCGTCCTCTGCGTCGCACGCCTTAAGGAAGTTAATGCATCTTTCGACTTCTTCCTTACCGGTCGGCTCGAGGCCTTCGCTTTCCACAACAATGCCTACACCGAGTTCGATAGCTTTTTTACGAACTTCCTTAACGGGAGCGGCACCGAGTCCTAATGAACATCCCTTACCTTCGGGAGAACCGTCCTTGAGGTGTATGCAACGGAGACGTGACTTTAATCTTTCCATTTCCGTTACGGGATTTTTCTTTGCAACAAATGACCAATATGTATCGAGTTCGAAGAATACGTCGCATCTTTCCTCGAGTTCCTTGTGAATCTCATAGCCTTCGGCGGTGGGAATGAATTCATGTGAATGGTTGTGATATCCGAGCTCGATTCCTTCTGCTCTGAGCTTGGGTGCGAGCTCATTGCAATGCTCGATGAACGCGTCAAGCTTTTCTTTTGTGCTGAGGTCATGTCCGGGAATGATGTAATTGTGGTTGCCTATCGTCTTGTGATACTTAACCGTTCCCTCGAAGTCTCTGAGCAGATCATCGAGTCCCGAATGAGTTCCACTGCAAACAAGTCCGTACTTGTCGAGCATGGCGCGGACTTCTTCAGCCGAATGGCCGAAAAATCCCGCGAATTCTACTGTTTTGTAGCCCATTTCGGCAACGGCACGAAGAGCTCCGTCAAGGTCCTTGTCTGTAATATCGCGCAGACTGTACATTTGGATTCCGTATTCCATGATTTTTACCATCCTTTTCAGATAATTTGTTTTTATTTATATTATAATAAGTCTCGGTTTAAAATTCAATCTGTTTAATTGAATTTTAAGCGGTTTTTTAATTACTTATAATCACACTCGATATCTGCCGATACCTTATAAAAATCCGCTCTGCCTTTTTTTCCTTCTTTTAAAACGATGCCTCTCTCGGATAAAACCTTTACCACGCCGTATGCACGTCTCGGCTTTATTTTCGCCGCGGAAGCAAATTCCTTGACCGTAAAGCCGCTAAGGCATTCACTCGGTACAGCCGCAAGAAAGTCCCTGTCGGAGCTGATTTCGACAAACCCGAAAATATCGGTAGGCATCCTTTCGTATTTAACCGAGCCGCGTTTTCTGTCTTTGCTCCAACCGCACAGCAGCCTGTATTCGTCGATTTCAAGTCTCGGCGACACGAATGACAGATTCTTATCTCTTATGTACGGAAGGATGTAAACCATTTCGAAAAGCAAATCGTATATTCCCGCTTTTTTCGGTGATTTCTTGCGAGGCGATATTTCCGAAGTGTCCGGGTCTATCCATGAAACGTATTTTACCTCCGCCAAAGGATATACAAGTATCACTTTATATTCGGGCAGATACGCACCGAGCTTCGGTTTGAGTCCCGAGAAACCCGACGTCTCGATTTCCGTTATCACATTCTCACGCCTTATATCCGCGATAAATCCGTTTGTTTTCACCTCATGATACGCCGTATTCGGCTCGAAATACTTTTTCAGTATTATATGAAGCTCTTTCTCCTTATACGTACCTATATTGTATCTCTCGTGCTCTGCTCCCGTATCCTCGCAGACAATGTTATAAAATCGGGCTTTGTTCAGTTCCATCCGCTTTATTTTTCGTTTCTCTTTTCAAGCCACACGATAAGCTCGTCTATTTCCGTTTCGGTGAATTCTTTATCCGAATACAGTGACTCGAGAAGACCGACAAGTGAACTGTCATGATATTTTGCGAAAAATTTATCCGTGACACGTTTTACGTAAATATCTTTTTCGGCTAAAGGAATGTAATATCTTTCTTTTCCGTCCTTATATGACATTATAAAACCCTTATCCTCAAGCCGTGACAAAAACGAAATAAGCGTCGATAATTTCCATCCCTTACTGTCGCCTATTAGCTTCATAATTCTGGAAGTGTTGAACGGAGCGTCGCCTCTCCATAACGCGAGCATTACATCTGTTTCAGCTTCGGGCAAATCGAGCATATAATTCACTTTTTCCGAACGTTCGAGATACTCGTTTTTGACAGTTCTCCGTTTCTCTTCATCCATGACAGTTACTACACCTCAGATTATATGTATAGTTTTATATATTATACATCCGTATCGCGTATTTTGTCAACAATAACATGTACGTCACTATTCGATTATACATTATATGATATTGCATTTACGTAAATGATATGCTAAAATAAAGTCGGTAATTTTACGGTACGCCGCATCGGTTTGCTTTAACGACGATTTACTCGGCGTATCCGAAGAGGTAACAATATGTCCGATAAAAAATTCGTGGAAATATACACCGATGGGTCGTGTCTGAAAAATCCCGGTCCCGGCGGTTGGGGAGCCGTACTCGTCTACAACGGAACGGAGAAAGAAATGTCAGGCGGCGAGCGTGACACCACAAATAACCGAATGGAACTGACAGCCGCCATTAAAGCCCTCGGTGCTCTTAAATATCCGTGCACGGTAAGTATGACAACCGATTCGAAATATCTTTGTGACGGAATCGAAAAAGGGTGGGCTGTGTCGTGGCGAAAGAACGGATGGCGAAAGAGCGACAAAACCCCCGCACTTAATCCCGACCTTTGGCAGCTCATACTTGAGCTGTGTGAAAAGCATGACGTAACATTCCATTGGGTCAAAGGTCATGCGGGGCACAAATATAATGAACGCTGTGACGAAATGGCGCAAACGGAGGCAAGAAAACTGCAATGAAAAATCCGATTTCGGTGTTTATCGTAATTTTAATATGTGTTATGTCTCTCATATCGATTTACATAACAATCTATGATAAGGTGATGGCGAAAAAAGGACGCCGCCGCATTCCCGAGGCAACGCTGCTTCTGTTTTCCGCACTCGGCGGATCACTCGCGATGTACATTACAATGCAGCTGATAAGACATAAAACCAAGCATATAAAGTTTATGCTCGGAATACCGATTATTATGGTATTTCAGGTCATATTGCTTGTTTGGCTGAATTACAAATTTCCTTTGTTTTAATTGATTCGGCGGTCAAACAACAGTAAATCGCGTTTTTCTCATTTACCGCTCAGCTTCACAACGGCATTGTATACGGTTTCCGTATCGTTTTCTATGACTTCACCGTTTTCATCGAAAAAAATCTTCGTGTTGTCATCGGCATATTCATACGCATTATATGATACAATCAAGGTCTTCGGCTTATTGTCAAATGTAAGTCCGAAGGCTTTTTTGTATACCGGAGAATGCCTGCCTAAAATCAATACATCGGCGTTTTCCGCATCAACGATGCCGTCAGAGTCCTTCATCTCGTTAAATGAACACGATGCTATATACGTCCCGCTGTCGTCTTTCTCTATCTTTACGGATGTTATCGGATGTGTGGAACGTTTTACATATTCCCTCTCGCACACCAGAGTACTGCCGCAGAAGGATATATCTTCGCCCGTGTCATAAACATATACCTCGATTCCCTTTTCGTTTGCCAAATCTAACAGCGAATAAAAAACGGATTCCTCTTTTTCGTTCACGGGATTCGTAAGAATAATGCTTCTGACCGTCTCTCTGTCACACAATCTTCCGACAAATCGCACGTGCTTGCTGTGATAGTGATTTATAAGCAATGCTTCTATTTCGGTACAATGCAAAGACTCCATGTCATCAAGCAGATTATACGCAAAGCTGTATGAAGCATCCGATATCTCACTTAAAAGAAGCTTACCATCGGATTTCAAAACAAAACCCTCATTCTTTTTTACCGCGGAATACACGAGATATGTTTCACCCTTTTCGTACACACGTACGGCAAAAATAACCGCGACAAACATAACAAACACCGCCACTGAAGAAATACATACCTTCAGCCTGTTTTTGTTCTTCATGAAAGGCAGAATCAGTATGAGAGCCGTCAACGGAATCAAAAAGAACAAAGCGAAATTATAGTTAATCGGTATGACCGCACCGTCAAAACGTGCGAAAAATCCCGCGGCAGCGGATATCAGAGAGCAATATCCGTTCATCAGAAATGCCATCGGAGCCACAAGCAGCTTTATCGGGTACAGAAGCAAATACGCCCAGCCGATATACATAAGCACCGAAACCAACGGTATAAATACGAGGTTGGCAGGCAGTGATAAAAGCGATATTTCGCCGAAATAAATCCAAAGAAGCGGAAGAAGGCTCAAATTGACGAAGCACGTCATGAGTACCGTACCGATTAACGATACGATACCGGATACGATTTTTTTCGTGTGAGGAATATGTACCGTAAGATATTTCTTGAGTTTACCGAGCAAATCTTTTCCGAGCATCGCGGAAATAATACAGCTGTATGTTGCGGCAAACGACAGCTGCAGTCCGCAGTCTCCCGCCGCAAGCGGCTTAAACAATACTATAATACAGCCCGACAGCGCAAATGAGTTCAACGTGTTCGATTTGCGCGAAAAAAGAATCGAAAGCTGTGCGATAATATGCATTATTCCCGCTCTGACTACGGACGGTGTCATTCCGGTAAGTGCCATAAAAAACAACACCGCGGCAATATTTATTACACATCCGACTTTTCTTTTGATTTTCAGCTTTCTCATGTAGTTTTCAAGCATTGTAATAACCACCGCAAAATGAGTACCGCTGACAACAAGCAGATGTGATATTCCGAGCCTTCGAAAGTCTCGTTTTACGGATTCATACAAACCGTTTCTGTTTCCGAGCAGTACCGCCGCAACCATTCCCCCCGTCTCACTGTCCGTATGAGCATCGATCATAGCCGTCAGTTTTTCGTTAAGCGCCGCAAATATATCCGAAATGACAAAACGCTCATCATGTCCTTTATATGTTAAATCATCTCCCGAGCAGACAAGCATTATATTTTTCGGATTATAATAGCTTTTTGCGTCAAACGAACCGAGATATCCGTCAAGCGAAAGACATTCCGCCTCTCCGTCGACAAGACTTCCCCTCTCAAGCTGTCCGACACTTGTCTCAAGTATTATCTGCGTCCCTTTGGGAAGGAGCGAGGATTCCACAACGGATGCCCGATAGCGCGAACCGTATGACAGCGAACTGTAGCACTCGTTTATTCTGAATCTGAAATAGTCCCGTTTGCCGACATACTCATCCATTCCCGCCGCATACACGTTAAACGCACAATACGATATCACACAAGACAGTATCAATGCCGAAAACGAAAGAATAATCGATTTTCTTCTTTTCTTTCCGAGAAGTCCTACGGGGTTCACTACGGATACAATCAAACATATCAGCGATATCACCGCGGCAACAATTTTCAATGTGCCGGAAAAATACGAAAAAATACATGATGAAACAAAAAAAGATAAAAACATGCATATTGTCGGAAAATTCTCAAGTATATTCATATTTTTCCACTCTCTCATTTATTATCCGAGTTCGGAGGGTACGAATCATGTATCCACCCCGATGTTATCTAATATTATCATATAATTTTCGTTTTGTATATAAGAAAGCTCATTATTTTATTTGCATTATCATTCCGACACGGTAAATACGCGTTGTTCAAAGATATAATGCATTTTTTTATTGACAACTTAACGTTTCTTATTGTATAATATTTAATATAGTAAAAAAATAGCCTGACAAACCTATTGTTAAGAAATAATGGAGCGGGTAATGAATAATATCAGCTTAAGGAGTATAAAATACGAAAGTATAAAAGCAATATTCAGATCCATTGCCGATTCGGAAAAAATCAGCCGCGCGGAAATATCCGAAATCACGAACCTCAGTCTTGTAACCATAGGTAAAATCGCCGATGCTCTGCTTGAACTCGATCTTATTTCTCAGGAAAAGGAAATAAGACCTCAAGCCGGACGCCGTGCCGGAATGCTCAGTGTGAATGAGAATAAGTATGCTCTGATTCTCGACTTCACATCATACGAGTTCCGATATGCGATTCTCAACCTTCGTTTATCTATGACCGAAAAGTTCCACTATCAGTACAGAAACGATTTGTCCTTCGAGGACAACCTCGGATGTTTTCTTGCGGAAACAAAAGCCGCCGTCGATGTAAAGTATTCACTCGAAAACTGCTTCGGTGTCGGTGTTGCTGTTTCGGGGCCGTACAACAGTTCGACAGACCACGTGGTATCAAGCCGTGTGCCCGAATTATGTGCGATAAACCTCGAGAAAGTCGTATCGAAGCACTTTCCGAATTTACTGATTCGTATTGACTCTCAGGTAAATGCAGCCGCGAAATCAAACATTACGCATATCGAAAATTACAGAGAAAAGAATATTGTTTACTGGTACATCGGAAACTCATATGTCTGCGGTGCGTATCTTGTCGGAGGAAACCTGATTCTCGGCAAGGATAAGCATGCGTGCCAATTCGGTGCGATGCGTTTTTCCGACGGCAAAACACTCGAAAACAAACTCGAGCAATGTGATGATATCGATGCATACGCGGATATTCTTTCTTCCGCCATGGCTACGGTAATAAGAATTCTCAGTCCGCACTTGCTTATCATCGAATACGACGCTAAGTTTGTGTGTTCCGATATAATTCCGCTCATAAAGACAAATTTACTTGAAAAATACGGTATCCACCCCGAAAATATGCCCGACATGATACGTGCGTGCTGTAAATTCAGAAATTCTCACAGAGGATTGACAATGGATCTACGCGACATGTGGCTTGACTCGCTTATACTCGGTGAGAATTGATTATACTTATAGAAGGAGCTGTGTAAAAATGGAAAAATATGCAATGCTTATGACTCCGGTGTCAAAGGAGATTATCTGGGGCGGCGATAAGCTTCGTCGTGAGTACGGTAAAACCGCACCGTTCGAAAGAATCGCCGAATCGTGGGAGCTCACTGTTCGAGACGGTGAAATGTGTGTCATCGCTAACGGCGAATACTCCGGTAAAACTCTCGGAAGCTATATTAACGAAGACAAAATCGGAATTCTCGGCACGAACTGCGAAAAGTACGACCGCTTTCCTCTGCTGATAAAATTCATTGACGCCGCAGACAGACTCTCGATTCAGGTTCATCCCGATAACGACTATGCTCTTTCTCATGAGGGTGAATTCGGTAAAACCGAAATGTGGTATATAATGGAGGCTGAAGAGGGTGCGCGTTTGGTATACGGTCTCAAGGAAGGCTGCACCGTTGATGAATTCGCAAAAGCGGTTCATGAAGGACGTACCGAGGAAATGCTCAACTTCGTACCTGTACATAAGGGTGAGGTTTATTTCATCCCGTCAGGTCAGGTTCACGCAATAGGCGCGGGTATTCTTATCGCGGAAATCCAGCAGAACTCCAATATCACCTACCGTGTATACGACTATAATCGCAAAGGCGCCGACGGAAAACCGAGACAGCTTCACACGGAAAAAGCACTTGATGTAATCAAGCTTCGTTCTAAATCCGAAATCGATGAAATTTGTTTCTCGAAAACGGAAGAGAACGACGGAAGCACGATTCTCGCATCGTGCGAGTATTTCACGGTTAAAAAATACAATGTCAACGGCTCCGTTAAGCTGGACGCAAAGGATGACAGTTTTCTGTCGGTACTTGTACTCGATGCGGATAACTGCACAGTCGGCGGTCATAAAGCCGTACGTGGCGACAGCTTCTTCATTCCCGCGGGAAGCGGCATGACGGAAATCAGCGGAAAAGCCGATATTATCGTATCTAAAGTAAACTGAAAAATTCAACTGAAAACAAAAACAGTTCGTTACTTCATTCTGAAGTAACGAACTGTTTTTTACTTACGGTATTTTATCAGGTCTCAATGCCCGCGAACTGATTCTGATACAGTCCGTAATATACGCCTTTCTTTTCGAGAAGCTGATCATGATTGCCGCTTTCCATAACTCTGCCGTCTTTCATAACGATAATCATATCGGCATCGCGTATTGTCGAAAGTCTGTGGGCTATGATCAAGCTTGTACGGTTCTGCATAAGTGCGGCCATTGCCTGCTGAATGTGCATTTCCGTTCTGGTATCTACGGAAGATGTTGCTTCGTCAAGGATAAGTATCTTCGGATCCGCAAGTACCGCTCTCGCTATAGAAAGGAGCTGACGCTGTCCCTGACTGAGGTTGCTTCCGCCTTCCGAAAGAACCGTATTGTATCCTTCGGGAAGACGTTCGATAAATTCTCTTGCCTTTGCGGTTTCGGCGGCATTTTTAATCGACTCGTCGTCCGCGTCAAGTTTACCGTATTTTATATTATTTCCGATGGTATCATGGAATAAAACCGTATCCTGAAGAACTATCGCTATAGCGTTTCTAAGCTCTTTTTTCGGGATATCGTTTATGTTGATACCGTCGATTGTTATCTCACCCGAATCGATATCATAGAATCTCGTGAGAAGATTTACAATCGTCGTTTTACCGGAACCTGTAGCACCTACGAGCGCGATTTTCTGTCCCTGCTTTACCTCGAGACTGAAGTCCTTGATAACCTGCTTGCCTTCGATGTAAGAGAAATTAATGTGCGAGAAATTCACGTTTCCGTCCATATGCTGGATATCCAACTTTGTCTTTCCCTCATCCTTCTCGTCGGGAGTATCGAGTATGTTGAATACACGCTCGGCACCTGCTATCGCAGTAAGAATATTGGCATACTGGTTGGAAATTTGGTTTATAGGCTGTGACAACTGTCTGGAATACTGAAGTATTGCCTGAACATCACCTACCGAAATAGCTCCCATTACGGTGAAATATGCACCGAAAGCCGCAACGATAAGGTAATTGAGGTTATTTATGATATTCATTGCGGGACCCATTATTCCGCCCCATACATTGGCCTTAATGCTGCATTTACGGAATTCCTCGCTTATTCTGGCAAAATCACGACATGCGTCATCTTCCTTGCCGTATGCCATAACGGTCTTGTAACCTGTAACCATTTCTTCGACCTGTGTATTGAGCTCACCGAGCAGTACCTGTCTCGCTATGAAGTATTTTCTCATAAGCTTTGACAGCACCATCGAAACAACGACGGTAAGAGGAATGGTTATAAGTGATACAAGTGCCATACGCCAGTCATACCTGATAAGCATTGCGAATGCGCCGATCAGTGTCAATACAGCGGACACCAGAGATGTAATCGATGAAGACAGCGTCTGTGAAATATTGTCGACATCGTTGGTCATACGGCTCATTATATCGCCGTGCGCGTGTGTATCCACATAGCTAATCGGAAGATAAGATATCTTGCGGAACAGGTCTTTTCGCATATTATATACGGTATCCTGCGAAATCTTTGCCGATGCTATACCCTGTACTATCTGAATGGCAGTACTTGCGAGATATACCAGCGCCATTAAAACAAGTATTTTTACCAGTCCGTCGAAATCAACGCTTAATCTTTGGTCTGTTATTGTAATGGCGTCTATCGCTTTACCCTGAAGTGTAGGGCCGAGAAGGCTGAGCAATGTTGTTATTATCGTCGTAATCACAATGAGAATTACGGCATACTTGCTTCTTCCTATGTATTTGATAAGCTTACCGAGAGTAGCTCTTACGTTCTTCGGCTTTTCGCGTATCATGCCTCTGGGACCACCCGGTCCGCCGGGACCTCCTCCCGGGCCGCCCTTGGAGCCGTTTTTCTTCATCATATTACGAAGCTCATCTGCTGTCGGTTCACCGTTCTTTCCGTTTTTCTGCTTATTCGGTTTATCCGGCATGGGAGGCATATTCTCAGGCATATTTTTCTTCATGTTTTCAGGCATCCATCTCACCCCCGTTCGTCTTCATCTGCGATGAGTAAATATCTCTGTACGCGGCACTTGTTTTCATAAGGTTTTCGTGATTATCAAATGCCGTTATCTTTCCGTTTTCGATTACCGCGATTCTGTCGGCATGCATTACACTGGCAATTCTCTGAGCAATCATAATAACCGTCGTTCCGCTGAATTTCTTCTTGAGCTCTTCTCTGAGTTTAGCTTCGGTTCCGAGGTCAAGTGCGGAGGTACTGTCGTCCATTATGATTATCTCGGGATTGCGAAGAACAGCTCTCGATATGGCAACTCTCTGTTTCTGACCACCCGACAGTGACATACCTTTTTCGGCCACATACGATTCATAACCGTCTTCCATCTTGGATATAAATTCATCGGCCTGTGCCACAACAGCCGCTTCCTTTACGTCGTTTTCATTTGCGTCGCCCTTGCCCCATTTGATATTATCGGCAACGGAGCCCGAGAACAATTCGCTCTTTTGAAGTACGAATCCGATTTTCGAACGAAGAGCGTGAAGATTCCACTTTTTCACGTCAATTCCGTCGACATAAACCGTTCCGCCTACTGTATCGTAAAAACGCGGTATCAGGTTTACGATAGATGATTTTCCCGAACCCGTAGCTCCGATAATGGCGACGGTTTCACCTTTTTTGACTTCAAACGAAACATTATTGATTATATTGTCGCCTGATGCATCGGGATACTTGAAGGATACGTTTTCGAACTTAACCGTACCCTTTTCGGTGCCTTCGGTTACTTCACCGTCGGTGATAATGCGGTCGGCTTCGAGTACCTCACGCACACGGCCCGCGCACGCTTTGCTTCGTGCTATTTGCTGGAATATCATCGACATCATCATAATCGACATGAGCACCTGTGTGATGTACTGTACCGCAGCCATAACATCACCGACGTTAAGCTTTGCGGCTTCTACCTGCCAGCCGCCTATATAAATAATCGCAACAACCGAAAGGTTCATTACAAAGCTCATGATAGGCATTATAGCGGACATGATTACGGATGCCTTATAGTTTACCGCTTGGTAATCGCTGTTTGCGACATCGAATCTGTTAATTTCGTGTTCTTCTCTCGTATATGCCTTAACTACTCTCGCGCCCGTGACATTTTCCTGAACAACGGAGTTAACGCTGTCAAGCTTTTTCTGTGCGACGGTGAAAAGGGGAATAGCCTTTTTAATCATAATAAATACTATTATGAGTATAAACGGCAACGCAACAGTCACGACATTTCCGAATGCCACATCAAGTGACAGACACATTACAAGGCCGCCTATGAAGCTTATAGGAGCACGTACAAACATTCTCAATACCATCTGCACAAGATCCTGCAATGAGGTAATATCGTTTGTAAGTCTCGTTACAAGTGAGCCTGTTGTAAATTTATCCGTCTGCTGAAGTGAAAGAGACATTACCTTGTTGAATGCATCCACTCTGACATCGTTTCCGAAGCCCTGTGATGCACGGCTGGCTGTATAACAGCACATCAAGCCCATAAATCCGCCGATAGCAACGAGAACTATCATTTCGATGCTTGTGGATACAATAGAGTTCATTACTTCGCTAAGTTCTCCGGATTCAACGACGGTATTTATTATCCTTGACATGAGCTTAGGCTGCCAAAGATCAACAAGAACCTCGCCGATCATAAACAACGGAGAAATTATCGCAAAGAACCAGTACTTTTTCAAGTATGAAAGAAAACTGACCTTCTTTTTCAAAAAATATCACTCTCCAATAATTATTTCAATACGATTGGTGAAACTCCGATTCGAGGTTACTCAAAACCTCATCATAACAAATATTTTCTCAATATATTAATACTGATACGGGTCGTTGTCCTTTTCCGTTTCGGACAGAATATTGTTTTTCAGCTTTTCGAGCAGCTTGAGCAGTGTATCGTATTCGTTTTCCGTAAGGTTGCTCATCGCCTGATCCTCCTCGGCACGAATGCGTGCTTTCATTTTATTATCAAGCTCTCTGCCTTTATCGGTAAGATATACTCTCGTTGCTCTGAGGTCATACGGGTCGGGTGTTCTGCGTACATAACCGTCATGCTCGAGCTTTTGCAGAACGACACTGATTGTCGGGGCTTTAAGATGAGTAGATTTCACCAGATCAAGCTGTGTACGTCCGTCTTTTTTGGAAAGCTCTATAAGCAGTGCTCTTCCCGATTTCTGTGATATGGGATTATCTTCTCCCTTTTCGCGAATTTTATCGCCCATAAGTCTTGATATTTCGTTTATGAGCATCATCGGCGATTTTTTGTACGGCTCTATCTTTTCATACGGTTCCGGAGCCTTTCCGTTAACTTGCAGGTTCATTCTTTCCTCCTGTTATATTTAGTTTATATATAGTTTAGTGTTGGTTTAATTGCTAATTAATTATAGCTCTTAATGCGTTTAATGTCAATACGTTATTATCAACAATATTTCTTTTTGAACAATAAACAATTGCTTACAATCCGTCATTTATTTGTTTGTGTAATCAATCTTTTTCTTTGCCTGTTTTATTATACATATCCGTCGTAAACAAAATAACCCCGCCATCACACTTTGGGTGTTATGACAGAGTTATTTTATGAATCACTTATTTATTCTGCTGCTTGAAGAATTGATAGTAATAGCACGGAATCATTCCGTTGTACAGCTTTCTTATTTTATCCGCACGTCTTCCATACAGCTGAGGAAAGATTTCGGATTGAGTTATCACATATATTTGCCACTTATCAAGTCGTGAGAACGCCTGCCCCATAGCACGGTAAAGATCATTCGCCTCATCGACAGTGAGAAGCCTGTCCCCATACGGAGGATTCGTAACTATAGTACCGCGACGTCCGAGAGTATCGATATCAAGCGCATCCATCGTGAAAATGTTCAGCATCTCGTCGACTCCCGCACGCTTTGCCGCAGCGACGGCAACCTCGGTGCACTTAGGATCAATATCCGTAGCATATGCCTCGAAAGAACAGTCTTTTTTAATCGCGGCCTGTGCTTTTTCACGTGCATCCTTCCATGATTGCTCGGGAAAAATTTCATACTCCTCAGCCGCAAACGAGCGGTTGAGCCCGGGAGCAATATTTTTCATTTGCATTGCCGCTTCTATAGCTATCGTGCCCGAACCGCAAAACGGATCCCACAGCAACACATCCTCACGCGGGCGGCTGATTTTAACCATAGCCGCGGCAAGCGTTTCCCTTATCGGTGCCTCAACTGTTTCCGGGCGATAGCCTCTTTTATGCAGCGGGTTTCCCGATAAATCTATCATAAGATTAACCTTATCTTTAAACAGGAAAAACTCGATCTTGTAGCGTTTTCCCGTTTCGGGCAATCTTTCCAAACCGTATTTTTCACCGAGTCTGACCGATACGGCTTTCTTTATTATCTTCTGGCAGTTCGGTACGGAGAACAGCTTGCTTTTAATCGAATGTCCGCTTACCGGAAACTCATCGTCACGTCCTATGACATTCTCCCACGGAATCGCTTTTACTCCGTCAAACAGCTCCGTAAATGTGGTTGCCTCAAACGCCCCGAGATTAAGATACAGCCTTTCGGCATATCTCAAATTTACGCTCGCTTCCGCCGCGGTATTTTCGTCACCTTCGAATGTTATCCTTCCGTCCATGTTATCTGTTCGTCTGCATCCGAGAGCTTCTATTTCTTCTCCCAAAAAACCTTCGAGTCCGAAAAGGCAGGTTGCGGTATAGTTGAGCTTCATTGAATATTTTCTCCGTTTCTTTCCGAGTTATTCTGCTTCGGAGCAGAAGTCTTCTGCAAAGTAAATGTAAAGCGACACCAGCTTCCGTATTCGCTTTCTACACTGATTTTCTCATTCTGAGCTTCCATTATTGTTTTCGAGATATACAATCCGAGACCTGTACCGGTTTTATCGAGTCCACGGCTCTTATCTCCTTTATAGAATCTGTCGAACACATACGGTAAATCTTCGGGTGAAATACCGTCACCTTCATTGTATACGCTGACAATTATCTTCTGTCCGGATTCCTTAGCCGAAACAACGTATTTTCCGCCTTCACGCGAAAATTTAATCGCATTATCGCATATGTTATATAAAACCTGATATATGGAATCCTTATCCGCCAATGCGTACATATTGAACTTTTCGGTATCGAATTCGACATCAAGCTTCTTGGCTTCAAGTCTCTGCTCCGATGAAATAACAATCTGACGTGCCATTTCACATATATCAAAGGCTGTTTTATTGAATTTTCTCTCGCCCGCCTGAATTTTAGTTAAATCCAAAAGACTCGATACAAGTCGCGCGAGTCTTTTAACCTCGGACGCTATAACTTCAAGATAATGGGGTACCTTCTCCTGTGGGATAGCGCCGCTTAATATACTTTCGATAAATCCCGAAATGGTGGTCATTGGTGTCCTGAGGTCATGCGATACATTTGCAAGGAAAAGTCTTCTCGTTTCCTCACTGTGCTGGAGTGAGCCTGCCATATTATTAAAAGCATCCGCAAGCTCCGCTACCTCGTCGTTTCCGCTGACCTCTACTCTTGCATCGAAATGTCCCGCGGCAAATTCCTTTGAAGCCTTACTCATCGCACGTATGGGCGAAACCAAACGCTCCGTAATAAAGTATACAGCCACAAGTGTCGCAAGCATCAGCCATAACGTAGACATTACAATTGTTTTAATCATAGCTTCAAGCAAAACGTCCGTGGCGGACGACAACGATACCGACATAACCGATCCGACTATAGTTCCGTCCTTTGTCGTAATCGTCTGAATATAAGAACGGTGTTTTTCGCTGAAAAAGCCGTCGAGATCATCATTGCGGGATATCACGCGTTTCTCGTCGAGCTCGGCTAAAAGTGATTCCGGATATACAAAACTTCCGTCCGTACTGATTATTCCTTCTTCATCGCCGAAATATTTTGTATTCTGAGTTCCGCCGATTAATTTGATTACCCCGTCCCCGTCGGCAATGAAGATAATTATCACATCACTGTCATTTGCCATTGCTTTGAGAACCGGCATTATGTCGTAAACGGAGCTGTTCAGATAATCGTCAAAACTGACTTCACCGCTTTTTGTGTAGTCGCTTATCATGTATTCCGTAGCGGCATTCGTTATATTGGTCAGAGTACGTGTTTTATCCTGTTCATCATACACGTTGACAAGAGTCGTTATGATTGAAGTCGAGAAAAATATACTGATTATGTTTATCAGCATAAACGTCGATATATATTTAACAAAAACACTTTTGAACATGACTTCTCCTAAGCAGAAAAAATCAAAGGGTTGACGAATTACTCATCAACCCCGATTATATCATTTACCGATATTCAGCCTGCATTGACCGGGATTATTCGAATTGACTCCCCGTCACTGTACTACTTCGAACTTATATCCGACGCCCCAAACGGTTTTAAGGCTCCACTTATCGGATACGCCTTCGAGCTTTTCTCTGAGACGTTTTACGTGAACGTCAACCGTACGGGAGTCTCCGAGATAATCAAAGCCCCATACCTTGTCAAGAAGTGCGTCTCTCGTGAACACGCGGTTGAAATTGAGCGCAAGGAAGTAAAGCAGTTCGAGTTCCTTCGGGGGAATATCCACAGCCTTACCGTTAAGCTTAAGCTCATATTTCTCGCGGCTGATTTCGATGTTTTCGAATTTGATTGTCTCGTCATCATTCTGCGTATCATGTGCCGAATAACGTCTGAGAACAGCCTTGATTCTTGCGGAAAGTTCCTTCATTTCGAAGGGCTTAACCACAAAGTCGTCTGCTCCGAGTTCGAGTCCGACAACTTTATCGAGAACCTCGTCCTTCGCCGTAATCATTATGATCGGTTTCGATGATATGGCTCTGATTTCTCTGCAAACCTGGTTTCCGTCCTTATTCTTGGGGAGCATAAGATCAAGCAAAACCAAATCGGGCTCGTACATCTTAAAGTAGCTTATTCCTTCTATACCGTCATTGGCGGTTTTTACTTCGTAGCCTTCATTTTCAAAATAAAACTTCAACAGATCACAAATGTTGGGATCGTCGTCAATTACCAATAATTTAGTTCCCATTAATATTCTCCTCTCTATTGATTGATCCTGCACTATGTGCGATTATTCTTTTTCAAACCAATCCGAATCAATCATGTTTTCGATTATCCTGATTCGGTCGGTTAGACGCCGTGGCACATGAAATTGTTCCCGAAGAAACAATTATTTACGCCATATAGTCGCCGTTATAGCTTACAAGCACTGCCTTGTCGACGCCTTCGGATGCCGAAAGCTTATTTACGAATTCGGCTGTGTCGGAAGCAAGTCTGATTTCGTATGTAATTTCGATATAACCGTTGGCAACTGTCTTGGATTTAAGACCGCACTTCTTGGTGCCTTCCTTTATAATGTCGGTAGCTTTCTTTTCGGCAGCACCGTCTTTGCATTCTACAACGACGATGTATTCCGAATCGGAGGATTTAGCGTTAACGAATACGAGAAGAATAGCACCGACGATAAGGCAGCCTATAACAGCAAGAGGATACATGCCCGCGCCGAGAACGATACCGACTGCGATTGCCCAGAACAGATATACGATATCAAGCGGATCCTTGATGGCGGTACGGAATCTTACGATCGAAAGAGCGCCGACCATACCGAGCGATAAAACAACATTGGATGTTACAGCGAGGATAACGAATGTACCGATCATTGTAAGAGCAACGAGGGAAACGCCGAATGAACGTGAGAATACAACTCCCTGGTAGGTTTTCTTGTAAACGAAATAAATAAACATACCGAGTGCGAACGCGAGTGCAAGAGAAATCAATGTGTCCGGAACAGAGAATGAAGTGGTCTTTTCAAGAAAGCTGCTTTTAAAAATATCTTTGAATGACATAGGTGTATTTCCTTTCAATTGTGTTCAAATAATAATCTTGATATTGCATCAGCCGTATATTCGGCAAAGCTCGTATTTAGACATCGACTGTCTGTCGCGGCAAACGGGATTTATCACGTACTTGATAATATCCGGAAGGAATCTGTCATACTTGACTTCAAGCACATCAAACCCCGGGGTAGGAACAAGCGGTGTGGGATCGAAAAGATCGATTGAATTCAGACCCGTTCTTATATCCGTATCGATTGTTACTCTTACGTTTCCCGCATCATAAATAAACGGGAAACGTCTGTACTCGACGAGTGTTTTCGGTCTCAGCGAACAGCACTTCATCTGAGCGTAAAGTTCGGCGACAACTCCTCTGCCGTCGTTAAGCATCCAGTCGATATCTCCGGCTATGATTTTATCGTACTCGGCTTTCGTAATGGGTGCCGCCAGCTTCTGCGTGAGTTCATCACGCTTCACTTTCTTCTCGAGACATATAAAATCCTGCCTTCCGTTATAAATGCGGATGCGGAATTTCGAACGCGGATTATCGCCGTTGATTTTTTCGAACAAAGCCTTGTCATTATAATTGTCAAAATAGAGACTTCGTATCGAATATGTGCCATCGCTTCCGGTGTGCGGATCTCGTTTCATGACAACACCGAGGCGTCTGGCAAGGATTTCACAATCACAGTTGTTTAACAGATATTTGTACTCATGTCTGTAGATTGCTTCAGAAACCATATTCACCTCCGATGTAAAATTTTTATTTAATATTACTACGTTATTTTAAACTAATTATATGAAAATAGTGTGAACACAAGGTGATGTGAATATTAATTCCTTCTTATATTTTCGGAAAAAAAGATATTTTTCAAAAAGCACATCAATTGCCTTGAATAATCGCGTTAATAAGTGTATAATTAGTGACGTAAAAACATGATTGCAAACACCACGAAAGGTATTAACGATAATGAAATTAGGTATCATCGGACTTCCGAATGTCGGAAAGAGTACCCTTTTTAACGCACTGACGGGAGCAGGTGCTCCGAGTGCAAACTATCCGTTCTGCACAATCGACCCCAACGTAGGTATAGTACAGGTTCCCGATTACCGTCTCGACAAGCTTGCCGAGATGTACAACCCGACTCTGTATACGCCCGCGACCGTCGAATTCGTCGATATAGCCGGCCTTGTGCGCGGCGCATCAAAGGGCGAAGGACTCGGAAATAAGTTTCTCTCGCACATCCGCGATGTCGATGCCGTTGTGCACGTATTGAGATGCTTTGAGGATAGTGATATTATCCACGTTGACGGCAGTGTTGACCCCATCCGCGACCTCGAAACAATCAACATGGAGCTTATTTACTCGGATATCGAACAGGTCGAAAAGAGACTCGACAAAACTCAGAAGCTGCTTAAGGGAGATAAAACCCTTCAGTCTCAGATTGATTTGCTTACCCGAATTCTCGACGCTCTGAACGACGGCAAAACAGCACGTCAGGTTGAAATGACGGACGATGAACGCGAAATGCTCGGCGACATTAACCTCCTCACACTGAAGCCTATAATCTATGTGGCAAATGTCAGTGAAGACGAAGCGGCCGAGGTATCCGCCGACAACGAAATGTACAACAGAATAAAAGAAGTCGCCGATGCGGAGGGTGCACAGGTTATTCCGGTATGCGCAGGCATCGAGGCCGAAATATCCGAGCTCGAACCCGAGGAAAAGAAAGCGTTTCTCGAAGATATGGGGATAACCGAAAGCGGTCTTGATAAACTTATAAAAGCAAGCTATTCACTTCTCGGATATATCAGCTATCTCACCGCCGGCCCCAAAGAGGTGCGTGCGTGGACGATTACCAACGGAACAAAGGCCCCTCAGGCAGCAGGCAAAATACACTCGGACTTCGAACGCGGCTTCATTCGTGCGGAGGTAGTATCGTTCGATGACCTCATGGAATGCGGCTCTATGAACGTCGCCAAAGAAAAGGGACTTGTACGAAGCGAAGGCAAGGACTATGTAATGCGCGACGGCGATATCGTACTCTTCCGTTTCAACGTTTAAAGTTTTCCATTCTGTATTATACGGCGTTTTCGTTATGCGAAACGCCGTTTTTCTTTTGCTTATCAATGACCCGATAATACATTATATTATTCCCGGTCCGTGCTTTGTGATAAATTCACCGCGAAGTATGGCACACGTTCCTATCGACACATACCTACCCTTAACATGCATTGAATCACGGCTGACGCCTTCAAACTGCATGCCGACCTTTTCCATCACTCTGCGGCTTCTGTCGTTTCCGATAATGTATCTCGCTTCAATGCGATGAAATCTCAAATCCGTGAATCCGTAGCGCATCACAGCCACCACCGCCTCAGGGGCGATTCCATACCCCCAGTAATCGGGATTAAGTACATACCCTATCTCAGCGGAATTGTTTTCCACAACGATTTTCGTAAATCCGCACGTACCTATCATTTTTCCGTCATCCTTGAGCGTAATTGCCCAATCGTAAAAATCTCCCGCACGGTACCTCGATTGTATATACGACAGGTACTTATAAGTGTAGTTTTCGCTTTCATGCGGTTCCCACAGCAAATACCTCGTCACCTCGTTTTTGCTGGCATATTCATACATATCCGCGGCATCTTTTTTCTGCATTTTTCGCAGCAGCAGCCTTCTTGTTTCTATATACGGCGGATCACGGAATATTCTTGTAATCTCATCGCGGTTCATTCTGACATTCTTCCGGAACAAATAATATTTGCTTCTCGTAACACGAAGCAGTAATGTATATTATATACTCATCCGCCGATTTTTTCAATAATTATCGATAATAATTTGTATGTTTTTTCTTCTCGAAGATTTATTTACAATTATAATGTTGTATTGACTCATTTGAATGTGATAAACTGATTTATAATAGCTTGGATATTAAAGTGATGTTTTAATATACGACACATCGGAACGATTCGGGAATATTTCCCGTCTCTCGAACTTATTGCTATCGGAGATACATAAATGGCTGATTTCAATCACAACGACAGAGATAATACTCAAAAGAACCTTTCGCTTGATGAAATAGAAGAACTCGAGCAGGAAGAGAAAAAAAGAGAACGAAGAGAAAAATTCAACATTTTTTCCCGTTTCGATAAAGACGGAAAAGGAGTCGAAAAGGACGAGATTCCGATTTGCGATGAGCCGACACTGAAAAATTATTTTGTTTTTCTCGGGCGAAAGCTGAATCAGCTCCTATCCGTAAACATAATAATGATACTCGGCAACTTCCCCGTGATTTTTCTTTTACTCGCAATGAGCGGTTACCTGTCCATACACTTAACCTCTCCCGCCTTCGTCACATTCGCTCCGCTGTACGGAGTCGTGATGTTTGATAAAAGTCCCGCCGTCGCGGCTTTGTGGACGGTTTTCTCGCGTCAGTCCTCTGTCACGATACTGACCACAGCCGATAAGATACTCATCGGTGTCGGAGCACTTGTGATAATAACCTTCGGTCTGGTGCGTATAGGAGTGACATACATTATCAGAAATATGTTCCGCGGCGAGCCCGTTTTCATGCTTCACGATTTCTTTTACGCTATTCGCCGCAACCTGAAGCAAGGTATAATTTACGGAATACTCGATGTTATAATTTGCGGAATGCTTGTATATGACATCGTGTTCTTTAACCTCAACTACAGTATAAATACAATGACAAATGTAATGTTCTTTATGAGTCTGTGCCTTGCGGTGCTGTACTTCTTCATGCGTCACTACATATATCTGATGCTTATTACATTCGATCTTTCATTGCTGAAAATGTTCAAAAACGCGCTTCTGTTCACCGTTCTCGGTGTTAAGCGAAATATTATGGTTCTTCTCGGAACGCTGGCACTTGCTTTCATCGAATATCTTCTTGTGTGCATATACTTCCCTCTCGCCGTTATTTTCCCGTTTATCATTCTCCCGTCTCTGCTTATCGCCACGGGTGTATAC
>CAVIJI010000012.1:44669-53964 GCA_963642885.1 bacterium
GGGGTTTACCCGAAAATCAAGGAAATAATGATTGATCCGTATTACGAAAAGGTGAATACGGTTTCCGAAGAATAATCGCATCATAAAAACAAGGGAATGCCCGAAGCATTCCCTTGTTTTTTATATTTCCGTAAATCAGTTTCCCGTATACTGGTCGAGCTTTTCAAGCAGCTTGCTCATTGCTTTTTTGCTCAATTTTTCATTGCTCTTGAGTTTAGACTCAAGGCTCTCACCCTGTATGTTATCGTAGAAGAGATTATAAATGCTTCCGACACTGTCACCCCATGCGAAGCTGAAGTCGGAAGTTACGGAGTCGTGAATAATATCAATCATTTCCGCGGTTTCCGCGTCACGTGAATACTTGTTTTTCAGAGCCTTGTCGTAATACACGGGAATAACCGTCTGACTCGAGAGAGAGCACATAGCCTCGAGTGTCGCGCCGATTGCGTCAAGCTTGCTGTCGGCTGCGGTAATCGGCACACCGTAAATCGGCACACCGTCATACTGATTTGAACGGTAATTTTCCTGATTTTCATCATACTTAGGCATCGGAATTATGTAGAAGTTATCTTCCATTTCACGTATTTTCTCGTTTCCCGCAAATTCAATCGTGTTCGGGCAGAAGAGAAGACGTCCCGACGTGAACATTTCCACCGACTGTGTATCGAATTCGCTGTTTTCGAGCATTTTCGCACCTGTATTATTGTAGAACAGATTGTGCAGCTTATTGAATACGTTTATCGTATGCTCATTGTTGACCGAAACATACGGAATTCCGTTATCATCATACGATGTATAAACGACATTCGCGGCAAACGCCATACCGTTGAGCACATGTCCCTTCTGCATTATAACACCGAAGCTGTCTCCGTTATCAACGGTTCCGTCACCGTTCAAATCCACATAAACATCTGCGGCGAATTCGGATAATTTATCGAGAGTCCATTTGCCTTCTTTTACCAGTGTATATATATCTGTATCGGAATAATGGTTGCTCCACATCGCAGAGTTAACGAACATCGCGTAGATATAGCTTATATACTGTATCGACAAATCTCCCGTCGCCCAGTAGTGAATGTTGTCGTAGCTGATGTTGTCGTTATAGCCCCGGCTCCAGTAGGGTTTCGACAGGTCAAGGTAATTGATATTGTCGAGATTTTTCAGTACACCCTGAGAAGCAAGACTTATGTTGAAACGGGTATGTCCGCAAAGAACATCGAATTCATCGGTTCCCGCCGCTACCGCATTGGTTACAACCGAGTTGAATTCGCCGTAGCCTGTTGTAGCTCCGCGAGCAATCTCTATATTCACACCGAGACGCTCGGAAATTACAAGATTTCGGTTATATACCGCATCGTTTACAACCTCGGTGGCATCATCCTCTTCGAGAAGTGCTATCGAAGTACTGGTATAAGATGCGAGAAAGCTTACCGTCTGATCATCGAATTTCAATGTATCCGGCAGATCGTCGAGGTATTTCTTTGTTTCTTCCTCCGTTTCGGTCACCTGCTCGGTTTCCGCGGCATTTACGGTGGTTTCGTTCGATGTGCTTTCGATGTCCGAATTGCCCGTGTCAGAGCATGACACAGATGACAGCAAAATCAGAGCTGCCAAAACAGCCGATAAAGATCGCTTTGTTTTTTTCATTGTCTTTTCTCCTTATATACTTGAAATAATAATGTTGCGGTAATCAGGTCGGCAACTCGAATGCCGAATTATTACATCAGTTTTTTTCGAAAACGGCTATCTCGCATTCATCTCCCGCAGAAGCCGCAGCGGGAAAGATTATATCACTCTCATGCCATTCAACAGGCTGAATCCAGACATGACGTCCCTTCCATCCCGAGCCTGCCACGGTATTCGCATGGTATACTACAAACATTTTACCGTCCGCATCAGTTGTAAACGAACAATGTCCGGGGCCGAAGGTTTTGTCGGTTTTCGAAAATACCGAAGCGTCCGATTTGTGCCAGCACTCGGCGTTGAGTATATCTCCCACTCCGGAGAATGTAAGCTTACCGAGGCAGTAATAGTCGCTCCAGCTTCCGCTTGCGGAGTATATGATGTGAACCGTGTCTCCCTTTACCAGTGCCACGGGACCTTCGTTTATATGCGGTCTTCCGCCGAGCTGTTCCCATTCCATGTCGGGTTTCGACAGCATAACTCTCTCGGAATCTATCGTGTGAGGGTCCGACATATGTGCGATGTAAATATTCTGCGCAACGTTTTCGTCGCCTTCCCAGCCCGACCATATGAAATAGCATTCGCCTTTATACTGAAGTACAGTACCGTCAATTGCCCATTTATCGGTTTTATCCGTGATTTTACCGAGCATTTCATAGTCATCCGTCGGTTTATCACCCATACATCCGAGCACGTACATTCTGTGATTGTAGTTGTCGCCATTGTCCGCGGCAACATATATGTACCATCTTCCGTTTATCTTGTGAAGCTCGGGTGCCCAGTATTCGTGTGAATATTCCGTACCACTCGGAGCGGTATACACAACTCTGCCGCCATCGGTTGTGATTTTATCGGGAGCCTCTATTTCATTTACGCAAACTCCGTTCCACGCGGAATAGCAGTAATAATAGCTGTCACCGTCGCGAATAACCCACGGGTCGTCTCCGTGTTCGCATACGGGATTCGTGAATTTGCGTTTGATTATTCTTCTGTTTTCCATCTATCTCTCCGTTCAGTCTATCTTATATATTTTTTTCAAAAGCTCTGTACCCGTTTTTGTTCTGAAAATATTCTTCATTGTATTTCTGATGTTATCCGCAGAATCACCGCCTTCATCCGCGTTTACAAGATAATCGGCCTCAAGCAGAATACGGTAATCGATGCCGTCCACCTCTGACGGTGTGTGGTGATGCCCGATAAGAAAAATCACTCGCTCGGCTATATTCTTATCGATATCCATTCCGTCAAGGAATTCTCTTCCGAGAATCATGCCTTCTTTTTCCTGATATTTGCCGTTTGTATTCCCGTATTTCACCCTGCAGAGAGGGCATGCTATGTCATGCATCAAAGCCGCCGTTTCCAGTATTGTCTGTGTACGGCTGTCAAGGCCTTCGCATTCGCCGATTGTTTTCGCGTATGCGTATACTTTAAGCAAATGACAGATGTCATGCATATTTCCGTTCGAGTATTCAATCATTTTCTTTGCGATATCCGCTGTTTTCATTATTACCCTCCGAATTGTCCTTCCTGTATACTTTATTTTGCGACATTTCGCGGTACATTTTCGGTGACATTCCCTCGCTTTCCGAAATCACCGCATTCAGTCTTTGTCTGCTTCCGAGCCCGGAGCAAATCGCTATTTCAACCATAGACATATCACTGGTGCAAAGCAGCTGCTTCGCTCTTTCAAGTCTCAGCATGCCTATGTATTCGAACACGGACATCCCCACTTCTTTTTTGAACAGCTTCTGCATATAACTCGGCGACAAATGCACCTTATCCGCTATCATCCTCAGCGTCAGCTCACTTCCCAGATCATAGTTTGCCGCAATATACTTCTTTATCGCACTCACATAAACACTGTCCGTATTGAATCCGGATTCGATCATATGCGCAAGCGTAAAAAGGAGCTCTGCCGACATAATCTCTCTCGATACCTCGCAATCTACGGTTTGCAGAAGCGAAATAATCTTGTACATTGTTCCGTCATCGCCGAGAAAACAGCAGTATTCTCTTTTTTTGAGGAACTCCGTTATATCCCGAGCTCCGTTAAAATATGACAGCACCGACCGATTCGATTCGCAGGTTTCAAGCTCGACGTTCAGTATTCTGCACGGATGCTCGCGGTCGATAAAAAGGTTATGTTTTATCCCGCTGTATACATAAATAAAGCTGTTTTCCTTAAGCGTATATTTGTTTTCGTTTTTACTTATCGGATCGACACATGTGACAGTACATCTGCCTTCCTTGACATACATTATCTCAAATGCGTCATGGCAGTGTTCGTTCATTCTGTAAAATCTGTGATGCTCATTATAGTATCTGACAAGCCGTAAGGATGTTGTGTTGATATCGGCATCGTATAGATATGGATAAGTATTCATATAACACCCTCCCGTGAGCAATAATAGCCATACTCCAATTATAATCGCATTTGTCATTAAAGTCAAGGCAATACCATGTGATTTATGACATATTCGAAAAATGCGACACTTTATTTTATTACTCCTTCATACAGCCGTAATGATATAATTAACGCAGCTGAATTTTTCAATGGAGGAATATATGAAACGTTCTTTTTTATGCATTTTTCTCGCGGTTCTCATGACATCTCTCGCTTCATGTGCGAGTGATAACAGTTCGGCATCATCGGATACCGCGAATATCTCAGAAGATACGGTATATGCCGAAAAAACGGAAACCGATACGGAAACGGAAGTCGAAACCGAAGCGGAAACGTTATCGGACGGACTCGGTGAACTCGATTTCGGCGGTGCTTCGTTTGTCATGTACACCCCCGATCCCGATATTATGACATGGGCGAACCCTGTGCTCGATGTCACTGAGCAAACGGGCGACATGCTTTCCGATGCGATTTACAACAGAAACCGCACAATCGAAGAAAGATTCAATGTAGTCATTTCCGAAAGCTACGGCCGCAGCGATCTCGGAGCACCTGCTCTGCGTACTCTTGTAAGCGCGGGAGATGAATCGTATTCCGTAGTATCGATGCTTGACAGATTCGCGCTTGTCTCACTCGGAGAAGACCTCGTGACACCATATGATGAAATCGAATACATTGACCTTTCCAAACCGTATTGGGGCGGAGAGCTGCTGTCATACGCAAGTATAGGCGGAAGAAATTACTTCGGCTTCGGAGACTTCAGCCTGTACTCATACGACAACATCAGTGCATTACTCTTCAACAAAATAATGCTTACCGATAACGGTCTCGATGATGTATATACTCTTGTAAGAGAGAAAAAGTGGACTCTCGATAAATTCGAGGAATACGCTCAAAAGGTAGTAAGAGACGCAGACGGCAACGGAACTATGGACGAAAACGATACATGGGGCTTTTTGTCTATGCCGAAGCAGGTACTCCCGACCATATGGATTTCAAGCGGTGAGCTGTCCGTTACGAAAGACGAAAACGATATACCCGTTCTCAATATGAACGATGAAAGCTTTGTAAATGTATTCACAAAGACATTCGAAGCAATCAGAGACTCGGGTATATGGTATGAAAATACCATTCAGTCCGATACGGATATGACACTCGAAACCATGTTTATCAATTCCCAGTCACTGTTTCTCGACTCCACCTTTTTCAAGCTGCAGAGACTTCGCGACATGGACAGTGATTTCGGAATAATTCCGTATCCCATGGAAAACGAAGAGCAGGACGCATATTACTCGAGAGTCTCCGGTGCGCTGATTACGACAATACCCGTAACAAGCTCGATAAAGGATATGACCGGAGCTATTCTCGAAGCAATGGCTTGCTCATCGAGAAATGATATTATACCCGTTTATTATGAAATCGCGCTTAAATCGAAGTACTCCAGAGACACGGAGTCAAGCGATATGCTCGACATAATATTCGGAAATCGTGTATACGACCTCGGTGATTCCTTATGGTGCGATCAGATACGCGATAACTTCGTTAAGGAAATGTTCCAGTCAAACGACCGCGACATAGCCTCAAAGCTTAAAGCACGTCAGAAAATCATTACAAAGACGATGGATAAGAACATCTCCGCATTGACGGACTGAATTGTAAATCGATAAAACAAATTTTGTTTTTAAAAATTTTTAATATACAAAAAGGAGAATTACCATGAGCTTTAAAATAGCATTTATCGGAGCGGGAAGCATAGGCTTTACAAGAAAGCTTCTTTCCGATATCCTCACAGTTCCCGAATTCCACGATGTGGAAATTGCATTTACCGATATCAACGAACGCAACCTCGAGATGGTATATCAGCTCTGTCAGCGTGACATCGATGAAAACGGACTCAACATAAAGATTCATCCGACTCTTGACAGACGTGAAGCATTCCGCGATGCTAAATACGTAATCAACGCCGTCAGAATAGGTATGCTCGAAGCATTCGAAAAGGATATCGAAGTAGGACTTCGTTACGGCGTTGACCAGTGTGTCGGCGATACACTCTGTGCAGGCGGTATCATGTACGGTCAGAGAGGCATAAACGCTATGCTCGATTTCTGTAAAGATATCAGAGAGGTTGCACTTCCCGGATGCATTCTTCTCAGCTATTCGAACCCCTGCGCAATGATGACATGGGCTGCCAACAAATACGGCCATGTTAAGACAATAGGTTTGTGCCACGGTGTACAGGGCGGTCACGCTCAGATCGCATCCGCACTCGGATATGATCAGAAGGATGTAGACATCATCTGCGCCGGACTCAATCACCAGACATGGTATATTCAGGTAAAGCACAACGGCGAGGATCTCACAGGTAAAATACTCGAAGCTTACGAAAACAACGAATGGCTTTCCAGAACGGAAAAGGTTCGTATTGACATGCTTAAGCACTTCGGCTACTATTCAACCGAATCCAACGGTCACCTTTCCGAGTACGTTGCATGGTACAGAAAGAATCCCGAAGAAATCAATCGTTGGCTTGATCACGCAGGCGGATGGGGCAACGGCGAAACAGGCGGTTACCTCAGAATTTGCCGTGAAAGCCGCAACTGGTTCGAAACCGATTTTCCGAACTGGATGAAGGCTCCCGCATTCAAGTATCTTCCCGAAAACCGTTCTCATGAACACGGCTCATACATTATCGAAGGTCTCGAAACAGGCAGAGTATACCGCGGTCACTTCAATGTTATGAACAACGGTACAATTTCAAACCTTCCCGACGAATGTGTTGTCGAGGTTCCCGGATACGTTGACAAGAACGGCATCAGCATTCCGAAGGTAGGCGAATTACCGCTCGGATGCGCTGCTGTTTGCTCACAGTCTTCATGGGTACAGCGTCTTTCTGTCGAAGCTGCGGTTCGCGGCGACAGAAAGCTCCTCGTACAGGCAATGATGATGGATCCTCTGACAGGAGCGCTCCTTACAACACCCGAAATAGACCAGATGACAGACGAATACCTCATCGAAGAAGCGGAATGGCTGCCTCAGTATGCCGATGAAATCGTACTCGCAAAGGAAAGAATGGAGCAGCGTAAAGCAAACGGCACATTTATCACAAAGCATAGAAATGATAAGGGTGCCGCGAGAATCCACGAAAAAACAATCGAAGAAATGAAGCAAAACGCCGCGAAATCCACGGAAGTCGCGTCCAAAGCCGATAAAACCTAATCTGTCCGCCAAGCAGAAGCGGGGGTAATAAGTATGAATATGGTAAAGGAATATTTATCTAAAATCGATTCCGTTATCGAAAACGGCAAATACAAAGATACATGGGAATCATTGTCGCAATACCGTGTACCTCAATGGTATGTCGATTCAAAATTCGGTATATTCATCCATTGGGGAATATATTCCGTTCCGGCATTCTGCGGTGAGTGGTATTCCCGCAATATGTATATCAAAGGCTCATGGGAATACGAACACCATATTAAGACCTACGGTCCGCACAAGGATTTCGGATACAAGGATTTTATCCCGATGTTCAAGGCCGAGAAATTCGATGCCGACGAATGGTGCGATTTATTCAAAGAAGCTGGTGCTCAATATGTCGTACCTGTTGCGGAGCATCACGACGGTTTCCAAATGTACAAAAGTGAAATTTCCAAGTGGAATGCTTACAACATGGGCCCTCACAGGGATGTTATCGGAGAGCTGTCCGAATCCGCATCGAATCACGGTCTGATAAACGGCGCGTCATCCCACCGCGTAGAGCACTGGTTCTTCATGGGTCACGGCAGAGAATTCGAGAGCGACATCACGGATGATGAAAAGTACGGTGACTTTTATTATCCCGCAATGCCCGAACCGAATCATCAGGATTTGTTTTCCGAGCCCACACCGACAGCCGAATTCCTTGAGGACTGGCTTGTTCGCTGCTGTGAAATAGTAGACCGCTTCAAACCGAGAATCGTTTACTTCGACTGGTGGATTCAACACAGCTCTGTTAAGCCTTATCTCAAAAAATTCGCGGCTTATTATTATAACCGCGCGGAAGAATGGGGCGGCGGAGTCATAAACTATAAACATGACGCATTTATGTTCGGATGCGCAGTCGTGGACATCGAACGCGGACAATTTGCAGACGCAAAGCCGTTTATTTGGCAGACCGATACCTCCGTTGCGAGAAATTCATGGGGATATACCGAGCATAACGATTACAAGAGTCCTTATGAAATAATATGCGATCTCGTCGATATCGTCAGCAAAAACGGCAGACTGCTGCTTAATATAGGTCCTAAGCCCGACGGTACGATTCCCGATGATGATAAGAACATCCTTCTCGAAATCGGCAAATGGCTTAAGGTAAACGGAGAGGCAATCTACTCGTCAAAGGTCTGGAGATACTCGTCCGAAGGCCCTACCGAGGTGGTCGAAGGTCAGTTCTCGGACGGAAATAAAAAGTCCTATACCTCACGCGATATAAGATTCACCGTAAACCACGGAAATCTGTATGCGGCCGTTCTGAAGTATCCCGAAGACGGGGAAATCATCATTGAAAGTCTGCGTGAAGCCGATGCCAGCCGTCTGCCGCTGTTCCACGGAATCATCAAGGACGTTGATGTACTCGGATTCGATGAAAAGCCCGAATTCTCCCGTGATGAAAAAGGTCTTCACATAAAAACAAACACTGTAAGCAGTGAATACCCTGTTGTATTTAAAATCACGGTAGATTGAAGGATAATTCATGAAGATACTCACACAAATAATCGGAATCGCGGCAATGATATGCTCCGTGTCATCATTCCAGTTAAATAAGCACAAGCATATCATGACCGCACAGATCATAGCCACAGCCCTCTTCGGACTGCAATATTTTCTTCTCGGCGCATATACGGGACTCGCTCTCGACATTGCGGGTGTGCTCAGAGATATTGTCTTTTACAACAAAGACAAAAAATGGGCATCGAGCAATTTATGGACAGTATTTTGGGCAATAGTAATGCTTGTTGTGGGAATATTCACCTACCAAAGCTGGGTGTCGATTCTGATGACAGCGGCAATGATGCTCAACACCGTATCGTTCTCGTTCACCAAGCCCAAGCTTGTAAGAACAACTATCCTTATCTCCTCTCCTCTTTTACTGCTGTATAATATCTTAACAGGTTCTCTCGGCGGAGTAATAAACGAGCTCTTCTGTATGATTTCATCTGTAGTAGGTAT
>CAVIJI010000013.1:0-47075 GCA_963642885.1 bacterium
GTATCGCTGTCGATTTTTCCGCAAAGAAAATCTATAACGGAAGTATTGTCGATATTAATTTTCTTATCAAAATAAAATGCGTAAGTTGTGTATTCGTCATAATCCGCATACCACAACTGATTTATCGTAACACGCGTCTCATCCGTAAAGAAATAGAATATCGAGTTCAGTATAGAGTAGCATTCCGAGACATCGGCTATTTGTTCACCGTTTTTACCCACTGCGTTTTCATTGAGCCAGCCTCTTACTATTCCGAGTGCTTCATATCCCGATCCTTTATATAACCTGAATGAAATATTATCGCTTTCGACAATGACGTTATTAAGCAAATCAAGGGAATAAGATGCGTCACTCGACCACACTCCGCTTTTCTTTTCGAATCTCGCGGCGGCAGCGGTAATGCCCGAAAATTGCTTTTCCTTCACTTCTCCGCCGTAGAGTTCGACAGAATCCGATGAAATCTGTGTATTCGATACGGTATTCGATGCTTTAGACGAAGAATTGTCTCCGTTCACACCGACTCTTTTTTCGGGATAAACGATTCTGAGCACAACCGCGGATATTTCACTGCGCTTGACGGTGCTTTCGGGGTTTACGGTTTTACCGTTTCCCGTCATAATGCCCCAACGATACATTCTGTAAACCGCACCGGCATACCATGCATCAGATGAAACATCACTTATATCGCCCATCTTTACACTGTTTATTTCCTCGAAATCTACCCCAGAAGCCACCACCGCACGTGAAAAAAGAACGGCTATCTGTCCGCGTGTCGCCGCCGCAGAGTAGTTATCGTACTCTTCGGTCACTATACCGTTATTCACGGCATACTTTACATAACCGTCGTACCAGTTTGTACTGCCTGCCAACTCCGTTGTTTTACCAGATGTCAGAAGCTGATGCGACGACGCGGCAAGTTTGATTGCCTGAGCGATTGTCACGGTGCCATCGGGCGAAAAACGAGTATCATCCACACCGGAAATAATTCCGAGAGAATATGCACCCGCAACACTCTCGTAATACCAATCGTTCTTTGATATATCCGTAAACGTGTCATTGTAAGTACGAACCGCATAAATGTCCGCCGCTTCGATTCCCGTAGCTGAAAGCAGCGCCGCAAGAAGCACTATCGGGATAAACTTTCCTATTGTCTTTAATTTTTCGAATCTAATCATAATTTTTTCTCACAATCTATTCGATTTACCGCACATAAACATCCTATAAACGTGACATTCGAGCATATCGTTTACTCATCTTGCCTTATACTTAAATTATATCGATTTTAATAAAATAGTCAAGTCGATAAATGCAAAAACAATTTGTATATTTTATCCGGTACGGTTTTCGTGAATCAAATCAGACATCGTAATTCACTCCCGAAAAAATCTCGAAAAATCTGTAAAAAAGGTATTGACAACCATTCGAATGTCTGTTATAATATAAAAGCTGAATTTCAGCGGATGAATATGCTAATATGGCTCAGTTGGTAGAGCACATCCTTGGTAAGGATGAGGTCCCCAGTTCGAATCTGGGTATTAGCTTAAAAAGACGGCGTTTTGTGTACTTACGTTCACAGAACGCCATTTTTAATTCTCTTCATAATTATCGATTTTCGAACAATGCATTGCTCGACAAAAACGTGTCTTCGGTTGATACATGCCCCTATACCGCTCTGGTATCGGAAATTATATCAAACACAAAGACACGTTTTTTATTCGACAAATCGGGATTCCTCGCAGACAACCGTGTTACTGCTCTTACCCATTATTGTTCCACACCCGAAAATTTATACCCCTCTTTTTCGACTGCCTTTTTAACCGATTTCATATTCACTTCCCCGTTCTTTTCTATTACCGCTGTTCCCTTTTCATGATCTGCGGTCACAGATACCACACCGGGCAGGGATTCTAAAGATTTCTTGACAGTCGCCTCACAGTGCGAGCACATCATTCCCTTTATCTTTACCGTTATACTCGTACTGTCATTGACAAGCTGTTTTTCCGTGTGTTTTTTACCTGATATTCGATGGTCGTGACGTGAATCGTATATTTTCAGCAAATTCAAACGCAAAGCATTGGTAACGACACAAAAGCTCGACATGCTCATTGCCGCTGCTCCGAACATCGGATTAAGCTGCCACCCGAGTACATTAATAAATACTCCCGCAGCAAGAGGTATTCCTATAGTGTTATAGATAAACGCCCAAAACAGGTTTTCGTGTATATTTCTTATAGTTCCCCTGCTGAGTCTGATTGCGGCAGACACATCGGTTAATTTGGAATTCATAAGCACTATATCCGCCGCGTCTATGGCGACATCCGTTCCCGCTCCTATAGCGATTCCTATATCCGCGGATGTAAGTGCAGGCGCATCGTTTATACCGTCGCCGACCATAGCGGTTTTACCTTCACGCTTTAATCTGCTTATGACTTTTTCCTTGCCGTCGGGCAGCACATCGGATATGACCTCATCGACTCCTGCTTCATCTCCGATTGCTTTCGCAGTGGACGCATTGTCACCGGTGAGCATAATCACCTTAATGCCCATTTTTTTCATCTCGCTTATCGCCTGTCTGCTATCCTCCTTTATTACGTCTGCCACCGCTATAATTCCGAGGAGTTTATTATTTTC
The DNA here is from genome assembly GCA_963642885.1 of bacterium. Taxonomy (GTDB): domain Bacteria; phylum Bacillota; class Clostridia; order Oscillospirales; family CAG-272; genus UMGS1696. The sequence continues at coordinate 2,632 of CAVIJI010000013.1, forward strand.
GGCAAAGTAAAGCGGTGTTTTACCTTCTCTGCCCAAATCCACGGCTTTCTGCTTTATTTCTTCATCGACCGAAGTGAATCCGCCGATGAACGAAGAATTACCTCCCGCATATATTTTTCCGTTTGATGCTGCCTGTAAACCGTTTCCCGCGATTGCCTTGAATTCTTCGGTTTCGATAGGTTTTATGCCTTTGTTTTCGGCTTCACGCACAATCGCCTTTGCAAGGGGATGCTCGCTTTTCACCTCGAGTGAATATGCATACTTCAGAAGCTCGTCGGGTTCGATTCCGCTCACGGGGATAATGTCCGTTACCGCAGGCTCGCCTTTCGTGATAGTGCCTGTTTTATCGAGGGCTACAATCTGCACTCTTCCCGCATTTTCAAGTGATACGGCATTTTTGAACAATATTCCGTTTTTCGCACCCACACCGTTTCCTACCATTATGGCCACGGGAGTTGCCAAACCGAGCGCACACGGACAGCTTATAACAAGGACCGATATTCCGCGTGCTACGGCAAAACCGACATCTCGTCCCACAATAAGCCAAGCCGCAATCGTAACAATCGCTATCGATATTACCGCAGGTACAAACACGCCCGAAACCTTATCGGCGATTTTCGCTATCGGCGCTTTTGTCGCCGCCGCATCACTGACCATTTTAATTATCTGAGCAAGTGTCGTATCCTCACCGACTCTGGATGCTTCACAGCGAAGATAACCGGATTTATTAACCGTAGCTGCCGATACTGTATCTCCCACGGTTTTGTCCACGGGTATGCTTTCTCCCGTCAGAGCGGATTCGTCGACTGCACAGCTACCATCTGTTATCACACCGTCAACCGGAATCTTCTCTCCCGGTTTTACAAGTAAAATATCTCCTTTTTTAACGTTTTCAATCGGTACGGTTTCCGCTTTTCCGTTTCTCTCTACAACAGCGGTTTTCGGTGCAAGCTCCATCAGGCTTTTAAGAGCTGTTGTTGTTTTACCCTTCGAGTGCGCCTCGAGCATTTTACCGACGGTAATGAGAGCGAGAATCATCGCGGCCGATTCAAAGTAAAATTCATCCATATAAGCGGCAGCCGCTTCACATCCTTCATTAATCTGAGCCGCCGTCATTTTAAACAGTGCGTATGTACTGTATCCGAAAGCGGCGGAACTGCCGAGGGCAACCAGCGTATCCATATTCGGCGCACGGTGAATCAGCCCCTTGAACCCTTTCACGAAAAATTTTTGGTTTATAACCATTACCGCGATCGTAAGCAATAATTGAACCAGTCCCATAGCAATATGATTATTGTCAAAGAAATGCGGAAGCGGGAAATTCCACATCATATGCCCCATCGAGAAATACATTAACACAATTAAAAATCCCAGCGATGCTATGAGTCTTTTCTTTAAAATCGGAGTTTCACGATCCTCGAGAGACGATGCTCCGTTTGATTTACCGACAGATGTATTCGCTCCTTTAAGAGAAGCGCCGTATCCTGCCTTTTCAACCGCTTTTATAACCGATTCGGGTGCAGCAGTGCCTTCGACTCCCATAGAATTCGTAAGAAGGCTTACCGAACAGGATGTGACGCCCTTTACTCCCGAAACGGCTTTTTCGACTCTCGCACTGCATGCCGCACAGCTCATTCCGGTTACATTATACTGCTCCATTAAATATTTCCTTTCCCTTTATTGGTAATCCGAATAATCGGCGTTCCCTTATTTTGCGTCATTTAATGATTTTACCGAGAGTATCGACAAGCTCATCGGCAATATCGTCACGGCCGTCCCGTATATCGTTTACCACACAGGTCTTTATGTGATTTGCGAGAAGCTCCTTATTAAATGCACTCAAAGCCGCATTTACAGCCGCGACCTGAATCATAATATCGGGACAATACGCATTATTTTCCACCATACCTTTGATTCCGCGTATTTGTCCTTCAATTCGGCTCAGACGATTTATCAACTTCTTATATTCGTCAGGTGAACGTTCTTTATTCGTATGACATGCGTTTTTATGACATGAGCAGCAGCACTTTTTTGTATCATCCATAATATGAGCCCTCCCGATAAATTTTGATTTATCATCACACACAATACCCTCATGGGGTATTTATATTATATACCCCGTGAGGGTATTTATCAAGCTCGAATATGCATAAATATATCGCCGCTTTTCTTTCCGTTATAGGTGAATCGCTTAATGTGGTGCCGCGAATTGTTCGATGTTCTGTCAGAATAAAAAAATCCGCCGACATTTTACTGTCGGCAGACATTTTTTAATACTGATTTGCCGCATATGATATTATACGATATGCGTACATAATGCTCTCTCCGAATGATATCGTCTGATGCGGATCTACAATACCGTCCGTTGAATCAATCAACCCTATACCGTACACTTCCTCAATGGCAGAATGAACTCCACCCTCTCGCAAACCGACAATGATAGGCTCATCGTCTCGAATAACGGCATAAGTCATTCCGTTTAAAATCGACAAAATCTTATCGAATCCGTCCGAATCGGTCAGAATAAAATATCCGATGTATTCGCCGTTCTCATCTGTTAATTTTTCGAAATAATCGAAAACAGAGTAGCCTGTACCGTTAAGACGTTTTTCAAGCGAGTTCAATTCCGAACGGCTCAATACGGTGCATTTATCCTCGGTGAGGTACGTATATGTTGTCTCACCTATCTCCGCATAGCCGTTCAGCATTTTCTCGATAGTATATCCGCTTTTGCGGAATAAAATCTGTGCTATTTCCGCCGTACAGCCATCCTCGCGATCCTTGAGATAATAAACATCACTTCTTTGTCCGGCTATCGCCGCACCGAGAATGTTTGTGAGTGACGTTTTTTCTCCGTTTGTAACGTCGGAGTTGAGAACATAAAACGAGCTGTTATTTTTAATAAGGCTGTCTATATTCACGATGTCGGCGCCGTATTCACCTCTCGCAAATGTCGCCGAATCGATTTCGGTGTAGAATTTATAAAACTTATTTCTCGACCAGTCATCATTGATTCGCGAAAGAATCAGTTCCATCATGGATGAGGTGTAAAATCTTTGGAAAGAAACATCCGCGCCCTCAACGCCCTTATTATAGCACATCAAAAGCGATTCGGATTCGGTCGGTGTCAGAACCGCCAGAATACCGTTCATTTCGGATACCGAAATATACTCGGGCAACATTGAAAGAGAAGTATATTCCGTATTAACGTTTCCGTCCGAAAGAAGGTAGGCAATGCAGTAATTTACCACTGCACACGACTCAACGGATAATATATCATCGCTTCTCAAACCGTTTACGTAGTCCACGATTTCGGAGGTGAAATATCCGCTGCCCGCTACCGTTCTTTTGAATTTTTCGAGACTTCCGTTTCCGATTTTTCGTCTGTGTTCCACAGACATTTTTTGCTCGATAAGCGTTGCGGCATTTTCAAGATAACCCGAAACAATCACCTTTTCGGACAACTGCAGTACTCTCTCGCTCTTTCCGGAATCAGCGGAAAAATTCTCGATGTACGCATCGTACTCACTGTTTTGCGAAATAATGGGATTTGTCAGACAAATCGCTATTATAACCGCACACAAAGCAAACGAGGCGGTGCGTGAAATAAACTTTTTATTCTTTTTGTGTGATATACTGAGAAGTCTTGCTTTGAGACTTCTTCCGGTTGCCGACATATTGCATCCCGCCTCAGCCGTTTCCGTGTAAAGCGAATGACGGCATATCATTCTCGCGTATTCGGCCGCCGACATTCCGAAACAATCGATGGTTCGGTAATCACACAGCACTTCAACGTCATTTCTCAACATCTTTTTGACAACCCAAATCAACGGGTTATACCAAAACATGCATGAAACATACGACGAAAAAATTATAACAAAGTTGTCGTTGTGTTTGAAATGGCTGAGCTCGTGTGCGAACACATACAATGCTTCCTTCTCACTCATATCCTCACGGCAAATCACCGCGGGATGAACACATCCGGCAAGCATCGCCGTATCACCTATGCGGAGCTCGGGCAGCTTTTTATCGTCGATTTTCAGTTTAGCGGCAGTCAGTCTGAAAATGTCCAGCATCTCACCGTCCGTACACGGAAACGATTTTCTCAATACCCTTCTTTTGGCGTATATGTAAATAAAGGTATTTGCCGTCACAAAGAGTACGGCTCCGACGGCATACACGACGAGCACACACACATTAATTTTTTTTGCGCTTTTGTGTGATTCCTCGCCTATATCGTTTATCAGATATTCGCCGATTGTAACGGGAGATTCGTTTTCTTCGTTGTGCTTTATCGGCTCTTCCGAAGCCTGCCTTACCTCTCTTGACGTAACAATCGTGTACGGATTTTCCTCGATGCCTTTTTCTGCTTCATAGCTTTCGACCTCATCTCCGATATCGTTTGTCAGAGAATACATTATTTCTCTTCCGACCGGTATGAGATTGTAGACCGACAGCCTGCTCTCCGGAAAAATCGGACAAACAAGGCGCGCCAACAGAACTACCCACATAACCATTCCGATAATGGGCGGTATTCTGCACTTAAATATTTGCTTAACGGCTATTATTATCAATGCGGTTACAGATGAAAATATCGTTACCTGCATCAAAAGCAGAATCAAAAATTCTGTCATGGGATACTCCAAGTCCGTTGCTCAGTCCTCAATCTCGTTCAAGATTGCCATAATATCCTTTTTTTCCTTTTTACTGAGCTTTCCTTCACGCAGGAGTGATGCCATAAGATTATACGCGGAGTTATCGAACACTCTCTCCACAAACGAGTCTACTTCGTATTTTACGCACTCGTCTTTGGTGGTTTTCGGGGTGTACTTATAAACGCCCGTTGTCTTGTCTATCTCAACCGCGTCTTTTTCCGCAAGTCTGATAACAAGCGTGCGTATGGTGGTATTGCTCCATCCCGTCGTTTTGGTGAGCTCCTGAACTATTTCCCCCAAGGTCATGCCGCGCTCATTATTTTCACAGCCATCCCAGAGTACTTTCATTATGCTCCACTCAGCTTCGGAGATTTTTACGGTTTTTCTTCTTCCTCTCATATTGTCAGCCACATACCATGGTATCGCAGCCATGCCTCCTTTTCATTGTTTACGTATTTTTAAAATATCAATAACATTGTATCAAATAATTTAATATAGTTAATTATACATTATTCGGACACATCTGTCAACGTGCAACAATGCCAAGATGTCAGCGGCTGTTATGTACAATATTACCAAGAAAACGCAGAACCGAGTTCATTATTCAGCGGATTACAAAGATTTTTACTTTAACATTTCCTGTCCGCCTGTTACGGGTACTGCCTGTCCTGTTTCGTACTTCTGATCGATGATATAAAGGACAGCTTTTGCCACATCCTCTATACGGCATCCTCTTCCGAGCGGAACTTTAGCCTCATAAAATGCGCGAACATCCGCTACTGTCTTTGCACCGGGAACTTTTCCGGCATGCAAATACTGTACGAACAATCCCTTTTCGGGGTCTGACCACAGCGGACCGTCGAGGAAGTTTCCGGGACAAACGGCATTAACCTTAATTCCGTAAGGTGCAAGCTCAAGTGCGAATGACTGTGTGAGTCCTATGCCGCCGAACTTGCTTCCCGCATATGCGAAGTTCTTATTGGAACCTGCCAATCCGGATTTCGAGTTGATTTCGATGATATCTGCCATATATTCGGGCGATACCGCTCTCTGCTTCTTCATTACCGCGGATGCGTATTTTGCGCAGAGGAAATATGCCGTATAGTTAACCGATGCTACGAGCTCGAAATTCTTCTTGGTCATATCTTCGAGAGAACCGGCTCTTACAATACCTGCGTTATTTACGAAAATATCAAGTCCTCCGAAAGTAAGAACCGTCTTTTCCATCATTTCTCTCACACTGTCTTCGTCCGATACATTGGCGGAAACGGCAAGAGCAGGTGTATGATATTCATCGGCGATTCTCTCAGCGGTTGCCTGTGCTCCCGCATAGTTCATATCGGCAATTACAACAGCCGCACCTTCTCCCGCGAGATATTCGGCTATTCCCGCACCGAAGCCCTGTGCACTGCCGGTGACTATAGCTATTTTGCCTGCGAGTTTTTTACTTGTATCCGATTTCAGGCTTACCTTAGCTCTGTAGCTTTCGACTTCCCAATTCACGATAAAGTCGGCCATATTGTCGGCCATATGGCGTACACCGCCGAAGGATGCCGCGAGCTTTGTTATTTTCATGGCGTCACGCCAAACCTCAAGCGCCGTCTCGGCTTCCTTCATGGTCTTACCGACGGTAAACATACCGATATTCTTCACGAAAACGACCATCGGCTTGAATCCGCGTCTTGTTTCCAATTCGGCAAAAGCCGATTTTATGTCATTCGCCTCCGCGTTTTCGATGAAAAGAGGCTCTGCTTTGCAATAAACAATGTGGTCGGGTGTAAGCGGAGCACGCAGTATATCGAACGCTTCACTTGACTGAGCATATTCGAGAACCGTTTTATCTGCGGCAAATTTCACAAACGCCTTACCGTCAGGTGCATATGCCATTCTTATCATGGGAGCAATCGCAGCAGCCGCGGTATTTCTTTCGGCTTCATCCATGGGAGTGAAATCGGGATATTCGCCGACAATTCCCTTAATTTTACTCATAACCTCGTCAACAAGAGAATCGATCTCATCGTCGCTCTCGGCTGCGAAGAATATTCCGTGATTCTGAAGGAAAACGACATCGGCATCTTTTCCAGTTTTATTCTTATGTTCATCAAGCACTGCCTTGCAGTGTGTGGCAAGTATATAACCGGGTTCGCACTCGTCTACCCAAACTGCGTTCGGGAAGAGCTTCAGCATATCGGATTTTCCGTTTACCGAGCATGTGAGAGCGTTAACCGCACAGGGGTGTACATGCAGAACATATTTCTGTGTGAACAGGTCGTGCAGTAATGTTTCGACTGACGGGCGCTTTGCTTCCTCGCCGGCCATTCTCGATGCCATCATATCCGCCAAAACCTGCGCTTCTCTCTCGGCTTGATTATCCGAATATTTCTTCGTCCATATCTTCTCAAGCTCCGAACGACTTATTTTTACAAAGCCTTCGTCCGTGATTTTCGCGAGTGATGTACCGCTGCCCTTGACATATATTGTATCGCTTGTTTTGTATGAGGTATTTCCTCCGCCGGCAAGAACATATTCGTGCTGCTTGCCGTACTTATTTGACAATTTCACAAGTGTTTCAAGCATGTTCGTAATTCCTTTCAAATATTAGTACCGTTTAAGGCATAATCTGAGTATATCTTTATTCTGGTATCGAGATCATGATATTTTGCGGCAGTTTCATCGGAGAACATGGCATTCTTTAAATCCTTTGTAGCTGCCATTTCATGTCCGATAAGCGCGTATGTAGACGTCATGAGGTGCGGATACTTTGTAAGCGCTTCGCATATAAACGACTGACGCGGAGAGTTTATGTCTTCTCCCGATATCTGGAAGAAACCGTTATCCGCACAGAGCTTCATTATACGGCTGAGCTGTTCGTCGGTATTTCTGGACGGCATATACGTTACCGCATTGAATCCGCAATCCTTGATTGTATCGAACAGCATATCAAGATATTCATCCTCGAATTTCTGCGCTTTTTTATCGCCTGTCGGAGATTCACCGACATCACCGAGATAAGGATATGCGGAAATCGCACCGACCTCTTTGGCGAATTTCGTGAAATCGCGTATGTTCATACACTCATCGGTTGCGGGAACATAGAACTTCTCAACCAAGCTGCTCTTGAGAACTCCGAGTATATCGTATTCGTAGAAATTATCGGGTGCACCGATAATCTTATTTCTTGTTTTCTCTGACATTTTCACGCCGCAGAGATTTTCAATAAAATCGCAAACCTCACCTCTGTCTGTATACTTGGAGGTGATTTTTTTGGTTAAGCCGAAGCATATATGTCTTTCCGTGACACTTCCGCCCTCATCCGCTTTAGAAAGCGGATAAACATCCTTATCGAAGTCGAGCTCTATTCCGAAATCTCCCGTCAGCTCCGTGATTTTACGGCACATTTTACGGTTGCGGATATTTCTTTTTTCACGCACGCCCTTCAAAACGCTTTCCACTTTATCTATACTCTGATGAGGAATACCGTGCATTGTAAGATATGAGCATGAGAATTGATCGGGGTTATTTGTCTTTTTTCCGATCAGCGGTGTGCCTTCTACATTTACTCTGCATTCGAATCCGCAGGTTGTCAGCATACCGATAATTTCTCCGGCACGAATAAATTCACGTGTACCGCCTACACTGTCGTGGTCCATTATACCCGCCGTTCTCAAACCGGCACGCCATGCGTAGTAGAGAGCGGACGTAGGAGTATACGGAGAAAACGAATATGATGTATGAATATGGTTGTTTACGAATATTCCCTCCTCGGGTCTATCGATTTCTCCGTTTTTAACCTTTTTCATGATTTCCGATAAAGCCTCGAGGCGTTCATCGGCGGTTATATCGGCGTTGCCGATACGCGAAAGCAGTTCGTTTGTTTCCATACTATTTTTCACCTTCTATATAGAATTAATGATTTTCGGGACTCTTTCCGTACATATACTCATATGCTTTACGGTATTTTTCTCGCTTTTCTTTTGCGTTTTCGGATTCGAAATTATAATTCTTTCTTCTCACACCACGAAGCATTATATTCTTAGGTGTGTCCTCGGGGTCGATAAGCTCCGTCGCGTCTGTTTTATACCCTTCCGATTCAAGCATGAGGAGTCTCAGAGCATCGGTTGCCGCGGACGCGAGTTTTTGCTTAAGCATCGAATAATCCGTGATAAACGACAGCGGAGGACAATTCATCTCATTGTACATTTGATGATGACAGCACGGAGTCGCAAGTATAATCTCCGCTTTGTTTTTTACGGCAAATTCGAGGACGATATCGGTTGCGATATCACACGCGTGAAGTGATATAACCAGATTCGGAGCACGCCGCGCTTCGAAATCGGCTATATTCATAGCATGAAAGTACATACCCTTCATTCCGCATTTCTCGGCAATATCGGAACAGTAATCCATGACACTTTTCTTGAGGTCAACGCAGTCCATTATTACGCTTCTTCCGCAAACCTCGGTCAGCACATGATACGCCGCGAAGCTCAGGTAGCTTTTACCGCAGCATAAATCGCACACATACAATTCTCCGTCCGCTGCGGTGGAAAGCTTTTTCTCCGCATCCGCGATATACTCCGCAAAGCGGCAAATCTGACGGAATTTCGACTGCATTTTATCGTGCACTCTGCCGTTTTCATCCGAAACTCCGAGGGCGTGTAAAAATTTCTCGTTTCCGTCAAGAAGATATTTTTTTACCTTATTGTTCTCCGATGTGCCGTTTTTCCGCTCTCCCTCTCCGATATTGCCTTTTTTTATCAGAGTAACCGTGCCTTTTTTCGATATCATAACAGACGCACTGCCTCCGTCATCGTTTAAATCGGCCTTTTTGTAATAATCGAAGAGCTGCTCAAAGTACGGGCTTATCTCGGAGAATTTAATATTTTTCTGCTTGACTCTTCCCTCTGTCAGGAACGTCTCGATTTGCAGCACCGCTCCGCCGCCGACGGAAATAAGCTTGGCTTTGGCCTTAAGCATTTCTCCCCTCTCGGGTGAATGAAACGTAATGTTCTTCAAAGAACCGCATTCCGAGCTTTTAAGTGCCAGTGCCGTAAATTCGGTTATTTTTTCGTTTTTCATTTGTTTTTCATCGGATTATTTGCTTTTTTTGAAAGCAAACTTACTTTCGGTACCGTTAAATATACGCTTGATATTCTCTTTGTGTTTCACCACAATGATTATCGCTATGATAAGCGCGACAAATTCTATGAGTCTGAAAGGTGTATCGTTCATACGGTTTAAAAGAAGCGGATACAGCATAGCGCAAATAACGCTTCCGGCTGAAATATATTTTGTTCCCACAACGAGAATAATAAATATGGCAAGGAGAATAAGGAACAATCTCCAGTCGAGCATCAGTATGATCGCGGTCATGCAAAGTACACCCTTGCCTCCGCGGAAATTATAAAATACGGGAAAGACATGACCAATCAGGCACGCGAGACCGGCAATATACGCCGTGGGATACCCGAACACACACCAGCCGATGAGAACAGCCAACACGGTTTTCAGAATATCACCGACAAACGTAACCACTGCGGCTTTTTTACCGTAGTTTCGCATCATATTCGTAAATCCCGCATTTCCGCTTCCGTGATTTCTCACGTCGTCATGGTACATGATTCCCGATACTATTATCGCCGTATTTACACTTCCGAGAAGATACGGAATAAAAATGTAAACAAGCACAAGAAGCAGGCTTACGAAAAGGGGTATGTCATGAAAGTTCGCACCGATTAAGCCGCACATTCCCACTTGATTACGTAAAAAGAAATGAAGCATTACAGGTTCTCCTCGTTTTCGCCCTTTTGACGGATTATCAGCTTTATCGGCGTGCCTTTGAAGCCGAAGGTTTGTCTGAGGCAATTCTCAATATATCTTTGATACGAAAAATGGAACAGCTCCGCCATATTACAGAAAATGACAAATGTGGGAGGAGCCACCTGAGTCTGTGTCATATAGTAAATTCTCAGTCTTCTTCCCTTATCCGACGGCGGCTGTACTCTGGCAACGGCATCCGCAAGCACGTCATTGAGCATACCCGTGGATACACGCATATTGGTTTGATTATGGACATAGTTAATCATCTCGAAGAGCTTTTCGACACGCTGTCCTGTTTTCGCGGAAATATACATAATGGGAGCATATGTCATATATGACAATGCGTCCGTTATCTTTTTATTGAATTCGTTTGTCGTGGAATTGTCTTTATCTACGGTATCCCATTTGTTTACGCATATTATGGATGCTTTTCCCGCTTCATGTGCGATTCCCGCGATTTTTTCATCCTGCTCCGTGATGCCAGTATTGGCGTCAATCATTATAAGACATACATCGGCTCTCTCCACCGCCATTTTGGCACGCAGAACGCTGATTCGCTCTATCTTGTCGTCAACCTTAGACTGACGACGTATACCCGCGGTATCGATAAAATTATACTTACCGAATGAATTTTCGAAGTATGTATCTATGGCGTCACGCGTCGTTCCGGGAATATCCGATACAATGCATCTCTCATCTCCGAGCACACGATTTACGAGAGAAGATTTACCCGCATTCGGCTTGCCTATAACCGCAACGGATATAGTGTCGTTATCCTCTTCTTCCTGCTCGAATTCGGGAAGCGCATCTATAACGGCATCGAGCACATCACCGCTTCCGCTGCCGTGCAGTGATGAAATCGCAATAGGCTCTATATCGAAGCCGAGCTCGTAAAACTCGTAAAATTCCGGCGGCACATCACCGATTCTATCGGCTTTGTTTATAACGGGAACTACGGGCTTTCCGCTTTTTTTCAGCATTACGGCAATGTCAAGGTCGTCCGCCAGGAGTCCTGTCCTTATATCGCACATGAATATTATTACATCCGCCGTATCAATGGCTACCTGTGCCTGCTCGCGCATTTTTTTCAAAATGATGTCATCGGTTTTAGGCTCGATTCCGCCTGTGTCGATGACCGCGAGTATTTTTCCGCGCCATTCGGTTTCGCCGTAAATTCTGTCCCTGGTTATACCGGGAGTATCCTCCACTATGGCACGGCGTTCTCCGATAAGTTTATTGAAAAGTGTCGACTTTCCGACATTCGGACGTCCGACTATTGCTATTACTGGTTTTGCCATATTATTTCCTTTCTTTCGCGTATCATCACAGCCGAAGCAGTTTTTCCACAAGAACCGCTCCGTCGTTTTCGACAAATTCTATATTAACGCCATCCAGCTTTTCACTGAGCTCACTCGGTGACATTCCGCAAAGGAATAAGTCTCCGTCCGCCCGCAATGTAGTTCTCGAAAGATATAATGTATCTCCGAGAGGTTTTCCTTTAAGCTGCTGTGCAATATCGGTACCGGTTAAAAGTCCCGTAACGGTAACATATCCGCCGAAAAAATTATTCTTTATCACATATAAATTGCATTTGAAATCAGGACACTTTTTCTCGAGTTCATCCATCAGCTCGCGCATCATACCGTATGCCGATTCTCCCGTTGCGATAGATACCTCACGCTTTAAGGAACATTCATCCTCATCAAGTGTTTCGAGCATCGATTCGAATTCGGTCGTAAATGATGTTATCATTCCCACGCCGTTGTCAAGCTGGGTGTAATCACCGTAATATTCATCCGTCGGCACTTTCGTCCCGCTCAGCACATAAAACTCATCCGACGCAAAAAACATTCTCTCGGGCAGTGTCTTATTGAAATTCTCTACTTGCTCGATAACCGCGGCACACTCCTCACCGTTAAACGGTTCGAGCTTATACAGCTTTTCTCTGTATTTCGTCAATCCGGCGGGTACTATCGAAACGCTTTCCATCGCAGGATAGTATGCCGACAAGTCACGCATTGTTCTGTCGAGCTCGGCCCCGTCGTTTATTCCGCGGCACAGCACTATCTGACCGTGCAGCTTTATTCCCGCATCGGCGAGCATACCGATATATTTCAAAACCTCTCCCGCACGTTTATTCTTCATTATTTTAACACGCAGCTCTGGATTCGTGGTATGAACCGATATATTTACGGGGGAAATATGCATCTCTATTATTCTGTCGATATCCGACTGATGCAAATTCGTTAATGTAATATAGTTGCCGTGCAAAAACGCGAGTCTGCTGTCATCATCTTTAAAGTATATGGTTTCACGCATTCCGGACGGATTCTGATCGATAAAGCAGAAAATGCATCCGTTCTCGCAGCGATGCTTTTTATCCATGAGCGGTGTTCCGAACTCAAGTCCTATATCATCATACTCTTCTTTTTTAATTTTCTTTTCGATTATATCCGGCCCTCTGTGCAGCTTTAACACCACAGAAGTGTCCGCAAGCCTGAAGCGATAATCAAGAACATCGTTTATTTCATGAGAATTAATCTCAAGCAAATAGTCACCCGTCTGAACACCCGCTTTTTCGGCTTTCGAATGGGGAAGCACCCCGGTTATTAACACCATTATCTTTATTACCTGTCGCAAAACAATTTCTTATCTAGGATATTATACTCTAAAACCCGTAAAACGTCAACATAATATTATTAAAGCAATGTGACAAATGACGCAAAAGAACAAATACCGTGTATGACTGACCACACATCGGTACTTGTTCTCATAAAAAATTCGGATATTCGAGTAAAAAATCTCCGCCTTTAGCGAAATAGGCATCGCGATACTTTGCTCTGTATGTCAAATAATTTTATATGTACACGAATCAAAATAACCGACTCGTGCATCACAGTTTTCTCTCACAAGCTTTTCGAGAGCCGTCAACACGGGTGCTTCTGTATGATAATGTCCTGCTTCTACGGTGATTATTCCGTCTTCCTGAGCGTCTGCCGCCATATTGTATCCCGCATCGCCCGTGATGATGGCATCACAGCCGGCAGCAAGCGCGGGATAGATGAAATCTTTGCCGTCGCCGCCGCACACTCCCACCGTTGAAACAACCTTGTCTGTTTTTCCGTTAAGTCTCACCGCATCACATCCGAGTCTCTCCTTAACATGAAGTGCCAGCTGCTCTGCGGTCATGGGCGATATTTCCGCGGTTCTTCCCAATCTCGGCGACTCTTCATCACCGAAATATCCGTTTACCTCAAATCCGAGACGGGACATAAGTACGTCGTTTACTCCGCCTTCGCAAGCATCAAGACGTGTATGAAACGACAATACTGTTATACCCGATAATATTGCACGCAGCACTCTTCTTCCGCTGACACTTGTCTCGTTTACGCTTTTCATTCCCCTGAACAGCATCGGATGGTGAGTTATTATAACATCATATCCGTTATCGCATGCGTATTCTAAAGCATCGATTGTCGCGTCAAGCGTAAGCAATACCTTGCATACTTCCCTGTCAATGTCGCCCGAAACCATTATTCCGTCATTGTCCCATGAACACGATAAGCTTTTCGGGCAAAACGAATCGATCACATTGTATAACTCGCGTACAGTCATTTCAACTCCTCGGTAATCCCGCATATTTTCTCAAGCAATCTTTTTTCGGCATCACATTCAATACCGCCGCTTGTTTTTCCTTTTATCTGCGTATTGAGCTTATCCTTTGTTTTATTTACGTATTCGTCAAATAAGCTGTCTTTATTTTCGATATTCCTTTTTCCGAGCACAAGCTCGACATCATTGTAGCTGCGGCGAATTCCGTCGAATTGCGCGCATATTACGGTGTATATTCTTCCCGCCGCCTTGCACAGCTTTTCGTCGATTATCGCAAAGCCTTCGGAACACAAGTAGCTTCTGAGCTCCGCCGCGAAAGACATCGGTTGGAGAATTAACCTTATTTCTTTGTTTTTTACATATGCCGATGACGAAATAATGCTCTCCATGAGCTCACCGCCCATACCGCAGATAACTATATCCGTAACATTCATGCGCCTGCATTCATCATCGGGAATGCCGCCGACAAGTACAAATTCTATTTTATCGGAAACGCCGTATTTCTCCGAATTGATTTTCGCTCGCGAAAGCGGGCCCGAATTTATATCGGAGGCGACAGCATGACCGATTCGTCCGTCTATAATGAGAGATATCGGCAAAAAAGCGTGATCCGTTCCGACATCGGCAACTACCGCGCCGTCTCTTACGAATGACGCGGCCGCCATCAGCCTGCCGTCGATTGTCAGTTTTTTTTCAATCATAACTCTATACAACCGCATTTAAAAAGACGGTACAAAACCGCCTTTTCATGCTTATTTATCTTCTTTATCGTTCTTGTGTTCAAAGTAATCCTTCAGATTTTCAATGAGTTCGTCGGGATCGACACCGTGTACTTCACATGCTTCCTCAATGGATTCAAGTCTGGATACGGGACATTCGATGCAATGCATCCCGCAATCCATAAATACCTCTGCGGTTTCCGGGTCAAAATCGACAATATCGCCGATTACCGTTTCACGTGTTATTTCCATATAATCATCTCCGTTATTTCAATTAGCTTTCTGAGCATCGTCATTATCGGGTAAAACGACCTTCTCTATATCGGCTCCCAAGGATTTGAGCTTCTCGCATATATTGTCATATCCTCTTTCGATGAGCCTGATTTCCGAAACCTCGGTTTTTCCCTTACAGGTAAGCGCGGCGATTATTACCGCCACACCGCCTCTCAGGTCCGTCGCTATTACCGGTGCGGGAGTAAGCGGAGCACCGCCTTCGATAACGACAATTCTGCCGTCGACCTTTATCTTAGCACCCATTCTTCTCAGCTCTTCGACATAGCGGAAACGATTCTCGAATACACTTTCGTTTATGTAGCTTGTTCCGTCCGCAAGACATAGGAGAGCCGACATCTGCGGGTGCATATCGGTAGGAAATCCGGGATAAGGAAGCGTTTTCACGCTTGTTCTTTTAATAGTCGGGCCTGCGGTTACGTGAATGGCGTCATCGAATTCTTCGACGGTCGCACCGGTTTCGATCAGCTTCGCTGTGATGGATTCAAGATGCTTTGGTATAACATTATTGATTCTCACCGAGCCTTTTGTAGCCGCGGCGGCCACCATAAACGAACCCGCCTCGATCATATCGGGAATAATCGCGTACGTACAGCCGTGAAGTTCCTTTACACCCTTGATTTTAATAACATCAGAGCCTGCGCCGCTGATATTCGCACCGCATGTGTTGAGGAAGTTTGCACAGTCTACTATATGCGGTTCTCTCGCGGCGTTGTCTATAACCGTAATTCCGTCTGCCGTCGCAGCCGCTATCATCACATTGAGAGTTGCGCCGACGGTCGAAACATCAAAGAAAATGTTGGCGCCGACCGCACCTTTTTCGGATTCTATCTCGATATATCCGCCATCGGTCTTAACACGTCCGCCCAAAGCCTCAAAGCCCTTAATATGCTGGTCAATAGGTCTCACACCGAAGTTACATCCACCGGGATATCCGACCTTCGCGTATCCGAATCTGCCGAACTCGGCACCGAGAAGATAGTATGAACCGCGTATTTTTCTCGCAAGCTCGTAATCCGACTGTCCGGGCTTAATATCGGTACAATCTATTTCATATGTGGTCGAACCGAGCATCTTGATTTTCGCGCCGATGCCTTTGAGCATCTCAAGAGCATATGTAATATCCGAAATCGCGGGTATATTTTCAAGCACGCATTTTCCGTGCACAAGTACGCATGCATATATTATCGGTAAAGCGGCATTTTTCGAACCTGATATTTCCACCTGCCCGAAAAGCGGGTTCCCGCCGTTTACTATTATTTTTTCCATAAAAGCTACCAAGCCTTTCATTTTATCAGCCGGGGGTAATGATCGAAACAACTCATCGTATCCCATATATTATAACAGTTTATGCTTAATAATGAAAGAGTTTTTTCGATGATTTTCATAAATTTAATACTTAATGACAATTTTGCACATCCGTGTGTGGCGCGAATGCCTATTTTTTTGTATACAATGTACCGTCTATGGCGTTATATATGAGATTCTCGGCGGTACTCGTCACTATTTTAAGACACGGTATGAGGCACAGTCCCTCGTTTTCGCCATACGTATACAGCGAATAGCACTCATCTATGGCTACTATCTCGATTCCGTCTTCCTGTACAACGAGCTCTTTTTTAACATTGAACAGGATATTTATTATATCACTGAGCTGTGCGGAGTATGATTCACCGAGGGTAAGAAAGCTCCATGTTCCCGATGCCGATATAACCTCGTTATTTTCGACTACGCAATACACCTTGTTGTCGTTAACCTCAACGCCTCCGATGCTTCTCGAACACATTGCGTAATATTTCCCGTTGTTTTCCCATATTCGCTCAACGGACGTTATGATATTTATGTTTCCTCCGACCTCGAATTTTTCGCTTCCGCGCTCCATGAATTCGATTACGATCTGTGTTATTTCTTCGATTTTCTGTTCACTGAGCTGCTCGGAAAAAACCTCCGCGGCGGCAGATTCGATTAAATTTTCGTTATTACCGTATTTTTTATATCTGAAGGAAAATCCGTCACCGAATTCGAATGTCGAATTATCCTCCGTTACAATAAGCTCACCGTCGGGTACCGTGAAAACGTACTTTACTTTTTTTTCGGTAAGCAGTCCCGCAACCGTTGTGTTGTAGTCTCCGCTGTTGCACACATATACGGTTCCTCTTTCTTTCCTCGTACTGATAAGATCGCGGCTGATTGTGATATTCGCGTCGGCGAGGACTTCCACTATATCATCCGCCGATTTATCGGGCAGGTAAAAAATTTCTTTTCCGAGTTTAAGTATGACAATCGAAACGACAATACATGACAACAGCAGTATAACGATAAGCGTATTCAGTATTTTTCTTTGTTCCATACACTATTCCTCTGAGACACATTGCCACTGTGCTTCAATCGATTCGGAAACAAAATCGCTTCTATACACAATCGATGTGCGAAGTACCTTTTTGCCTTTATCTTCCATTATCGATATAAAGCTTTCTTCCGTCATAAGCACATGCCGTTCACCTAAATTGCGAACCGAAACGGAATACAGCTCGGCGCTTCTCAATATACCGTTTTCAAACACCGCGGTAAATGCGGGTTCGATATCGCATATCCTGATTCCGTCGAAAACGTACATGAATCTGACAGTTACCTTGCCTTCACTTACCTCAACGGACTCTATGCATATTTCGGCATCTCCCCCGGCAATATTTCTGTTCAATGAACGGAGATATGTTATTATCGAAATCGATGCTTTAATATAATTTTCAAGCGTTGCCTCATCACTGTACCCGACAAAGTCGTCGAGACCTATACCGCCGTCGGAGTACGAATTATACTCTATTCCCGATTCTCTTATGTATAACGCACCATGTGAATCGACATAGCTGTCCATACCTTCTTCATCGACATGAGACGAAAGCAATTTATCGGGATTCAACGCGAAAAATCTCATGAGGCTGTTTTTTTCGTCGTCGGTCATTTCGGTCTGAATCAATGCTGCCGTATCGCCCGTAATAAGTATATTTCGTGTTTCTATATTTTCGGCAAATACCGGCTGTCCGTCGTAAATCCCGCATTTATACATGCTGCTGTCGTAAGAGTCCAATATTTTTTCGGTATCTTCTTTGGTTATAACATTCTCGGGTATACCGTTAAATAATTTAACATCTCCGTTTTTCGCTCTCACCGCAATATCGATTTCCCCCGAACCGTCTGTGTTAGGCATAATATACATTTCATATACATATGCCGACACGGTATCACGAACCTCATCGACTCCGCGGCAGGCATCGGCAAACACACCTACCACACAGTCGGGCAGCTCGCTGTGATATCGGATATAAATCGAAACACCGCTCTCGGCACATGCATTCCAATCCGCAGCCGAGCCTTTTGCGACAGACTCCGGATTCATAATCTCTGATATAATACCGGAGAGTTCACGATAGATTTCGTTTATGACATTCGCTGTTCCGGTTATTCCGAGCATTTCGCCTTCATACGTTATTCCGATGAACTCGGGTATAATATAACGCGTTATATCTATGTTGTACTCCGTTTTTTCCGATGTTACGGTACTGAGATCAAACGGAACCAATGATTGACTCAGATTAAGCATATAAATAATTCCAAGCACCATTAAAATGAGTATAATCGTCAAAACCGTACAGAGTACGATTTTTATGGAATTCATTCTGTCACGGCTGTTTTTATTCATTACTTAATTTCCTTTATCTCGGTTTTTATCTTGCATACCACGGGGAGCTCTATAAATACCGACGTACCCTTTCCGAGAACACTTTCAATCTTTATGCTTCCTCCGTGAGCCTCAACCAGCTCCTTAGCGATGGCAAGCCCCAAACCGGTGCCTCCCGCATCCTGATTTCGGGATTTTTCAACACGATAAAATCTCTCGAAAAGGTGCGATATATCCGATTGAGGTATTCCTATTCCGTTATCCGCAATATTAATAATCACACTGTCATGAACGGTCTTCTTAATCTTTATATCGATTTGTCCTCCGTCGTGAGTATACTTTATCGCATTGGATATGATATTGATGATTACCTGCTCTATTCTTTGACGGTCGGCTGTTATTTCGGGAAGATCACGGTCACAGCCGAATGTCATTTTATGTCCGTGAGCCTCAAGGTCACCCCTCATTACGTCACACAAATGTCTCACCATTTGACGAAGGTCGAACTTTTCGATATTCCATTGCGTTTTCTTATTGTCGAGCCGCGACAGCACAAGGAGATCCGACACTATTCTCTTCATTCGATCACTCTCGGACAAAACCATGTCAAGGAAATAGTTACGTGTTTCGTCATCCATTTCATCGTCCATGCGAATGGTTTCCGCGGCACTTTTGATAGCGGTCAACGGTGTTTTAAGCTCATGCGACACATTGGCTACGAATTCTCTTCTGCTTTCGTCAAGCTCGAATCTTCCCGTAACATCGTGTACGATGACAATACATCCGACGGAACTCTTTTTTCCTTCCGTATATTTAAACGGTGCACAGCTTACGTCGTATACGCGGTCCCCGCATATTCGGTCTCTGAAAACATAACCGTCTTTTGTATTTTCAACCTCCGCATCGGGGGATGTCAACTCGAACATTCCGCCGTGGTCCGCAAGAGGAATATCGAGTGTTTCAAAACACTTTTCGGTGGTAAGTGTTCCGATATCCGAGCCGAACAAAGCTCCCGCACTGTTGTTCGACTGCATAACGCTTCCCTCCTGCGTAAATGCAACCACGGGATCTCGCAGGCATGACAGCACAGTCTCGAGCTTTTCTCGTTCGCCGTCAACTTCTTCGAGTGTTGTCTTCAGTCTTTCTCTCATGTAGTTGAAGTTTTCGGCAAGTACTCCTATTTCGTCCTCGGAACGCACTTCTATTTCATACGAAAATTCACCCGAAGCAACCAGCTGAGTACCGTATGTCAGGCTTTGCAGTGGTGACGAAATCGATTTGGCAAGAAAGAACGACAGAAGCACCGCAATAAAAATACCTATAAGCATTGCCTGAAATACAATGCGGTACAGCACGCTGTTAAGCTGTCTCATTTCTCCGAGCGAATCTATAATATATACGATAGAATCATCTCCGCTGCCGTCACCCGCGGGTATTCTGACAGCCCAGTCGGAGCTGTCCGTGCTTCCCGAGGCGGTATTTTCGCCGTTTCCGCTTATGGCAGTCAATAAATTCGGTGTTATTTTCAGTGTCGAACCGAGCGAAATGTCCGATCCCGAGAGCATTTCACCATCGAGATTCAAAATAAAATAGTTGCGATTTTTATCAATACCCAATATACTTCCGTACGCGGCAAGCACATTCTTCATCTGAGCGGCGGGATACTCACTCTTTGCCGCCTGATTCAGCTCCGACATAAGAAGTCCGTTTTCATCGAAGCACTCTGTCATTTGTTCGGCAAAATTATCGACGTAATATGATGCGACTCCGCTGAGCAATATCGCTCCCACGGAACACATCACCGCAATGATAAACACAAGAAGTATCAGTACTATCTTGAAATACAGGCTTTTAAACATATTTCCGTTTATCTCTTACTCAGGTAATATCCCACGCCGCGCTTGGTCATAAGGTATTCGGGATGTGCGGGATCGGATTCTATTTTTTTGCGTATTCTGTTTACCGTAACATCTACAGTACGTATGTCGCCGAAATAATCGTCATATCCCCAGATTTTTTCGAGCAAATCCTCGCGTGAAAAAGCCTGACCGAGATTCTCGGCAAGAAAAAGTATCAGATTATAGTCTTTTTTCGACATTTCAACCGGTTCGCCGTTTTTCTCGACGGAGTAGTGAGATTTGTCTATCGTCAATTCTCCCACCGTTATCACACCCGAATCGGTCTTCTCTCCGGTGACAACCTCACCCGACGAGCGGCGTATATTGGCTTTGATTCTCGCTTTCAGCTCGGGGAATGAAAACGGTTTTGTTACGTAATCGTCACCTCCGGTCTCGAGACCGAGTATACGGTCCTTTTCTTCCTCACGTGCGGTAACGAATATAATCGGCACCTGACTTTTGCGGCGTATTTTTTCACATACGTCGAAGCCCGACATTTTGGGAAGCATTATATCAAGCAGTATTAAATCATAACCGCCTTCCAATCCCATTTTAAGCCCTTCTTCGCCGTCATAGGCTATATCACACTCGAAGCCGTCCTTACGTATGTTGTACGCGAGAACCTGTGCTATATTCTTTTCATCCTCGACTACCAATATCTTCTTTTTTCTGTCGTTATTATCCATATTTACTTCCTTCCCATGTCACACGTGTTCAGCGCCAGAAATTCACTATCGCAATATCGTCCCTCTCATCCCGCATTTCCGAAAGAAGTATCGATATACGCTCCGAATTCCAGCAATCCTCAAGATACAGCGTTACATAATCACGCTGCGTAAAAATTCCGGCAATCTCCTCTATTATTCCGTCGGGATACGATGCGCCGTTAACTTCAAAATCGGGTTTCACGGCAAAATATCCTCTGTCGAGAAGAAGCGAATCAAGTTCATCATCACCTGTCGTCATAGTATATCTTATGTTTTTTCCCGTCAGCTTTATCAGCTCCGAATTAAGTGAATCGAAATACGCCGCGATGGAGTCCGCGGTTTCGGTATTGTCCTCACCGACGGAATAATTCGGCATCGCGAGGAAATACCCTCCCTCCGCCATAAGCTTCATAACAAGCTCATCGCTTGTCTCCGCACTTACAAGATAAGTATATTCCACATCGTAGGCATCAAGACTTTCACGTGCGGAAAAAAACGCATCCGAATTTTCCGCAGTCGAGCAGAAAACATATATACGCTTGACACTGCTTGTTTCCGCCTCCGAAGAAGTATTTTCTACCGAAGATGCCGCATATGACTTTAACAATTCCGCCAACGTGAAAATCCTGTTTTCATCGAAGAAGCGTATTCCCGATTCATCCTCGTCGGTTTTATAGTACTCATACGATATACCGAGTGCATCTGCGGTACTCTCGGCTTTCATGTAAAAAACACCTGAATTGCGAAATACTCCGATATTATCGACAACCTCTCCGTTTACCGCTGCCGCATTCGCATCGAAAAGTACCGAAACATAGCTCTGAGTAAGATTATTTACAAGCATAAAATTACCGTCATTCGGATATGTCAGGGTAACGTAATCGAACATCGTGAACAGATCGGCGGGAACATAATTGTCGCCGTTTCTCTCAATCATGGGATAAACCGCGTCTTTATACCATTTTTCGTCGTTTACAATAATAGTAGGCGTTTCATCCTCTCCCGCCGCGCATATCCTTCCGACAAGTAAGGCTGAGGTCAAAACAATAAAAGCAGCAAACAACACCGTTATTTTCTTCATTTATTAATCCACCTCATCTGTCTGTTCCGAAAGCTGCTTGTAGTATGCCACGGCAAGATCAACTACCATTCCGTAGCTTTTAGAGCCTTCGACCGTTCCCTGTATTTCAAGGTATTTGTTGTTAACGGCATCACTTACATCGGCGGCTGTATTATCCCTGTATTTATCGAAGAACTCACTGTAACAGTTCAAATCATATCTTACTCTGTAATCGAGAGATTTTACGGCTTTCGCATACATTGTCGGCGAAGCCTTATACAACGCCGATATAAGGTACTCATACATATTCAGATATCCCGAATACTGCATAAATGTGTCGTCCGAATTTATGCAAACAAGGTAAGCGATAAAATTCGCTTCGTTTTCACGAGCTATGCCCCTTTGATGAGCCATCTCATGCGCTGTCGTATATACATTGACAAAATACGGGTAATTCGTATTCAAATTCGCCTCCCCCGTAAAAAAGGTATATACTCCCGATATATGGGTGTATGTCATGATATCGGAAAGCATTATCTCCTTCACGGGAGCCTTTAGTTTTTGAATAAAACCGTAGCCTTCCGAAAGCTTTTCATATGATTCGGTACAAAGACGTACGGTTTCCTTATGTGAATACGGTCTGACAGAACCTTTTCCCTGAACGATGATAACATCATCGACAAGTGCATTGAGTTTTTCTATTACTATCGAAATCGTTTCGTATAATTCGTCGCCGCTTACCTTTTCACGTGTAATGCCGAGACGTTTATCGAGTGTATCCGTACGATAGCTGACACCGAAATTAAACACAAATACGGAGTACACCAAAATAAGTATCGAAAGCATGCCGCAAACAAATCTTATCAGGCGCTTATTTCCTCTCTTTGCCGATTTCACAGAATGTACAATCAGGCATACAAGTATAACAGGGCTTGACAACACAAGAGTCTCCGCAAGCGAAAAAGGAAAAACGGACGATAGGTGAGCGGTAAACGCACGCAAACACGAAGAGATATTATCGCTCCAGTAATTCGCAAAATCCGAGGAAAATATCGCCGCTGTCTGCACCGCCGCCGCGACAATACCTACTGCGGCAAAAATCCATGCGTAAACGGGAACATACAATTTAATTCTTTTCAGCAGTCGTATCATAAAAAACCTTATCGAGAATATCATTAACGTTTTCTTTAAAATCCAAATCACCGATAAGCCGCATCATATCAGACGGTATCGGAGCGGTAACAATCATTTTATGTCCATCCATAGGATGAGGAAATTCGGTTTTCCACGAATGAAGCGCATGACGTGATATATATTTATCGGTGCCCTCTCTGCCGTAAAGAGTATCTCCGAGCAGCGGACATCCAATAGACGCGAAATGTACGCGTATCTGGTGAGTTCTTCCCGTAATCGGATGAGCGGCGACAATGCACTTTCCGTTTTTTTCACATAGTACGGTATAATCCGTCACGGCAAGCTTGGCATCCGAATCGGATTCCGAACATACCTCACGCTCTATAATACTGTTCTCACGGCGGCGCATGTATGTTTCTATTCTTCCGCTGTGCTCACTCGGGACTGAATCCAGAACCGCTATATATGTTTTTCGTATCAGTCCATCCACCATAGACGAATACAGCTTATACGATGCATCCTTTGTATTGGCGGTAAGCATACATCCGCTTGTGTCACGGTCAAGTCTGTTCACGGGTCTGAAAACATATGTCGAATCTCTGTATCTGTACGCCAACGCATTCGCAACCGTATCGAGCTTATGTCCGAGAGAGGGATGAGACGGCATATTATACGGCTTATTTACGGCAGTCAAATATTCATCCTCGTAAACTACTTCTATCGGCAAATCCACGGGAATGATGTAAGGACTGACATCGCTCGGCTTGTCCTCCGTAGCCAATGAAAGAACATCGCCTTTTTTTAAAACATACCTGACCGTAACCCATTCGCCGTTGACTTTTATTCCGTCGGGTGAAAACTTGAGCTTTTTAATAAGATTCATCGAATAACCGAAGTCCTTCTTCAAAACCTCACGTATCAGCTTTCCTTCGTAATTACCATCTACGATTATATCCATATATCAGTCTTCCAGTTGTCTCCAATAGCTGTAGAACGCGATTACCGTTCTTTCTTCCCCGCCGTGCTCAATATCATGCGCGGTTATAACAACACCGTCGAGAGACATGAGCTCCCACGCGTGAAGATCATCGATTTTCACTCTCATCAGAACATCCTGACTCGAGTATACCAAAAGCTCATCGTCTTTCTTAATGATGGCACCGCTCTTTCCTACAACCTCCTCTATACCGTCTATTCTTTCGGTAACACACTTGAGGCTTCTTCCGTCGAGATAGTTTGCAAGATCGCGTTTATATCTTTTGCTATCTATATTTTTGCATTTTGTCCAATTCTTTGTTTTTTTTAGCATCTTTTCACCAAATAAATATTAACAATTTGTGTTATACGCCGAATTTCACGAAATTTTAAAAAAAGTATTGCAAAATGTCTAAATTAAGGATATTATTAATAGACTATGTGAATGGTATTAATATGTTACCGTATAACGTATTGTTCCGTTCCCACGTTCGTGAAACCAACACTATCATGCAACAATTATAGCACAAAACAAAGTCCGTGTGAAGAATAATCATGAATTTTTACATATTAATATAATACACGGATCGATCTCATTGCTTCCGTTACTATGATTACGGAAACAAATTACCAAGAAAGGTGTGTGACTATTATGCTTCCGCTTGACAAACTCACACCTGCGGCTACATCTGCCATAAAAGACGGCGGCTTATCGCTTGATGACATGACAGTCGCAGTTCGTATGGACCTTGATCTTGACGGACACTTCGGTGAAGCATGGCTTGTTTACGAAAAAAACAAACGTGTCATCCATCGTCTCTGTGCGGATTCGGACTCCATACCGCAGCAAAAACACAAACACTCCCGTGACTACGAGGACTTCGGCAAAATACCGGATGCAGCATATGTCAAGTATATCGATTCGTTCTCAATGGATTATAACTCCGACTTGACGGTCGATACGTGCATGTCGTCGAACCGACTGCTTGTATTCGAGCACAAGGCCGTACGTCCCGATATACCGGAGGAGCTTGAAAAGGAAGAACGCGACCGCATCTCGGAAGAATGGAACAAGGATGCCGTCACGAGAATCAAAGCATACTGTACTAACGCGAAAAGACAAAAACTCTTCGCTTTCTGCGAAATAATCGATAAATTCCTGCGTGGTCAGGAAATCGGTGATGATGACCAGATTTTCGAACAGTTTAACGCAAAGTGTCCGAAATGCGGTCAGGTATACGAGAACCAATACCGCAGGGTGTGTACGCATTGTCAAAAGAAGGGCGCCATTATTAAAAGACTGCTCGAATTTCTTATGCCGTATAAGGTTCAGGCATCAGTCGTTATTCTGTGTATGCTCGCCAGCTCCGGAATTTCCCTTGTTTCCCCGATCATTAACGGTACCATTCTTTATGACCGTGTAATAAGCAGCTCGGGAAAATGGCATGCGATTGACAAACTGTTTATTGTTCTGTCCGTCATAGTATTGCTCGCCCTCGTATCATTGGGTATCAATATTATCCAGAACCGTGCAAACGCAAAGCTTTCCACAAGAATGACGAACAAGATGAAACAAAACGTGTTCGACGCTCTGATGGGACTTTCGTTATCGTACTTCAACAACCAGTCTACAGGCCGTCTTATCAACCGAGTCAATTACGACGCGGACAGAATCCGCAGCTTTTATATAGACGGTGTACCTAACTTTGTCATTAACGCTCTTAACTTCATCGGTTTGACGTTCTTCCTCTTCTCGCTCAACTGGAAGCTGACACTCATGGTTTTCGTACCGGTTCCGATAATCGTTATAATCTTCAGAGTAATGCTCCCGAGACTGTGGAGAATGTACTCAAAGCAATGGCGTGCGTCCTCTTCCATGAACTCCATGCTCGGCGATTCTCTTAACGGTATACGTGTCGTCAAGGCATTCGCAAAGGAAGCCGAAGAGACAAACCGTTTCTACAAGTACTCCACACGACTCTACGGTGCAAACCTGAAGGTTAATATCACATCACTTACGATTTTCCCTCTCGTAAGTCTCCTTATCGGTATGTCATCACAGATGATATGGGGATTCGGCGGTCTCTCCGTAATGGGCGAGGAAATGACATACGGTGAATTCACCACATACCTCGGATACATCGGTATGATATTCGGCCCTCTCCAGTTCTTCTCGACATTCACGAACCTTATCACCGATACTATAAATGCCGCTCAGAGAATGTTCGAAATTCTCGACATGGTACCCGATGTAATGAATGCTCCCGATGCGGTTGAGAAGGAAGAATTCCAGGGTGACATCGAATTCCAGGATGTTTCCTTCCACTACAACCCGAACAGACCCATTCTGAAGGATGTCAACATTAAAATTCATCCCGGTGATAACATCGGTCTTGTGGGACACACCGGCAGCGGTAAGAGTACCATAGTAAACCTCATTACCCGTATGTACGACCCCATCTCCGGTCAGATTCTGATAGACGGTATGGACCTTAAAAAGGTCAAGATATCCTCTATCAGACACAATATAGCAATTGTGTCACAGGAAATATTCCTGTTCCGCGGCACGATTGCCGATAATATCCGCTATGCTCGTCCCGATGCTACAATGGAAGAAGTTATCGCGGCAGCCAAAGCGGCAAACGCTCATGACTTCATAGTACGTCTTCCCGAGGGATATGAAACGGAAGTCGGTTCCGGCAGCCGTTCACTCTCAGGCGGTGAAAGACAACGTGTTTCCATAGCAAGAGCTCTGCTCATGTCCCCGTCGATTCTTATCCTCGACGAAGCAACGGCGGCAATGGATACCGAAACCGAAAGACTTATCAGTGATGCTCTCTCGAAGCTTGTCGAGGGACGTACCTGCATAACAATAGCACACAGACTCTCTACACTCAAGGATTGTAACTATCTGTTTGTAATAGAAAACGGTGAAATCGCCGAAGAAGGACCTCCGGATGAACTTCTTGCGAAAGGCGGAGTTTACTATAAACTCTATAAGCTCCAGGCCGAGGCTATGAAGAAGGTTCTCGCGGGAATGTAATCCGATATAGGCATGAAAGGATAGGTTATTATTATGGCAAACGAAAAAAATACTGCCGTTAAAGACTCGGAAAAGAACAAGAACGATAATAAATCCGAGGATAAAAAGCTTTTAAACAAATCGGAAGATAAAAAAGCAGACGAAACGAAAAAAGAAAATGCGGAAGACACAGAGGAAGTAAATGCGGACGACCTCTTCAAGCACAGAGTCTCGATAAACATGACTCCGGAAAACTCTTGGTTCTCGCTTTCCACAGGCGGTCTTATCTCACTGAAAGTAATCAACGCCGACGGCGAAGAAGAAACATTCGAAAGAGTTGTTATTCGACGTTCTTTCCCCGTCACCGCACCGGACGAATTTCTTTCCGTAAGGGAACCCGACTCCCGTATCAAGGGCAGAGGTTCCGAAATCGGTATGATTCGCAATATCAATATATTCGACAAGGATACGGTAAAGCTCATTAACGATGAACTTGAGGTTCGTTATTTCACTCCCGAAATAAAGAAAATCACATCCGCGAAGGAAAAATTCGGCTATACCTATTGGGAAGCCGACACCACAGCAGGCAGCGCGTCGATTGTTTTGAACAATCCTTTCTCGAATATTCGTGTTCTGGAAGATAAAAGAATTTTCATTTCGGACATGGACGGCAACTGCTTTGTAATACCCGACCCGTCAAAGCTCGATAAGCTGAGCTACAAGTACATAGAGATTTATATCTGAGTTGTACCCGAAACTCATCTAAAACACCCAGAAAGGCAGTCAAATTATGAAGCTGATGTACGATCTGCCCGAGCTTGACAGAGCAGCCTATGACTCATCTGCCGAGACAGGCGAAAAACTAATGTACGTTGTTCCATTCAACGTACTCGAGGATAAATTTGTTGACGGCTGGACTTTAGTAACGGACAGAAGAATCCTTTGCATACTTCACGGTAAAATAATCAACGAAATCGACCTCTCGCACTGCGGTATATTCTCTACGGAAGTACTCTACGGCAACTGTGCTTTTTATGCCGAGGTTGACGGAATAACTACTCTCGTCTGCCGATTCCTCAGCGGACGTAACCTTCCGAGATATTCGGTTCTCGTCCATGCGTGCGAGGATCTCGCCAAGAAGCGCCGCGATAACAGAGCCCCCGGTGAACCTGTTACAAACGATGATCCGGAAAGATTCTGTCCGAAATGCGGACGTCCGTTTATTCACGGAACCAAGCTTTGTCCCTTCTGTCGAAACACAAAAGAAGTGTATGCGAAGCTTTGGGGACTTACAAAGGGCTTAAGACTGATGCTCTTCTTCCCTCTGTTCGTATCGGTATTCTCACTGGCTATACAGTTCGTTCTTCCCGCTATTCAGAAGGTCGCGGTAAATGATTATCTCACAAACGAATCCATTCGTCCCGTGAATTCCTTCAGTGACCCCCACCTCCACGCATTTATAGCGATATTCATTGCTATTGTTTCAATTGACCTTGTACAACGTGTTATCAACGTAATACAGAGCAGAATGTCCGCCATATCGGGCAACAAATTCACGTTGATGATGCGTACGCTTCTGTATGAAAAGATATCAACCCTTTCGGTTTCCTCCATACAGCGCAAGTCAACCGGTGACCTGATGGGACGAATCACAGGCGACGTCAACGCCGTACAGGATTTTATGACAAACCAGCTGCCCAGCCTTTTCACACAGGGTGCGTCATTTATCCTTGCGCTTGTGTTTCTGCTGATACTTAACCCCTTGATGAGCTTGTTTGTATTTGTTCCGATTCCGCTCGTTGTATACCTTGTGGCAAAGTTCTGGAGCACAATGCAAAACCTCAACAGAAAAAACTGGATTCTCGCTTACCACGTAAATCTTTTCCTTCAGGACGTCTTAAACGGTATTCGTGTCGTTAAGGCTTTCGGTAATGAAGACCGCGAAATCGAAACATTCCATAAGAGAACAAACCGCTCGGCAAAGCAATCGGAGCATAATGCTCTTCTCTTTGATACCGTATTCCCTCTTCTCGGATTCGCGGTACGTTTCGGTTCGTACCTGATTCTGTTTTACGGCAACTATCTTCTCTTCAAGGGTGTCATGAACTACGGTGATCTTCACCAGTTCAACTCCTATTCGAATATCATATACGGTCCTCTGCTTTGGATTACATTCATTCCGAGAAACATTTCGTCGTTCCTCACTTCACTCGGTAAGGTACTTGAAATTCTCGAGGAACAGCCGGAAATCTCCGATGTCGGTTTGCCTATTGATATTTCAATCGAAGGTGATGTAAGCTTCAAAAACGTTACCTTCGGATACGATACCTACAATCCCGTTCTCGAAAACATCAACCTTGATATTAAGAAGGGTGAGATGATCGGTATCGTCGGTCACTCCGGTTCCGGTAAAACCACACTTATAAACCTTCTCATGCGTTTGTATGATGTAACTGACGGTGCTATCGAAATAGATAACGTAAACATTAAAGATATTTCGCAAAACGCACTCCGTTCACAGATAGGTGTAGTTCTTCAGGAAACGCACTTGTTCTCCGGTTCAATCAGAGATAACATCAAATACGCCAAGCCGCACGCTACCGACGAAGAAGTTATCGCCGCCGCAAAGCTTGCCAATGCCCACGACTTTATTGTCAACCTTCCCGAAGGCTACAACACAATGGTCGGTGAGAAGGGCTATTCCCTCTCCGGTGGTGAAAGACAGCGTGTAGCCATAGCAAGAGCTCTTATCCACAACCCCAAGATTCTTATTCTTGATGAAGCGACGGCCGCACTCGATACCGAAACGGAAAAGCTCATTCAGGACGCAATCAACAAGCTCACAAAAGACAGAACTTCGTTCGCCATTGCACATAGACTCTCTACGCTGCGCAACGCAGACCGTCTTGTCGTTCTTGATAAAGGACACGTCGTGGAATTCGGTACACATCAGGAGCTTCTCGAACTCAAGGGTTTCTACTGGAGACTCGTTATGGCTCAGCGTCAGGATTCCGGTATGCTTGAAAAAGCTGATAAGGCAATCGCCGCACGAGCAACAAAATAAAATACACACACAGGAAAAGTCCGATGGTGAAAACACCATCGGACTTTTTTATCGAAAATTCACTCTACAGAAGCACGCAAACGTAAAAAGGTATATGTCATCCTTTCAAACTGAATAAATCGCTTATGTCGGTTTCAATATTGCATATCAATTTTCCCGATATCTTTTTGAACAATTTAAATTCTTCTTCGGTAATTCCGTCTGTCAACAGCTTTACAAATTCCTTTTGACGGTTTACTATTTCATGTACCGCTTCTTTTGCACTGTCGGTCACAACAAGATGTACCTGACGTCTGTCTTTTTCATTTTTGCTGCCGATTAAAAATCCGCGTGCCATGAGATGCTCTACCGCTTTGGAAACATGACTTTTAGCTATCATTCTGTATTCTACAATACTGCTTGCGGTATCCAGCTTCGGATTGTTGTAAAGAAATGACAACACATCAATCTCTGCTCTCGTCAAATCGAATTTATCTGATATATCATCCCATATAGAATCGTACGCTTTCTTCAGAACAAACGCGTTATGCAAAATCTCGCGTGTTTCGGACATTATTATAACCTTCCTTAATGATGTTTTTTCAAAATCTGTAGTTTATCGCGGAATCCGCAATAGTATATTTATCGAGTATATCGTTATTCAGCTCGACTCCGTCGATTTTTTCTTCAACCGCGGAAGCAAACAAATCTTCTCCTACAGTCGTATCATATTCACCGAAAAAATCCGCGTTATCACTGTTTTCCCATGGTTTTTCGTCCATTTCAAGACGCATAATATAATGCGTGCCGTAATCGGTTTCGATTTTTTTGTACTCGCCGATTTCCAAGCTTAACGCACTCTCCGTAACATCCTCGATAAAATCCATATTCGCAGATATGTAATATCCGTTTTTGTAATACTTATCTTCGGAAAAGGCATCGTAAACCTCATCAAAATCCGCACCTTCGGCAAGTGATTCATCTATAGCATCGATGAGAGCCTGCTTTGCCGCCATTTCTTCGCTTGTAAGCTCACGCTTTTTCTTCAAGCCGTCTTCGGTATATTCCTGAACTCCGTCCTCGTCTGTCGCATATACATACTTGTTGTTAACGTATATATGCCGTACACGTACGTAGTTCTCGTCGAGGTAATTCTGTCTGTCGTCATCTGTTATTCCGATAATACCTTCACTTCCGTAAAGAGCATCATATAACACGGATACCTTCTCATCACGAAGATATATCTTTTTCAGCATATTGATGTTAACCCCGTAGGTTCCGAGCACGGAATTGAATTTACTCTTACTGCCTTCGGAATATTCCGTAACGAAATCGTCTATATAGCTGTTTATCGTATCTTCCACAGACGAAGAAATCGTCAGTCCGTAATCATCAAACATCTGCTCGCAAACAAGAGTCATTTCCACATTGTGTACCACCGCACTGTACAGAACATCCTCAGCCGTCTGCCCATCATCGGTAATGACAGTCGAAAAATATTCGTCGGTATCCTTAAAATCCGAATACGTCTGAGCATATCTTCCTTTGTATGTGGCAAGGTAATAACAAAATTCGTTTTCGTTTATAGAATGATTGCCGTATGTCATAACACTTTCGGACGAGCATGAACTCATGCCGCCCATCAGCATAGCCGACACCAGAAGCGCAGATATGATTTTCCTTTTCATTTGGTTCTCTCTGTAACAATTTTTTATTATATTATAGCTCACGAAAATGAACAAATTATACTATTTGGCGAAAAAACTCATGTATTTTCGCAGTACTTCAAGCAAAAATTCCGTATTTCTCATATTTTTCTTTGTTTTCATGGTTATATACGGATTTTGTCCGAGCATCACACGTACGCCTAATGTCGGATATGCCGCTGCCAGCCTTTGAATTTTCACGGCATCGGGTGACAACATATACAGTCTTACACTGCCGTCTTTTTCTTCTATTTTCGAAAAACCGCATTGTCTGCCCATTGCTCTTATCCATGCAATGCGGCATAGATTGACCGCCTGAGAATTAGGCTCACCGTATCTGTCGCACAATTCGTCTATAATGTCATTATAGTCGTCTTCGTTCTGTACCTTCGCAATTCTTTTATACATATCCATTCTCTGCGGTGCGGACATAATATAGTTTTGAGAAAGATACGCATCGCAGCGAATATCAACCGCACACTCGGGCAGTTCTTTTTTAACAGGCTCGCCTTTTTCTTCCACCACTGCCTCGTCCAACAGTTTCATGTATAAATCATATCCTACCGCTTCCATGTGTCCGTGCTGCTCCGCTCCGAGAAGATTTCCCGCTCCTCTGATTTCGAGATCTCGCAGAGCTATTCTGAAACCCGCTCCGAATTCGGCATATTCCTTAATAGCCGCAAGACGTTTTTCGGCAATCTCGCTTACCTGCTTTCCGCGTTTATATGTAAAATACGCAAATGCTCTCGTGCTTGATCTTCCGACTCTGCCTCGTATCTGGTGCAGTTGAGAAAGACCGTAATTCTCGGCGTTTTCTATTATCAACGTATTCGCGTTCGGTACATCTACTCCGGTCTCGATTATCGTAGTGCAAACCAAAATGTCTATTTCTCCCTTTATGAGCTGGTCCCACACATCCTCGATTTCATCCCTCTCAAGCTTGCCGTGAGCCACCGCTATTCTCGCATCTGGTATAGCTCTTCCGATTCGGTCTGCTACATTATAAATTCCCTCAACACGGTTATAGAGGTAAAATACCTGACCTCCTCGCCTGAGCTCGCGGCGTATAGCCTCGTTAATCAAAGCCTCGTCATACTCCATTACGTATGTCTGAACAGGCGAACGAAGCCCCGGTGCCTCCTCGAGCACGCTCATATCCACGATTCCGCCCATTGCCATGTTAAGCGTTCTCGGAATCGGAGTCGCGGTCAAAGTGAGTATGTCGGCATTAACCGCAAGCTGTTTAAGCTTCTCCTTTTGCGCAACTCCGAAACGCTGCTCTTCATCTATTATTATCAGTCCCAAATCAAAGAAGCTTACATCCTTGGAGATAAGTCTGTGTGTTCCTATGATTATATCCGTATCTCCGCGTGCTACCTTTCGCACGGCGGCCGCCTGCTCAGATTGAGTGCGGAAACGTGATACCATATCAATCTTAATCGGAAAAGCCCTCATTCGGCTCAGAAATGTCTGATAATGCTGATATGCGAGTATGGTTGTAGGAACTAAAACCGCAACCTGTTTACCGCTCATAACCGCTTTAAACGCGGCTCTGAGAGCAACCTCCGTTTTTCCGTATCCGACATCACCGCACAGCAGTCTGTCCATAGGATAAGGCTTCTCCATATCCTGCCTTATATCATCTATTGCGGCAAGCTGTCCGTCTGTTTCTTCGTATTCGAACGAATCGGCGAATTCCATGCACATGTCGTCATCGGGATCGAATGCTATTCCCTTTGTCTTTTTACGTCTTGCATAAAGCTCTATGAGCTCCTTTGCCATCTCCTTTGTAGCTGCTTTAGCCTTGCTTTTGGTTCGTACCCAATCACTGCCTCCCATTTTCGACAGCTTTACCATGCCGTTGTCCGCCCCTACGCCTATGTATTTCGATACATGGTCAAGCTGATCTACAGGCAGAAACAGCTTATCGCTGCCCGCATACTTGATGTGTACATAATCTCGTGATGCTCCGTCTATGGTCAGTGTTTCGAGTCCCATAAACTGTCCTATACCATATGCCTCATGTACAACAATATCACCGACTGTCAGGTCGGCATATGATAAAATCGCCTCTGTGGCGTTCTTTTTTTTCTTTGCTTTCTTAAAATAATGTCCCCTTGTCGGTTTAACCGATTCCCGTGAATAGTCAAGCAATACAAATTTCGGATAAGCAAGCTCAAATCCTCCGGGGAATTCACCGCTCATTAATAATATCGGCGTATTGCTTTCCGTGGAAAAACTCTCGACGGCAGCATCGGTTTTATCTGCCTGAAGAACCGTGTAGCCCTCGGAAATCAATTCCTCGCTGATTGCATTGTTCTCACTCTCGGTAGCACATAAAACGGTACAAAGATAACCGTCTTTTTTGAATCTGTCCAAGTCATCCTTAAACAGCGTTATGTTGCCCGAGTATGCCGGTACGTGTCTTGTATTAAACGTAAACAATCCCGCTGTCGAAAGTCCGCTGTGTGTTCTTATAAGACTGTCGACAATTACAACGGGAGATTCCTGTCGTCCGATTATCTCATCGAAGCTTCGCAGAAATATTCCGTTATTCTGCGGCGGCATTTCATGATGTTCGGTCATGTCGATAATGCTTTGTTCTATTAATGCATTTTGCGCTTTCGCTCTTTCCTCGATTTCATCACAGTCCACCAATATCATCGGTCCGAGATCGTAGTCAAGCAGTGATGTACCCGACGGAAACAAAGTCGGAAGATATTTATCGGCATAATTAAGATCAAAGCCGTGCTCCGCCGATGTCAGCTCGCTGCTTAATACTTCAACCGCTCTTGCATTCTTGTCGTTCGCATCATTGCCGAGACGTCTGATTTGTTTTTTTATGATATCTTTTAATTTATCGCGTTTTTCTTCGCTTACCATAAGCTCCTTTACAGGCGCAAGAATAATATCATCCTGAATATCTTCGGTAAAACGCTGTGTTTCAGATGAAAAATATCCTATTCTGTCGATCTCGTCTCCGAATAGCTCGATTCGAATCGGTTGTGATGACGGCGGATACACATCGACTATTCCGCCTCGGACCGCAAACTGACCCGCGGATTCAACCAATTCCACACGTGTGTAACCCGCATTGATAAGTCGCACTGTGAATGCCGAAATATCGAGAGCGGCATCGTATGATATCTTTATACACTTCTCCTTAAGTTCTTCCGGAGATAAGGTTATTTGCAAGACCGCCTCTGCTGTCGTACAGATTACTTCCGCACGTGATTTCCGCGGTACGATATCAACGAGCGATGACAGTACACTGAGTCTTTCACCTTCATAATCATGAGATGACGCAATATTCAGAAAACAATATTCTCTTGACGGAAAATACATTGCGCGTTTCCCGCACGAACGAAGAAACTCGCAAAATGATACGGCTCTTTTTTCGTTGGGAAACAGTATTATCGGAGGAAATCCGATATCGGAAAAATCCTCGGCCAAAGCCTGAAGAAAAACCTGTTCCGCACCGACGGTAAGACCGCTGACATTGTACGGCTTTCTCTTGCCGTATGAAGGAGCGGTTAGTGCAGCGGTTAATGCCGTGTACTCGCGGTTTCTTCGCATAATATCGCAAAGCAGACTGTAATTCATGTATATTTTCCTTTATTATGTCAGAATCTGATTCCGTTAAGCTTTCCCATTGCATTATCCGCATTACCGTTAATTATTTCCGGCAATGCATCAAACACCGCACCGAATACGGAAAAAATCTTTTCTTCGTCTTCCTTAGGTATTCTGCCGAGAACCCAATCCGCCAATGAATAATCGGGATTCGGTTTTTCTCCGATACCTATGCGAATACGCTGAAAATCTTCACTTCCGAGCTGTTCGGTAATACTTTTCAGTCCTTTTTGTCCTCCATGTGAGCCGCTTTTTCTGAATCTGACTCTTCCCGGAGCTAAATAAATATCATCGCTTATTGCTATTATGTTGCTCGGTGCGATTTTATAAAAATCCGCAGCTTCCTTGACCGCCTCACCCGATGCATTCATATACGTCTGCGGTTTCATAATCATTACTCTGCGGCCCGCAATGGAAGTCATTCCGTATAACGACTTGAATTTCAATGTCTTTATCGGGCACGACAGCTTTTGAGATAAGTAATCCGCAAATAAAAATCCGGCATTATGTCTTGTGAATGTGTACTTATCTCCGGGATTTCCGAGTCCCGCAATAATAAACTCGGGCTTTCCGCTGTCCGCCGTCTGATCCGAACTATCTTTTATTTTTTTTAACAATTCAAAAATATCCGCCATTATTCGTTTCCTTTTCTGATGTACTTCTATGGTTGCGTATGTCGTGAAATTCTCGGGAGTGGGGCGGTTAGCTCGGCTGTTCAACCGAAGTTTATCCCCACTTAACTGTAAGACTCAACATCGGAGAATTTCCGCATTCGGAAATTCTCGGGAGTGGGGCGGTTAGCTCGGCTGTTCAACCGAAGTTTATCCCCACTTAACTGTAAGACTCAACATCGGAGAATTTCCGCATTCGGAAATTCTCGGGAGTGGGGCGGTTAGCTCGGCTGTTCAACCGAAGTTTATCCCCACTCGGATAACGCACAAAAAGCTCGTTTTATTTCAGACGAGCATGTTTGTGTATTTTATTCGGTTTTATCTTCCGGCTATCTCGTGTACGATTCTGCACATCTCATCGTAGTTCTCTTCGATATCACTGATGAGCTTAAATTGCGTTCTGGCTCTCACTAAATTGTGCTCCGGATATGCCGTTTTGAAGTATGTGTCTCCGTTAAGATAATCCGCGAGGAATCTCGAACCGCATTCGAGAGTCATAAGCTTGATCGAGAACGGGAGAAGATTGAGTTCTTCATCCGTTATGTTCGTAAGCTCTTCAAGGAAACCTTTCGTGAATGCGGTAAAGTTATCTATCTTAAAGTATATCTTACTCAAATCACGCTCATCCTCTGCTCCGCTTGAACCACCGAATCTGAGTGCGTCACCGTAATCGTAAAGGAGTGAGCCCGGCATTACAGTGTCAAGGTCGATTACGCATACACCCTCGCCCGTTTTGCTGTCAAGAAGAACGTTGTTGAGCTTGGTATCGTTGTGAGTTACTCTGAGCGGTATTCTGCCGTCTTTCAGTGCGTCAACAACTATTCCCGCATCGCATTCTCTGTCAAGAACAAACTTGATTTCGTCTTGTGCGGTAGAAGCTCTGCCTGCCTTATCGTTTTTCAATGCCTCTTTAAACTGCTCATATCTTACGGGAGTATTGTGGAAATCCACTATCGTCTCGTTAAGCTTATCAGCGGGATAATCCGCGAGCATTCTCTGGAATTTACCGAATGCACGTGCGGCATGATAAAGCTGTTCCGGTCTTTCGACTATATCGTACGACTTTGCACCGCCGATGAATTTATACACTCTGTAGTACTCGCCATCGGTGTGCTTGTAATAAGGCTTGCCGTCTACGGTATAAATAAGCGAAAGCGTTTCTCTGTCGGGATCTCCGCCATCGGCGATTATCTTTTTGCGGAGGAACTCGGTTACTCCCATAATATTTTCCATAACCGCAGGCGGATTTGTGAATACATTCTTATCTATTCTCTGTAAAATATAGTCGGGTTTGGAATGAACGATGTAAGTATCGTTTATATGACCATTACCGTATGCCGAAGGCTTTATATCTAAATTAAAGTTTTTCAGTATTTCGTTGAATTGTATTTCCATGATATATCCTTTTCGTTTGTTTATAATCCATGTACCTTGAGTATTAGTATCTTGAGTATTAGTATATCATATTTTTTTATAAAAGTAAATACTTAAATGTCAACTATTTTTCGTCGAACAGCTTGCTTGACAATATATTGCATTGATGATATAATATTTTGGCACAATACTGTACATTTCGGAGGTCATATGATAGTTGTAAATAATATCGGTCACAGCGGTTTTTCGGTTGAATCCGAAACTCATATGTTCATCTTCGATTATTTCGAGGGCAATCTGCCGTCTCTCGCCATGAAAAAAAAGCTTTATGTTTTTATCAGCCATGTTCACAGCGACCACTATAATCCCGATATTTTCCGTATGTGCCGCGAACATCCTTCGGTCAAATTTATCGTATCCTCGGATATCGCACGCTCGGAAGTCGAATCACACGGATCCTTCGACTATATCTCGATAGAGCCCGGTATGGACATTAAGCTTGAGAGTAAATTTCGACTCAAGGCACTTCCGTCGACAGACAGCGGCGTCGCATATCTGTGTTGTCTCAACGGACGCAATATATACCACGCGGGCGACCTCAATCTATGGCTCTGGAAAGGCATGGGCGAGACGGAGGTATGGGAAATGACCGACAGATTCCGCGAATATACACGTGGGTTGAAGGGTTTTCATATCGATACGGCGTTTCTGCCACTCGATACGCGTCAGGGAATGTATTCTTACCTGGGATTCGACTATTATATGCGTCAATTTAAAATCAAGCGTGCCATTCCCATGCATTTCTTCGGTTCTTCGAAAATTGTCGATGATCTGATATGCGACCCTATATCACGTGATTATCGTTCGAGAATAGTAAAAATGAATCCCGGCACATCAGCATACTTTGATTAATCATACTCCGCGACGGTTCTATGTCGCGGAGTTTTTTCGACCGAATATTTAAACGAATATAAATTCACGGCTCGACAGCCGTCACGGCATTTCGGATTAATGAAAATTAATACGCCCGTATGCAATGTAATATTGACAATTATTCACTATAATGGTATAATAATCATAATAATACATTTAAAATGAAATTTACATCGGATGTTAATTCATTATCCGCA
Organism: bacterium; assembly: GCA_963642885.1. Taxonomy (GTDB): domain Bacteria; phylum Bacillota; class Clostridia; order Oscillospirales; family CAG-272; genus UMGS1696. The sequence goes on from CAVIJI010000013.1 coordinate 41,761, forward strand.
TGTATAAGCTATAAAACGGAGGATAAAATGGGACTTACTCTTGCCGAAAAAATATTAAAAGCTCATACCGTAGACGGAGATTTTCATAAAGGCAGTGAAATAGGATTAAAAATAGACCAAACTCTCACACAGGATGCTACGGGAACCATGGCGTATATTGAATTTCTTTCCATGGACATCGATCAGGTAAAAACCGAGCGTTCCGTAGCTTACATTGACCATAATACCCTGCAGTCGGGATTCGAGAACGCAGACGACCACAGATTCATCTCTTCCGTATGTAAAAAGCACGGACTTTATTATTCACGCCCCGGTAACGGTATCTGTCATCAGGTACATCTCGAGCGTTTCGGTGCTCCCGGTAAGACATTGCTCGGCTCTGACAGCCACACTCCCACAGGCGGCGGAATCGGTATGATAGCCATGGGTGCGGGCGGTCTCGATGTAGCGGTAGCTATGGGCGGCGGTGCGTACTACATTACATATCCAAAAATCGTCAACGTAGAGCTTGTAGGAAAGCTCTCTCCGTGGGTTTCGGCTAAAGACGTAATATTAAAGCTTTTATCTATAATGTCGGTAAAGGGCGGTGTCGGAAAAATTATCGAATACACCGGAGAAGGTGTGAAAACATTATCCGTCCCCGAAAGAGCAACCATCACAAACATGGGTACCGAGCTCGGTGCCACAACCTCCATATTCCCCTCCGATGAAATCACACTCGCATTTCTTCGTGCACAAGGCAGAGAAGATGTGTATGTACCTCTTTCCGCTGATTCGGATGCGGAGTATGACGAGCACATCACAATCGATTTGTCCGCGGTTGAACCTATGGCGGCATGTCCTCATTCACCCGACAATGTTAAATCTATAAGCGAAATCGGCAAGATGAAAATTGACCAGGTTTGCATCGGTTCCTGTACAAACTCGTCGATTCTCGACATGCTGAAGGTTGCGTACATACTCGACGGAAAAACGGTACATCCCGATGTTTCTTTGACTGTATCACCCGGTTCGAAACAGGTTCTCGGTATGATGGCCGACAACGGTGCCTTGTCAAAGATAATCGGTGCGGGAGCGAGAATTCTCGAGTCCGCGTGCGGTCCTTGTATCGGTATGGGTCAGTCACCGAATTCCGGCGGAATTTCACTCAGAACCTTCAACCGTAATTTCGAAGGACGCAGCGGAACAAAGGACGCTAAGGTTTACCTTGTTTCTCCCGAAGTTGCCGCAGCCTCCGCTATAGCGGGATATCTTTGCGATCCGCGAGAGCTCGGTAATATGCCCGAATTTGTTCTGCCCGAAAAATACACAATCAACGATAATATGATTACCCTTCCCGCCTCACCCGAGGATGCCGAAAATGTCGAAATTCTACGCGGTCCGAACATCAAGGGATATCCGAAAACGGAGCCCCTTTGCGACAGTATCGTTGCCGAATGCTCGCTTAAGGTAGGTGACAACATCACCACAGACCATATCATGCCCGCAGGTTCGAAGATTCTTCCCCTCAGATCCAATATTCCCGCCATATCGAAGCATTGCTTCATAGCGTGCGATGAGAGCTTCCCCGAACGTGCTATTAGTCTCGGAAAGAGTATCATTATCGGCGGTGCCAACTACGGTCAGGGTTCGTCGAGAGAACATGCGGCTCTCGCACCTTTGTATCTCGGCGTAAAAGCGGTAATCGCAAAATCCTTCGCAAGAATTCACAGACAAAACCTCGTTAATGCGGGTATTCTTCCACTCGAATTCGTTAACGAAGCCGATTATGACAAAATATCACAGGGTGATAGTTTGGAACTTAACGGTCTTAAAGCATTTATTCAAAACGGCGACAAATTGACAATACACGACAAGACAAGCGGCATTTCGTTTGAGGTTAAATGTGAACTCAGCGAGAGAATGCAGAACGTGATTCTTTGCGGCGGTCTTCTCGAATACACAAAAAGTTCTTTGAAATAAGGTGACTGCAATGACAAAAATACAGATGAAAACTCCGCTCGTCGAAATGGACGGCGACGAAATGACAAGGGTGCTCTGGAAGTGGATAAAAGAGATACTTATAGAGCCTTATGTTGATTTAAAAACCGAATACTACGATTTGGGACTTGAAAACAGAAACAATACCGACGATCAGGTTACCGTTGATTCCGCATATGCCGCTAAAAAATACGGTGTTGCCGTAAAATGTGCCACAATTACTCCGAATGCCGCAAGAGTCAGCGAATATAACTTAAAAGAGATGTGGAAATCTCCAAATGGCACCATAAGAGCTATTCTCGATGGTACTGTCTTCCGTACTCCGATCATTGTTCGCGGAATCACCCCGTACATTCCCACATGGACAAAGCCTATTACCATTGCACGTCACGCATACGGAGATGTATACAAAAATACCGAATTAGCTGTTTCCGAAGGTTCGAAGGCCGAGCTTGTGGTTACCGATAAGGACGGAAACGAAACACGTGCGCTAATCCATGAATTCAAAAATTCAGACGGAATAATACAAGGTATACACAACATTGACTCATCCATAGCAAGCTTTGCGCGCAGTTCCTTCAACTATGCGCTTGACGAAAAAAAGGATTTATGGTTTGCGGCTAAGGATACCATTTCGAAAACCTACGACCATCATTTCAAAGATATTTGGGCCGAAATATTCGAGAACGAATATAAGGATAAATTCGCCGAGTGTGGTATAGAGTATTTCTATACGTTAATAGATGACGCGGTTGCAAGAGTTATTCGAAGTGAAGGCGGATACATCTGGGCATGTAAAAACTATGACGGCGACGTTATGAGCGACATGGTAGCTACAGCGTACGGCAGTCTTGCAATGATGACATCAGTCCTCGTTTCACCCGATGGAAACTACGAATATGAAGCGGCACACGGAACCGTTCAAAGACACTACTACAAATACCTTAAAGGCGAGGAAACCTCGACAAACAGTGTCGCGACGATTTTCGCATGGAGCGGAGCGCTTAAAAAGAGAGGCGAACTTGATTCTATTCCCGAACTGGTTGATTTTGCGCAAAAGCTCGAGGAAGCATCAATTAAGACTATAGAAGACGGAATTATGACCGGTGACTTATATTCACTCTCGAAGCTTGAAAACAAAAAGAAAGTCAATTCTCTCGAATTTCTTAAAGAAATCGCAAAGAGACTTCCGTTTTAATTCGCAGATAAAATAACGACACCGAGCAGCCGATTAATACACCGTTTACCGATATATGCATGATTACCGAGAGGTTAACAAAATGAATATAACCGGACACTTTAAAACAATAACGCGACACCGCAATCTTGTTATGAAAAATTGCTTCAAAGCGGGAATCCCGTTGAACGGTCTTCTTCACGATATATCAAAATACTCTCCCGCAGAGTTCATCCCCGGTATCATGAATTACGAAGAAGGCAAACGCAGTCCGAATGAGCACGAGCGTGAAACCAAAGGATATTCGTCTGCATGGCTTCACCACAAAGGAAGAAACAAACATCATTTCGAGTATTGGTTTGATATCAATACCAAATCCTTGAAATATGAACCGATCAGAATGCCTCTGCCTTATCTCAAGGAGATGTTTTGCGACAGAGTTGCCGCCTCAAAGATATATAAGGGCGAAAACTACAAGGATTCTGATCCTCTTGAATATTTTCTGTCGAGACGTCCGGACGCAGGTCAAATGCTCATGCATCCCTGTACGTCCTGTATACTCGAAAAATGGCTCAGAATGCTCGCAACCGACGGTGAAAAAGCCACCTTTGATTATATACGTAGAATAGGTGATATCAAATATTGCAGTTTTTGTGTTCGCCGCGGAAACAAATAAAGTTATTTATTGATTTTTTCAGTCATAACTGTTGCGTATTTGTAAAACTTATGTTATAATATTCTCGCGTATTACTTTACCGTTTTTTTCACATACCGTTTTTACTTTTATATTATAGCTGAGGTTATTATGAACATACTTCCGTTTTTGACGTACTCTGCCGCTATGGCACCGTACACCGGTGACAGAATCGGTGCGATTATTTTGGTATTGTGTATATCCGGTTTAGCCCTGATAGTCCTTCTGATAATGACACTTATCAGAAATAAAAACATTAAGAAATAAAAAAAGCAGTTCGCAAAAATCCGATTCCGTCAGATTTATCACGCGAACTGCTTTTATTATTTTTCAAGCCACTTTATTGTGTTTTTCGAGCTTCATAAGTGTTCTTGAAAGCGGGTACACCAGCAATCCCATTCCGAGATTACCTAATCCATGTACCGCATCCCACGGAAGTCCCGCCACAATCCATTTTATCATTGTTGCAAAATCATACCCGAACATTAACGCCTGCGCAGGTGCGTATATGGTTCCGTAGCTTAATCCGAAAAATGCACACACTAACGGATATACTATAATCGCAATTTTCTTCGGCATATTTTGCGGCAGCAGCATCGTTACCGCCCACATAAACGTCCAAAGATAAAGGTACGGAATCCACCACATTGCGAATCCGTAGTACAACCCCGACAGCATCACAAAAACGTAAATCGGAATCAAAGCTCGCACTCTGTAAACTATCGTAAACACCATAACAAACATGGCAAGCGGATGTATATTCGGTAATGCCTCAAGAGCAAGCTTTGACGCAAGCATAAGCGCACCGAGCATTGCGAATATTATCATGCTCCTGATTTTTGCATGTGATTTCATTGTGCGACGTAAACGGTATATGTGAGCTCATAGTGCTCACCGTCGGCGATATTGGTTGATGACGCACCTGTCATAAGGTATTCGCCGTCTTTGGATATAGCCCAGTATGACTGATCAACACTGTAATCTGCCAATTCACCGTCTACTGTAGTAATATACAAGCCGTATTCATCTGTTGTGCCTTCGACAATACCTGCTTCAAGCAATGCATCCGCAAGAGTTGTCTTTGTTGTTTTGATCTCGTGAGCAGTAGATTCTCCTGCTTTGTTGATTACCTCAACGGTAATTGTGATTTCGCCTGTTGCTGTTCCTTCTTCGCTGTCCTTTGAGCAGGAAACGATAGTAAGTGCCATAACCGCAATCAGCATTACAACAGCGGAAAACTTAAGTATGTTTTTTAACTGTTTCATTTGTGTTTCTCCTTGATTAAATTAATTATTATTGCGCTCCGCTGTCAGCATAATGCTGCCGGCTCTCGCGGCTGAACAGCGGAAATCGAGGCAGGTATCCCGACTTACACGAATATAAATACCATGCCTTCTCGGTTTCCCAATGGCTCCGAATGCGGTTTTTCGGATATGGTATTGTGACGTGATCACGGTGACGGGC
>CAVIJI010000014.1:0-14680 GCA_963642885.1 bacterium
GTGTAATGTCGTCCGCGGAGCGGTGTTGCCGTCTCGAATCACTCCTATATCGACATTTGTGCAACGGCTTCGACGAGTCTGCTTGTTAATATTTTGTTCGTTTTTATGTACCTGTTTATTTTATTATTATCTAATATATTTTTACTTTTTGTTGCTTTTGACAGCGTGGTAAAACCGACATCGGAGGGCCGTATTTTCACCGTAAGGTGACCTTACGGTGTGCAGAAAAGGACTGCCGCATTACAAAATGCTGCAGTCCTCGGAAAACGACAAAGTTCGATATTCGTTTTTTCGAATCGGTTGGAAACACCGTGACATTTTTTTAAGGATACTCTGAATAAATCGGATTTTTGCGATAAAAGACTGAAATATAGGGGCTTTTACCGCAAAAATAACCTTAAATCAGAGGATTCTTATAATTCGTTTATTTTTTCCGTGATTATTTTTTCCGTGATTATCGGGTCGGCTGTTCCGTGACTAATCTTCATAACATATCCGAGAACGGTTTTCAAGGCGTTCTTTTTTCCCTTTTTATAATCCGAAACCGCTTTTTCATTCTCTCCGAGTGCAGTTATGACATATTTATTCAGCACGTCGTAATCCGTTATCTTCAGCATATTTTCCTTTTCCGCCAGAGCGGACGGAGATATACCGTACTCCTTGACGAGATGAATAAGGCGTTTGGCGTTACCGCTAACAATCTTACCCGAGCCGTACAGCTCGGCGATTTCGGCTAATGCTTCCGACTGAATATACTCTTCACCGCTTTCCGACAGCGACGGCAGAATCTCCGAAACAAACAAATTGGCTGTCTCTTTTTTATATTCGGTCAATGCCGCCGTTTTCATAAAATATTCCGTATTGGCGCGGCTCGACGTTACAAGGTAAGCGTCATCGAATTTCATACCGTACTTTGTCAGCTCCGCAGCAGCGTCATCCGGCAGCAGAGGCAAGCTCTTTCTTACACTGTCGATATATTCATCGGTTATTATTATCGGCGGAATGTTCGGTTCGGTAAAATAGCGGTAATCGATTGCTTTTTCCTTATCACGCATTTTTTCACATTTACCGCTGTCCTCGTTGAATCTGCGTGTTTCGGGAATCACATCGGCACCGCTGTCAAGCAGCGATATCTGACGCGATATTTCATCATCGATTGCTTTTCCGACATAGTTAATCGAATTTACGTTTTTGATTTCACATTTTACTCCGTATTCCGTACTGTCCTCGGGCATCACGGAAACGTTAACATCGCATCTAAGGGAGCCCTCGTTCATTTTACAGTCGGAAACATCTATGTACGACAGAATACGCCTTATCGATGTAAGATAGGCCTTAGCCTCGTCTGAAGTCCTTATATCGGGTTCACCGACTATCTCGATAAGCGGAACGCCCGCACGGTTATAATCGATAAACGTGTCGTTGTCACGATGAGTCAGCTTTCCCGCATCCTCTTCCATGTGAATATGATGAATGCGGATGGATTTCTTTTCACCGCCTACGACAATCGGTACTGCACCGCCTTCGCATATGGGCTTTTCGTATTGTGTTATCTGGTATCCCTTGGGAAGGTCGGGATAAAAATAATTCTTTCTGTCAAACCACGAACGATGATTTATCCGACAACCGAACGCAAGTCCCGCTCTCACCGCCAGCTCGACCTGTTTTTTTCCGAGAACCGGCAGTGCTCCGGGCATACCGAGACATACGGGACAGATATTTGTGTTCGGTTCGGCTCCGAATGTTGTTTTGCAGGAGCAGAATATTTTGGTTTCCGTTTTTAACTCAACATGTACCTCAAGTCCGATAACCGCGATATATTTTTTATCCGACATTTTTTACCTCCGAACTCACGTAAGCACTCATTTCGGATTCCAATATATAAGCGACCGAAAACAGCAGCTTGTCACAATTTCTCGCAGCCATAAGCGATATACCGCACGGCAATATTCCGTTTCCTCCGCTCGGCAGCTGCAGTGCGGGAATACCCGTCAAATTAGCGAAAACGGTAAACATGTCACTGGCATAGAGCTTTGTGGGATCGGTATCGAAGCTCCCCAATTTAAATGCACATCCCGCGGCGGTGGGAAGCATAATTATATCATATTTTTCAAACAGTTTATCCGCTTCACCGCAGATTTTGCTTCGTATTCCCTTTATACCCGCGAAATAGTTTCCTCCGTGTGATTCCGAAAGAGCATAACAACCGGATATGATTCTTCTTTTAACCTCGTCACCGAAGCCCTCGGCACGTGAATTTCGCATAATCTCGCGGTAATCGTCTCCGTCTGCGTGATATCCGTACTTTATACCGTCATATCTCGACAGATTCGACGAGCATTCCGCCTGAGATATTACCATGTACGCTCCGAGAGTTTCCTCACCCGACGGCAATACAACACGTTCCACGTGTGCTCCGAGCCGCTCGGCTATCCTTGCGGCACGCAGTGTAGCCGCTGTAACCGCCTCGTCGCAGTATTTCTCGAATCCGTCCATAAGTCCGATTCTAAGCTCCGCGATACCGTATTTCTTTTTTATCGCGTTTGTGAACTCTCCGCGATAATCATCCCGTGACGTTGACGTCATGTCGCGAACATCATGTCCCGCCATATTTTCAAGGACAAGCGCACAATCATAAACATCCCGTGTAATAGGACAAACGGTATCGAGAGAAGACGCGAGCTCCGTTACACCGTAACGCGAAATAAGGCCGTATGTCGGCTTGATTGATACAACTCCGCAAAAGGCGGACGGCTGTCTTGCGCTTCCGCCGGTATCGGTACCTATAGCCCACGGAGATGAACGTGCCTTAACCGATGCCGCCGATCCTCCGGATGATCCCCCTGCAGAGTATTCATATGCTATCGGGTTATGTGTTGCACCTGCAATCGATTTTTCGCAGCTTGAGCCCATTGCAAATTCATCGAGATTTGCTTTTCCTATTACTATTCCGCCCATTTTCTCGACAACTGATGCCGTATAAGACGGTGTGAAATTCTCAAGCATACGCGAGGCACAGGTCATTTTAACTCCGCTGTACGCGATATTATCCTTAAGTGCAAACGGTATCTTTTTTATTGCGGGTAAATCTTCTTTATCCGCCTTGTCTGCGGCAGCTAAAGCTTTTTCGGGGCAAAGCGTGATAAAAGCATTAATGTCATTTTCAGTTTCGTTCGCTCTTTCAAGATATGCTTCCGTAATCTCACGCGATGTAATCTCACGTTTATCCAGCTTTTCAACGAGCGACGCAATCGATAATTCAGTTATTTTCATTTTCCTCAATTCGATACTCTGAATAAATCGGATTTTTGCGATAAAAAGTGAAATATAGAGGCTTTTATCGCAAAAGCAACCTTAAATCAGAGACTTTCCAAATCTTCTCAAACCACACGCGGTACCTTGTTATACGGTTTTGTATAACCCGAGGCTCCGCTCAACAATTCCGAATTTCCGCTGTGTCCGTCATCACATCTCAGCTTATCGGGCGTCTCCGAATCAAGCATTTCCGGGCCGAGTGTTTCCCTGTTTGCCGTAGGTGAAATCGCATTTATGGTATTTCTGATTTTTATGATATCCTCGCTCATCCTGCTTCCGTCATCCGCTTTAAGCATCATGGTTTCCGCAAGGTGCGAAAAAACATCACTCTCTTTTTTCGTATCGATCATATTCCTCTCCTCGAAAATGTATCCGAATGTCGTTCTTATATACGGCGACGCTTCTTCAATAATTCTATCTCACTCGCATAACCGTCAAGGTCATTCGGGGTTTCGAGATAGAACGGAAGCGATGCCAGCTTCGGGTGATTGATTATTTCGGTTATTGTATCGAGTCCGATAGTTCCCTCTCCGATTTTAGCGTGACGGTCCTTGTGAGAGCCTCGCTCATTTACGGAATCATTAAGATGTATCGCACGAAGTCTTTCATGCCCTATTATACGGTCAAATTCTCCGAGAAGAGAATCGAGATCTGTTAAATCATATCCCGCGTCATTCACATGACAAGTGTCAAGACAAACACCGAGGTTATCGGCAAGTGAAGACGGAACCCTATCGATTATCATGGCAAGTTCTTCGAATGAACGTCCGATTTCGGTTCCTTTTCCCGCCATAGTTTCGAGCAGTACAGTGGTTTTCATTCCGCTCCATAAAACCTCCGAAAGCATATCCGAAATATACGCAATTCCTGTCTCAACACCTTGTTTGACGTGACATCCCGGATGGAAATTATACATAGTTCCCGGTAAGCTCTCGAGAAATTCGAGCTCACTGCGCATTGACTGACGTGAGTAGTCTCTTACGCTCTCATCGGCAGAGCATGGATTATATGTATACGGGGCGTGTGCAAGCGGCATCGAATATCCGTTATCCGCGAGAAACGTCACGAGTGCGGAAACATCCTCCGGATCTGCGGGTTTATTTACTTTACCTCCCTTGGGATTCTTGGTAAAAAACTGAAACGTATTTCCGCCGACAGATGCCATTCGCTTACCCATATCCAAATAACCGCCTTCCGTGGACAGGTGACACCCGATAATAAACATAGACCTACATCCTTTCATGACTGTAACTGTATAGCCGTTTGTGCATAAACGCAACTAAAGAGAAGAATGTCGTGCGACATCCTCCTCTTTGGTTTTCGGCAATAACCGTACCGCTCCGTTACCGAGGTAATTTATCAGTTTTGCGGTACATCTCCTGTGGTTTGCTGTTCTGTTGTTTCGTTTCTGAACTCCTCTATATACGCATCATGCTGTGCTTTTGTCTCAGAGAAGTATGTTGTTCCTTTGTTTGCTACAAAGTAGTAGTAATTTGTCGTCTGCGGAGACAAAGCCGCCAGCATAGCACTCGCCGACGGATTGGCTATAGGTCCCGGCGGAAGTCCTTCGTACAGATACGTATTATACGGAGTATCGTATTGAAGATCGCTTGCGGTTAGTGTTATTTTCTCACCCGATTCGTGTCTCAGAATATAGAGAACCGTAGCATCGCTTTCGAGTTTCGGGAAATTCCATTTATTATTGAGTCTGTTATGGAAAACCGATGAAACAAGGAAGAATTCCGAAGGCGATGCGGCTTCTTTTTCAATCATAGACGCCAGAGTAATCATTTCATCAACCGTATAACCGAACTCGGCGCATTGATTACGGTATTCCTTCGTGAATATCTGAGAAAATCTCTTCAGCATTTTACCGATAACCGTAACCTCGCTTGTGGATGAGTAGAATTGATACGTATCCGGAAACAGATATCCGTCGAGACGATAAACTCTGTTCTCCATACGACCGCTTTCTTCCATCTCGTCTATAAACCAGTAATCGAAATCATAGTTCTGTATAACGTCGATAAAACCTTCTCTCGTACCTATACCGTACTGATTTACAAACAAGTCTATGATTTCATCAGTAGTATAACCTTCGGGAATGGTAACATCGATGGTGGAATAAACTATCTTCTCTTTGAATTCCGCAAGAAGCGTTTCGTAATTCATCATACCGTTTACGGTATAGGTACCGGCGAGAAACTCACCGTCATCCTTTTTGTAAACCGCGAAAAGCTTGAATATTTCCGGATATTTAATTATATCGTTCTCATACAGAATCTGTGATACCTGATCAAGCGTCGCATATTCCGGAATGGTCACCTCGACATTCTCATCGGATTTTACAAATGAGAAAACGTCGTTTCCGACTTTGATAATGCTTATCGCGATAAAAATCGAAACGGTAATGACAAAAATAATGTATACGATAGCTTTAACGATACTTATAACGGTGTTGCCGCCCTCGTCTCCGCCTTTTTGCTTCTTTTCTTTTTGATTCTTATCAGGCGTTTTTCGATTAATATCGTTCTTCACGGAAATATTCACGGTTTTCGATAGATTACCCGAAACGTTTTTCGGGGCGACAGTGTTCGAAATCGCTCTCGATACCGTCGTTTTATCGGAATTTTTATCGACTGCTCGCTCTGCCGATACAGAATTTCTCGGCTGAACGGCGGTTGTACCGTTCACTGTACGCTGCTGCCTTTGCGCAGGCATCGGCTGGTTTGTCCTTACGGTGTTTACATGAGCATCGGATGCGGACTGACGAACAGTGCGCTCGTTAACAGCGTGCTCGTTGTTCGATTCGGCATGCACCGTACTTCTTGCCGTATGCACGTTCTGCGGCACCGATTGTCTGCTCACGCCTCTTTCTCCGTTCTGTACGGGTCTCTGCTGTGTCGACGGATTTCTCTGCTGTCTGTTTTGAACGGAAGTACCGCCCGCATCTCTGTCAGACAAAATTTTTCCTTTTGAATTCGCGACTCTGTTTTTTTCCGAAAGCGCGGATTCGTTATTCGAATTTATCACGTTCTTCATACCGTCGGCAGAGTGATTTCGAACGCTGAACGTACGTGTTTCTCCGAGGTTCTCGTTATTATTATTTAAATCCGTAGATATCACCTCATTTCACGGATTCCGCTATGTCATCGATGCGACAATGAAAATAATGACCGCAATCAAAAATGTCGGAGTAAAAAATGCTTCCGCGATATTTCTGAAAACACTGCTTTTTTTCGAAGGCAGATAGTCTGATTGTACATTTTCTTCGGAATATGTTTTATACAGTGACTGTGCTTCGTAGCACATAAGCATTGCAGAAATAATCGCCACCGCTCCGATGATAATTACAAATAAAACGAAGCTTACATTTTGTTTATCCGCAATATGAATCACAAATTTTTCCGACAGCAGCACAAACGCGTTGTTAATCGCATGTGCCGTAGCCGACGCAAACACGGAACGTGTCGCATACATACACATTGTAAGAACAAAACCCGAAAACAAATACACGGGAAATCTTTCAAGTGAAAAATGCGACATCGCAAATACGAGTGAATTCATGATGAGCGCAATACCGACACCGTATTCTTCATATTCGGCCGCTATTACTCCTCGGAAAAGATACTCCTCGGTAATCGCAGGCAAAATAGCGAAAGCGATTATGAGATACAGTACATCGAAAAATCTCCCGTTCATCGCGAATGATGCATATGTCTGTGCCGAGCTGTTTGTAAATCCTTCGGGGAACACCATATACATGGCTATACTCAGAAGAGTCACGCCGCATAACAGAAAAATCGTTGTGTGTATTACATATAAAATCGACGAGGGTGCGTAAGGACGCACTCTTGTGCGCAATCCGAATTCCTTTCCGCGAAGCCGTGTATAAAACAAGGCAGGAAGTGCATATGTCAGTATCTGTATAATCAATACCGCGAGGTACGGATTATCATTCATTCCGAGAGCTTCCTCCGACAAAAAGCGGGATGACAATATTAAAGCATAGACTGTTATCACCAAAAGCGGCGTAAACATTGCAGCATTATATGTGCTCCGCATGTTTTTGCGGTTTGTTGTTTCGGAATTCAAAAGTTAAACCTTTCCGGAGCGTGTCTTTTTTACATCCTTAGTGACACGAACGCCCTTTTCGGTAAGCAGAATATCAACGGATACGTCAAATCTTCCTCTCGGTACCTCCGGAAGAATATAATCCGAGTAAACGACACCTATTGTGCATCCGGAAAACTCGGAAAGATATCTGTCATAAAAGCCTTTTCCGTAGCCGAGACGATAGCCAGCCTTGTCGTAAACCAAACCGGGGACAAAGCACACAGCTCCGGCGGTTTCGTTCTTAACGTCATATATGGGTGTATCCTCAGACGGCTCGGATATACCGTATGCATCCGGAGACAGCTCATCCAATGACGAAACGATGTGATATTTCATGGTATGCGTCTTCTTGTCGCAGCGCGGGAAACATATCTTTTTACCTTTTTTCAGTGCCGATTCCGCAATCAAAGAAACATCTATTTCATCAGCCTGAGCTGCATAGAGAAGCACGTACTCGGCATATCTGAAGCTGACAAGATTTTCCACAGCCTGACATATAGCGTTATCACGTGCGAATTTTTCTTCCTGAGGCATAGCACGCCTCAGCGCTTTATATTCTTCTCTTATATCGTCTTTTTGCTTTTTAATCATTTTGCAAGTACACCGACGCCGAGCTTTTCGGCTGCGTCTTCTCCTTTCATAAGTCTGCAAAGCTCAAGTGAAAACTCAAGTGCCGCACCCATTCCGCATGAAGTAACAACATGTCCGTCACTTTCGACTCTGCCGCCCGTAACATTCGCTCCTTCGAGATACTTTTCGAATCCGGGATAGCATGTCGCTCTCTTGCCCTTTAAAAATCCGCGCTTTCCGAGAATCATGGGCGCAGCGCAAATCGCGGCAAGATATGCGCCGTTTTCGGCCGCGCTTCTAATATAAGCATCTACCGATTTATTTTTATCGAGATTGTCCGCACCCGGCATTCCTCCGGGCAGGATAACCATTTCCGCGGATGAAGCCGTATTCTCCGCTTCCTTCAGGGTCATGTCGGCGTTCACGACAATATCGTGTGCGCCTACCACCGAGTTGGTTTTATTAACGGATACGCACTTTACGTCGCATCCCGCTCTTCTGAGAATATCTACAGGCGTCAATGCTTCGATTTCCTCGAAACCGTCTGCCAAAAAAACAGTAATCATAACTTACCTCCATAGGTATCCGATTATGTGATAGTATACATTATAGCATTATAAAACGAAAAAGCGGTTAACAATCCATAAACATTAAATGTTTTTTTCAGATTACCGTGATATGTTATCTCGCATTTTTCGATTGTAGCCAGCCGGGAGTTTAAAAATTATGCTTGTCTATAAACGCATCCACCGTATCGGCTATTCGAGCCGCTATATTCTCGACCGCATACGGCTTACACGCGTTTTCATCGGCGCATTCTATAACGTTCCATCCGCATTTCTCCGCGACAAACGATGCGGCAACACGGCATTTTTGCAGGTAATCATTGTGTGTTTCGTGTATGTCAAGCTTTTGTCCCGTCTCATTGCTGCGTTTTTTCACAAGCTCCGAGGACACATTCTCGGGCATATCAAGCAGCAGAACCATATTCGGTCTCGGAAGACCGAGCTTAACGAATTCGAAGTCCCACAGCCAGTCCAGAAACGAATCCCATTCTTCACACGGCATTTTCGACAGCTGATGATACGCGTTCGCCGTTGTATATCTGTTCGCTATAACAACCGTATCATCCTCGTTATACTCGTCTTTCCACGATGTCACGTAGCTGACATATCTGTCGGCTGCAAAAAACATAGATGCCGCGTAAGCATTTGTGTCACTCGGATCATCTCCGAGCTTACCGCCCAAATACATTTTCACAAGCGTGCAGCCTTCCGATGTGTAATCGGGAAATTCTATTACACGTACTTTTTTATTTTGCCTCTCGAGGTGCTCTTTGAGAAGCTTTGTCTGAGTTCCCTTTCCCGAGCCGTCGAGCCCTTCAATCACTATCAGTAATCCCATTTTATTTCCTTGAGTTAATCGATATCGTTATTTAAACGTCTTTCCATATATTCCTGCTTTGTTATAAGAACCTCACGCGGTTTCTGACCGTTCGGTGCACTTACCATACCGAGGCTTTCCATGCGGTCTATAAGCTTTGCGGCTCTTCCGTATCCGAGCGCCAATCTTCTCTGGACGAGCGAGGTGGAAATTTTTCCGCTGTCGATGGCAAGCTCTATAACGGCATTAAGCATCGGATCCTCCTCGTCATCGAATTCATCCGAATCCGCAGAGCCCTTCTTACCGCTTGAGCTGTCGCATTTCTGTGCTTCGCGTTCTATCTGGTTGGATATCGATTCAGAATACGTATCGCATTCGGAATTGTTTTCCTTGATGTACGAAACAACGCTTTCAACCTCTGTTTCCGACACGAATGCACCCTGCACTCTCCTCAGCTTAAGTGCTCCCACGGGGCTGAACAGCATATCACCCCTGCCTATCAAATTTTCGGCACCGCCTTTGTCGAGGATAACTCTCGAATCGATATTATTGGTTACAGTGAACGCTATTCTCGACGGAATATTTGCTTTAATCAATCCCGTTATAACATTTGTAGACGGTCTTTGGGTACCGATAATCAAATGCATTCCAGCGGCTCTGGCCTTCTGAGCAATACGGCATATGGAATCTTCTACCGCATCGGGAGCAGACATCATGAAGTCCGCAAGCTCATCGATGATAATAACGATTCTGCCCATGTGCTCGTAGTTCGGATTGTCCTTCGTCACGGCATTGTAGTTATTTATATCACGCACACCCACATTTTCGAGCAGTCCGTAGCGGCGTTCCATCTCCCCGACTGCCCATGAAAGAGCTCCCGCGGCTTTTTTTGTCTCACTGATAACGGGTACAAGCAGGTGCGGTATGCCCTTGTATATGCTGAGCTCAACCTTTTTGGGGTCAATGAGCATAAGCTTAACCTCCGACGGGTCTGCTTTATAAAGAAGGCTCATGATTATCGAGTTTATACATACCGATTTACCAGATCCGGTAGTACCCGCTATAAGCAGATGCGGCATTTTCGCAATATCGAAGTAAACAGGTTCACCCGCTACATCCTCGCCGAGACAGACCGTAAGCTCGCTTTTCGCATTTTCGAACTCGGGGGAGGATATAAGCGATCTGAGATGAACCGTCGTCTGTTTTTTATTCGGAACCTCGATTCCGACCGCACTCTTTCCGGGGATAGGTGCTTCGATTCTCACGCCCGTTGTTGCGAGATTCAGCGCGATATCATCCACAAGATTTCGTATTGAGCTTACCTTTGTACCCGGTTCGGGACAAAGCTCATATCTCGTTATCGTAGGTCCGCGGGAAATATTCTCGATCTTAACCTTTACGTTAAACGAACGCAATGTTTCGACAAGCTTTACCGCGTTCTCCTGCAGTTCATCCTTTATGTTATTCTGAACGCTCAAATCGTCGCCGATGGTAAGCAGCTCTATCGGCGGACGCTTATATTCGGCATTTCCCTTTACGGTTATCACGCCGTTTTGCTGTATACTCTGACTTGCGGATTCGAGCTTTGCGGCACTGTCCTTCAGATGAGCCTCGGATACTCTGTTTATTAAATCTTCTCCGTTGCCCGCAAATATTTGAGACATATCTATTTCGCCGCTGTTTTCGACTTCATCGGGCGTAGTTTTCGTGCTGTTCGATGTTGACATAGCCAGCTTTACCGTATCGGTTTCGTACTCCTCATCGTTATGAGCGGTATTATCACGGATATTCATTGCGGCTATTTCCACGGCATCGAGTACGTCTCCGGCTTCTATGTTTGTCTCGTCGTCTGTGCCGTATTCGTCGAAGTCACCGATATCGGTATCGATTTCGGTGTTGTCATCGTTATAGGCGGATTGAGTCTCATCATAGTATTTCTCTTCCGCCGCGGAATCGGTATTCGGCGTCTCGATATCGGAGAAAACAGCGATATTTTCATTTGCGTCGTCTGTATCTTTGATTGTATCGGTGCGTTTTCCCTTCTCTATTCTTTCCTTTGTGCGGCGCATTACCTCATCGAATATTTTTTCATCGACAATGCCCGAATTTGATTCTTCCGCATTATTCTCCTCCGTATCGACGGGCGGAATATTCTCGGCTTCCTCAAAGCCTTCTATATCTCTTTCCTTTTGAACCTCCGGAGGAGTTATGTCGTCAACCGGAATATCCATTTCCGTGAGCCGACGTTTCTTTACCTTATAGACCGTTGCCGGCTGAACGGATTTTTTCACATTGCCCGAGCTGTCCGCAACGGACGGAATTTCCGGCACACCGGAATTCAGTGCTTCCTTCTCTCTCTGTTCTTTTTCCCTGAGCTTTTTTTCTCTGAGATATTTTAAATATTCTTCTTCCTGTATTTCACGCTTTGTCGGCGGTGCGTTCTTGCGTTTTTCCGCTCTTTCGGCACGTTTCTCGCCCGCATACTTTATATGGTAAGCTATCCATATATAAATTCCCTTCGGCGTGAGTCCGGCGACATAAAGCGAAAGAATCAGCATAAGTGCGACAAGTATTATCACGGAGCAAACTTTACCGAAGCCTCTGTACAACAGCTCTCCGAGAATGCCGCCTACGGCACCTCCGCCTATAAGATTCATGCCATCGGCGTACTGCAGCTTAAAGTCAAGCTCGTTCGCACCGTCACCCACTATATGCAGGAACATTGTGAGGCTGAGGAATACAATCAGTGTGCTTGTATTGCGCCCGTAGTTCTGTCCCTGTGAAACGTCGCGTTTCCACAAAAAGGCACGTACGAACATAAAAAGAGGAAAAGCATATGCCGCTCCCGAAAACAGTCCCGTAAAGAAGTTTTTTATACCTCCGCCGACTTTGCCCTCTCCGAGTATTATGCATACCGAAAGCAATACGGCCGTAATCGCCAATATATACGGCGCGGCTTGCGATATCAATTCGTTTTTTTCGGTTTTATCATTCTTATATGTTTTATTCTCCGAAGCTGCTTTTGTCTGTGATCCCGAATTCGCACGCTTACCGGTTGTCGTCTTTTTACCTGCAGAAGAATGTGAACTGCCTGTATTTTTTTTAGTTTGAGCCATTTCTGTTCCTTCCGGATATTTATAGAACGTAATATAATTCATCATTAAATTTGAGCAAACAAACCCAATTTATATTTTATCATGCCGCGGATGAAATTACAAGAATATTTTTCGATTCTTATTAAATTATTGATATCATCTCACATAACATGAGGCGAAAATAATTTTTACTCGGTAGTTGACTTGACGAATTTATATGATATAATATGAATATGGTGAATTCAGATACGGTGCGGCTGTCAATAAAAATACAACCTCGCCGCGGATTACATTGATATTCAATACATAATAAAGGAGCAACTATTATGGCAGAGATGTACAGAGTAGGTGTTGTAGGGCTCGGAGGACGCGGCTTCGGACATGTTCAGGGCATCCTCACCGAGAGAGATGATACCGTAATCACCGCTGTATGTGATGTTTACGAAGACAGAGTAGAACAGGTAAAGAAATACTGCAAGGATAAGAAAAACTGGGACGTATACGGCACAACCGACTACAAGGAGCTTATAGAAAGAGATGACGTTGACGTTGTTTTCGCCTTCTCGGCATGGGAAAACCACATTCCCACCGCAGTATACGCTATGGAACACGGCAAACAGGTTGCCATCGAGGTCGGAGGCGCTTACTCAATCGACGATTGCTGGAAGCTTGTCAATACATACGAAAAAACAGGCATACACTGCATGATGCTCGAGAACTGCTGCTATGACCGCAACGAAATGATGGTCATGAGAATGGTTCGCGAGGGCTTGTTCGGCAGAATCGTACACTGTGAAGGCGGTTACAGACACGACCTCAGAGGCGAAATCTCATTCGGAGAGGAAAACAGACACTACAGACTCCGCAATTATCAAAACCGCAACTGCGAAAACTATCCGACTCATGAGCTCGGCCCGATTGCGAAAATTCTCGACATAAACCGCGGCAACCGTATGCTCACACTCACATCGGTATCCTCAGGTGCATTCGGTCTCAACGCATACGCGGAACAGAACGAAAATGTAAATCCCGCGCTTAAGACGTATCGTTTCGCGCAGGGCGACATAGTAAAAACAAATATCAAGTGCGCCGGCGGAGAGCTTATTTCTCTCACACTTGACACAAGCCTCCCTCGCAACTACTCCAGAAACTTCATCGTACGCGGCACCAAGGGATTCTTCAACGAAGACTGCAACGGCGTATACATCGACGGCAAGTCCTCTGAATGGGATCACAGCTATTACGGAAACATCAATGAGTACCGTAAGGATTGGGAGCATCCCGTATGGCGTAAATTCGAAGAAGAAGGCGTAAAGGGCGGTCACGGCGGAATGGACTGGCTCGTATTCGATTCTTATTTCGAAGCACTCAGCTCGGGCGATGTTCCTCCGATCGACACATATGATACCGCTGCTTGGATGGCAATAACACCTCTGTCCGAGATATCCATTCTGAATAACGGCGCCCCCGTTGACGTTCCCGACTTCACACGCGGTATGTGGACACACAGAAGCGATAAAAACCACGGCTTCTATCAGCTGGATAAATAATTTTCATTCACACACATAAAAACGAGGATCTCTGACCGGAGACCCTCGTTTTTTTATTTGTTCTCGTATTTATTTTCTTACAAATACCGATTCATTTTCGAAACCCGAATACCATGTATTGTCGGAGGAGTTTTCGCTGTCGAATATCAGGCTGTCCTCGCTCATCTCGAAGGTATATGTGTAATCGCCGTCATCGGTTTCGAGAACAAGCTTATTGTCCTGTGTCGAATATTCACCTATACCTATATAACTCGAAAGAGGCGAGAAATCGAACCGAAACGTTCCGTCATCAAACAAGGTTACGGTAGCGGAGTGCGCATAATCGCCGTCGTCGGATATCCATGTATATGACTTATCCGTATCCGTGCTTTCCTTGACATTTACCTTCTTTTCGCACGAAATAAACGTTAACAGGCACAGAATCGCAAGCAATATAACTTTAACCATCGGTATACCTCCGTTTTGTAATACATTTCCCGTGTTGTAAATAAGACGGAATATACTCTGAAAAGTTCCGAAAATATATAAAATCGTCTGTTGAACCGAATTAAAATTATTTTACCGTTCTCTTTGTTTTCGCGATAACGCATGAAACACAAAAGGCAATAAGTTCCGCCGTCACAACGGCGGCTCCCGTTTGTAATGAGAGAC
>CAVIJI010000014.1:14690-33230 GCA_963642885.1 bacterium
CGCCGCAAAAAAGCCGATTGTAAAACAAACCAGTGAAATTACCGACGACAAAATGACCGTCAGCTTAAAGCTTTTCGTGAGCTGCATCGCGGTAATCGCGGGAAATACAATAAGAGCGGAAATCATTATCGAGCCCATCATCTTCATGCCAACCACTATGGTAATACCGGTCAGCACCGCAAGTGTCACGTTAAACAATCCGGTTTTCACTCCCGCCGCACTCGCGAAGGTTTCGTCGAAGGTTACCGAGAAAATATTCTTGGTGAACACCAGAAACCACAAAAGAACAATCAACGACAGAACCACCGATATAAGCATATCCTTGTTCGATATAGTTATTACCGACGACGAGCCGAAAAGCGAATTACATACATCTCCGCTTCGTCCGCCCGTTATGTTATACATAAGCGTACCGACGGCAACCGCTCCCGTCGAGACTACGGCACATGCGGAATCACCGTTTAATTTACCTTCACTGTGTGAAAGTCTCAGTATCAGCACCGCCGCAATTATAACAATCGGTATCGATATCTCCATAGAATATGTTCCTCCAACACCCGCAACAGACGCCACGGCAAGAGCAAAGAAGCCGACATGTGACAGTCCGTCTCCGATCATAGAATATCTCTTTAATACCAAACTCACTCCGAGCATCGACGAACACAGTGATACCAAAAGTCCGACGACAAGTGCACGGAAAACAACCATCCTTAAAAACTCGGATGAAAACAACTCCGCAAGTGACATTTTCGATTCCTTTCACGAATTACAATATTTACATATTAATTATGATGATGGTATTCTTCCTCGGCGTGTTCGTGTACCTCTTCGTCATGCTTTTCATGATTCAGGTATTCGTCCACACTGCCGAAGAAGCAGTGTCCGCGACACATTGACAGCATCTTATTCGCCTCTCTGACCGCACATCCTATGTCGTGCGTCACCATCATCACCGCACACCCGAGTTCTCGGTTAATCTTCCGTATAGCCGAATACATTTCGTGCGCCGCATCGGGGTCGAGTCCCGTAACGGGTTCGTCAAGCAAAAGCAGCTTGTCAGACACACATATCGCTCTCGCGAGTAATGCACGCTGCTTTTGACCTCCCGATAATTCACCGAAGCTTTTTCTTTCGAGTGACGTTAAATTCATCATTTTCATTGCTTCAGCCGCACGTTTTTTTGATTCGTCGTTCCAAAACACACCGTACTTATCGTGATTCACACAGCCCGACAGCACTACCTCACGAACAGTCGCGGGAAAATCGCGCTGGATTTTCGATTGCTGAGGAAGATAACCTATACCTTCCTCCTTAACCGATTTGTCTATCTCCAGTCTGCCCTTCGCAGGTTTGATTTCTCCCGTAACTGCCTTTAAAAGCGTGCTTTTTCCGGAACCGTTTTCTCCCACAACACAAAGGTAATCACCTTTATTCAGAACGAATTTGATATTTTCCGCCGCTGTGTATCCGTTATAAGCGAGCGTCAGGTTGTCTGCCTCGATAATGCTCATTATGTTATCACCTTTTCCTCAATTCAATACGATTTTCAGTACCTCGAGATTTTCTCTCATGAGCTCGGCATATGTGATGCCCGCCTCGAATTCTTCCTCGGTAACATTATGTGCTGAATTCAGCTGCAGAATGTCGCACCCGGTTTCCGCCGCTACGGCTTCCGCACATTTCTTATCCGACAGCTCTATTGTCAGAACAGCGGGAATGTTATCCTCGCGTACCTTCTCTATAAGATAATTCAGTGTAGCCAATGTCGGTTCGGTATTCGATGTACAGCCCGCAAAAGCGGCATAATACTCAAGCGAATATCTTTCCGTAAAATATCTGAACGGAAATCTGTCGGCAAATATGAGAGTATGCCTTTTGGCGTCTTTCACACATGATTCTATTTCACCGTCGATTTCATTTAACTCGTTAATATAGCTTTCCGCATTGCTCCTTACGGTTTCCGCCGATTCGGGAGACAAGGCTGACACCTCATCACAAATTCTTTCTATTATTTTTACGGCATTCGGTACGGATGTCCAGACGTGCTCGTCTA
The DNA here is from genome assembly GCA_963642885.1 of bacterium. Classification (GTDB taxonomy): domain Bacteria; phylum Bacillota; class Clostridia; order Oscillospirales; family CAG-272; genus UMGS1696. Next base: position 16,744 of record CAVIJI010000014.1, read on the forward strand.
TCGTCTGCTCTTCGTCGTCATCGTCTTCCGTCTGCATTCCGTCGATTACTTCTTCGGTATATGTCTCCACCTCATCGGCGGCGCAAATCGAGTTGACGGTTATTCCCATGGAGTCAAGCGTTTCGAAGACATCGTCAACCCAGTCTTCACTCTCACCGCCCGTATGTATAAATAAATCGGACGACTCGATTTTTTCTATATCTCCGAGAGTCGCTTCGAAATCGTGTGCGTCGGTTCCGGTCGGAAGAAGCATTATTACATCCGCCTCATCGCCGCAAACATTAGCCGCAAAATCGTATAACGCGAAATTAGTCGCGACGATTTTCAGGCGGCTGTCATCGTTTTGCTTATTATCGCACGAAACGAATATCAGACACGACAGGACAAGCACTGCCGCAATTATGCTTTTTTTGTTTATCACTTTACTTCCTCCTCGCATTCACCGCTTGCCGCACACTCTGAGCACAGGCCGTATATAACAGTTTTGCGGCAATTCAGAACAAAACCGTGTTCGTCCCTGAAGTGATCCGATATTGTCTGCATAAATCCGCAATCCATATGAATCAGCTTACCGCATTTCTCGCATTTCAGATGTATGTGATCCTCGGCGCAGGAATTCAGCTGGTAATACGCACATTCTCCTCTGCCCGAATCGCCGTTGAATCTTTTCAACAGTCCTTCTTCCGTAAGGGATGCCAAAGCGCGAAAAACCGTCGCTTCACCCGCAGTCACCGAGGAGCACACTTCTCTCGCATTCATACACTTGTCTCCGTTATCCATAAATAAACGAAGAATCTCGTCTCTTTGTCTGGTTCTGTATTTACTCATTATTAATTTCGCCTCAATTTGATATTGACTATCAGTTTTGTATATTATAGCATCAACAAATTTGATTGTCAATATCAAATTTCAAAAAATCCACTTGACATACTCACGTATATTTGCTATCATGAATCCGTAAATTATATACAATAAAGGAGAAAAAACAATGCCGTACATTGAATTCAAAACCAATATAGCACTCGACAACAAAAAAGAAGAACTGCTGAAAAGCAAGACCGCCGAAATACTCGCCGCATCTTTTCCGGGAAAAACGGAAAACTGGCTTATGATTCGCTTCGACAATCAATCCGAAATGTACTTCGGAGGACTAAATTCTCCGTGTATGATGATAGACGTCTCGATTTTCGGCGCGCAGAAAAGTACCGGATACGATAAAATGACCTCATCGATGTGTAATCTTATCGAAAAAGAATGCGGCATACCCGAAGATAAGGTTTATATCAAATACACAGAGTATGATAAATGGGGCTGGAACGGTAACAATTTTTAAGGAGACAGTCATGAGTGATTTTAAGCATATAAATCCCACCGATATTACGGGAAACATCATAAAAATGATAGAAAGCGACTGGATGCTTGTCACCTCAGCCGATTCAAACGGTCCGCTTGTATGCGGAAACGATTACAACACTATGACCGCAAGCTGGGGCGGCATGGGCTTTCTTTGGCACAAACCCGTTGCCTTCGTTTTCATCCGTCCGCAAAGGCACACATTCTCGTTCACCGAGCGAAACAGCCGATTGACCCTCTCGTTCTTCGACGAAAGCTACCGCGATACTCTGTCCTTCTGCGGCAAATACAGCGGTCGGGAATACGATAAGGCAAAGGAATGCTCTTTAACGGCTGCATTCGATTCAAACGACGGCGGACGTGCGGTATGGTTTACTGAAGCACGTCTGGTTTTAAAGCTGAAAAAGCTGTATGCCGACTTTATCTCTCCCGATAAGATGACGGACACATACCCAATGTACACTTATGCCGAGCATGACTATCATAAAATGTACATATGTGAAATAGAAGACGTTCTGCTCAAACAGTAACCCGAAAAAATAACGTAAAAAATGCGTTTTTTGTTGCTTACGGCGGTGCTTTTCATCATTTCGCACAAATTTCAGGGTAAATTACTTACGTTTTGAACACCGTTTTGTTGAGCCAAATCTATTGCAATCCGTTTTTTTTTGTTGTATAATGGTAAAGGCGGGTTTGCTAAATCTTACAGTTTATCTTATCCTGTCTGTTCATCTTTTGAACATTATAATCACTGTTAATTTTCATTTACATATACAAGGAGACAAAAATGGCAGATATCACAACCAAGAACATTCGTAACGTCGTTCTGCTCGGTCACGGTGGATCCGGTAAGACTTCCATAGCAGAAGCGGCATTATATCTTACAAAGGGTACAGACAGACTCGGTAAAACCACGTCCGGCAATACAGTCTGCGACTATGATCCCGAGGAAATCAAACGCGGATTTTCTCTTACATTGTCACTCGCACCCGTTATGTGGGAGACATCCAAGATAAACTTTATCGACACTCCCGGTTTCTTCGATTTTTCCGGTGAAGTTGATGCGGCAGTTCGTGTTGCCGATGCAGCTGTTATCGCACTCGACGGCAAGGCCGGTGTTGAAGTCGGTGCCGAAATCGCGTGGGACAAGGCTCAGGAAGCTAAGATTCCCTGTGCATTCTTCGTAAACAAGTGCGACGACCCCGATGCGGATTTCGAAAGAGTATTCAATGAGCTTCACGATAAGTTCGGTGCGGCAGTCTGCCCGCTTCTCGTTCCCGTAAAGAACGGCAAGGATGTTAAATTCCTCAACCTCATCGCACGTGAATCATACACATTCGATTCAAACGGCAAGAGAGCTACGACTCCCTTCAACTCCGATGATGAAAACATAGCCGCAACATACACCGATACACTCAACGAGGCTCTCGCTCAGACAAGCGAAGAACTTCTCGACAAGTTCTTCGAAACAGCCGAAATTTCTCAGGAAGACGCTGTAGAAGCTCTTCACACGGGTATTATCGACGGTACAATCGTTCCCGTATTCTCGGGCTGCGCTACCAACCTTTGGGGTATTACATTCCTTCTCGACACCATCAACGATTCCTTCCCGCGTCCTACCGCAAAGGGCTCCGAACAGATTATCGACGGTGATTCACTCAAGGAAAAGGCAATCGAAACAGACGGCGAATGCGCATTATTCGTATTCAAGACAATCGCCGACCCGTTCGTAGGTAAGATGACATTCTTCAAGGTAATGAACGGTACTCTCACAAACGATCTCACACTTCAGAACGTTACAACCGGTGTATCCGAAAAGATGTCTCATATTTATACAATCCGCGGTAAGAAGCAGACCGAAGTTACATCTCTCTGCTGCGGCGACATAGGTATGATCGCTAAGCTTGCGGGAACAAATACAAACGATACTCTTACGGTATCCTCCAACTTCGAATACAGAAAGATTGCATTCCCGCATCCTTATTATACGATGGCTATCACTCCCGCTGCAAAGGGCGATGAAGATAAGATATCCACAGGTATCGCACGTCTCCTCGAAGAAGACAAGACTCTCGCGTACGAAAACAATGCCGAAACAAAGCAGATGACAATATCCGGTTTGGGCGATATGCAGCTTGATGTTCTTGTTTCCAAGATGAAGGCACGTTACGGAACTACGGTTATTCTCGAAACACCGAAGATTGCTTATCGTGAGACCATCAAGGGCACATCGGATGTTGAAGGTAAGCATAAGAAACAGTCCGGCGGTTCCGGTCAGTACGGTCATGTTAAGATGAGATTCTCCCACGGTGATGCCGAAGGACTTACATTCACACAGTCCGTTGTCGGCGGTACCGTTCCGAAGAACTTCTATCCCGCAGTTGAAAAGGGACTTCTCGAAGCAATGCAGAAGGGTGTACTCGCAGGCTATCCTGTAGTAAACCTTGCCGCTGACCTGTACGACGGTTCTTACCACCCGGTTGACTCGAATGAAATCTCGTTCAAGCTTGCCGCTCGTCTTGCATACAAGGAAGGTCTCCCGAAGGCAAAGCCGATTCTTCTTGAGCCTATCGGATCTCTTAAGGTTACTGTTCCCGATTCTCTCGTAGGTGATGTTATCGGCGACCTCAACAAGAGACGTGGTCGTGTGCTCGGTATGAATCCTCACGAAAGAAAGACCGGATACACAGTTCTCGAAGCTGACGTTCCGAAGGGCGAAATGACAGACTATACTATCTCTCTTCGTGCTATGTCTCAGGGACGCGGTTCGTTTGAATTCACAATCGACCGTTATGAAGAAGTTCCCGCTTCCGTTGCTCAGAAGATTATCTCCGAAGCAAAGGTTGAAGCTGACGAATAATGTCGGCGGATTTCATTCAGCTTAATATTTAAGCGATACTCCGCCTCCTCGAGCCTGCAAAGTCAGCCAAAAGGCTGTCTTTACAGGCTCCTATGTTTTCCTACACCATTTCGTCGGCGGATTTCATTCAGCTTAATATTTAAGCGATACTCCGCCTCCTCGAGCCTGCAAAGTCAGCCAAAGGCTGTCTTTACAGGCTCCTATGTTTTCCTACACCATTTCGGGGCGGATTTCATGCGGCTTAATATTTAAGCTATACTCCGCCTCCTCGAGCCTGCAAAGTCAGCCAAAGGCTGTCTTTACAGGCTCCTATGTTTTCCTACACCATTTCGGGGCGGATTTCATGCGGCTTAATATTTAAGCTATACTCCGCCTCCTCGAGCCTGCAAAGTCAGCCAAAGGCTGTCTTTACAGGCTCCTATGTTTTCCTACACCATTTCGGGGCGGATTTCATGCGGCTTAATATTTAAGCTATACTCCGCCTCCTCGAGCCTGCAAAGTCAGCCAAAGGCTGTCTTTACAGGCTCCTATGTTTTCCTACACCATTTCGGGGCGGATTTCATTCAGCTTAATATTTAAGCGATACTCCGCCTCATGTTTTCCTACACCATTTCGGCACTGACACAAACTCGGATTCATTCTCACGCAAACAGGGCATGTGATCATAATTCACATGCCCTGTTCTGTTCTTATTTATTTTCGGATGAGTCGGTGTAAATCGCAAGCTTGAACCAGAAATTACTTCCCTCTCCCACTTTGCTTTTTACTCCGAATTGAGCGCCGTGAAGAAGGAGAATATTCTTTACTATAGATAATCCCAAGCCGGTTCCTATATTCGCACGTTTATGGAAATCATTTACCTTATAATATCTCTCCCAAACCATAGGGAGCTGATCCTCGGGAATACCGATACCGTGGTCTATAATCTCGGTCATAACCTCGTTATTATCTACTGTTTGTCGGATAATAACCGTTTTATCATCGCCCACGTAATTTACCGCATTTCCGATTAAATTATATATAACCTGCAGTATTCTTTGCTCATCCGCTTCAACGAAGACATCTCTGTCACTCTCGAATGTTATAATATATCCGTCTTTTTCGCGCAATTTCGCATATCTTTCAATTGTCGTTCTGATTACATTCGTGAAATTAAAGCGTGTTTTATTCAGCTTCTGTGTACCGTTTTGATAACGGCTTACCTCGAGCATATCATTTACCAGTGTAGTAAGCCTGTTAGTCTCGTCGATAACTATCTGCATATTTTCGGGTGTTGCTTCACCGGGAAGATCTCGCATAGCCTCGGTATATCCCGCAATCATTGTAAGCGGAGTTCTCAGGTCATGCGATACATTTGCGATTAAATCCTTCTGCATTTTATCCAGCCGCGAAAGCTCATATGCAGCCTTATTCAGTGCCGCGGAAAGATTATCCGTTTCGGTGCAATTTCCGCCGTCGAAATTAACGTTATAATCTCCGAGTGCCAATTTCGCCGCTTCTCCGCTCATTTCTCTCAAAGGCTTGGACATATGATTCGAAAGAATAAGCGACAAAATAACGGCAAAGACAATCAGAATTATACTGATGTACAAAAGCTCTATTCTGATTGTGGTTACTGTGGAATCAAGCGGAATCAGTTCCGTATTAAACAGCATGAGCAGCTCGCGTCCGTCATTTTTATCGATAACCTTTGCGAGAATTACATTTTCGCTTTGTTCATCGGATTCGTTTCCGAAAAGCTGCCCGAACGACATCTCATCGAGCATCTCACCGCCTTCAGATACCGCCTTCTGATACAGATTATTCAGCATATGCGAGCTGTCTATGTTATGAATAAAGCAAAATGTATTCAAATGCTGTTCTACCACACGGCTTCCGCTTTTATCGGGTCCGTTCATCGAAATCTCATAAACGGAAATGCAGATACCGCTCTTGGATGCCGCCATAGCCGCAGCGTCGTTAAGGGAAGAGTAATCGTTACCGTCATCGCTCATTGCCGCCGCTTCGACTTCTGCCGCGCATTTATTTAAATCACGCAGCTTAAGCGAACGGTAAACATCGCTTAAAAGCACAGTTTGGAAAAACCAAAGAACCGCTATAACCATTGCTCCGAACAAGAGAAAGCCCAGGAGAAGCTTTCCTTTCATACTCATCATGTGTTCGGGATTGTGGTGTGTATGTTTTGATTTAATTTCTTTCCGGATCAAAACGATATCCAACTCCTCTCAGAGTTACAACATAGTCGGCATATTTGCCGAGACTTTTTCTGAGCAGCTTTATATGAGTATCAAGTGTTCTGTCGTCTCCGAAATAGTCATACCCCCAAACCTCGCTGATAAGTTTATCTCTCGTGAGAGCTATGTTCTTGTTTTTAATCATGTAGAAAAACAAATCATATTCCTTCGGAGTCATATCAACACGCTGGTTATCGACATAGACTATTCTTGCGGTTAAATCAGCCTTGAGTCCGCCGCCGTCGAATTCGACGATTTCGTTTTTAGGCTCTGCAGTTATTTTGTTGTCCGTTTTGCCCGAAGCACGCTTCATCACGGCGTCAACCCTCAGCATGAGTTCCTTCGGTGAAAACGGCTTAACCACATAATCGTCGATTCCGAGTTCGAATCCGTTGATTTTATCGTATTCTTCTCCGCGTGCCGACAGCATGATAATCGGAATGGAGGAAAACTTTCTTATTTCTCTGCATGCCGAAAATCCGTCAAGCTCCGGCATCATTATATCGATTATCATTATATCGAATTCTTCCTCACGGCAAAGCTTTACCGCTTCCATTCCGTCCTTTGCTTCTGTTACCGTATGACCTTCGAATACAGCATATTTGGCGATAAGCCGTCTGATCATCTCTTCATCATCAACCACAAGAATCTTATACATACAGCCGCTCCTTATATAATTAATATGCATGAAAGGGGTACTTATGCAGTATCCCTTTCCCTTTACGTTTTATGAATCTAAAGCATTACAGCCTGTCGGTAAATTACCGCTTGCTGTTTTATCGGTTTCCGAAAATGCTTCCGCCGAACGATTTTGTCTCTGTTTCGGTAGTCTCCGACTGATTATTTTCGCTGAATTCGATACTACCGGAATCCGGAACCTTTTCGAAGCATTCAACCTCAATTTCCATCAGCTTTCCGTTACGTTCAATCTGGAACTTCAGCTTATCGCCTACAGACGAGCTTGTTACAACGGATTTGATTTCGGAAACAGTGGAGATCGTATTACCGTTTACTGCCACGACTCTGTCACCGGGCTGGAGTACATCATCATTATATCCTTCGGTAAGGCTTTCAACATAAACGCCCGCTTTAATGTTGTAGTAGAAGTAGAAGCTGTTGGAGCTTACCTCGGAGAAGGATACGCCGATCATTGTCTTACCGCGTACGTAACCGTACTGGAGAAGCTGTTCTGCCACATCAAGTGCTTCGTTTACGGGGATTGCGAAGCCGAGTCCTTCAATACCTGTACCACTTGATTTTGCGTTGACAATACCTACAAGCTGACCCTTCATGTTAAACATACCGCCGCCTGAGTTGCCGGGGTTAACAGCGGCATTGGTCTGAATAAGGTTCATCTTAACGCCGTTAACTTCTATCTCACGTTCTGTTGCGCTTACGATACCGTTTGTCACGGTTCCTCCGAGTTCACCGAGAGGATTGCCTACTACAAGAAGCTCTTCGCCGACAACAAGCTTATCACTGTCACCGCACTGTGCGGCGGTAAGACCTGTCGCGTCAATCTTGATAATAGCTATATCCGATTCCGAATCGTAACCCACAATAGAAGCATCGTATTCGTTTCCGTCGGTAAGTCTTACTGTTATGCTGTCTGCCAGTGCGCTTGTGTCTTCATCCATGATAACATGGCAATTTGTGATTATGTATCCGTCGGTTGAAATGATAACACCCGAACCTGCGCCTTGCTGCACGTAGTTGTACCATCCGCGCGATGTTGATGTGTATTCGGTATTAATTTCGACTACGGAATCCTTTACCATTGCGGCTACCTCTGCGGCTGTGTAGTTGTCGCTGTCTCCTGTAGATGTAGCTACCTCATCTACGCTTCTGTATATAACGACGCCGCCGTTGTTGCCGTTCGACACGCTTGCCGACTGAGATGTGCTCTCACTTGATGTTGTGCTCTGAGCTACCGTATTGTTTCTCGAAGCAAACATTGCGCTTGTGTAGCCTACTGCTCCCGAGAGAACAACCGCCAATGCTACCGCTACCGCAAGTGCACCGCGTGTTACCGGCTTGGACTTCTTCTCTTTCTTTACCTTAGCGGTATTGGGAGTGTAGGATATCTGACCTTGAGTCTGGTGCGGGGCATTGTAAGTGTGGTTCGGAGTATATCCGTTGTTCGAGTTATTCTGATAACCGTGATTGTTCGGAGTATATCCGTACTGTCCGCCCTGTGTGTACTGTCCGTACTGTCCGTACAGAGCACCCTGTGTATACTGAGTATTCTGCTGGGTATTCTGCTGGGTATTCTGCTGAGCATTTTCGGTGTTCGCCTGTGCGTACCCGTTATTGCTTTGATTCTGACCGAAGCCTTCGAAATAGGGATTGCCCGAATACGGGGTTTCGGTGCGGTGGTTTTCGGGAACACGTGCAGTACTGTCGTTTACCGCAGATGTATTTACAGTCGCATTTGATTCCTGTGTATTCTGTGTATTCTGTTCGTTTACGGTATTAGGATTCATGTTCTGGGAATCCGTATTTACGTTTTTGTTTTCGTTGCAGTTCTGTTCATTCATTTCATTGTTGTTCATATCAAATTCTTTCATAACATTCACCTTTCTATATTCTATATGATTTAAAATCGAATTATTACTTCGAACAAGCTTCTCTCTTGTTCTGGCTATATTATATTCCGGTAATGTGACGGAAATTTGATAACGTGTGAAATGTTGGTTGAATTGTGAAAGCTTATTTAACGAACATAAAATAACGGAAACATGAAAAGCCGAAATCTACATTAATATATTGCCGCTCGGTACGTTTATCGGTTTAGCTCTATCGTTACTATAAAGCCGTCTACGTTATTTCCCGAAATTTCGTACTCGCCGAAAGCATCTCCATGTAAAACGGGAATATCGGTGCTGTCTCCCTCCGACATCGGCACATAATATGCGAGCCAGCCGCCTTTTGTGTCGCTTTCTTCGATGGAATCTGCCTCAAGCGTGTCAAGCGTCATGTCATCATTTATGTACAGGATTTTCGTGTCGGTTGTATAGCTCTTCAAATAATCTATATATTCCTCGAGACAGTATCCGAGTGTTGTCATCGCATATGCGTGAGGAATGCCGACATATCTGAAATGCCATGCTTCATAGCTTATTTTTGTTATATCCACCTTATCCTCGGGGTAGCGTCTTATGAAGCCTTCGTACATGCAATTCTCGCCGACCCACGGGCCATACTCATAATCAGCCATTGACACCGCATATCCGTCAGATGTATAGAATTTCAGGTCGCATGCAAGTCCGGTCTGATGTTCACTGTGTCCCGGATCCGCAACATATGCTTTTGCGTATTCTTCACCGTAAGATGCGACGTAGCTGTCATATATATCCACCTGATCCTGATAAGTTCTGTATCCGCTGACTATCATCAAATCAGATGTTCCTGTATCCGTCTTCATATCGACAACCAGTTTTTCGAGAGCGGCAAAAGCTTCGGATTCCAGACTGGTAGTTGTCTCCGAAACCTTTAATCTGCCGATTTCGGTGTTTCCCGTACGTGATTCGTATGCGTTTGTCAGTTCAATGCTGTCCGGAGCAACATATTCATACTCGTAATTCACAAGAATGAGTTTGCCGTTATGTACCTCGGTATTGGAGATCTGCTCTGTTTCATATAACGATTTCTTCTCGTCACTCGGCGGTATCTCCTCGATAATATATTCCTCGTCGCTCACATCGGTCTCATTGTACTGTGTTTCCTCGTAAACAAGATCGGTTCTGTCGTTATTTTCTTTGTTTTCCTCGTTGATTTTTATCTGCTTTGCGGAAACGACAATGACCGCTGCCATGAGCAATACAAATACGACCGCACCGGGATTAACCGTTATTTTTCTTTTCCTCTGACTTCTGCTCTGATTTTCTCTGCGTATATTATCATTACGGCGGCGTCTTTCAGCCGCACCGTTTTCCGTAACACCGAGTTGTTCCGCGGCTTCCGCCTGAGTTCTGGCGAGATACTTCTGATCCGCTCTACGTCTGTCCGCTTCATCGACAACCGTATTATTTCTTCTGTTTGCGGCGTTAATACGTGCTTCTTCAAGTCTGCGTCTTTCATCGTCCGTCAACGGTCTTGATGTAGTGGTTCCGTCGGGATTGATTCTTATTATATTTCCGTCCTTTATTTTAAACCGCGGTTTCTGATTTTGATTCTGCGGTGCGGAATTGTTTTGTCCGTTTGTTCTGTTTCTTTCAGCCGTAAATCTTTCCGGAGTCATTCCGTTATCGTTACCGTTCAATTTCGTTCTCCTCCGCTAACCCGTAAATTTTGAAAAATATCCTACGTTAATTATACGGTATATCGGTGACTAAATCAAGTATAAAGAGGAAAACCGTATCAAAAATATTATCCGAACATTTTACGGAATTCATGCGACTTTTATCTTCCTTACGTCGTCTAATGAACGGTTATGGTTACCGTAGATTCTTATCCTGCCGTACATCTCACCGCCATCCATTTATAATTACACGCTTGATTTGCGGCTTAGTGTATGGTATCATAAAAACGATACAGATAAATATTCCTATATATGAAAGGATTATAAATGAAAAAACGTTTTCTCCGTTTTTTTCTTCTTGTCGCGGTTTTACTTACCGCTCTGACCTCCTGCATACGCAGCGATTACGATATGACGATTGACGAGCTCAAGCCTTCCGAGCCTTCTCCGCAGCTGCAGCATATCATAAACCCCAATTCCGAAATACGCGGCGTATGGATAGCATCGGTTTATAATATAGATTACCCCTCAGCCACCGATCTTGATGCGGATAAATTGAAAGCGGAAATCGATTCTATTCTCGATACCTGCGAAAAGAACAACCTTAATACCGTTTTCTTTCAGGTTCGTCCGTCGTGCGATGCTCTATACGACAGTGATATTTTTCCCGTTTCAAGCTACCTTTCATCAGAAGGCAAACTCGTTTTCGATCCTCTTGAATATATAGTCAGTGAAGCGCATATGCGCAACATATACGTTCATGCATGGGTGAATCCGTTGAGAGTTACAATGGATACTCATGACATAAGTTCACTCGATGATAAAAGTCCCGCAAAACAGCATCCCGAATGGACTGTGGCATACGGTGACGGCAAGCTGTACCTGAACGCGGGATTGCCCGAGGTGCGCGAGCTTGTTACAGACGGTGTGCGCGAAATCGTGAAAAAATACGATGTCGACGGAATAGTCTTCGACGACTACTTTTATCCCTATCCCGTATACGATGACAGCGGCAAAAAAATAGAGTTCGACGATGCCGATACATATGAAAAATACGGTACCGAATTCGATAATATAGAGGACTGGAGACGCGATAATATAAACAAAATAATCGAAAGCGTCTACAATACCGTTCATTCCGTCGATTCCGAATGCGTATTCGGTGTATCTCCGTTTGCCATATGGCAAAACAACGACGGCGAAAACGGCGGCAGCGACACAAACGGTTTCGAAGGATATAATTCGTTGTACTGTGATGCGACAGCATGGATAAACGGCGGCTATATCGATTACATTTCTCCTCAGATATACTGGACCTTTGACAACACATCATCGGCTTTCGATGTTCTGACACGTTGGTGGAATGCACTGCTCGACGGAACCGATGTTAAGCTGTACATTTCACATGCCGCATATCGATACGAAGACGGAAACTGGGATTCTCCGTCAGGTGAATTGTCCGAACAGGTTACGTTTGCGAGAAGCGAAAAAGCATACCGCGGAAGCATTTTTTACGGATATGACGAAATAAACCGCAATATAAACGGTGCGAGCGATGACATTACTTCGGTTTTCGAAAACGAAATAATCTACACGGAAATACAATCAAACGGTTTTGGGGTTACGGTAACATCTCCGTCCGATAAATCAACAATGACGTCGGCAAACACGTATATTATAGGTTCCTCCGATCCTTATTATACACTGACGATGAACGGTGAAAAAATCAGTCGTACCAAAAGCGGTATATTTAACCTATACGTGACACTGAAAAAGGGTGAAAACAATTTTATCTTCGAGCAAAACGGAATAACCTATGCCTACACACTGTATTATGAAACCGATACTGCTTCATCGACACCGCAACAGCCCGAACCCGTTTCTCTCGACACGGTATCGATAACCGATATATATCCCTCGGATGATGTTGCCACTCATGACCGCAAAATGTACGTCTCATGTACCGCTCCCGCCGGTTCCGTCGTTAAAGTCAATATCGGCGGAATGGAAACAGAGCTGACACAGGAGAACATAACATCATACTCGTCATATGGCTACACAGGGGCAACCTTCAGCGGCAGTGCGGATTTGCCCGAAGCGGCAGACGGCGAGATTAAAGACTGTGGGAAAATCAAATTTACCTTGTCCCATCGGGACGGGACAGCGGAAGTCGAAGGGCCTTCCGTTCGCTCAATGGGGAGCGGCACATACATAAAAATAAGAGCAAAAAACGATTATGCTCAGCTTAAAATATCGGAGTACAGCTCATATTATTCCGATTACACCGTCCAGTCTTCGGGAATGGAAGAGTTGGCATTGTCATTATGGCATGGTTTTTATAAACTGAGAATGGGTGGATATATGTCCGCATCCGATGCGGAGGAGATTGAAGTCACAACCGAAAGCTCCGATTCACGCTTTTTTTCGGCGTCTGTTGCAGACTGCGGTGATAAGACCGAATTTGTGCTCGTTTGTGACGGAAAGCCCGCGTATAACGGCTGTATTGATGAAAACGGTAACTTCGTCGTAACCTTTTACAATATTGATTCGGAATCCGCTCCCGATGCGGTAATATCGAAAAATCCGCTTTTCAGCTCATGCGAAACAATCAGACTCGATGACAGGGTGCGTTATTCATTCGAGCTTTTCGATATCGAAAATTTCTACGGCTTTGATTTGGCTTATACGGACACATCGGTTGTTGTTTCACTGAAAAATCCCGTTTCCGTAGACACAAAATCGGATACGCCCCTCGACGGTATAGCGATTATACTCGACGCAGGTCACGGAGGAGATGACAGGGGTGCCGCAGGTGCGGTGGATTCGCTTAATGAAAAGGACTTAAATTTAAAGATAACTCTTGCCGCAGCCGATAAGCTTAAAACTCTCGGGGCAGACGTTATTCTTACACGTGATACAGACACAACGCTCAGCTTGTACGACAGAATGGATATGCTCGAAGAAATCGAACCGGATTTGTGCGTATCCATACATCAGAATTCTATGGATTACTCGTCCGATGTTACACGTGTCAGAGGAACTCTCGGGCTATGGTGCATGGACAGCGGAAGGCTTTTAGCCGAATCTTTAACGAACAGCGTCTCGAAAGCTCTCGGCAGAAGCAATCGCGGTTATCAATACCAAATGCTCGCGATGTGCCGCAATCCCAAATTTCCGCAGGCACTAATCGAAGTCGGATTTATCACGTCCGCCGAAGAATACGAGCAGCTGCTAAACGATAACGGTATAGACAAAGCCGCAGGAGGAGTATGCGACGGTATTCTCGAATGGTTTGAAAAACAATCCGAATTCGCATCGGCACGAACCTAAAAAATATTCGACAATAAAACGAGGCTTTTGAACATCAAAAAGTCTCGTCTTTTTCTACAGTTTGTATTCATTCTCAACGAGTCAGTTTTGATTCTTTTGTTCATTTTTCAGTATTTAAGCGAGACATTTATCTTCATTTTAATGACTATTGTAATTTTTAACACAATTATTCAACATTTTACCGAATTTTATGAAAAAACTTTCTTTTTATTGACTTTTGTAATTGACAACCGCTTTTATTTGTGCTATAATTGCGACATAACAAATCGGTCGTATTCCGCACTTGTTATTAAAAAATTTTTTAAGAGGTAGGAAAGTATGAAAAAGTTTCTCTCAATCCTTCTTTCAGCACTTGTTACCGTTTCTCTCGCAGCAATGGTAAACGCTGACGATCCCACAGAATGCCCCATCATGGATGCTCCTTCAATGGACATCATCGCTAACACCGGTTCCGCTTACGACACACTCGAAGATGCTGCTGCTGCTATCGGCAAGACACCTTATCTCGAAGTAACTCACGTTATCGGTTCCGAAGGTTACTCCAACGAAGGTCCCGAAAATCTCTGGGATAACGACGTAACAACAAAGTTCTGCACATCCACATTCCCGACACAGTCCATCGGTAAGCTCGCTTCTCCTATCACTGTTGACGGTATCATCCTCGCTACAGCTAACGACACAGCTAACTACGATTCTCGTAACCCCTTCGAATGGACAGTATTCGTATCCTCTGACGGCGAAAACTGGACAGCTATCGCTTACGGCGATGACACATTCTTCGAAAACGAAAACTTCATGTACTACGCTGCATCCGTTACACCCGTTGAAAACGTTAACTACGTTTACTTCTACTCTGAAGGTTCTCTCGCAGGATGCTTCCAGATTTCCGAGTGCGTTCTTACAGGTACTGTAGGCGCTACAGAAGCTGAAGCTGCTGTTGAAGAAACAGTTGCTGAAACAGAAGCTGTTGTTGAAGAAGCTGAAACAGTTGCTGAAACAGTTGTTGAAGAAACAGTTGCTGAAGAAACAGTTGAAACAGTTGTTGAATCCGCTCCTCAGACCTTCGATATGGGTATAATCGCCGCTGCTGCTGCTGTTGTATCTCTCGCTGGTTACGCAGTTGCTAAGAAGCACTAAGTTAAAGCCGAATAGCTGAATTAACTTATTAATTAAATTAAGGATACAGGGTATATACCCTGTATCCTTTTTTGTTATATAAATTCCGGTATGTTTCGAATTTTTCGCTGTAAACACAAAAAAGCCTTGTAAGCTTTCGCTTACAAGGCTTTTTTCATCGGAGTGACTGGATTCGAACCAGTAAGTATTTTGCTCGAAACTCTTTTATTCTCGTTATAGCTCGCTTTTTCTGCCGATTTTCTTCGTTCACAATTTAATTTGTTGTCTTTTTTTGTTGTCTCATCCAATTGTGAAAAGTAGTCATTCATCGCATTATTTATCTCAATATCTTTTTCCTTTACCGATTCTTGGTAATGTTTGAGCATTGAATTTGTGCTGTGCCCCATTCTTTCCATTGCGTATTTATCGGGCACTCCGAGGGCAAGCATTATCGACGCATAGTAATGTCTCAAGCCGTGGAATGTGCAGTTCAGGTTATACTTTTTTCTGACGTGCGCGTACATTTGTGTTATCTGATTGGGGTTGTACATTTTGAAATTATGTTCGTCGGCGTAAACACGCAGTCTTTCCGTCGCCCATCGCGGGATTGATATAACTCTTTTTCCGGCTTCGGTTTTCGGTTCTTTGAGTTCAAATATGTTGTTCTCATTTCTCGTGTATGCCTTGTTTACATACACAAGTCCTTTTTGATAGTCGATATCAGTTTTTAAATCCAGTGCGGATATTTCTCCTCTTCTCATGCCGCACACTGCCGCGAGAATTATCGGGACTTCGCGCGGGTCTCCTTTCAGCTCCGCGAACATTTTCTTTATTGTTGTTTCGTCCGGCACTTCTACAGGCTTTCGCTTTACGCTTGGCAACAGTACAGACGGGTCATATCCTTTTCTGTACTGGCGTATTGCCGCTCCGAACAGTCCCCACCACAAAGAGACTGATTTCGGAGAATGTCCGACAGCGGCTTTGTTTATCTCTTTTTGAATCAGCTCATCTGTCACGGAGTATAGTTTAACGTCAACCAATCCTTGGAGTGCTGTGCGCCTGTATGCCTTGTATTCGCGTATTGTCTTGGGTGAATATCCTGCTGTCTCTCTTGCGGCTATATACGCGTCTACAGCGTCTCCTACGGTCATTGTGATATTCGTCGCGCTGTGTCCGTCCATTTCCTTGTCAAACTCTGACGCGAGCTTTTCCACTTCTTTTCTTGTCGGTGCGCTTAGTCTTTGATACCTCTTCTTTCCGTTCTCGTCTATCCCGGCATAAACAAGAACCGTCCATCCGTTTTTTGTTTTCTTGGGTGTTGCCATGATTTTATTCCTTGCGATTTTTGTTTCAC
>CAVIJI010000014.1:33317-41230 GCA_963642885.1 bacterium
ATATCACCGGTAACTGAAAAATACAACAGATTCGTGTCGAAAACAATAAAAATATTAGAAAAGGCAATCGAGTATTTCATCGACTGCCTTTTTCTGTTTGGGGGTGTTTTTAGTCCTTTGGCGAGTATTTCTCCGCTTGATTGATTATGACACGTGCGTAAGTTTGGAAGTCGACCTTGTTGTCACAAAGTTCATCCATCCAATTTGATTTTGCGGAATATTCAGGTTTGAGCTTCTTCTTCCAATACGCTTTTGAGAACTCGTATGTCTTCTCAAGCGCGTAGAGCTGTTGTGCTGTGCTCAGACTTGACCACTTGTAATTTGACGGAAGATAATTTGTAATCTTGTAAGCAAAGTCTCCTGTGTTTCTGATATAGTTGTCGAACTCTTCAAGCGTCATTTCGTAATCTTCTTTGTTCACACTGAACGTAGCGTTTGCTTTCGTTGTGGGTGCTTTGTAGATTGCGTTTTCGTAATTGTCGAGCTTTTCATTCTTTGCTTTTTGGTAAACGCTTGTTACAAGTTTTTCGACTTTCATATTCGGAACGAAAGTGTTCAGGTCGTATTCCGCTTGCAGTGACACATACCACATATCCGTACCTTCCACTATCTTCGCGCCGTGCTCGGTGATGTACTTATTGATGTTGCTGTACGGCACACCGAACGCTTTTGAGCCCGTCTGAATGGAACGAAGGTCTCTCAGCATATACGAATAGGCTTCTGTGTCTCCGGCGTTGTACGCTTTTGCCATAATGTCATAGAAGTTTTTGTTCGTTCTTGCGTTTGCGTTGCCGAGGTTATAGTAAACTTTGTTGAGTTCCCACTGTGCCACGTAAGCCCCTGTTGCGTCAACGGCTGTTCTTGCTATAGCGGACAAATCTCTTTTAAGAGTAGAACCGGGGATGCCGAGAATCTGTGCCAGTGAAGATATCATGTCGGTGGCGTAGTTAGACTTTGTTTTTTGGTTTTCGTAGTCCTCCTTTCCAAGGCTCTTGAAGAAGTAGATTGTGTTGTTTGTGAGGTCTGCTATAGGCTGCAAGTCCATCCTCTCAGGGTCAAAGCTTTGCATTGCGCTTGTGATTGTGTCATACCATGCTCCGATTATCGGAACACTGAACAAGCCGTCAACTACATTTGAAGAGAATACATCCGAGAATGTTGTTTTGTCTCCGGCTTTAACTCCTATAAATCTTTCCAAAAATTTCTTTGCAAAGTCTTCGGGGTCTTTGGGCGAATCGTGTCTCCACATTCCGACAAGAGACGAGACTATAGGCTCAAGTATCAGGTTCGAGATAACATAACAGCCGATAGCATTTGTTAGCTGTTTTTTAGCTCCTGTTTTGCCGTTTCTGACGTTTTCCACCGCCGAGATAAGTGTTGCTGCGGTCTTTACAGGTTCGTTCATGAAAGGGTACAGTGTTTTGAAAAGCCTGTTTGTGCTTATCGGGGCGGTGTCAAGAATCGAATCAACAACCTGCGTCTTGCCGATAATCTCATTGAACTTGTCTGCGACTCGCCTATTGAATTCATCGGTGGACAGTGTATTGCCGTATTTTGCCTTTGCTTCAAGTTCACACGCTTTCCACATACGCACCCATGTGATTTCATCGGCAAATTCGGCGGGTCTCATTGCAATGTCTTCGGCTGACTGCTGAATATACTTGGCTTTATTATAAGCAGACCTGAGACTTTGTTCGTCATAGGTTTCTCGTGTGGTAGTTCCTATTCCCGTGTCCGAATATCCCAGTGACTTAATCACGGCAATGCCGGAGTATTCGTTCATGGTGTTTAGAATTCTGTTGTATTCCTTACCTTGCTTGAATATGCTGTTTCTGCCGGGGGTTATTTGTGCATATGCGGCGAGGGTGTATTTGGGGTCTATGACAAGCCACGACCTTACGAGAGACAACGGCTGTTTCAATGCTGTCGAAATGTTTGCGGAAACTGCCGATTTCTTTGCATTGTTTGAAATGAAATTAAGAACTTTGTTTGCGTTCTCCCCCGTTGTGCGCTTTGGCTCGTTGCCGTTGATTTTGTCGATGAAGTCCTGCATATACTTTACACCATTGTTGCCGTATGCCGAACTGAGCGCACGTTTTAGTCCGTTCGCGTTGAAAGTTCTTTCCATGCTGTTGTTAAGCGGTGCATATGCTGAATAAGCGGACATATCGTTTACGTGTCTGTCTGCTATATCGAACACATCTCCGATAACGACAGCGGCGTTAGCATTTTTGTTGAGCTTGTGGGTGAACGATGAATTTTCTATGGTATGCGTATCTGCGAGGTTTGAGAAGTTTGTGTCCCGTAGTTCGCTTGGTGTGCGAATCGGGAAGTAGTTGCTGTCTTCATAAAGCCTGATTCCGTAGAGCTGCATTGAAGCTTCATTGCCCCACTCTGAACAGTTTTCCGACAAGAACTTTCCTATGCCGTCTGCGATTCTCTTGTCGTCCGCTGTCAGCTTTTCCATTAGGGTGCTGTATGTTGCTTCATCGATAACGTAAACTTTACTTGTTTCGTTGTTTGCGTTTGTGAATGCCGCTCCGCCGTTTTCGAGGTGTCTGCGACCTGCTGCTCTCTTCCATGTGAGATACAAAGACATGAGCTGATTTTTCGATACCTTAACGTCGTTGCCGTGAATCTTTACATCAATCAAGTTCTTCTTTGCCTTTGTGCTTCCGGCAATTGTGCTGTAATTGTCTCCCAGAAGTTCGGACATATACTCTCCGTACTCCTGCTTCATTTTTACCTGACGTGTCTGGGCATTTCTGTACCAGCTTGATATTTCCTTGCCGGACTCTCCCATTGTTGAGAAGAACAAGTCCGCTGACATAAGGCTGTAGCCTACTCCGTCAAGCAGCTTCTTGAACTGGCTTCGCTCAAATCCGGTCTCACCGATACGTGTTTTGTGACTTGAAAGCTCGTCAATCCAGCTCTTCGCAAAGGTTTCGGCTTCGACTTTCTTTGTTCCTGTGAAAAAGTCATTGGACTGCTTGACAAGGTAGTTTACCATTCTTGTAAGGTCTGTGACGGCTTTGATGTAGTCGGCGTTATTGGAAGAATCGACTCCGCTGTTCGGACTTTCGTTTGCAAGCTCTGTCAATTTATCAAGCTCAAATTTCAGAGCTTCTATTTGTCTTGTTGACCTTCCTTGATACAGTTCCGAATCGGTGGTGAATTTGCCTGACAAGGTGTTGATAACCTTAGAAGCGGCACTGTTTATTCTTTCCTGCTCCGATTGAAGTGTCTCCGTTATTTCTTGCGAATTTACGGTTTTACCGTTCAAGAGCTTTGTGTTATTCAAAGAAGTGAGGTAACTGCCGACTGCCGCTCTGAGGTTTTGCGGAATGTGCTTCTGCTTAGTAGGATTTGTAAACATCTCATGCAACCTGCCTATTTCCTTGAGAGCTGTCTTCTGAGCCATGTTTACATTTTTTCTTTCCACCTTGTTTGTCAAGCGTTCGATTTTTCTGTTTGCTTGCTGTAGCTGCTTTTGTTCTTCGCTGATTTGGCGTGTGAAGTCTCCGTACATTTTGGTCAGCTCGGCTTGATTCCAATCCATAGCGACTTTGAGAGTGGTCTTAGCGTCTGCGGCTTCTCCCCTTGCGGCGTTTGCTTCTTCTGCAAGGCGTTTGTTTTCGTTTCGCAGAGATTTGTTTTCTGCCGCCACTGTGGGTTTGGCGTTTTCAAGGTATGCGGCTACAAGAGCGTCTGCTATAGAGTTAACCGTCGCGGTGTCTTCGCCTTCCGAGAATATGTCTGTATTTTCAGAACTCATGTCGTAATACGGGTGTCCGGGAGTTTTCTTTAACGAAGACTGAACCTCGTATATCTGCTCCATCATCTCACTCGGGTTTGTGGTGCTTTCGTTGAAGAAATAAGGATAGAGGTTGCACAGCTCGCCCCACAGCTCATCTACCGCCATACCGTCGTTAACACGGAGTTTCAGCGTGCCTCTTGCTCTTTTGTAGAAGTCACTGTATGCTTCTTTGCCGAAATCGTCTTTTACTGCGTCGGTCATTTTGAATTTAAGGCTCTTGATGTGGTTATATGCATCGTTGAACTCATCGTACAGCGGGTTTGTGTTTTCTATGCGGAACTCGTTGTAGAGGTTCTGAGCCGTTACATTTGCCATTTGACGGACTTCATCTCTATACGCTGCGGGGGTTGTTGCTTTCGGGTGCTCGATAACGTCAAAGAATTTCGTGAGCTGTTCGTTTACCTGTGATGTCGATACGCCGGGCATACCTGACGCTATTTTCTTTGCTACTGCGGCTTTTGCTGTCGGAGAAACGGCTTTTGCTTTTCCTCCGAGCGGAGCGGTTGAAACAAGCTGCCTTTCAAGATATGCCGCTCTTTCTGCTTCGCGGACTTTCTTCTTTTCCTCTGCTGTCATTAGCTCTTTGGAATAGCGGATGTCTTTGTTGTCTTTATCGAACGTGCCTATGTTGTCTGTTGCGGACTTGATTTGTTCAGGAGTGAATGCCACGTAATAGTCTGTATTGTCAGTGTTATATGCAATGCCATCGTAGCCTGTTGAATCCTTGAGCATTTCGAGGTATGCTTCTGTCACGTCTTTGTTTCCTGCGGCAATACCGTTGAGAAAACCTTTGATTAACTCAGCGTCGTTTGAACCGTAGTCGAAATCGGTAAGTTCATACTCTTTGTTGATGTCATTGCCTTTCCATTCGCCGTCAATGTATTCGTCGCGGTGTTCTATTGCAAAGTCAAGGAATTTCTCCCACTCTTTACGAGATATTTCCATAACCTCCGCGCTTGCGGGTTTCTTGATGTCGAGATATGCTTCAACAACTCTGTCGCCGTATCTTTCGGCGGAAGATTTGTTGTCGACAAAGTAATATCCCACACCGAGCTTTTCTCCGTGCTTGCCGCGATTGGCGAGAGAGAACGTCCAGGAGTCGGCGTTTGTTCCATGGTATACAACTTTAGGTGTGCCGTCTGAGTTTACGACTTTGCTTGAGGTTTCTGGGTGTGTCTCCCAGTCTCCGAACCAACGCTTGAATTGTTGCGTTTTTGTTACATTTTCGATTTTCATATTGACAGGCGAGCCGGAATCGCGTATACTATGGACATAGCCATCAAGCACTGTCTTTCCACCGGGGAATTGTACCCCGGATGCATTGTACAGATTGTTGGCTTTTTTATTGTCTATATAGAATACTCTCACATTGTCTGCAGAATCGTTATTTATGGCATCCGTCAATTGATTTATAGCATTGTTCCTTGTGTGAATTGTTGTTATGGCATTGCTATCAACTCTTTCGCCATTCAATTGACCATACCCATCAATTTCAACTGCCGCAAACATAGGCTTGTTGTTGTATGACAAATCGAGAATAGCGATTACACTTGAGTTGGACTTGGTTTTTGAAGCGATTATTGCTATAGGAGATTCAAGAGCTTTCGGTATTTGTTTGAGGTTTGCTTCTCCGAAATCATGGTCTTGCACATTTCCTTTCAGAATGTCAGACAGGTGTCCTGTCCCATATGTCATGGGCAGAGGATTCAGCCCTATCTTTGTGAAAACCTCCGGCGTTTTGCCGACAACAAGAGTGTCGTATTTTGGAATAATTCCGTTTTTGTAGTCTTCGATTTGCTCTGAGAAAGATTTGGAGTAGTCGTATTTATCAAGCTGCTTGGAATACCTTACTGCATTTCCGGGTGACAGTTCCCATGCGGCTTTAGGCAAATTTTCTTTGGGGGCTGTCGCTGTTATTAGTTTTCCTTTTCTATCAACAATGTCGAAATACTGCTCGATTTCAGAAACGTAATCGGCGGTTTTTTTGTTATTCTGCCAACCTGATGATGTTTCCTTGCCTGTGCCGCTTCCGTCTCCTTCGTATACCATGAAGTAAGCTCTTCCATCTTGCTTAATGGATTTTGCGGTTTCGAGGATAACATTTGCTCTTGCATCTGTTTCTTTGATAACATTGAGAACATTTGCGCATGTAGCCGTGTCAGCTCTATTTCCATCGCGTAGATAATCAAGAGTGGCTTTATTGACTTCTTCGCTTCTGTTGTATGGGTCGAACAACATATTTTTCGTGCCATTTTCACGCAGGTAATCTGTGGCGAGGTCAAAACGACCGCCGCCTATATCAATGTTGGTTTCGCCGAACTTGACATTCTGATTCTTAAAAAGAGCAGGAACTTGTTTAATCGAGGTTTTCCATGAGGATATGGACTGTGCAACGGGTGTTCCTGTATCAGTATCAAGCTGCTTGGAAAATCTAACGTCGGACAGCGTGTTCAGCACTTTCAGTCTGTCCGCTTCGTTGCCGTTTTCGTATGTTTTGGTTTCTATCCCCGCTTTGTTCAGTGCTGTTGTAACGTCGGAGTTTATGTCTGATGGAACTATGGCATACTTGACCTCGTCAAGACCTACCACTCTTTCGGGCTTTGCTTCAAAGATATCAACCGGCGCGGACTTGATATCGTCTACAAGTTCCTTGAAGTCTGCCGCTACAGCAGGAGTGAGTTTATACTGAGTTAGAACTTTTTTGATGTTGGCTTCGGTATTGTTTCTTGAAGCCTCCGCGAGAACAGAACCTATTCTGTCCTGTTCGATGAAACGGTTGTCAATTCCGCTCTCCGCATCCATTATTCTGTTTATGATAGCGGTCAAACGGTTGGCAAAACTATCCCATGCAGCTTTTGCTTCTTCTGGTGTTCTGTGAGCAAGTCTGCCTTTATCGGCTCTTATTTCATCGAGAGAACTGTACTCTGTTGCACTTTCCGCGCGGATTGTCTTTGCCCCAACAAAAGTTGATGTTGCGTTTTTAGCGCTGCCGTCTCCTTGTGACTTCATCGAAAGAACTATATTGTCAAGCGTGACGGGATAATGCGTTGCGGAGAAAGAGCGGGGACTGCCGTCGCGCGTATACTGGTCTTTGCCGTTTGAAACACCTGACTTCTTTTCACCGCCGTCAAACAGGCTGTGAAGCCATTTCAAATAATCCTCTTGGTTTACAGCTTCTTTAATAGCGTTGTCAGTAGCTTTTGTGTCTACTTCCGATTTTACGGTTTCAGCACCGTTTGCAAGATAATTACGCGCTTTGATTACCTGAGAAGACAGCTGTGCTACAGTCATATTGTCTATCGCGTTTTGTGCTTCTTCTGCGGTAAGTCCCGACTGCATTAAATAATCGGTGTATGCGGCTTTGAAAGCGTCTCCGTGCTCACTCATCCATCTCTTGCGGGCACTCATGGGCGATTCATTTGCTTGCGGACGCATTTCATTTACGGTGTCTGCTCCGAGTTTATCAATAAGGAATTCTGACTGCTCTACCTGTTCTGCCGGAAGAGTGGTTTTTGTTTCTTTGGTGACAGAATCTATTGTTTTTCCCTGCGTATCGGCGAGATAAACCTGCATCATCCGCGGATTATCGCTTTGCTTTGAGATTATACCGTCAACGCCGCCGTCCGTGTTGAGCTGTTCTTCAAAGTAATTTCCGTAAGGATACAGTGCGGAGATATTATCCTGACCGAATTTACTGTAAAGCTCATAGTACTTATCGCGTAACTTGTCCGTGACTTTGCTATTCGCTTCGTATTCTATTCTCGGGAATGTCGGTGTCCATGCGTCGGCTGAATAAACCTTGTTGTCCGAGTATGCGGGATTGATTGTATCGGAAGTGAAAACGAGAGAGATATCCCCGAAATTGGAGTGACCTACATCACCTCTGGCAATTGCAATAGACGGCATAGCAAATCCGCCGAGTTCGTATGACTTCATGAAGCTGTCTGCTGTGAGGTTGTGGATTGCGAAAAGTCCGTTTGATTCATCAACGTTCAACTCCATAGAGAACTTTCTTCCATCGGAAGAGTTTCCGCTTTTGTGATTGCCGTTTTTAATCTGCTGCTGAATCGCTTTGAAAGAGCCTGTGTTCTCTACC
>CAVIJI010000015.1:0-12293 GCA_963642885.1 bacterium
GCAACGTTTTATATCGGATTCGACTGTACTGCTGACAGCTTGACCGCAGGTCACTTTATGGCACTTACGCTTATGAAGCGTTTGCAGATGGCGGGAAATAAGCCTATAGCACTTATCGGCGGCGGAACGACAATGATAGGCGACCCTTCAGGCAGAACCGATATGAGAAAAATGCTGACTAAGGAAGATATCGAGCATAACGCAGAGTGCTTCAAACGCCAGATGGAACGCTTTATAGATTTTTCCGACGGAAAAGCAATGATGATAAATAATGCGGATTGGCTTCTCAATTTGAATTATATCGAGCTTTTACGTGAAGTCGGTGCTTGTTTCTCGGTAAATAACATGCTTCGTGCCGAGTGCTATAAGCAGAGAATGGAAAAAGGCCTTTCATTCCTCGAATTCAACTATATGATTATGCAGTCATACGACTTCTATTATCTGTATAAGAACTACAATTGTAATCTTGAGTTCGGCGGCGATGACCAGTGGTCGAATATGCTCGGTGGTACTGAGCTTATCAGACGAAAGCTCGGTCAGGATGCCAACGCAATGACAATCACGCTTCTTACCGACTCACAGGGCAAGAAGATGGGTAAGACTGCGGGTAACGCAGTATGGCTCGACCCCAATAAGACATCTCCGTTTGATTTCTACCAGTATTGGAGAAATGTAGCCGATGCGGACGTTCTTAAATGCATACGTATGCTTACTTTCCTCCCCATTGAACAGATTGACGAAATGGACAAGTGGGAAGGCAGTCAGCTCAACACCGCTAAGGAAATTCTGGCATATGAACTTACAAAAATGGTTCACGGCGAGGAAGAAGCCGATAAGGCACAGGCAGGTGCTAAGGCTTTGTTCGCTCAGGGTGGCGTAAACACGGAAAATATGCCTACAACAACACTTACTGCAGATGATTTTACAGACGGTAAAATCACTTTGATAGATATGATGCTGAAGTCGTCCTTGTGTGCTTCTAAGAGCGAAGCGAGACGTCTGATACAACAAGGCGGTGTTTTTGTCGGCGATGACAAAATAACTTCCGTTGAGTATGCTGTTGACGAGGATAAATTCGTCGGCGACGGTATAATCGTTAAAAAAGGCAAAAAGACGTTCCACAAGTTTGTAAAGTAATTTATGAGTGATTATAAATATCTGCTGTTTGATGCGGATAATACTCTCTTTGATTTCTCGCAGGCGGAATATAACTCTTTTAAGAATACATGTGTTAAATTCAATGTATGCCATTCGGATGAGTTGTATGGTTCTTATTCGAAGATAAATGACAGCCTGTGGAAGCAGCTCGAGAAAGGCGAGGTGAAACTCGACTTTCTCAAGATAGAGAGATTCAGACGTCTCTTAACCGAGAAGCTGGGGTATCCGAATAACGAGGAAACAGTTAAAACCGCCGACAAATGGCGGGAAGAATACATGAGCAATTTATCGTGTCAGTCGTGCATCATTCGTGGAGCAGATGAAATATGCGGAATTCTTGCCGAAAAATATAAGATGTATATAACGACAAACGGCGTAGCGTACATTCAAAAGAAACGTTTTACGAAGTCTGCAATATACAAATATTTTGACGGTATGTTTATTTCGGAAGAAATAGGCGCGGCAAAGCCGTCTGCGAAATATTTCGAACATGTAATTCAAGCAATCGGAGACGAAAACAAGAGAAACTATCTTGTGATAGGCGATTCATTGACATCCGATTGCGACGGTGCGATCAATTACGGACTTGACTGCTGTTTCTATAATCCTCACGGAAAATCCACCGACGGGAGAAGTGTAAAATACAATATCCGCGAGCTTTCCGAGCTGGCGGATATATTGGCATGAGGTGCATATGAACGATAAATATTCCGAGCTGCTGTCGTTAATTACCGAGTATAACAGAAATAACAATGATTCGATTGAAGTAAAGTGCGACGAACCGATGAGCCGCCATACATCGTTTAAAATAGGCGGAAATGCGGATTTGTTTATTATACCTCACGAAACAAAGGCACTTATCGAAACAGTAAATATTATAAAGAAAACCGGAATAAGAATGTATTTTATCGGGAATGCAACCAATGTGCTTTTCGATGATGCGGGATTTAACGGAGCGGTTGTTTCGTTAAGCGGTTTGTGTAATATTCACGTTGACGAAAACCGCATAACAGCCGAAGCGGGTGTGTCGCTTAATTATGTATGCAAAACCGCACGAGATAATGAACTCAGCGGAATGGAGTTTGCATACGGTATACCGGGAAGCGTCGGCGGTGCGGTGTTTATGAACGCAGGTGCTTACGGCGGAGAGATGGCGCAGGTTGTTGCGAATAGTACATACCTTTCTCTCGATGACATGAAAATACATACAATATCATCCTCAGAACATGAATATGGTTATCGTGACAGCATTTACAGACACAATAATTACTTAATTCTTTCGGCAACATTTGAGTTGAAAAATGGTGTTGTAAGTGAAATAAATGCAGCCATGAATGACTATATGAGCCGCAGAATAGAAAAACAGCCGCTTGAATTTCCGAGTGCGGGAAGTGTGTTCAAACGCTACCCGGGCAGATATACCGGGCAAATGATTGAAGAATGCGGTCTTAAGGGATATTCGATAGGCGGAGCACAGGTGTCCGAAAAACACGCTGGATTTATCATAAACAAAGGCGGGGCAACATCCGAGGATGTGCTCAAGCTCGTAGATTATATTAAAAATGTTGTTTATGATAAATTCGAATGCCGCATTGAATGTGAAATTATTTATGTGAAATAATGGAGTCATTTTCTAAGAACGTAAAAAAACAGTTGGAATCGATTGAGGTTAAACACAAATGCTGTCAGTATACACAGAGGGCAATGAAAGAGTGCGAAAATCTCCTCGATTGTTATGACGTGTGCCGTTGTGACGGATGCAAGACGGTTTTTGTACGCGGTTTATTCGTAAAATACGGGTCGGTAACCGATCCCGCAAAGCAGTATCATCTCGATTTCTCGTTCAGGAATGAGGAGGAGCGAGACAAAGCGTACGAGATTATTTCTTCACTGGGCTTTGAGTTCCGTAAAACCAAAAGACGTGAAAGGTATATCATATATATTAAGGAAAGTTCGGCTATAGAAGATTTCTTGGTGTATATCGGAGCACAAAATGCGGCGTTTGATGTAATGAATTCGAAAATAGTTCACGAGTTCAAAAATTCGGTAAACAGACAGGTTAACTGCGATACCGCGAATATCGAAAAGCAGCTCGCGTCTGTGAAAAAATATACCGACGCAATAAGATTGTTGGAAAAATCAGGCAAGCTCGATACTCTGCCCGATGAATTGAAAGAGACCGCACGTGTCAGAATTGAGAATGAGCAGCTGTCATTATCCGATATTGGAAATATGTTAAACCCTCCCGTTACGAAGTCGGGAGTAAGACACAGGCTGGACAGAATTTTATACTTTGCGCAATCGGAGGAATAGAAGGAGGTTAATATAATGTCTTTTGTACATCTTCACCTCCACAGTGAATACAGTCTTCTTGACGGTGCATGCAGAATTAAAGACATACCGAAAGCGGCACGCCTTGCCGGTCATAATGCGGTCGCAATAACAGACCACGGTGTAATGTACGGTGCCGTTGCATTCTATAAAGCATGTAAAGCCGAGGGAATAAAGCCTATTATCGGATGCGAGGTTTATGTTGCGAGACGTAGCATGTACGACCGAGAAAAAGAATTCGATGCGGGCAATTTTCATCTGATACTTCTCGTAAAAAATAAAACAGGTTGGAATAATCTCATTTACCTTGTTTCAAAAGGATTTACCGATGGGTTTTATTCCAAACCTCGAATAGACATAGAGCTTCTCGAAAAACATACCGAGGGGCTTGTTTGTCTGTCGGGATGTTTGGCAGGTTACATACAACATGCTATAGTATCGGGAGAATACGCAAAAGCAGAGGAATATGCACTCCGACTTGATAAAGCATTCGGAAGAGGTAATTTTTTCCTTGAATTACAGGACCACGGACTCAAGGATGACTCGATAGTTTGCACCGGAATCGCAAAACTGTCGGAAAAGACGGGTATTCCGATGGTCGCCACAAACGATGTCCATTATATAAAGAAATCCGATGCCGAGACTCAGGCTGTTCTCCTGTGTATACAGACTAACAATGTTATTACCGACGGAAAGCCTTTCGGGTTTGAGACAGATGAATTCTACTATAAAAACACCGACGAAATGACAAGGCTCTTTTCGTCCTACGGTGATGCAATCGAAAACACTCAAAAGATTGCGGATATGTGTAATTTTGAGTTTGAATTCGGTAAAACACAGCTTCCGAGGTATAAACCGGAAAACGGAATGCAGCCCGATTCTTATCTGAAATTTCTTGCATACGAAGGACTTGAGCAAAAATCAAATGACGGACATATAGTTTTTTCCGAGAAATATCCTCGCAGTATGTATGAGGAACGTATTGAATACGAATTGAGCGTTATAACAAAAATGGGGTATAGCGAATATTATCTTATCGTATGGGATTTTATTCATTACGCCAAAAGCCACGATATACCCGTAGGCCCCGGCAGAGGTTCGGGCGCGGGCTCGATAGTCGCCTTTCTCGTAGGGATTACCGACATTGATTCGATAAAGTTCGATCTATTGTTCGAGCGGTTTCTTAATCCCGAGAGGGTAAGCATGCCAGACTTCGATACGGATTTTTGCTATAACAGACGTGACGAGGTTATTGAGTATGTTAAGGAAAAATACGGAAACAGCCATGTGTCGCAAATCGTGACATTCGGTACGCTTGCCGCGAGAGCCGCACTGCGTGATGTCGGACGTGCACTCGGAATGCCGTATAATGCGGTTGATGAGGTTGCTAAAATGGTTCCTCAGGAAATGCATACAACACTTGAGGATGCTATGAAGAAAAGCGACCTCAAAAAAATGTATGACGACGATCCGAAGGTAAAGCAATTGATCGATACTGCGATGGCCATAGAAGGCATGCCCCGACACGCTTCGACTCATGCCGCGGGAGTGGTTATAACCGAAAAAGAGATTACATCGTATGTGCCGATTTCCGTGAATAACGGAGTAGTGGTAACGCAGTTTGATATGGACACGATTGCGGAACTCGGTTTGCTTAAATTCGATTTTTTGGCATTGAGATATCTTACGATAATTAAAGATGCCGAGGATCAGATACGCGAAAAAAAGCCCGATTTTGATATCACCAACGTAGATACAGCCGATTCGGCTACATACGATACAATTTGTGCCGGAAAATGTAACGGAGTGTTTCAGCTTGAGTCAAACGGCATGAAGCAAATGCTTATGCAATTGAAACCGCGTACACTTGACGATATTATTGCCGCAATAGCTCTATATCGCCCGGGACCTATGGATTCGATTCCGAAATATATAGAAGCTCGTCACGACAGAAGTAAAATTAAATATTGTACGCCGCTTCTTGCGCCGATACTGGATGTTACATACGGATGTATCGTATATCAGGAACAGGTTATGCAGATATTTCGCGAGATTGCGGGATATTCATTCGGTCATGCGGATGTTGTTCGCAGAGCAATTTCCAAAAAGAAACAGGGAGTTATTGACGGTGAAAAACAGGCATTTATAGACGGTGCCGTATCAAAAGGAATCGACAGAAGTGATGCCAAGCAGCTGTTCGGCGACATTGTTTCATTTGCGAATTATGCCTTTAACAAAAGCCACGCTGCCGCATATGCCGTACTGTCCTTCAGAACGGCATATTTGAAAACACACTATCCGCTTGAATATGAAAGTGCCTTGCTGACATCTGTTTTATCATCAACCGAAAAACTTTCCGAGTATATTGCGGATTGCGGTAAACAGGGAATAAGAATACTTCCGCCTGATATAAACAAGAGCCGCGGTTCTTTTCATGTGGAAAACAGTGCAATACGTTTCGGTTTGACTGCAATAAGGAATATAGGTGACAAGCTTGTCGGTCAGCTTATTGCCGAAAGAGACAGAAACGGTATTTACGAAAGCATAGATGATTTTATAGAACGAACCGAGAAAACCGATCTCAATAAACGTGCGCTTGAGATGCTTATAAAATCAGGTGCAATGGATTCGCTGGGAGTTGACAGAAGTAAGCTCCTTGCGGTTTATGAGGGACTTCTCGATAAACGCGGTATTTTGACGGATTCCTCATTGGAAAATCAAATAGGAATGTTCGATTCTATGGCGAAAACGGAAATACCTCGTCGATTGAAAATCGAGTTTCCCGATGTAAAGGAATTTACGGCAAGAGAAAAACTGATGCTCGAGAAGGAAAGCTGTGGAATTTATCTTTCCGGACATGTTCTCGATGACTATAAGAAGCATATTTCCGCTTTAAAACTCGACAGGATAATCGATATACGAATTTCATTCGCGGATTCCGCGAAATCGGACGGCGATAGTGATTACGATACGAATTATATCTGCGAAACCGAAAAGGAGTATACCGACAAATCGTCGGTGTTGGTGGTGGGATGTGTAACTAAACGTACAAATAAAGCCACAAAGAGCGGAGAACAAATGGCTTTCGTTACAATCGAGGATTACACGTCGTCTATAGAAATACTTGTGTTTCCGAAAACATTACAGCGATACGGATATCTGTTGGCGTATGATTCGGTTATTGCCGTTTCGGGCACACTGAGCGTACGCGAGGACGAAGAAGTAAAAATACTGTGTGACAAAATAATCCCGCTTATTTCCGACAACAGATTCGATAATGAAGAAATACCCGTTATCGAATCGAGGAAATCGGCAAACACAGCAAAAAACGCGAAAAAAATCGGTGAAGATAAAAGTGAAACTAAAATCACGGTTCCGAAGAATACAGGTAAGGTTTTTCTCAGAGTTAACAGAGAGACATCGTCGGAATACAAAAAAGCACGTGCGTTTTGCGGAATATTTACGGGAAATGTGCCTGCTGTGTTCTATATCTCCGAAAAGGGCGAATACATGAAAGACTATCTCATGATAACCGCCGATGATTTTGTGATAAACGAACTGAGAGAAATGCTCGGAAACGAAAATGTTGTACTGCGATAAAGAAAAAACGCAAATATTAATAAACAATCAGAATAAAATACATATGTGTTAATATCAAATTCAAAATAAAGTTTTATAATAACTCGAACAACCGATTTGATATACTGCAAATGAAAGGAGCAAGATAATTGAACCCGAACGGTACATCAACCACAAAAGTAAATTGGGGACGGGAAGTATTGCATGTACTCGGTATTATCGGAAAGGTACTGTTTAAGATATTTTCATATTTCATGAATATACTTTTGACAGTGATTCTGATAGGCCTCATAACAGGTGTTATAGTCGGAACGGTATTCGCCATATATATCAACAACTACCTGGACCTTGAGTTCGATGCATCGACTATAGTTTCCGTGAACCAAGATTCCGCCACACGAATATACTATGTGGATTACGAAACATCCGAGGACAGGCAAAACAGAATCGGAACCGCAGTGGAACTGGAAGACCAGAGATTATCATCGGCGGATAATAAAATCGCGGTTTCGTACAGTCAGCTGCCTGAGGATCTGATTAATGCGTTTGTTTCGATAGAGGACAAAAGATTTTTCAAGCATAACGGTGTCGACTGGATTACAACCGCTAACGCCGTCAGAAAGTTTATTTTCGGCGGAAGCGGCGGCGGCTCGACAATAACACAGCAGTTAATTAAAAATATAACAGGTGAGGATGAAGTTACGATTCAACGTAAGGTTGAAGAGATTTTCAGAGCACTGAACCTTGAAACGAAAAAGAGTAAAGAGGAAATCCTCGAGGCATATATGAACATCATTTATCTCGGAAAGGGACAAACCGGTGTTCAGCAAGCGGCAAACTACTATTTCGGTAAGGATGTGTCGGAGCTATCACTTGTGGAATGTGCGGCAATCGCATCGATCGTAAAAAACCCGTCGCAATATAATCCCGAATCCCACGAGGACGATTATTATGTTACGAACTCGAAGGGTGAAGAAGTAAAAAGAGAAGGAAACGCCACAAGACGTTGGGTTGTTCTTGAGGAAATGTGCAAGAACGGCTATATTACAGAAGCGGAATGTACAGAAGCACAGAATGCTGTTCTTGTTCTTGCGGAGCATGACGAAGAAGAAGAGTCACTCGGAGACGGAATGACGCTATACAGCTGGTATACCGAAGCGTTGATTACCGATCTTACCAAAGCACTTATGGAGAAATACAATATCGAATATACCGTTGCGATTAACATGGTTTACAACAGCGGATATAAGATATATACTCCTATGGACCCGGAAGTTCAAAGCCTGCTTGAAGAAATATACACGAATGATACCGAGTATTTTCCGTCAACAGGTGTCGGACTCCAGCCCCAGTCGGCGTGTGTTGTGACTGATCCCGCGACAAATGATGTACTCGGTGTAGTCGGCGGAAGAGGTCAAAAGACAATCAACCGCGGTACAGACCGCGCCACCGTTGCCACAAGACCGCCGGGATCATCTATAAAACCGCTGTCTGTGTATGGTCCTGCACTTGATGCCGGAATAATCACGTATGGCAGTATTGTGGACGATACTCCCGTAATGTTCAATAAATATGTTATTTCAGAGGGAACAGACGCATCGTCGACTGTTTACGGATATGACCCTTACCCTCAAAACCTCCCTGTTGTATACCGCGGACTGACTACTATAAACAGTGCTGTCACACGTTCGGTAAACACGGTAGCAATGAAGGTTTTGCAGATGCTGACCATAGATAAGTCGTTTGACTTCATGAAGAATAAGCTTGGTTTCGACAGCTTGATTGAATATGCGGAAAAATCAAACGGAGAAGTCATTACGGACAAAGGTCTTGCGGCGCTGGCACTCGGACAGCCGAACTACGGTGTTACACTTCTTGAAATGACAGCGGCATATGAGATATTCGATAATAACGGTATTTACAATTCTCCGAAGCTGTTCATAAGAGTCGAAGATTCCGAAGGAAACGTTGTAATCGATAATTCTCAGGCGGAAACAAATATTGTTATTAAAGACGAAACAGCGTCCATAATGACGATTATGCTGCAGAAGGTAATGAATGAAGGTACAGGTACAGGCTGTACACTCAGAAATTATGTTGATGTTGCAGGTAAAACAGGTACGACAAGCTCTGACTTTGACAGATATTTCGTGGGATATACACCGTATTACGTATGCGGAGTATGGACAGGCTACGATATGAACCAGTCACTCAGTGCTTTCGGAGAGAATCCGTCGCTTATCGTATGGGATACGATAATGACGAAGCTGCACCAGAAGTACATCGATGAGGCTAATAACGGCGGAACACCGCTGAAGACCTTTGAAGTTGCCCCCGGTGTAATCGAGGTTACCTACTGTAAGGACTCAGGTAAGCTTCCTACAGATGCGTGCAGTCTCGACCCCAGAGGATGGCGCAAGGAAACGGGCTATTTCACACGTGAAACGGCTCCTACGGAATACTGTGACACACATGTTGTCGTGAAACGCGATAATTCCACGGGACTCATTGCAAGTGCTAACTGTAACCCCGCTAATTGCTCGGATGTAGCGTTAATAAGAGTCGAGGACAGAAGCTTCCCGATTGAGATATACGTTGAGGATGCTCAATACGTATATCGGGAAATGCCGTCAACCGTTAAACCCGGAGGATGGTGGGGAGTACCGTTCTTTGTGAATATGCTTGCTCCGGGTGAGTACTGCGGCTCATCATATGCAAGTACTCCGTATAATGCATATTGCTATACTCACTGCGATTACAGACCGTGGGGAGGCAATCCTCCTGCGGAGGACAGTGGTTATTCGGGAGATTCTTCTACCGAAACATCAAGCGAAACAGATAAAAGCATTGATACCGGACAGGAGGAGACTATCCCCAATGAGATTGATTTCGGGGATGAAACATCTACCGATGATCAATATACGGATGATTTCTATTTCTGGGACGATTGGTTCAATTAGAGAGAGCTTAATCGGCAGAGTATTCGGAGCTTAAATAGTCAAAACCGTTTTTCATTTCGTTTTGCGAATGAATAAACGGTTTTGATTGTTTATTGTTATAATACTTGATTTGAGATGTGAAATGTGTGATTTCACGCATATCATTTGCGTTAGAATTTGAGAATCATCCGATAACGATTTGATAAAAATAAAATATCGGGAGTGAAGATTTACCGATTTTGTTAAATAAGTCTAAAAATAGTGGTTTTAACTATTGACATGTGTAATTTGTTATAGTATAATAATTACGGTCTTAAATATTACATTTTGGAGGTATAAAATGAAAAAGATCAGAGTTGCGGCTCTTGCAATCGCATTGGTTATGCTTGCTTTAACATTAGCCGCATGCAGCAGCGCAGAAAAAGTCAGCGTAAACTGCACTGTTACTATCATCTGCAATGATGAAGTAATGCTTGACAACTACGCATACACTGTAGAAGGCACAACCGAAAATCCGCCGACAATTCTTCAGGCAGTTCGTGAAGCTTGCCAGACAGTGGAAATTCCGTGTGAAGTTGATGAAAACGGTCTCGGCGTTGAGTCTTTCTCGTTTGACGGAACAACATACGCAAACACCAATGACGAAAACAATATTTACAGATGGTATTACACCGTTGACGGTATTGAACCCGAATCAGGCAGAGCCGGCAACACCGAAATCAAAGAAGGACAGAATATTTGTTATACATATAATGTAACAGCTATCAATC
Organism: bacterium; assembly: GCA_963642885.1. GTDB lineage: Bacteria > Bacillota > Clostridia > Oscillospirales > CAG-272 > UMGS1696. The sequence goes on from CAVIJI010000015.1 coordinate 10,778, forward strand.
CTACCGAATTCTCCGAAGACGGTGAATAATTTCGGGTTAACCGATATCATTTAAAACAGGCAGTATCAGTGCTTAACGGCATTGGTACTGTTTTTTATTTGTGAGATTAAAATCACTTGTAAGTACGTTGATTTTCGGTATAAAAAATGTGCTCTGATATAGCACAAACTATATCGAAGCACATTTAATAGTGTAGAACTATTTATGTAATCAGTTTTCGGCGAAATCCTTGTTAAGTTCTTCGAGATCCGCAAGAGCCTTCTTTTCCATTGATGCGTATTTTGAGGAGAAGATGTTCTTTCTCATGGTACCCATAGTGTAAACAAAGTCCGCTATGCCGCTGACATTGTAGATTTTCGAAAGATCATATTGAATGTTATTGAAAATCAGGTCGAGCATTTTCGCACTGTCTTCATCATAGGTGTATTTCATTTTACAGGATATTTCATAATAAGCTTTTAAAGTCGTATCTGTGGATGCGGCCGATAATGCTTCAAGCATGAATCCCGAAAAAGCGGAATCATCACAGGTTATCGGGATACCGAATACCATTCCCATGTAGTCGGCATATGTGGCGTAATTTTCCTGTGCCTCGTCATATTTCGGGAAAGGAATAATTCCGTAGTCGTCTACACTTTTTTCGGACAGCTTCGATAAATCAGCAGGGAAAGATGTCATGAATAACGCTCGGCCTTCGTTGAAAGCGGCACTTGCTACACCCCACATATTTGCACTGTTTTTCCAGTCATCACATACCAGTGTCTGATTCTTCAAGACGAAGAATTTAAAAATCTCATCGAGAACACCCAGAGTATGCTCGTTGTTGAGTGTGAGAACCAGTGTTCCGTCACTGTCCTTGCCCATTGTTTTTACATCACCGCCGCAAACAAGTGCTGTAAATGCATTGTATGAGTCACATGCAAGTCCGAATGCATCCGTTTCATCAATATTGCCGTTTCCGTCGAGGTCGATTGACGATTTCTCCAACCATTCCGCCATAACGTCATATGTCCACTTGCCTTCGTTTACGACAGTAAACGGATTCTCGAGTGAGAGATTGTCTACCATTTGTTTGTTGAAAACAAGTATATATGTACGGTTTTTATCGCGGAGTGAGAAATCACTGGTGGTGAAGTAGAGTTGATCGTGTATGCTGAACGTGTCATTTACATTCTGATTCCACCATTCCTTGGAAAAATCGATGTACTCGACGTCATTCAAGTTCTGTAAATAATGTTCTCTTGCGGCGGTACCGACTTTGGCAAGGGAGAGAAATACAAGATCATAAAGACTTTCATTGGCGAGTACAGTTGTCTGGAAATAAGGGTAATTTGCTCCCGACCAGTCGCCGGTGTTGGTTTCATCCTTGTATTCCGTGATACTGACATTATACTTGTCCTCGAGAGAGGTATTTCTTCGGAAAATAGCGTCATTTACAACCTCTCCGTTTTCTCCCTCCGAATCAATTTCAAAGGTTTCGAACTGCGAATAGATACACGCGTAACCGAGTGCACAG
>CAVIJI010000015.1:12303-22326 GCA_963642885.1 bacterium
GTGCACAGAACTCCCTGCCGTCCCAGTCTGTATCCGGTAAATCAAGCGTTTTTGATGGATCAAGCGGTTCCGTTTCGGAATTCGTTTCCGTGCTCGTATTTGCGGCATCGCCGACGGTTACAGCGGAATCTGCCGTATTATCATCGGTGCTTGAGGCTGTGCCGCATCCGCTTGCTAGCATCAAAACCGCAAGCAATACGGCAAGTAATTTTTTTCGTTTCATGTTGATGTCTCCTTTTATTTAAGATTTATATTACATACCGAATTAAAGGCTTTTCCGTACAGAAAACAATTTATAATGATTAATTGATATAAATATTAAAATCGAAGTAATAAATAAGGTGAATTCATATCTATTTTATAATATAATTCGGCGAATTGCAAGATGTGATAGATAAAAAATCACGGTCTATAGATACAAAATGGCAACACAGAGTTTGTTGAATATATACAAATAGAAAAAATAGTATTGCACAGAGTATTAAAATGTGTTATACTCAACCGAGTTACATTGACTGACAATTACGGAGGTTACCCATGAATAAAACATATTATGTCGATTCGCTCCTCGGCTGCGACAGTAATCTCGGAGTTACAGCCGCAGCACCGTGGCGTACACTCGAGAAGGTAAATGAAACGGTTTTCGAGGCAGGAGACAGGATTCTTTTTTGTGCCGATCGTACATATAAAGGACAGCTTTGGCCGAAGGGAAGCGGAACAGCGGAGCATCCGATTCGTATCGGACTATACGGAGAGGGAAAGAAGCCTGTAATCGACGGCGGAGGCTCCCACGGAACACCCGAGGGGAAATACATTGACGGAGCCGCGGTATTGCTTTTCAATCAGGATTATTGGGAAATCGAAGATTTGGATATCACCAACTTTAATCCGTATTTTAAGCAAGGCTTCACCTATTTCGGTCCAAACGGCGAGCGTAATACTATGAATCCGTCCCCGAATAACCGTTATCGTTACGGTGTTTTGATTCGTTGGGATAATTACGGCACAGGACGACACGTCTATTTGAGGAGATTGGATATTCACGATGTTAACGGAGAAATGCAGCGCTTTGTAGCCGACGGCATACTCATATCGTGCAGCGGAGCCGAGGGAGCGGATTTAACAGTCGCACCTACACAGGGAATTGTGCCGACAAACTTTGATGATGTTCTTATCGAAGACTGTTCGATAGAAAGAATTGACAGAACGGGAATATCGGTGTTCAGCCAGTGGGCAGGCGGCAGAGATTGCGATGTCGATTATTATGGAGACTTATCTAAAACACACAACTTCTATCATACAACCGTCGGACCTTGGAAGGGAAGTACAGGTTTGGTTATACGGGGCTGCCGTGTTTTATGGACCGCAGGCGATGCTATTATTGTAAACTCCACAATCGGAGCATTAATTGAGCATAACTATGTAGAAAATGCATGCTATGAAATGAGAATAGGAGCAAATGCCGCCGTTTGGCCGCATAACGCAGACGGTACAGTTATGCAGTACAATGAGGTTTGCTATACTCACGGTGTAGCGGACGGCCAGCCGTTTGACGTCGATCTCGGATGTCATGATACTATAATTCAGTATAATTATACACATGATAACGAGGGCGGATTCCTCCTGCTGATGAACTATACATGGAATAATACAGTACGCTATAATATCAGCCAAAACGACCGCAACGGTCTAATATGGATTCATGAAAACGAAGGGTCTTATTTCTATAATAATACATTCTACATGGGTACCGAAGAGGTCGGTCCGTTCCGCGGTCCGTTTGATTGTCATAAGTGGAGCTTTACAAACAACATATTTTATTTCCGTGTTCCTACGGAAATTGAGTGGAAATCGGGTGCGGAGTATAAGTCGAATTGCTATGTGAATGTCAATATTCCGAATGATTCCGAGGCGGTAACAGACAATCCGTGTTTTGTGAATCCCGAGAACAATCGCCTGACCACAGCTCCGGCGGACTATCGTTTGACAGATTCATCACCATGTAAAAACCGCGGTGTTGATATACCGAACAACGGCGGTATCGATTTCTTCGGACGTGAGGTGAAAATGCCGTTTATAGGGGCGGCGAAATAGAATAAATATGCAGCCAATATAGGAAAAAATGCAAATTAACTATTGACAAGATTATTATTTTGTGGTATACTTAGAACACAATGGTAGAGGCGCATTTGGCAAATAGTAATCGTTTCAAAACAAGCTTTCGCAAAAGCCGAGACGATGAAAGGTGCGGATGCCGAGGACGATCGCGGCGAAAGATCGATCCGGCAATGTGAAATAAGATTTGCATTGCTGTCGCAGTTTTGCGGAGAGCTATCTGTTTGATTTGATTATTTTATTCCGTTGGCTTTGTTGAGTCATCGGTTATTTGGATTTTTTCGGGCAGGGCTTTCGGGCTGCTGCCCGATTTCTTTTTCACGATTTTCCGTGATACCTTTGATATATAGATGTTTTCGATACGAAAATTTCAGCTGTCGAAAACGAGACAATACCGAGTTTCACAATTAAATGTATTTCGGAGGAAAGAGTTATGAAAAAAACCGTGTTTACAGGTGCGGCAACGGCAATCATAACCCCGCTTAATGAAAACGGTGTGGATTATGAATCATTCGGAAAACTCATTGAATGGCAGATTTCCGAGAAAATCGATGCCATAGTGGTTGCCGGCACAACAGGAGAAGGTTCTACATTATCGGATGAGGAACATCGTTGTGTTCTTAAATATGCCGTTGATAAAATCGACGGAAGAGTTCCGGTTATTGCGGGAACAGGTTCAAACGATGCGGCATATGCGGTGGATTTGACAAAATACGCATGTTCGATAGGTGCTGATGCCATGCTCGTGGTAACTCCATACTACAATAAAGCAACGCAGAACGGCCTCATAAAAACATTTACCGCGGTTGCGGACGCCTCCGTAAAACCGATCATACTTTATAATGTTCCTTCGAGAACAGGCTGTAATATTTTACCGAAAACATGTGCCGTACTTGCCGAGCACCCGAATATTGTGGCAATTAAAGAGGCTTGCGGTAATATATCGCAGATTGCCGAAACAGCCGCACTTGTAAGAGGTAAAATGGATATTTATTCGGGCAACGACGACCAGATAGTTCCGATTCTTTCCTTAGGCGGTAAGGGAGTTATTTCCGTTCTTTCAAATGTTTTTCCTGCCGAGACATCCGAGATGTGCAAAGCTTTTTTCAGAGGGGACGTGGAGAAGAGCAGAAATATGCAGCTTGATATGCTTGATTTGATTAACGCTCTCTTTTGTGAGGTTAATCCGATCCCCGTAAAAGCGGCAATGGCGGCAATGGGATATTGTGAAAATTATCTGAGACTTCCGCTTACTCCCATGGAAGCAGAGCATGAAAAAATTTTGCTTGATATAATGCGCGGTCATGGTTTGAATGTTTGATGATATACGGAGAACAATATGAATATTTTACTTAACGGAATTTGCGGCAGAATGGGCAGAGAAGTTGAAAAACTCCTATTGACAGGTTATCACGGAGCTGTCCTTGTCGGTGGGGTTGACCCGAATCTCGGTGAGTCCTCCGTGCCTGTATTTCGTGATTTTAACAGTGTTAGTGTTGATTTCGACTGTATTTTGGATTTCTCATTTCATACGTCAGCTCCCGCACTTTGCGAATATGCGGTTAAAACAAGCAAGCCTTTGGTTATAGCGACAACGGGCCATACGGATGAAGAAAAGAAAATAATCGAGAATGCCTCGAGCAGCATACCGATATTTTATTCGGCAAATATGTCACTCGGAATAGCGCTCCTTGCCGAGCTTGCACGTATGACTGCGAAAACATTTCCCGACGCGGATATAGAAATAGTAGAAAAGCACCATAACAGAAAAGCAGACGCACCGAGCGGTACGGCACTTATGTTGGCAAACGCGGTGAAACAGGTTCGCGATAAAGCGTTTTTCGTTTTAGGACGCAGTGGACAGGGAAAAAGACAATCGGACGAAATCGGTATTCATGCGATAAGAATGGGGAATATAGTCGGAGAGCATGAAATAATCATCGGAACCGATACCCAAACGATAACTCTCAAGCATGAAGCACATAGCCGCTCTCTTTTTGCGGAGGGAGCTTTGACTGCGGCTGAATTTGTAATTAAATGTAAGCCGGGACTATACGATATGAATAATTTGATAAACGATTAACAGGAGATATATTATGATCAGAATAGGTATTTACGGTTACGGAAATCTCGGCAGAGGAGTTGAAGCTGCTATTAAATTAAATGAAGATGCCGAGCTTGTCGGAGTATTCACGAGAAGGAATCCTTCATCTGTTAACATCAGAACCGAGGGAGTAGGTGTTTACAATGTCGATGATCTTGATAGCTTCAAAGGTAAAATCGACGTTTTGATTATCTGTGGAGGAAGTGCGACCGATTTACCCAAAATGACTCCCGCACTTGCCGAGAGCTTTAATGTAATCGACAGCTTTGACACTCATGCGAAAATTCCCGAACACTTTGAAAAGGTTAATAATGCCGCTTTGAATAACGGAAACATAGCTTTGATTTCATGCGGCTGGGATCCGGGACTGTTTTCACTTGCAAGAATATATATGAATTCGGTGCTTCCGTGCGGGCAGGATTACACCTTCTGGGGAAGAGGAGTCAGCCAGGGACACTCTGACGCAATAAGAAGAATTGCGGGCGTTAAGGATGCGAGACAATATACCGTTCCCGTCGAATCTGCTGTTAATGCGGTAAGAAACGGAGAAAATCCGACATTGACTACAAGAGAAAAGCATACAAGAGAGTGCTATGTTGTAGCGGAAGAAGGGGCCGATTTATCCCGCATAGAAAACGAAATTAAAAATATGCCGAATTATTTCGCCGACTATGATACAACGGTTAATTTTATTACCGCAGAGGAGATGGCGGAAAAGCATTCGGCACTGCCGCATGGCGGAAGCGTTATTCGTTCAGGTAAAACGGGAATGAATAAAGAATGCAGCCATGTCTGCGAGTTCTCACTTAAGCTCGATTCGAACCCCGAGTTTACGGGAAGCGTGCTTGTAGCTTACGCTCGCGCGATTATGAAAATGTACAACCGCGGCGACAGGGGATGCAAAACGGTATTTGATGTTGCACCAGCAGATCTTTCTCCGCTTTCCCCCGAAGCACTCAGAAAAACAATGCTTTAAGGAGCGTATTAATGATTTGTAAAAATATCGGAGTTGAAAACGGAATTTTAACATTCGGCGGCATATCGACCGAGAAGCTTGTTTCGGAATACGGCTCTCCGATGTACGTCATGGATGAACAGCGTATACGTGAGAATTGTCGAATATATGCGAATGCCATGAAAAAGTATTTCGGTACAGACTCGTGTGCGCTTTATGCAAGCAAAGCGGCATCATTTAAGAGAATATATAAAATCGTCTCGGAAGAAGGTTTGGGTGCGGATGTCGTTTCGACAGGTGAAATTTTTACCGCAATGAAAGCAGGCTTTCCGCTTGACAAAGCGTATTTCCATTCAAATAATAAAACCGATGCCGATATAGATTATGCGGTAACAAACGGCATAGGCTACTTTGTTGTGGATAATGTCGAGGAGCTTGATTCCATTGACAGAATATGTGCGGCAAAAGGCATTGTCCAATCGGTTATTCTCAGATTAACTCCGGGTATTGATCCTCATACATATGAAGCAGTGTCCACGGGAAAGGTCGACTCTAAATTCGGTTCGAGTATAGAAACAGGACAGGCAGAGGAAATAGCTTTACATGCCCTCTCGATGAAAAATATCGCCCTAAAAGGTTTTCATTGTCACGTAGGTTCACAGGTTTTCGATTCGCAGGTTTTTCTCGATGCTTCGCTTATTATGCTGAAATTCATAGCGGAAATGAAGGACAAACACTCCTATGTCACCGAAATTCTTGACTTGGGCGGAGGATACGGCGTCAGATATACCGAGGCGGATCCCGTAATCGATATTGACGAGAACATAAAAACAGTAGCCGAATCGATGAAAAAAACAGCAATAGAGCTTGGCATAGATTTACCGTCCATTCGACTTGAACCCGGAAGGAGCATTGTTGCTGATGCCGGTATGACGCTTTATACCGTAGGTACGGTAAAAAAAATACCCGGGTACAAAAACTACGTTTCTGTCGATGGGGGAATGACGGATAATCCGCGTTTTGCACTTTACCGTTCCGCTTACACTGTTTTTATAGCAAATAAAATGAACGAAAAGTGTGATATGGAATGCTCTGTTGTCGGCAGATGCTGTGAAAGCGGAGATATTATTCAAGAACATGTTATGGTTCCGTCCTCGGTTCACCGCGGTGATATTTGTGCGGTTGCAACTACGGGAGCATATAACTATTCAATGGCTTCCAACTACAACCGTATCTGCAGACCACCGGTTGTAATGGTTAACGAGGGCAGAAGCTACCTTGCCGTCAGACGTGAGATGCCCGAGGATATTGTCGCGAATGATATATAAGTAGATAAGATAAGCGAAAAAAACGGTATGCATCATTTAGAGGCTGTCCTCAGATGCATACCGTTTATTTATGCCGTACTTTGTTAAATATGATTACTTGTCTTTTTTACAACTTTTCACAACCAATCCCGACATCGCAACCAAGCCGATGACGTTCGGGATAACCATAAGCTGGTTGAATGTATCCGTCAGCTCCCATACAAGGTCGTTCGAAAGCAGTGAGCCGAGGAAGATGAAAATAACCGCGATAATCGAGTAAATAATATTCGATTTCTTGCCGAAGAGATAAACAATGTTAATTCTGCCGAAAAGATTCCAACCGATGATTGTGGAGAATGCGAAGAAGAAGAGACAAATCGCTACGAATGAATTACCGAAGGTTGAGCCGAATACACTTGAGAATGCGGTTTGAGCCATATTGGTTTTTACGATACCATCAGCACTGCCTGATGCGAGAATACCGTCACCTGCGTAAAGAGTGGAGATAACTATTAAAGCAGTCATTGTCAATACAATGAATGTGTCGATAAACACACCGATCATCGCAACAACACCCTGATCATGAGGCTTTTCCACATTCGCGAGTGCGTGAGCATGCGGGGTGGAACCCATACCGGCTTCGTTTGAGAAGAGACCGCGTTTTACACCCTGGCTGATTGCCGTTTTGAGTGCGTGACCGACACCGCCGCCGATGAGAGCTTGAGGAACAAACGCATATTTAAATATCATACCGAAGGTTTCGGGAATGTAGCGTATTCTGCAGCAGAGAAGAGCAAGACCGCCTATTATATAGAGACATGCCATGATGGGAACTATTTTCTCTGTAACGGAAGCGATTCTATCCATGCCGCCGATGAAGATGAAAGCCGAAATAGCGGCAATGACAAGTCCTGTAACCCATGTCGGAATGTTGAAAGCGTTTCTGAAAGCTTCACCTATTGAATTTGACTGTACCATCGCACCCATGAAACCGAGTGCAAGCACAATCGCAACTGCAAAGAATCCTGCGAGGAATTTGCCGAATTTGCCCTTGAATGCGGTGGTAATGTAATAAACGGGACCGCCGTGTATTGTACCGTCGTCGAGTTTTACACGTGTTTCCTGTGCTATAACAGCTTCGGCGTAGATTGTAGCCATGCCGAAGAATGCGATAATCCACATCCAGAAAATCGCACCCGGGCCTCCTATCAGTATGGCACCGCAGGCACCGACGATGTTTCCGGTACCGACCTGAGCAGCTATTGCCGTAGCGAGAGCCTGAAATGAACTCATACCGCCGCCGCCTTTACCGCCCTTGAGAGAAAAGTTACCGAACATTCTTTTCCAGCCTTCACCGAAGCAGCGAACCTGTACAAAGCGAGTCTTAATGGAGTAAAACAGACCGACTCCGACAAGAAGTACGATGAGAATGTAGTCCGAGAGATACGAGTTGATTGTTTGAACGATTTTCAGTAAGGTATCCATTGAGTCCTCCGATAAATTAACTTAGAATTTGGAAATGGGGAAAACGAAAAAAGAGCCGAACAGCGATGAAAAACATCGTGTCAGCTCAGGAGAAATCAACAAAGCTCGGTCAAACCGACAACTCACGGCATATAAAACAGGATGTGTACAATACCGATGATTGAACGATCCGATTCCGACAAGCCCATGGATCCGAGAATATGGGGTTTACTCTGTCCTTTTGCCTGAGAGATTCAACAAATACACGTACCGCACTTGCGGATTTAACGCATATCCGTCTTGCACCTTCGGCAGCTGCATAAGCAGCCTTCTCCAGAGAGACGCTCTGTTTTCAGTCTCTACACGTAAATGTGCGCCTGAGAGTGTTATTCCTTCGGCAGCGGAACTCCGCTTTTTCTGAAAACTTCACCTGTCTGTATCATAGAACCTATGACTTTATTATACTACCACATTATCGCGTAAAATGCAATAGTTTTTAAAAAATAAATATGCATAATTTTAATATAAATATGCATGTGCCAAATGGTAAATACGATATATCGATGTAAGCAGGCATAATGCGAGAGGTATGATTTTACCTCCGATATTCCGGAATGACCTCGTCAAATACATTTCCTTGACACTGATTAAACTGTATGCTACAATTAATATGACAGAAGGAACAAACAAAGATTGTGTAATTTAAGGGAAGAAAACATGAAAAATAAATTAATCCGTACCGTTATTTCACTTTCCTCATCCGTTGTAATTTCGTTTGCTATAATATTTCTTGCCGTATCGACTGTATCGCACCTTGCCGACAAACTGCCGGAGCCGTTTTCTTCCGTTTTTACTCAGCTGTCAGATGCAGTGTGCGTTCCGTCTATACCCGTATTGGCAATCTGCTGCGGTTTATTATTTCTATTGAGTTATTGCTTGTGTACGAAAGTTACTGTAACACGTGTTTTAGGTGCGATGCTGTATTTAGTGTTTGAATATGTTGTGGTTTTTTTTACATTGCGTGTAAACTCTATTCCGATTTATACAGCCACAGAAGTTGTCGTGAAGATTATGAACAGCGGAATTTTATAAAAATAAGTGTGGTGTGTATAATATATGAGTACTTGTGAGAAGAAAATAATCAGCTATAGTTTGAGGAGGTTAGTTATGTTAACTCGACGATTGATGTTGATAATGCTGTGCACTGTTTTTTCGACAAGCTGCATCGGGTGCGGTACTGTAAGCTCGAATTTGCTTTGTCTCGGAGAAGGTGAAGCCGAGATTATTCTTGATGAAAACGAGGTACGTTATGTTGCGGGATTTAGAAGCGGACTGATTGCGGACGGTATTGCCGATGTACCGATGGTAAAAGCTGTCAGCATACGATGTGGGAATAGACTGTATATGCTTTTTTCAGTTGATTGCATAGCATTGGCATCCGGGACTGTCGATAATCTGCGTAAGGCAATACTCACAAAGCTTCCCGAAACTGCGGAGATACACATTGTCTCGACACACAATCACGCAGGACCCGACACTCTCGGTCTTTGGGGTGAAACCGGAATGGACGGAAAAAACAAAAAAGATATGGAAGCGTTGAAAAATGCCGCTGTTGACGCCGGATGTAAAGCTTACAACGACATGCGGAGCGGAAAATTTTTTTACTCGGACGTTGATTGTTCTGATTTAATCGATGATACCCGCAAGCCGACGGTATTTGACGGAAATGCTTATATATTTCGTTTTGCTCCCGATGACGGTACTGCCGACACACGTCTGCTTCTGTTTCCGTCACATGCGGAATCACTCGGCGGAGATAATACGAAAATCAGTGCGGATTTTCCCGCATATATAGCCAAAACGATTTATAAGGAAACCGGCGGTCGTACATTATATTTCCCGGGAGCAATCGGTGGGTTGTTGCGAACAATCAAGCTTTCCGAGGATTCGGGTGAAAACTGCCGCTTAACAGGCGAAACGATAGCCAAGAGAATTTTGGAATGTGAAAACGAGATACAACTCGACAGTAGCATATCCGTTTATACCGAAAAAGCGGAGATTCCATGCGACAATGTCCT
>CAVIJI010000015.1:22336-26170 GCA_963642885.1 bacterium
TGAGTGCGATGCTCGGAAAAGTGAAGATTAACACCACGGTATCGCTCATGCAAATCGGAAATAAAAAAATACTGCTTCTGCCGGGTGAAATATTCCCCGAACTGGTATACGGTACAGATCCGACATTTGTTCCTTCGAATCCAAACAAAGGAGATCCGATGCCGCTCAAGAATATACTCGGCGATGATTTGCTTGTTATCGGGCTTTGTGACGATGAAATAGGATATATTGTACCGCCATCGGATTTTCTCTTGGACAGTGATGCACCGTATCTTAAAACCGCACCGTATGACCACAACGGAGAAAACCATTATGAGGAGACAAATTCCGCAGGAGAGGGAACTGCTTATGCAATAGAAAAGGCAGTGCGAAAATTGGCAAAACGGTTGGGGAAATAAAAATCTATGCGGATATATTGCGTCGTTTCGGCGTGTGTGATATAATATAATGTAAACTTGAATAATACATGTGAGGTGCGTTACCTGTCATGTGTGGTAAATCGTAAAAAAGTGGTAGAACGAATGATAACATATAACGAAATAGTAAAAAACGAAAACATAAACACATATATAAAAAAAGCAGATGAATCGCTGAATGCAATCGGATATACCGAGCACTCCTTTGCTCATGTTACAAAGGTTGCTCAAGCCGCAGGATATATTTTGGAAACCTTAGGCTATGACGAGCATCAAGTGGAGCTTGTTAAAATCGCTGCACATTTGCATGATATAGGCAACCTTGTGAACCGATTCGAGCATTCTCAAAGCGGTGCCGTAATGGCGTTCAGAATACTCGATAAGCTTGGAATGGATGCCGCCGATATAGCAGATATAGTAACTGCTATCGGAAACCATGATGAAGGAACGGGAAATCCCGTAAATGCCATTTCCGCGGCTTTGTTTCTTGCCGACAAATCAGATGTCAGAAGAAGCAGAGTGAGAAATATAGAAATGTCAAAATTCGATATACATGACAGGGTTAATTATTCCGTGTTTTCGTCATCATTGAAAATCAACGATGATAAAACCGAGGTAATATTAAATCTCGGCATTGACACGGATTTTTCGTCTGTTACAGATTATTTTGAAATATTTCTCGAACGAATGATATTATGTCGCAAAGCCGCCGAAAAATTAGGCTTGAAGTTCAGACTTATCATAAACGATCAAACACTGATGTAGACGCATAAGGGCGTGTAAAGCACATTTACCGCGATTATTTGCATAAATGATATAGATAAATCATAAAAAAGGGAATCGCTTATATGACCGTAAGACATATGCGAATATTCAAAACAGTCTGTGAGAACGGATACAGTATAACAAAAGCCGCCGAAAAGCTGAACATGACTCAGCCTGCGGTGAGTCTCGCAATATCAGAGCTTGAAAGCTACTACGGTGTGAAACTGTTTGACAGAATATCGCGCAGACTTTATATAAGTGAGGCAGGCAGATTATTTCTCGAGTATTCCGACACCATAACTTTGACATTCGATGATATGGAAAAAAGAATAAGATCATGGGATAAATCGGGAAAAATACGTGTAGGTGCAAGTATATCGATAGGTGCGATGCTTATGCCGAAGTTCGTGAAAGAATTTAATCTTGAATATCCCGATACTAAGGTGAATGTAATAATAAACCGTTCGGAAGAGCTTGAATCATTCATTATGGAAAATAAACTCGACTTTGCATTGGTTGAGGGGATAATTCACGATACAAATCTTATCTATGAAGATTTCATGGAGGATAGACTCGCTTTGGTTGTGTCGAGCGATTTTACCGAAAAAGTTATTAAACCAGACGAAATTTACAACTGCAGCTTTTTGCTCAGAGAAAAAGGAAGCGGTACACGTGAGGTATTCGAAAGCACACTGACCACCGAATCATGTCCGCTGCCTGAGCCGTCATGGGAGAGCATGAGCACAGCGGCACTTATCAATGCGGCTGAAGCAGGGCTGGGAATAGCGGTAGTTCCGTACAGAATGGCTGCCGAACGAATAAACAACGGAGATATTAACGAAATTTTTATAGAGAATATCGAATTCAAGCGTAAATACAAGCTTGTATATCATAAGGATAAGAAGCTGTCAATCATGGACAGAAGATTTATCGAGATGTGCAAAGCTGCCGGAACGGAGGAATGAATGTATACACTTGACATAAACAGAGCTCTTGAAGTATACGGAGAGGATACTGTTGTACGATATGACATTTTCAGATTTATTACCTGCCTTCAGGGAATATTGAATCGTGAAAAACCGGTACTGTTTATCTTATGGGAAGTACAGGATGAGTTTTGGCTGAAATACATTACGTCTGACGGTAAATTCCTATGCGATGAGCCTATTGAAGAGCTTAAATCCGCGGATGATGTATTCGAGATCTTCCGTGATACGATACGCGAATGCGGAATATCACTTTGGGATCCCGAAGTACCGTCAACACTTAATGCCGCAACAACCGCGTGCGGTGTGGATGGTTACCTTCCTTTACGTCACAACAGCAAAGCTTTGGATATTGTGATAAACAAAACCGGAGCGAATATAAAACTTGATTTGAGCGGAAAGTTTAATGCCGACGGGAAAATTTGGGAAACCGACGAGGATACAACGGGAAGCCGCAAGTGTGACGCATATATTTGGGCCTTGAATAAATATATGGCCAAAACCTCGGACAGCATCCTTTTCTTTACTCTTGACGGTGCAAGCTGGGCAGATGATAAATGGTATTACGGAGACATGGGAAATGCTTTTGTTCCGAATATGGACTATGCGGTAGCTAAGAAAGCATTCGTTTTCGATTTGTTCTGCTTTGACGATGAAACTCCGTGTGACGATAAAACACAGCCGATCGGTACAGATCTCAGAACGATGAAGCGCATACTGAACGAACAGTACAGGAAAAACAGGGGAAAGAAGATAACGACGGTTTGCGGCTTTAATCCGTGGCATGTGAAGTACACGGATTTCGGCGGAAAAAATCATCATGAGGGTGTGGAATCCGAATGGAGACTCGGCGAGATTTTCTCTGCATATAATTGTGTTAAAGATGCCGACGCAGCGGGATACTGCGGACTTGCCGATGCGAGTGTATATTGCCATTTTCCGTTGAAGAAGCATTATTCAAACCGAAAGCCTAATCCGCCGAAGGAAGGATACGATAAAGAAAAAACGTATATTCTCTTCTATGTCGGTGATTATGACGCGGCATCATGGACTGCCAGATTTATACCTCGGTGGTATGGTGACGAAAGCCTGGGTAAAATACCGCTTATGTGGTGTTTTAATCCTAATTTGTCCGACAGAATACCGCAGGCGTTTGATTTTATATACGATAATTACACCGAAAACGACTACTTTGAAGCGGGCGACTCGGGAGCGGGATATAATAATCCTCGTCTGTTATATTCTCCGAGAATTTTCTCGGAACTGCCCTCCGGAGCGGAAACCAATGTTGAACACAACATTAAGTACTTTGAAAAATTCGACTTGTCGATTATAGGATTTGTAATAAACGGAGTACACAAGACGGATTCAAATCAGATGTATGATCTTTCGCGATTTGCACATGGCGGGGTTGCGTATAATGGTTACGGTGAGCCATCGTGTATTGTTAACGGAGTGCCGTTTATGACTCACACTTGTGATATAGGTGCGGAGCATGTTGATGTAAGCAAATCAGCGCGTCAGGCTATAGAAGCCATTAATCGCTCGCATCCGAGAAAGAAATTTCATATTTTCCGTACCATACTTGTATCACCGACAGA
The DNA here is from genome assembly GCA_963642885.1 of bacterium. Taxonomy (GTDB): domain Bacteria; phylum Bacillota; class Clostridia; order Oscillospirales; family CAG-272; genus UMGS1696. The sequence continues at coordinate 26,105 of CAVIJI010000015.1, forward strand.
TCACTTGAAAATTTACGAGGAGATGAAAGCAGCGGCTCCCGAGAAGAAAATCGAACTGCTTGATCC
>CAVIJI010000015.1:26294-40549 GCA_963642885.1 bacterium
GCTTGATCCTATCACGTTTTTCGAATATTTGAAAAAAGCGATAGAAGACGGAAATACATATTAATTAATAAATAAAGGATACCTAATAATAATGTCAATAATTAAAAGAGCTTTATCTGCAGACGGCGGAATCAGAGTATTGTTTTGTGACAGTACGGATATTGTTCGCCGCTCATGCGAAATACACAAGACATCTAAAACAATGACTGCTGTTTTGGGAAGAGCACTCACCGCAACATCACTGATGGCATGTCTGCTCAAGGATACGGACAACACACTGACTCTTCAGATTAAAGGCGACGGTCCGTGCGGAAAGATAATTTGCGTAGGAGACTACAAAGGAAATGTACGCGGATATGCGGATGATATGACTGTCGAGCTCCCGCCTAATAAATACGGCAAACTCGATGTCGGTGGAGCGGTAGGAAAGGGCACACTGTATGTCATCAAGGATATGGGCATGAACGAGCCGTATGTCGGAATGTCTCCGATAGTCTCAGGTGAAATTGCCGAGGACATTACGGAATATTTTGCCAACAGTGAGCAGACACCGACTGTATGTGCATTAGGTGTGAGAGTTAATCCGGATAATATGTGCTTCGCCGCAGGCGGATATCTTATACAGTTAATGCCCGGATACACCGATGCCGATGTCGACAGAATCGAGACAAACGTCAATATGCTTGACTCCGTTTCGAAATTGATAGCCGATGGTAAAAACGGCGATGAAATTATCGCAATGCTCTTTGACGGTATTGAATATCAGATGTTCGATGAATTCGATATCGAGTACAAATGCAATTGCAACAGAGATAAGTATCTCAGAGCTCTTGTAAGCCTCGGAGAAAACGATATGAACGAACTCAGATCGGAAGAAAAGCCGATAGAAACATCGTGCCTGTTCTGCGGAAAGAAGTATACATTTGAATTAAGTGAAATAGAAACAGCAAGAGACAAAGCAAAGAAGCGGAGCGAATTATGATTAAAATTGAAAACGGCGCTGTAATGAATTTCGAAAATGCAATCAGGGGCATGAGAAATCCGATGAATTCATGGGCGAAAATCGACAGCGGATATGACGAGAACGGAAAGTATATAATCGGGGAAAATGACATGAAGCTTATGAAAACCTTATGTCATGCGGGAAGTGATGACAGAAAATTCATGAGAATGATATTTGTCTCCGTAGATGTGACCGCTCCGATATATTGGTGGAAGGAATACGATACCTATAAAGTCGGTACGGTAGCCAATTCCACCAGTACCATGCATAAGATTCATTCAAAAGAATTTTCAAGAGATGATTTCAGCCATGACAGAATGTCGGATATAGCACTTGCTTCGCTCGATGCCACAATAGCGGTTTTAGAAGACAGAAGAAAGCTGTATCTCGAAACAAAAGACACCGCATATTGGCATGACATGATACAGCTCCTTCCGTCATCATATAACCAAATGAGAACCTGCACACTTAATTACGAGAATCTTGTCAACATATATTACGCAAGAAGAAATCATAAGCTGCAGGAGTGGAGGGAATACTGCAAGTGGATTGAGTCTTTACCGTATGCGGAAGAACTTATCACCACTCTGAAGTAATTTTCGACTGCACTATAAAGTATAACAAAACCAAAATCCCGCTCGAATAATATTATCCGAGCGGGATATCTATTTGAATTAAAATTTATTTCTTGTGTTCGCGCAGTTTTTCGGCTTCATCGATGATTATACCACGCTCCGAGAAAGGACATTTTTTTCCGTTAATAAGCTGGTATGTTTCATGTCCTTTTCCGGCGAACAAAACAATATCGCCTTCTTCCGCGATGTCTACCGCATAACGAACCGCTTCTTCTCTGTCCGTTATCGTACGATACGGTTTTGTTTTATCAAAATACGTCAGTACGTTTTCGATAATAGCGTCGGGGTCTTCATTATCGGGATTATCGGACGTGATTATTGTCAGATCCGCAAGCTTGCCCGATGCTTCTGCGAGCTCCTTACGCCTTCCGTATGTTCGTCCGCCTATACATCCGAAAACGCAGATAAGACGCTTCGGATTGTAGCTTCTCAATTCGGTCAGTTCGTTTGTAAGACTTAATCCGTTATGAGCATAGTCTATAATAAATGTTACGTTTTCCGTTGCATCGACAATTTCGCTTCTTCCGCGTATCGAAATCGTTTTCAGAATATTCGAAGACGCATCCGCGGTAATTCCGTAAAGTGAACATACCGCGATAGCGGCAAGCGCATTGTATACGCTGAATAAACCCGGAGTTCTCACTCTTACCGCCGTAGTGACACCTTTATGTGTGACATCGAAATCGATTCCGAGTGATGTCGTATCTCTGTAAGGCTTGATGTTATCGGCATTAAAATCGGCAGCCGAATTAACCGCGTAGCTGAGCGTGTGAACACTATCCGCCACACCGCCGCATATATAAGAATGGTTTGCATCATCCGAGTTAAATACCATGTTCTTCGCACTGTAATCGGTAAACAGCTTACGCTTCGCATCACGGTACTCTTCAAATGTAGCGTGCTCGACGGGACTGATATGATCGGGGGAGAGATTGGTATATATAACGGTGTCGAATTTAATTCCGGTGACTCTGTAATGATCAAGAGCTTGAGATGATACCTCCATTACTACATGAGTAAATCCGGCATCGACCATCATCGAGAAATATTTGTGTAATTCACGGCTTTCGGGAGTGGTATTCATGGTATCATAATGCTCAGCACCGATGTTGACACCGTTAGAACCAATGTAGCCGCACTTAATACCGCTCAGAAGCATGATTTCTTCGATAAGAATCGATGTTGTCGTTTTTCCTTTAGTTCCGGTTATACCTATAACGGTTAGTTTTTCCGAGGGATTACCGTAAAACGAAGCGGAAACAAAAGCAAGGGCGTGTCGTGTTGATTGAACGATAATCTGGCACGCATCACTCGGAAGAGGAAGCTGTTTTTCAACCGCAAACAAGCGGCATCCCGCGTTATAAGCATTAGCGGCATAATCGTGTCCGTCAGCTCTGGCACCGGTAAGGCAGAAGAAAAACGATGAAGAGTTTGCTTTACGCGAATCGTATTCGATTGAATCGATGAGCTTTTCCAAGTCGACATCTCCGACAGCTTTATAATCTATATCGGTAAGCAGTTTTTTCAGAGCAAGACTCATTTATATAACCTCGTGTCCCATCAATTTTATGGAACAGTAAGCAAGTACCGTCAGCGAATCCACGATTCTTTTATCATCGGTCATTTTTTTACCGATAAGCGAGAGCTCCGTACAACCGAGTATCGCGCAATCGCATCCTGCTTCAAACATAGGATATGTTATTTCGTAAAGTGCATCGGGCTCCGGAATAATACCTTTTTTTACTTTGTTGTAAATGAGATCCATGAGCTTTGCTTTTCCGCTGTCATCGGGAACCATACAGCCGAGACCCTGCTTAAGAAATTCGTGTTGGTATGCACCTGCATGGATAGTTCCTTCGGTTGCGAGAATCGCAGCTTTCTTATAGCCGAGCTCCTTTATATATTTTACCGTTTCTTCGATTATGCTTGGCATGGGAACACCGACGGCTTTTCTTACCTCGTCAATAAAGTAGTGAGCGGTGTTGCAGGGTATGACAATGGCAGTGGCACCGTATTCTTCAAGAGACTGTGCGTCTTCTATCATTATGGGAAGAGGACTTACATTGCTTCTGCCCAGAATATAGTCTGTACGGTCGGGTGTCGTTGCACGACTTGACAGAATCATGTCGATATGATCCTGATCACGTTCCGCTTTTGTATGCTCGGTAATAAGCTCGTAAAAATATGCGCTTGACGCAGGTCCGAGTCCGCCGATAACACCGAGTAATTTACGGTTTTTATCTTTCATTATTTCTTCACCGGATAATATTTCTTAAATTTACCTTTTTGTCTTCTGAGCTGCTCTAGCACACAAATTATTCTGAGAGGGTTCAGTTTCATGTCGGGTTTGTACCAGATAGATGAGTATTCCGAGCCTTCTTTCGTGAGAGCTTTTGCTTTTTCCACGAGAGCCTTATCTTCGGTATATTTATAGGCAGTACTTTTGGGAATATGATGCCAAAAAACAACGTTTTCTACTTTGTTGCAGTCATTGCCGATGGATTCATAAACTTCATTGGCAAGAAAAGCTACGTTCAATCCCGCTGCCGTGAGGTAGAAATTGCTTCTTCCCTGACGGAGATTTATTTCGAATACACGGAAATCATCCTTTGTACCCTCGCGCAGCTTAATATCGAAGTTTGAAAAACCCGTATATCCGAGAGATTCGAGCATATCTTTTATTTTATCCGCAATAGGAAGGGAAGACATCGGTTCCGTAACAATCGCCGCATGGTTTCCGAGTCCCTTCGGTGTGTGTTCTTCGAGCATGGTGTGTCCGAGACACATTGCACGCACCTTGCCGTTTTTATCTGAGAAGCATGTGAAAACTCTCATTTGAGAGTCGCCGCCGCCGATAAACTCCTGCAGTATCATTTTTTCGGGATATCCCGCCGAATATATTTTATTAATTATCTCGGCGGCTTGTTCGGGAGAGTCAGCCGTATATACCTTTTTCATTCCATCGAATGAGTGCTTCCAGTAATCCACGCTTGATGACGGCTTTACGATTATCGGGTAGGAGAATCCCAATTTATCCGATGTTATCGATTCCGCGTCGGTTTTTTCTGTGAGAACAACCGTGTCGGGATGGGGAATACCGAATTTATCGCACATTTCATAAAATTCGGCTTTTTTCGAAACCGTAGTGAGCATTTCTTTAGGGGGATAAGGAATAACGAAGTCCGAGAGCTCGTCACGGTTGCGGATTATCATTGCAACATAATCATCGGTGCATCCGAAAAGTACCATTCTGTCGCCTATATGCGCATCTGCAAAGCGATGCAGCACATCGAGCATAACGCTGTCATTGTCGATATCGGGGACACATGTGAAATGAATTATTTTCGAATACTTTGTAGCCGAAATCGCATATCTTCCGAAAGCATACGATTTGACACCGTATTGCATATGAAACGCACGTGCTACGTTGTAACAGTTAAGGTCTGCTCCTAAAAGAACAGGTACTATAGTTTGAGACATGATTCAATCCTCTGTAATGTTATTTAATGAACTGTCCGTGCCATGTCAGAAAAGTGTAGGCAGTCCAGATTTTTCTTTGATTATTGGCGATTCCGTTCTTGTGATCTTCAAGCAGCTTCAACAGTGCGTTTGCGTCAAAATACTCGGCAGCCACATCTGACGTGAATGACTTTTTAACTGTATTGTAATATTTGTCTTCTCTGAGCCAATTTCGTATCGGAACGGGGAAACCTTTCTTAGGTCTGTGAGCCCATTCGTCGGGAAGTGTTTTGTTTGCGGCGGTTCTGAGTACCGCCTTTGTGTCTTTTCCGTTGATTTTGTATGATGCGGGTATAGTTTGTGCTTCCTGCATTACTATTTTATCGAGATAAGGAACTCTGAGCTCGAGTGAGTGCGCCATACTCATTTTGTCGGCTTTAAGGAGAATATCACCCGGCAGCCAGAGGTTAAGGTCAAGATATTGCTTTTTTTCAAGCTCAGAGAGGTCTTTAACTTCATCGTAAATCGGCTTGGTAACATCGTGTACACTCGGACCGACTTTATACTTATCACGAAGAATGTCGTAGGCTTCGTTTTCGGGGAATACCAGAGCCTGACCGATAAAATAATCCTCGGGTCTGCCGCTCGATTTGATTATAAAATCATGACCTTTGAAATACGGGAGTTTTTTTGTAATATTTGCGGCTCCTTGTCTCATGAAAGCGGGGATTTTTTTATATTTACGCATAAGCGGCGTTTCATCGTACCACTCATATCCTGCGTATATTTCATCCGCACCCTCACCTGAGAGAACAACAGTGACATGTTGCGACGCGAGCTGGGCGAGAAAATATAACGGAACAGATGACGGATTGGATTGAGGCTCGTCCATGTGATACTGTATGGTTGGAAAAGCGTCAAAACACTCATCGGCGGTTATGTGCTTCAGATAATTTTTTACACCGAGTCTTTCGGAAAGCTCCTTTGCTTCATTCGTTTCATCGAATTTTTCGTAATTGAAGCCTACCGAGAATGTGTCGTTCGGCATAAGAACTGCGGTGATGTATGACGAGTCGACTCCGCCTGACAGGAAAGAGCCTACTTTAACGTCGCTTATTCTGTGTGCCGTAACGGATTCATGTATACGGCTGTCTATAAGTTCGGCACATTCATCATATGAAACCGAAGTCTTTTTAGTGAAGTCAAAGCAGAAGTAACGGGTTTTTTCCATTTTTCCGTTGCTGTATGTGAAATAATGAGCAGGCGGAAGCTTGAACACACCCTTGAAGAATGTTTCCTCGAGAGAAGAATACTGGAAAGTGAGATACGGTCTGAGAGCATTTTCGTTTACTTCCGGTTTGAAATCGGGATGCTCGAGAAAGCTTTTTATTTCCGAGCCGAAAACGAGACCTGATTTAACTTTTGTATAGTAAAAAGGTTTAATTCCGAACGGATCACGAGCGCCGTATAGGGTATTTGTTTTTTTATCCCAAATAACAAACGCAAACATCCCTCTCAGCTTTTCGGCGATTTTAACACCCCATTCTTCATAACCGTGAACAATAACTTCGGTATCACAGCGGGTTTTGAATATGTGACCGTGAGCAATAAGTTCATCGCGAAGCTCCATAAAGTTGTAAACTTCTCCGTTATATACAATAACGACACTGCCGTCCTCGTTATACATCGGCTGTGAACCGTCCGATAAATCGATAATCGAAAGACGTCTGAAGCCGAGTGTAATGCTGCTGTTGTCGTCGGAGCCGCTGAAGTGGAAGCCGCCGGAGTCGGGGCCGCGATGAATAATTCTTTCGGCCATCTTACGGATGACATCCTCACGATGATCGATTATTCCGGTAAATCCAATAAATCCGCACATATAGTTTGCCTTTCAGTTTGAGTGGAATATATTTATAAGAGTTATTATATCACAAAACGGCGTATAAATAAATATATATAATGATAAAAATTTGAAGCAGAACAGCGATATATCTGCCGCAAGGGATAAATCGGTAAATTTAGGCTTGACATAATACGTAAACCATGTTATAATACGCAAAACTGCCACCGGGTAGAGAAATGCTTGTAATAAGGCATTCGTGCACACATCGTTAGGTCTTTGAAGATGTGCCGCGAATGCTTTTCTTTTTGAGGTTGAAATGATAAAGATTATAAAAAGATTAACCGCCTATTTTACTATAGGCGAAATTATCTTATATATCGCATCTGTTGGAGTGATTGTTATTTCGTATTTGCTGTGCGGTTCGGACAGCACACTTACGCTGTTTGCGTCGATAATCGGTGCCACTATGCTTATATTGAATGCTAAAGGAAATCCTATAGGACAGGTGTTTGCGATAATATTCAGCATTCTTTACGGAATAATATCCTATTCCTTTTCGTATTACGGGGAAATGATAACTTATCTCGGTATGACGGGACCGATGGCACTGCTTGCGCTTATATCATGGATTCGCAATCCGTATAACGGGAATCATGCACAGGTTGAGGTCAATAAAGTGGGTGGAAGAGAATTCGTATTTATGACATTTTTGACCTTAGCGGTGACGGTTGTGTTTTATTTTATTCTCGATTTCTTTAACACAGCCAACATTATTCCGAGTACAATATCGGTAACAACAAGCTTTGCCGCGGTTTATCTTACTTTCAGGAGAAGTAAATATTACGCATTGGCTTATGCGGCAAATGATTTGGTGTTGATTGTACTGTGGGTGTTGGCTTCATTAAGCGATAAGTCATATTTGTCAGTTGTTGTCTGTTTTGTGATGTTTACGGTGAACGATTTGTACGGATTCATAAGTTGGCATAAAATGAGTATCGCACAGACAAAAACTAACCGAAATGCTTGACATTTATGTCATTAGTTGTTATTATAGTGGTATAAAAATACTTTTAAGGATAATATGATTATGATTTCCGCACATACAGAATATGCATGTGGGTCATATCCCACGATGATAACACCGTACCTTGACAATGGAAAAATCGATTATAAAGCCGTAGATAAGCTTGTCGAGTGGTATTGGCAAAATAATTGCGACGGAATTTTTGCCGTATGTCAGTCGAGTGAGATATGGTATCTTGATGAAGATGAACGTGTTTCACTGGCGAACGCGGTTGTAAAAAAAGCGAAAGAGCTTTCCGATGCGGATAAAAGCAGGCACGCGATGACAATTGTAGCATCGGGCCATGTATCGGAAAAACAGGATGCTCAGATAAGAGAATTGAACCGTATAGCCGAAAGCGGCGCCGACGCGGTAATATTGATAACAAACCGACTTGATATCGAAAATACATCTGATGAAAACTGGATAAGAGATGCGGAGAAAATAATAAATTCTCTCCCGAAAAACGTAGCACTCGGACTTTACGAGTGTCCCGTACCGTATAAAAGACTTATAACTCCCAAAATATTGGAGTGGTGCCTCTCAACGGGAAGATTCAGATTTATTAAAGACACTTGTTGTGATGAAGATGAAATCGAGAGAAGACTCGATATTCTTCACGGAAGCAATCTGTTGCTGTTTAATGCTAATGCGGAAACACTGTATCAGTCAATGCTGCACGGTGCCGCAGGTTTCTGCGGTGTTATGGCTAATTTCCAACCGAAAATATATTCATGGCTGACGCATAACATTAATGACGAAAAAGCATCGCTTGTCGGCTCGTTTTTGAGTATAACCGCCTTTACCGAATCACTTGCGTATCCCGTGACTGCTAAATATAATTTCACGACACATGAAGGGATAGATATGACTCTCGAAAGCAGATCATGCGATAAATCAAGGCTCAATAAATATGAGAAGATGTGTATCGATCAGCTTTATCAGCTTACTGAAGACATGAAAAAACGTTTGGAATTGTGATTGAAATGGAAATTATCGAGAAAAAACTTATATTTTCGCTTGAAGAAAGAGTTACGGACTCGTGTCATGCTTCGACTGTTTGTGTAGCGGATAACGGAGATGTATTGGTTGCATGGTTTGGAGGAAAACACGAGAAATCAGATGATGTCGAAATCTATTTATCAAGAAGAGATGCGGTAAGCGGTGTGTGGTCAAAGCCCGCGATGGTTTCGGAGAAGGATAATATCGCTTGCTGGAATCCAGTGCTTTTCAAAACCTACGGAAAAATCACATTATGTTACAAAAAAGGCGCGACGATACCGAGTTGGAAAACCATTGTTAGGTATTCATACGATGACGGTCATACCTGGACCGAACCTGCAGAGCTTGTCACGGGAGATAACAGCGGAGGCAGAGGCCCCGTGAAAGATAAACCGCTTATATTATCGAACGGTACGATAATCGCGGGTGCTTCACATGAATCGGATGACGCCGACAGTATATGGCGTGCATTTATCGATATTTCTCATGATGACGGATTGACTTGGGAGCGTGGAAAATATCTGTGCGACGGTGTGAAAACCAAACTGATTCAGCCAACCTTGTGGAGTGACGAAAACGGGATTCACGCTTTGATGCGATCAAAAAACGGAAAAATTTATCGTTCTGATGCAAATAAAAAGGATTTGGTTTTCTCGGAAGCGTATCCTATAGACGTCCCGAACAATAACAGCGGTATAGATTTGACCGCTTCACCCGACGGAAAAATTTATCTTATATGCAACCCGACAGATACGGGAGAAAGATCGCCTATATCACTGCTTGTTTCGGAGAACGGCGGAGAAAGCTTCACTTCTGTATTTGATATAATGCGTGAGGATGGGGGAGAACTGTCATATCCTGCTGTTATATACAATGACGGTGAATTGCTTGTGACATTTACATATAACAGAGTATCGATAATGTTTGTACGAATAAGAATATAATGACAAAAAACGGAGTCATAACCGTCGGCTTGACCGACGGTTATGACTCTCACTTATTTTATACCGTATCCGTCGCTGTATTTTGGAGATTTACCCCGATAAAAAATAGATGTAAATTCATATGTACACTTTACTTTCGGAGAAAAGTGTGTTATAATAACATCAGAAACCGCCCTTAGCTCAGCCCGGATAGAGTACCGGATTCCGATTCCGATGGTCGAGGGTTCAAATCCCTCAGGGCGGGTATGGAAAGCAAGCGTATTGACTTGCTTTTTTTAATCACACATAGAGCTGTATTACGGCAGCAACGACTACATGTTTTTCATTGCCGAACGGAAACGAATGAGTGCGGTTTACTGCATTTCGACATGCTATTCGGCACATCCTTAACAAAATTCGATTGAATTAAATATGCATACATGTTATAATCAAATCGAGTAAATCACACGTGGGAGAGAAAATATGCTTACTGATATCGAAATAGCTCAAAACACTACTCTTAGACCTATTGGTGAAATAGCGAAAAAACTCAATGTTAATGAAGATGACCTTGAACTGTACGGTAAGTACAAAGCAAAAATAACTCCGGAATGCTTTGAGAGAGTTAAAAACAATCCCGACGGAAAGCTTATTTTAGTGACTGCAATTAATCCGACACCTGCGGGAGAGGGTAAAACAACAACCACGATAGGACTCGGTATGGCTCTGTCGAAAATAGGCAAAAAGGCTGTGATAGCACTTCGTGAACCGTCACTCGGTCCTGTCTTCGGATTAAAAGGCGGCGCGGCAGGAGGCGGATACTCGCAGGTATTGCCTATGGAGGATATTAATCTGCATTTCACAGGTGATTTTCATGCGATTACAGCGGCGAATAATCTTCTTTGCGCAATGATTGATAATCACATTCAGCAGGGAAATGCACTTGATATAGATTCCAGACGTATTTTGTTCTCACGTGTTACCGACACAAACGACAGAGCACTCAGAAATATTGTTGTCGGTTTAGGCGGTAAAGCAGACGGAGTACCGCGTGAAGACCATTTCATGATTACCGTAGCATCGGAAGTCATGGCGATTCTGTGTCTTGCGGAAAACTTATCAGACCTTAAAAAGAGACTCGGCAGCATTCTTGTTGCGTATACGAGAAACGGTTCTCCCGTATTTGCACGTGATATCCATGCTGACGGAGCAATGACCGCACTTTTGAAGGATGCGATTAACCCGAATCTCGTTCAAACGACTGAGAATACCCCCGCACTTATTCACGGCGGCCCGTTTGCCAATATTGCGCATGGATGCAATTCTGTACGTGCGACAAAATTAGCGATGAAGCTTGCGGATTATACTGTTACCGAAGCGGGATTCGGAGCTGACCTCGGCGCAGAGAAATTCTTTGATATCAAATGTCGATTTGCGGGAATCAAGCCGTCCGCTGTTGTTTTAGTGGCAACGGTAAGAGCACTTAAATATAACGGTGGTGTACCGAAAACCGACCTGAAATCCGAAAACGTAGATGCGTTGATTAAGGGAAGCGTAAACCTTGAAAAGCATATCGAAAATCTTCAGATATACGGTATTCCCGTTATTGTCGCAATAAACCGCTTTGATACCGATACTGATGCCGAGCTTGATACACTTCGTGAGATATGCATCAAAAACGGTGCCGACTTTACATTGTCGGAGGTATTCGCCAAGGGAAGCGAAGGCGGAATAGACCTTGCCGATAAGGTTGTGGCAGCATGTGAAAAGAAGTCGGAATTTAAGCTTCTGTATCCCGATGAGATGAGTATATGCGATAAGATCACCGTAATCGCTCGTAAAATTTACGGTGCGGATAATGTAGTGTTCGAATCTGCCGCAAAGAAAGCCATTGCGGAAATAGTTCAGCTTGATGAAAAATATAATACATATCCGATATGTATGGCCAAAACTCAGTATTCATTGTCGGATGATCAAACAAAATTGGGTCGTCCTCACGGCTTTGATATAACGGTACGTGATGTTAAATTATCTGCCGGAGCGGGATTTATAGTGGTTTATACGGGAAGTATTCTCACAATGCCCGGACTTCCCAAAATACCGGCGGCAAATTCAATAGACGTAGATGAAAACGGAAGGATAGTCGGATTATTCTGATTGCCGAAAAATGGTAAAATTATATTCTGATTCAACTGAAATCACCGAGAAAATCGGAAAGACACTCGGTGAAATTCTGATAAATGACAGGTTCTTTATCGCATTATACGGTGACCTCGGTGCAGGAAAAACGGTATTTGTAAGAGGACTTGCATCGGTTTTGTCCCCGAACAGCCGTGTTAAGAGTCCGACGTTTACTTTGGTGAATGAATATCGAAACGGAAAAATACCGCTGTTCCATTTTGATCTTTACCGTATTAGCGGTTTAGATGAGCTTGACGGATTCGGTTTTGATGAATATGTCGACGGCGGAAACTGTATCGCGGAGTGGAGCGAAAAACTCGGCTGTTCTCTGCCTGAAAATACGATAAAGGTTAAGATAGAGAAAACAGGCGAGAGTTCGAGATGCATCACCATAGACGGAAATGAAATCGATGAAGATAAATTTGCGGATTTCAGTATGAAGGAGGAGTGATTGTGAAAATACTTGCTGTCGATACATCAACAAAAACCGCATATGTTGCTTTAGTTGATGTTGATGATAAAAAAGCTAAAGCTGTTGTAAGTTATGCGTATGAAGCTCCGAGTCATACCACCGCACTAACAAAAATGATAGATTCTGCCCTTAGAATAAGCGGGATGACGTTCGATGATATCGATTTATATGCCGCCTCGGTAGGTCCCGGTTCATTCACGGGAATCAGGATAGGCGTAAGTGTTATAAAGGGTTTGGCGTTTGCGGATTCCAAACCATGTGTCGGTGTTTCTTCGCTCGATGCTCTCGCATACGGAATAAATAAATGTCATGGCATTATCACTCCGATGATTGATGCCCGCAGAGGAACGTTTTATACATCCGTTTATCTTGCGGACGGTCAAATAACAAAGCAGGCAGATGAACAGCAGCTCGAATTCGATGATTATTTTAATCTGATTGAAGCAAAGATAAACGAGCACAAGCTCATTATAACAGGTGATGCGTCCGATATGCATTCCGAGAAGTTAGAGCAAAAAGGAATTCGCGCGGATATAATAGAATCAAATGCCGCTTTCGGTGCGGCAATCGCGGCATACACAAAATATTCAAACGGCGACAAGCAGGACTTTACCGATGTCAATCTTGTTCCTGTTTATCTGAAAAAATCTCAGGCAGAAAGAGAACGTGAGGAACGTCTCAAAGGTTTAAGTAATTAAAAAGGTGAAAAATGAAGAAAATTGTTATTGCGTCGGATCATGCGGGTTTTGAATTGAAGAATACCATTATAAATCTTTTATCTGCCGATGGCTATGAGATTGAGGATGTGGGAACATATACCAAAGACAGCTGTGATTATCCGCTGTTTGCCGAAAAAGCATGCAACCATATGCTTGACGGAAAAGCGGATTTGTGTATATTAATATGCGGAACGGGAATCGGTATGAGCATTGCGGCTAATAAAATCAAAGGTATACGTGCCGCATGCTGTTCTGATACCTACAGTGCAAAATATACACGGCTTCACAATGACGCAAACACACTTTGTATGGGTGCACGTGTAGTGGGCGAAGGACTTGCATATGAAATTGCCAACACATTTCTTGATACCGAATTCGAAGGCGGGAAACATTTAAGAAGAGTGAATTTGATAAGTGAATTGGAAAAGAAATAAATTTAATAATTTAAGGATGGAAATAATATGAAGAACTACATTGTAACAATCGCAAGAGAATACGGAAGCGGCGGACGCGAATGCGGAAAGAAATTAGCTGAATTGCTCGGTTATAAGTTTTATGACAAGGATTTAATAACGCTTGCGGCACAAAAGAGCGGTATGTCGACAGAAACACTCAGCACAGTAGACGAAAAAGCGGCAAGCAGTTTACTTTATACTTTGGCTCTCGGTTCATCGATTTATAATACGGGAATGGGAAATGTCAATCTCCCGATAAACGATAAGCTGTTTGTAGTACAATCTCAGATAATCAAGGATATTGCAAACTCAGGTGAAAGTGCGATTATAGTCGGAAGATGTGCCGATTACGTACTTGCAGAGAAAAATAATGTTGTGAAGGTATTTATTACAGCGGATTTTGATACACGTGTCGAAAACGTCATGAAGCGTCACGAGCTTACCAATTCACAGGCAAGAGATCTCGTAATTAAAACCGATAAGAGACGTTCTAACTATTA
>CAVIJI010000016.1:0-5794 GCA_963642885.1 bacterium
CATGAATAATGTTATGATTAAAGCAGTAATATTTCGGAGCGTTAAATATGGAAGAGAAGAAATACCCGCGTATTATAAGCGATAAAAAATATGACGAATGGATAAATACGTGCCCCCTGCAAATTAAGGAGATTATTGTCGAGCAAGCCGATGAGCTTTCCGCTCCCGACATCAAAGTAATTACATGTCCATGCGGAGATTTTGAGATAATCGATTTCTCAATGGAAGCAGAGCTTTATTCTCTGAGAAAGGAATTAATAGGCAGGATGCATTCGGAAAAGCTTACCTCTCCCGAATCAGAGCCTGTTAAACTCGACGATAAAAATACCGTATATGCTGTGGGCCGACTGACCGAGGTCAGATACACGAGAAGCGGTGAGGTTGTCGTATGGAAAAATACCGATAATCGTACAGGTGAAAAACTGCCTGCTCAGGAGATTTATTGGCAGACAGATCCGTTATACGAACAGATTAAGCGTGAATGCTCGGGAGTAACGGATGCGAAATTTAAACCGCTTGAAAAAGACGGATACTGGATTTGTACGTGTGGTCAGGTAAACCTACATGACAGCGAAAAATGCGGAGCTTGTCATGTTTCGCTTGAATGGCTTCATGAGCATTTAGACACCGAATATCTCGGCAAGCGTAAAATCGAAGACGATAAGAAAAGCGATAAACAAATCAAACGTGAGATAAAACAGCGCCGAGAGGGTATTTCGGATAAAACAAAAGCTATTTTGATTCTATCGGCATTGTTGGCTGTGGTGGTTTTAATCGTACTTGTTTTTAAGCTGTTTATACCATCGGCTAAATATTCGGGAGCCGAAAAGGCACTTGAAGCAGGCGAATACGATGAAGCAATCAGTGCGTTTTCGGAACTCGGCTCTTTTCGGGATTCAAAAGACAGACTGAGTGATGCGACATATAAGAAAGCTCAGTTTATGACGGGAATCGAAAACGTGTACACCACAACATCGGTAAAAGAACCGTGGTATTCAATCGATGAGGACGGAGTTTTATCGTTCAACAAGGATAAATATACGGGAAACTGGGACAACTTTGTAATACCGGATGTTGTAGACGGCATAATAGTACGGGAACTCGAACGAAACTTCTTTATTAACTGTAAAGAATTGACTGTGGTGACGATATCCGATTGTGTCGAAGTGTTGGGTGAACAGGTATTTTACAACTGCGAACTGCTCAATACCATATATTTCGGAAAGAATCTTAAAGTGATAGGTCAGAGAGCATTTATAAATTGCTATGCTTTGGAGAATATAGAAATACCCGATACGGTGACGAGTCTCGGAATCAGAGCATTCAATAATTGTACTTCTTTGGAGAGTGTTATTCTCGGTTCCGGGATTACCGAAATCGGAAGCTACCAATTCAGCTACTGTACAAAGCTGAGAAAGATTACGGTAAAATCACCGATAAGCGAAATCGGCGAGTATGCTTTTACGGAATGCAATTCATTTGAGACAGTCTTTTGCAGGTTCGGCGAATCGGAATGGACTGACCCTGTAATCAAAGAAGGAAATGAGATTTTCGAGACGGCGAAGTTATCTTTTAATAATTAAATATCGGCAGATAATAAAAGACACCGATGCTTACCTGAATGAGCATCGGTGTCTTGTTCTGTCGATTTTTATTTATTATCGGGAACGAGTTCGATTGTAACTATCTTCTTGTGAGGAATTGCTATATTGCATATACCGTTTCTTACCAGTACCTTTGATTGTCTTTCCTCGGCAAGGTTTACGTTGTATATTGCTTTGAATTTTCCGTTTATGTCAAGCTTCATCTTTGTGTCGTATGCGTTGGGATTGAATACACGAAGAATAACGGAATCTCTTGTTTCACCCATCTTGGTTGCGCTTACAACGAATCCGCTGCCTGAAATACCGAGAAGCGAATCTGTAGCGGGCAACTTTCCGCCGTGAGCAGGTGCGCAGATCGCAACAGGCATATATCCCGCGAATGAATATGCGGAATTGATGGCTTTTTCACGGTCGGATTTCTTATTTGCGTAGGGAATTAAAGCATATTCGACTGTAAGTATACCCTTGCATTGTGCGTCGGGAGTGGGGAAGTAACCCCAGTCGCCGAGCTGATCTACACCTCTGTGCAGCGTCAATGACATTGTGTTAGAACCGTCGTGCAGTACTTCATATTCGCAAAGGCCTCTGCCCGCAATAAGAAGACCGCGGCTGTCATCTTCAAGCCCGAAGAATGATGTCATCTTTCCGGGAACCGTAGGATTTTTCCAACCGCTCCAGGGCATAATATTTCTTTCAACAACATCAAACTGACCTTCGGCCATAACGAGGTCTGTTTTAATATCGTTCTTTGTGAGCATTACGACACGGTGGTTTTCCGCGTTATTGTGGATAACCGTTTTTACGTCCAATCTGTCCGCACCGCTTCTGAGAGTATAGAAGTTTTCTATAATCATCTTGCAGCTGCCTGTGCGCTTGCTTTGGCTTCTGTCAACACCCTGAGGGATGGTCATATCATGAGTAACCTTAAACGTTATAGATGCGGCAGAGGAAGACAGGAGTGTTATATTAGCTCTGGTGCCTTCGGTTGTAACTGTCACACCGTCTGCTGTCTGACGATAGTTGTATTCGTCACCGACATCACCTGTATCAACCATAATACCGGTAGTGACTGTCGTACCGCTCTTTTTGTCAGTAACGATAAGAGAACCGTCGCTTTCGAATTTAACTCTGATTCTTTCGTTAGCCATTCCGCGCTTATAAGCTGTCAGCTTGTTTTCGGCCTTAGCACCGTCCGTCTTGACTGCGTACGATTTGTAGCCGAGAGCGGGAACATTTGCGGCTTTGAATGTGACAACGAAACGTCTGGTATGGAACGGAACGCGGAATTTATCCTTGGGAAGAATATAATCGAATACAACGCCGAGGTCTTCGACATCAATCGGAATAATGCTCTCACCGTCATATACCGAGAGCATATCGGGAGTTACATCGGTGTTTTCGGGGAAATCGACATTTACGGTTACGGTTTCACCCGAAATAAATCCGTGAGGATTGAATACGGTAATGACTTTTTCGCTGCCGACGGAGGCAGTGTCGACAACACTCATGAATTTTTCAAGCTCATCCTTAGCTACAGACTTACCCGATGCAAGCACTTTTTTGAATCTCGTAACCATTTCCGAATGAACATCGTCTACCGAGCAACCGCAGATTGAGTCGTGAGGATGATTCTGAAGAAGTGTTTTCCAGAGGAAGAGGGAATAATCTCTGCGAATTTCGTCGTTGGCATACAGGGCAGAATATACATTTAAAGGTTCAACCGCTTTTTCGAGAAGGCTTTCGCACTTTGTGTTGAGCTGTTTAAGATAAATTCTCGAGGATGCCGTGTTTGCGAGAGTTCCGTAACCTGAGCCGTACTGTGTATCAAGCTCACCTACGAAAATTCCGAACTTGTCCTTGTACGGACGGATAGCTTCGAAATAGTCGTGGAATGTGCTGTGCATTACATGGTCGGGAAGCATAGCATCCGCTGTTTCGGCGATTTTACCGATATCGGTCTGAACGGGTTCGTGGTCGAGACCGTTCATGAACAGCAAGTCATCACATACAGAGCATGACGCGAGAGAGTCACGAATTTCGGTAATTCTCTTTGCAGCCGCTTCGGGTTCTGAGGGAATTTCATTGGCATTGCTGTACCAGCGCAGGAATGTAGAGCCGATAACCTCCGAACCGTCGGGCGAACGCCAGATAACCTCGCAAACCTGTTTACCGTAGTTAGGTTCGCCGGTGTCCAATCTATCGCCCTTTCTTTGGGATGTTCCTCTGCCGAAAGCCACGGTGTCGATACCGAAGCCTCTGAGAATCTGAGGAGCCTGACCTACATTGCCGAATGCGTCGGGGAAGTAGCCCGTATCGGAGCATTTACCGTATTTTGCACAAATCTTTTTGCCGACAATCATATTACGAACGTTGGATTCGCCATCGGTAAGGTATTCATCCTGGAGAATATACCAGGGACCGATAACTATTCTTCCGTCTGCAATGTATTTGACGATTTTCTCACGCATTTCGGGACGAATTTCGAGGTAGTCTTCAATAACAATTGCCTGACCGTCAAGGTGAAAGCTTTTGAAGGACGGGTCGCTGTCAAGGGTGTTTAAAAGTCTGTCGAAAAATTCAACCAGCTTGTAGCGATGAGCCTCAAACGGCATATACCATTCTCTGTCCCAGTGGGTGTGTGATATGATGTGTATGTTCTTTTTTTCCATAATTACCTGCATTTCCTCATCATAATATCAGAATTTGACATAATATATTGTAATATACATTTTTTCGAATGTCAAGATTAATGTATAAAATAGTTAATAATTCACTATTGCGTTGAGTATTAATTAACCGTAGAGGTATTATCCTAATTCGAAATTATCTGTTATGAATTAAGATGTTTGCTACCTCGATTACATCTCCCGCTCCCATGACAATGACAACATCATCGGACTTTCCGACGTTCTCAACCGTTTCCGCGGCCTTTTCGAATGTGGGTACGCAAACGACTTCTTTACCGTTAGCGGCAATCGCACTGCCTAGTTTTTCGGAGGTAATGCCGTAGGTGTTTTTTTCACGGGCGGCATAAATCGGGCAGAGAATCAGCTTGTCAATACCCGAATCGGAGAACGCTGACACAAAATCGTCAAAGAGCTCGGCAGTCCTGGAATAAGTGTGGGATTGGAAAACAACAGTCAGCTTGCCTTGGGTGATTTTACGCGCGGCGCTCAGAGTTGCCGCTATTTCCGTAGGATGGTGTGCGTAATCTGAATATAAAACAGCTCCGCCTTTCGTTTTTCCGATATTTTCCATTCGTCTGCAGATTCCGCTGAACTCACATAATCCGCGAGCAATCGAATTCGAGTCGATGTCGATTGTATAACATGACGCAAATGCCGCAAGTGAATCGTAAATATAGTGTGCTCCCGGCTTTTTTAGCTTTATATGAGCAAGCTTTACATTACCGTGCATTATATCGAATTCGGGATATCCGTCGCTTAAATCCTCGTTCTGCGAATAAAAATCGGCAGATTTATCGTTTCTCGAGAAGGTTATGATATTGACTCCACGACTTTCGGCTTCTTTAGCGACTAAAACGCAGTTTTCGTCATCTGAATTCATTACGGCATTTTTACATGAGGGGAGTGTTATAAATTTAACATAGGACTCACGCATTTGCTCGATTGATTTAAAATAATCTACATGGTCAAGCTCGATATTTAATACGACAGCGGTTGTCGGGTTGAAGTCAAGAAACGAATCCATGTATTCGCATGCTTCGAATGCGAAATAATCATGTCCTCCGATTATATCATATTCTCCGGTTTCTTTTAATGCCGCTCCGCCGAAAACGGTAGGATTCGTTTCGGCACATGAAAGAATCTTTGCCAACATTGCCGTTGTCGTGCTTTTTCCGTGAGTACCGCAAACTCCGATTCTCGATGAGTATCCTGTCATGATATATCCTAAATAATCCGCGCGGGAAATAAGCGGTATGCCGTTTTCCTTGGCGTAGGAGTATTCGGGATTGCTTTCTGGAATTGCCACGGTATATATGAGCGCATCACAATCTTTGACATGTTCTTCCGAGGCTGTATAATAAACCTTAATTCCCATTTTCTCGAGTCTGTCCGTAACGGCGGTTTTTGTCCTGTCATAGCCCGATACATCATAACCGGTGAGAAAACTGATTTTAGCGAGAGAATTTATACTTACACCGCCGATTCCGTCAAAGAATAATTTCT